>JAOUOT010000012.1 GCA_029880265.1 Spirochaetia bacterium | reverse complement strand
TCATTATTTTCGGTGCCACCATCGTCGCAGGTCTCGCCATAAGCTGTGTCAGTGGTGCTGTTGCCGCAGAAGCCTACGACAGCTCCCGCCACAGAAGTGCAGGTAGAATCGCATACCGTGCATGAAGCTTCGCCATAAGTGCAGGTCTCGGTTGTAGCGTTGCCGTCGTCGCAAGTTTCGCCGTTACCCGAATCTACATTGCTGTCGCCGCAGTATTTTCCGGTTAAGCCGGTAATTTCTGCGCTGCAGTCGGCATTACATGCCGTACAACTCGCTGTTCCATAAGGGCATGCCAGTTCTGTTAATGTATTGCCATCGTCACACAACTCATACATATCGCGAACAAAACCGTCGCCGCAGGCCGCTAAAAGACAAGTATCCAGACAGCCATCTGTATTATTGCCGTTTTTACCGTCATCGCATTCTTCAGCGCCATTTGTAATTGAATCGCCGCAAGTAGGCAAAGAGCAGTCGTTCATACAACCGTCTGTTTCGCTTGTATTGCCGTCATCGCACGCTTCGGTTCCGTTTGTTGTGGCATCGCCGCAATAACCGGTTACCGCGCCCGCTACAGAATTACAGGTAGAATCGCAAACCGTGCATGACGACTCGCCATATACACAGCTCTCTGTGGTTGCGTTTCCGTCGTCACAGGTTTCTGTTCCATTCGTAATGCTATCGCCGCAATATTCACCCGATAGCCCTGTAATTTCTGCGCTGCAATCTGCGTTACAGGTTGAACAACTCGCTGTGCCATAAGGGCAGCTTGTCTCTGCGACGATATTGCCGTCGTCGCAGGCTTCAACGCCGGTTTGAACATAGCCGTCGCCGCAAGAAGCCAATTGACAGTCGTTCAAACAATGGTCATCATTTGACGCGTTACCATCGTCGCAGGCTTCGCCGGTTTCAACGACGCTGTTGCCGCATACAGGCTGAGGCGAACCAGTCTCTTCTGTTGTGTTTTCATCTTGCGCGCATCCCGCAAAAAACAGAATTAGCGCAAAAGAAAAAACTGTAAATATTTTCTTCATTGTTTTCATTTTTACTCCTCTCTTATATTTTGTTTTTGAAAATCAAATCAACTCAACTCAATTTTTACTTTCAATTTGAATTTGTAAATTCTTGGTTGAGATTAGATATTTTTTACTATAAAAAATATATCGTGTCTTCCCAGTTTATAAAATGTTAATTCTACTTTGTAAAATACAACCACATAACAATTAATGAAATTCAAGGGTTTCGGGCAGAAAAGCCGCCGCAAAAGGTCGTTTTTAACCGGTTTTTAACTGTTAAAACCAGTATTTAAAAAATAAAAAAAAGCGGGCATGGCCCGCTTTTAATAAAGTCTATTTTTATCTTTATTTATTTAAGGCGAAGTCACCTGTACATCGGCCCAGCCTAAAGTGTCATACCAATCGCCCGGCTTAAGTCTTATGTATACGGTAGCATCCTGGTTTGCCGTAAAAGATTCGCCGCCGGTAAACCATCCCCACATAGCGCCTATAAGAGATAAAGAAACTGGCGTCCCGTCGGGATAAACAGCCGTTACATCTGCTTCAACCGAGTTCATACGATCACATGTACCTTCGTTACTACAGTCATCCCATAATACAGTGTATGTGGTTCCTGAAGTTACATTAAACGACGCCCATGATCCGTCAAGAGACCCTATATAAACGGGTGTTAAAGCGCCATTTACCGGAATCGTGGTGGTTGCCGTCGGCGGAAAAGTAATAGGGTTTGTCGCTTTTATCTGAAAGCTTCCCGTATTATTATAGGCATCGCCTTTTACCCCAATATAAAAAGTTCCCAGAGATGTTGTTTGGGTGGCCAGCGCTTCGTTCCATGTGAATATAGGCGTTAAAGCGTCATTAATATTGTCTTTACGCTTTAACCAATATGCTGACGTATCGGCTTTCACTATTGAGACCTGTACATCGCCTGTTTCACTTGTACCGGCAGTATCAAATTCATCTAAGTAAAGCTCATACCTGTGCATTGCTGCCCTGTCAATAGAGTACCACACGATACCGCCTTCGGTATCTATATTGGCGCTTACAAAGGGATCATCAAGAACCAGAGGCGTAGCTGTAGGTGGCCATACTAGGTTATTGTTCCATGCATACGGCGCACTTGTATTATTGGTATCGTCGGTTTCATACACTGTATTGTTCATGTCAACGAGAGCATACGCAGTTCCCGAATTAAAGTTAACGTCTTTGTCGAGCACAGTATATGTTCTGCTTATACTGCCGCCGGCCGGTATCTTTTCTGTTAATGTTTCAACGAAAGTACTACTGGCGCCGTCGGCATAACCGGGCGCAGAAGCCGCGTCAAGCCAAACATGAACATCTTTATCGGGATAAACATCGGCCGTACCATTGTTGGTAACAGTATAAAATACCGTAGCAGATATATGGTCGCTTACGATATTATCGATGTTTACCGTCAAATCAACGGCTATGCTGGGGGCAATGCTCATTTTGTAGGTAAGCGAGTCGCCGTTTATGCTTGTCGTTCTCACCCGAATTAGGCCGTCTGCAGGCGCCGTAAACTGACACGATACCGTAGTGAAATAATCTATTGAATTTTTTTCACAAAGTGTTGCGGCAGGCGTTATTGTATACGCTTTTACGTGTAATTCGCCGGTTATCATCGCCAAATTCAGGTCATATACGGTACCGGCAGTTAAATTGGTAATTTCATAAGCGGCCGACTGCAAGCCGTTATTTTTACCAGTGAATGTGTTAAACCAATACACTTTTTCAACATAACCCGGCATAAGATATCCGTCAAAGTAGTAGGTATCTACAACAATATCTACTCTTAGATCATAACTTACGTCTATATTCTGGCTCACAACTTTAATATAAATTGTGTGCTCTTGTGTAGGCTGCTCTAATACTTTACAAGCCTTGTTCAAATTTTCAGAAACGTCACTACACAATTCAGTGGTAAAGCTCGCGTCAGAATATACATACAAATTAACATTACCTGTCGCGTTCATTATTTTAACCACCTCGCCTTCACTGGTTACTGTCTGTGCATAGTAGCTTTCGTAAGTTCCTGTCGCGCCTGTAACCTGTCCCTGAATTTCATACCAATATTGAGTTATAGAGAAGCCCAATCCGAAAGGCGTCGCCAAAGTACCCTGGCTGGCAAGCAGGCAGGCGTCTGTGCATCCGTCTATGTTGTTTGCGTTACCGTCGTCACACTGTTCTGAAGTTTGAACAATGGCGTCGCCGCAAACTTCGGTTTTACAAGTCGATGAACAGCCGTCATTGTTTGCCGTGTTGCCATCGTCGCAGGTCTCGCCATAAGCGCCCTGTGTTGTATTGTCGCCGCAGAAGCCTACCACGGCGCCCGGCCCTGATGTGCAGGTAGAATCACATACCGTGCATGATGCTTCGCCATAGGCGCAGGTTTCTGTTGTAGCGTTGCCGTCGTCGCAAGTTTCGCCGTTACCGGCATCTACATTGCTGTCGCCGCAGTATTTACCGGTTAGATTCAATACACTCGTACAGTCAGAATTACAAGTTGTACAGCTTGCCGTGCCGTAAGGGCATGCCAGTTCAGTTAAGGTATTGCCGTCATCGCATAGTTCATACATATCTTGAACAAAAGTGTCGCCGCAAACAGCCGCAAGGCATGTATTGGTACATGCATCGGTGTTTACAGTATTGCCGTCGTCACACTCTTCTTCTGCCTGCGTAATGCCGTCGCCGCAGGTAGGCAAAGAGCAATCGTTCATGCATGAATCTGTCTCGTCTGAATTGCCGTCATCGCAGGCTTCGGGGCCGTTTGTTGTACCGTCGCCGCAGTAACCGGTTACCGCGCCCGCTACAGAATTACAGGTTGAGTCACATACCGTACAGGATGACTCGCCGTAAATACAGCTCTCTGTTGTGGCATTACCATCATCACAGGTCTCTGCCGCGTTGGTTATACTGTCGCCGCAATATTCGCCGGTTAGGCCGGTAATTTCAGCGGTGCAGTCTGCGTTACAGGCTGAACAGCTTGCTGTACCATAAGGGCATTCTGTTTCAGTGACTATATTGCCGTCGTCGCAGGTTTCAACGCCTGCCTGAACATATCCGTCGCCGCATGACGCTGAAAGACAGGTATCAAGACAACCATCTGTATTATCACCGTTTTTTCCGTCATCGCACTCTTCAGAACCATTCGCAATATTGTCGCCGCAATATTCGCCGGTTAAGCCTGTTATTTCAGAACTGCAGTCTGCGCTGCATCCGATACAGACAGCGGTTCCATAGGGGCAAGACACTTCATCAACGGTATTGCCGTCGTCGCAGGCTTCGCCGCTTTCAATGGTACCATTGCCGCAATTAGATTGCGTCGTATTATCTTCTGCTGGCGCGCTATCTTGCGCGCATCCCGCGAAAAGCAGAATTAGCGCAAAAGAAAATACCGTAAATATTTTTTTAATTCTTTTCATTTTACTCCTCTTTAGTTAACAAAATTAAATCAACTCAATGTTTACTTTCAATTTGAATTTGTAAATTCTTGGTTGATATTTTATGTTTTTTATCATAAAAAAAACAGCATGTCTTCCTTTTTTGTAATTCAGGATTCCTGATTTATAAAAAAGAAATAAATGAATATGTATTCGATATGGCGTGATACAGCATGATTTAACAATACATCCGCATTTTATAAAACTTTTTCAAGATAAAAACTGGTTTTTTACCAAAAGATAGATAAAAAATCAAAAAAGCATCTATATAAAAAGGCTTGACCTTTTGCGACAAGCTTTTTGTTTTTGATTTAAATTACATTTTATAAAATTCTCTTTAAATACTAATAAAAAAGTGATATACATTGGCGCATTATATATAATAGGATATTTTTTTCTAATAAACAGCCTTTTTTACATATGGCGAATTAGAGACGTAACGGGAATCACCCTGGGGTTCTTTTTTATTTGCATAGGATACCTCTCTATATATACGGGCCTTGCAAAATCATCCCAGATATTTCTCTTCCCTTATCTTCTTGGAACAGATACCATCGTCTACGCGTTTGGCGTTGTCATTATTTTTTTAAATTTAATGAGCGCATTAAACAGAGATTTTAAATGGGAAAATAAATACTGGCTCTTTTTTTTATATCCTCTTGCGCAAGTTCTTCTTTATGTTCCTTATCTATATGAAGGAAGCGATGCGCAACTGGCAATGACAAAAAAAATAATTTCAGAAAACAAAATAACATATTACAGCCATCCCTTTGGTTTAATATTACAGATTTTAATGACATGGGCGATTTCAATATACACCTTATATGGTATCAAAACAAAATATAAATTTACCAAAGCGGCCCCGAAGTTTAAAATCATTGGAGTTATCAGCGGCATTTTCATATCATTTCTATCGTTTTTTTTAATTTATGTGTTTCATAAAATTCTTTTTTTATCGGCAAACCTGACAACCGTATCTCCTGGGGAATATGTTGTTTTTTACTCGACAATTTTTATACTTTATCAGTTTATTCAGATATGGCCCTACTACGCAAAACATGGTCGAGTTTATTATACTAATAAATTATTTCATTATGACAGCTACTTCAGCCAGCATCTGCAGAAATCAGAAATTGAAAAAATTGACAAATCTCTAAATGCATTAATGAAAGAAAAAGAGATATATAAAGACGAGAAACTAAAAATAAATAATCTTGCCAACGAGTTAAAAATCAGCCCGCACAAACTGTCCGTTTTCTTAAATGAATATTATAAACAAAGTTTTTCAGAATATATCAACTTAAAAAGAGTTGAAGACGCTAAAAAAATTTTAATAGAAGAGCCAGAAATCAATATTATTGACATTTGCTATGAGGTCGGTTTCAACAGTCCATCGGCATTTTATAAGGCCTTTAAGAAAGAAGCCAAAATGTCGCCAAAAGAGTGGTTGAATAAAAAACCAGACAGATCCGAATAAGTAGGTTTTAGACGCATCCGGCGCCTCTGGTAAATTTTATCGTACCCGAATTGAAATCAATGTAATATCATCCGTATAAGGTTTTTTGCCTTTAAATCTATTTATTTCATTTATAACCGATAAGTTGATTTTTTCAAGGTTATTTTCTGGGGTATTGTGTATAGATTTTTCAAAAAGGGTATAAAGTTTTTTTTCACTAAATTCTGTTCCCTTTTCGTTTAATTGTTCAAATAATCCATCCGTAAAAAGAAAAATGATATCTCCATTTTCAATTTTTTCTTTTTTAAATTCAATTTCGGTATCGTCTATAACGCCTAATATTTTACCTTTCGTGTGCAGCGTTTTTAATTCTTTTGTTTTAGATTTATAAAGATATTGCGCGGGATGCCCCGCTGAAGAAAATAAAATTTCGTCTTTTTTAATATTAATAAGAAAAGCGGTAAAATAATTCTGGCTAGAAACATCTTTGCCTTCTAAGATATTCTTATTCATATTTTTTAGCGTTTGCGTCGAAGATTCAGGTTTATAATTTTGCTTATACAATGAATGAATCTGCATTGTTCTTAAAGCCGCTTGTATGCCGTGCCCGATGGCATCGGCAATAATAATTGAAACAGACTTATCTTCAAGCTGATTGATATTGTAATAATCGCCGCCTACTTTATTATTTTGAGGTAAATAGACCACGGCAATTTCAAATTCTTTTATATTGTTATAGTAATCGGGAAAAGTTAAAACGGTTTCTTGCACTTTTTTCGCGATATCAAGCTCAAAAGCGATTTTCTTGCTAAAGGATAATGTTTTAGAAAATCGCATCGAAATATTTCCGGTTTGAAGAATCATAAACGCAAACAATCCCCAGTGGGCCAGATGAAATGTGTTTATAATTCGCTCATTATACAAGATATCATTGATAACCGCGAGAAAAAGAGAAATAAAACCAATTAGAACAAGCAAAGCCTCGCTTTTCTTGTTTTTTAGGGCTCTTAAGATAACCGTTAAAACCCAAATACCCGCTGCTATCATTGATATTTCAAAATAAAACATTGTTTTTGAGTAATAATACAGCGGGAAAAAGATAACAACTAATATTCCGGCGCCAAAAAGAGTAAACAGAGTTTTTAGAATTTTTTTATTAAGATACTTTGAAAAAATAGAATTAATAAATAGTAAAAAGAAAATATTAGATAAATATGAACTTATGTATTCTATTTTATTGCCTAAATACCAGTTGAAATCGGGAAAAATCTGATAAAGAGGTTTTTCATTAATTAGTATTATGCGAAAGATTATGGCCAAAGCAAACAATGAAAAATATAAAGAGGCTCTATCTTTTTTATGAAAATAAAACATGAACATATTATAAATAGCCACGACTAAAAGACTTCCTACTAAAAAAATATCTATATAAGTATTTATTCTTTTTTGTATTATAAGTTCTTCGGCCTTGCCAATAATTGGCGCTGATCTTAAGCCTCCTATGCTGTGTTTGAAATTAGCGACCTCTATTATGATTTCATTATTCTGTTGAAGATTTTCTAAAAGAATAACCGAAGGCAGATATTTCGGCTGATAAGAATTTGCTTTATCGCTTATTTTTCCGTTAGACAATATTTTCTTTTTGTTAACCCAGAGGTTATACGATGTCGCCACGTCTGTCATTTTTATCGCCAAAGACGGGCCATTAGAGCCAAGAATTAAATTTAATTTATAAGTTCCATATCCTATGCCGCTTATTTTTTTGCCGTTTTGAATAGAATTATTCCATAGGCCCGGGGAATATAAAAATGAATATTCTTCTTTAGATAAGTCTGTACCATTAGAAACGAGTTTTTTATAGTAAAACTTCCATGTACCTTTCAGCTCAACGCTGCCTTCTTTGGCGAAATTCCAATTTGACAAATCGATTTCGCCGTTATTAACGATAATATTATTTTCTTTCGAAAAAGAACCTGAAGCACAAAAGAAATATACAATCAAGAAAAGAAAATATTTTTTATTCTTTTGAAAAAACATATTTTCGGCATTTTAATCTTTGGGTTTGCAACGTAAACAAATAAGAAATTTTCGAAAGTATCAATCAAATAAACTATAACTATAAAACGGAATTCTGTAAAGCCGCTAAAGCGTTACTTTAAACCAAACTTTTCGCGTATCGCCTGGGGCATTCTGACAGGTTTTCTGTTTTTTGAATTCATGAATATCGCGAAAAATCTTGCTTTTGATATAAGGGCTTCTTTTTTGTGACTGTACATTTCTTGTATAACGCTTACCCTTGTTTTACCGATTGATTCATCGACATAAGTCACAATGTGCACCCTGTCAGGATGAAACAACTCGTTTATGAAATCGATTTCTGCTTTGTAGATAGCAGGGCCTATGCCTTCTTCTCTCAATGACAAGAAAAGTTCCTGACCCACGGCTTCAATTCGCGCCTCGCTGTAATAATCAAGATATGCAGCGTAGTTGATATGGCCGTTTACGTCCATTTCTTCCCATCGTACATTTATGTCTGTGGTAAAGTGGGGCATGTCTTTCAATCTATTTGCATAAAGTTCTTTTATTTTTTTCATAAAGATGCCTCCTGAAAGTATTTGCAATCATTAATATAGGCTGTTAATCTTTTTGACCAATATAAACTGACCGGTCGGTAAAATTATTCATTTACGCCTTGTTGTCAAACGTATTTTTTGTTCCATGGGAAGAAAACAAAGCGCGTTAAAAACCGAATTATTAGAGGCAGCATCGTCTCTATTTTATTTAAACGGATACGCAAATACGGGTATTTCAGAAATAATTAAAAAAGCCGGCACAAATAAAACTACATTTTACCAGAAATATGAGTCAAAAAATGATCTCGGCAGAAAATATATATTATCATTTTACAGAAGAATATTAAAGACGCTTTTAAATTTCATGAAAACAAGCGCGAATGTAGAAGATTTTCTTACCAAGTGGTTTAAATTTATTAAAAAAAATATACAGAAGAATATCGAATTTAACGGATGTCCCGTAGCGAATTATCATGGTCAGTTGAAATTTTCAGAAACAGAAGAGAAAGAGTTTATCCGGCGCCTGAGTAAACGTTGGCTAAAGGTTATTGCATTATATCTTGAAAAAGAAAAAGAAAAATCAAATTTACAATATTCATCAAAAGACATGGCCGTTATGTTTTTTTCGGTTTATCAGGGAATGCTGCTTTCATATAAACTGACCGGCGATATCAAAATTGTTGATAGCTCGCTTAAACTGGTTCTATCAATGTTTAAAAAAAGTTAAATTTGCAATTATAAAAGAAGATTTGTAGAAAGTGGCTAAAATTTATAATATATCTAAAATCGGTTTTATAAAAAATATTGCGCTTCTTTTTATAATCTTTTTTAGCGTAAGCTGTTTAACAGATAATAAAAAGCCGGTTATAAAAAAAGGTTTTGTAGATTTGTCGTACTGGAATTTTTCTGAAAACGGAAACATTGATTTAAAAGGCGAGTGGGAATTTTACTACAACGACATCTTGACCCATGACGATTTTCAAAAAGAAAAAACGCCCGAAATGACGGGGTTTTTTAAGATACCCAGAAGATGGAATGATTATAAAATAGACGGCAAAGAAATAGGCGCTTACGGATACGCTACATATCGATTAAAATTAAAAATAAAAAACAGCAAAGACATTATGTGCTTATCGGCAGAAACAAACAACTCATCTTATAATATATTTATTGAGAATCGATTACTTTTATCTAACGCGAAAATAGGAAAAACAAAAGAAACAAGCGAAAAGAAAAGAATTTATACTATGGGCTGTTTTATGCCCGAAAAAGAAGAAATATTTCTTATAATGCAAACGTCAAATTTTCATTATGCGACCGGCGGCCCGACCGTAAAACTTACGCTGGGAAATTCAGAAAATACCACAAAAAGTTATTCTTTAAATATGGGTTTAAATATTTTGTTAGTAACAATCTATCTTTCGATGGTCATGTATCATCTTGCTATTTATTTTCTGAGAAAAGAAGATAAATCTACTTTATATTTTGGAATTTTCTGCGGGCTATATTTTTTGAGGCAAATTGTATACGGAGAAATCTTTTTAACGCAGTTATTTCCTTCTTTAAGCTGGAGCTTTTTAGTTACGGTAGAATATTTTACCTTTTACGCTCTGCTGCCCGTATTTATAGCATATCTCAGGGAGCTTTATCCCAAAGAAGTGCCGGTTTTTTTCTTAAGAGCCGTAACGGTATCTTTTTTGATCTTTTCGCTTTTTCTTATTTTTCCCCCAAAAGTATTTTCTTATACAAAAATTCCTTATCAGATTATATACATATTAAGTTTTCTAATGGGTATTCGTATTTTATATCAAACAATAGTAAGAAAAAGGCATGGCGCTCAAATAATGCTAGCCGGTTATACTATAGCCTTTGTTTCTGTATTAAACGATATTTTACTTTCAAATGAATTGATAAACACAATCATTCTTGCGGGATTCGGTAATTCTGCCTTTGTTTTTTCTCAGGCATATTTGTTATCTTTAAAATCTATGAAAGCATTTGAATATATCGATGAAATAGAAAAAACCGAAAAATTGCGCGCCGATACAGAAAGAATGATGCGTCATGACATGAAGAACTCTCTTTCTGGCATAATTGGTCTTTCTGAGATCATGCTTGAAGACAGAGATTCTTCGTCAAAAGACAGGGAATATTTATCTTTAATAAACGACAGCGCAACAGATTTGACGACTATTATCAATAACTATATGGCTATTTTTAAAATGGAAGAAGGTACATATAAATTAAATTCTAAAGATTTTGATCTTCTCTCTATTTTTAACAAATTAAATAAAAATTTTTCAAAAAAGTTGAAAGAAAAAAAGTTAAATATGGTAATCAAGTTTTCTCAAGATACTAAACTCGAAAATGATTCTCTGCCAATCAAAGGCGAAAAAATATATTTAAAAACAATGTTTGAAAATATTCTTGAAAACGCCGTTCAGGCCTCTCCTGAAAAGAATAAAATTACCCTATATATTCATAAAAATAGCTCTTTTTATATTATCGATATACATAATTTTGGCGCGATACCCGTAAAAATACGCGACAGCTTTTTTGAAAAATATGCGACAAGCGGCAAAAAGCAGGGTACCGGTCTTGGCACATACAGCGCGAGACTCATCGCCAGAGTTCACGGCGGAGATATCTCGTTTAAGACTTCTGAAGAAGAAGGAACTACCATCTCTATACGTCTGCCCTGTAATTAAGTTTTTTATTCAGCCTCAGGGGATAATATTTTTTAATACGAATTTCATAAATAGCCTTTAAAGGCCGTCTAGAACTCGCTCTCATATCTAGTCGATACTGAATGAGACGGCAAGATCACAGACATAAATAATAAGATTGCTGTCATGAAAAATAAATAAATATTGTCTAAAATAAATTCCTATATATTGCGGCAATATATAGGTAAAAATATTATGAGCAAATCTCAAAGAAACCATATACTTATTGTAGACGATACGCCTTTAAATCTACAAATAATGACAGAAATTCTCTCGTCTGAATATAATATTTTTACGGCGCAAAACGGAGTCGCCGCGCTTCAATCTGTAAGAGAAAAAAAACCCGATTTAATACTTCTTGATATTGATATGCCTGAAATGAATGGATATGAAACATGCGAATATATTAAAAATGATCATGAGCTTTCTGATATTCCTGTTATCTTTGTCACATCTATGAATGAAGAAGATGACGAAGAAAAGGGACTGGCTTTAGGGGCCATTGATTATATTCATAAACCTATTCGCCCCTCAATATTAAGAGCCAGAGTTCGCAATCATCTTGAATTAAAAAAACACAGAGACGTATTGCAAAGAGATTCGTATATCGATTCGCTTACCGAATTGGCAAACCGCAGAAGATTTAACGAGTATATCGATAACCAATGGCAATATGCGCAGAAAAATGAAACATCTGTTTCTTTAGTATTATTAGATGTTGATTGTTTTAAAAAGTTTAACGACTCATACGGACATAGTAAAGGAGACGAATGCTTAAAAAACATAGCTGATGAATTGAGCGGCTGCGCGAAAAATTATAAAGATATGTTTGTGGCCCGATATGGCGGAGAAGAATTTGCCGCAATTTTGACCAATAAAACCCTGCATGAAACGATAGAGATAGCTGAAAAAATTAGAAAATCGATAGAAAGCTTAAAAATACCGCATCAAACATGTGAAAAAGAAAAATTCGTAACTATAAGCGGGGGAGTTTCCAGTATAGTTCCAAATACATCTGATAAGATTAAAACATTATTTAATAACGCCGACAAAGCTTTGTATAAAGCTAAAAAGAACGGCCGCAATAAGATAGAGACAAATTAAGTTTATATTGTGAAATTTTTCAATAGTTCTAAAAAGTATTCATTAAGAAATATAATTTTTCAGATACTCTGAAGGCGCCATTCCTGTAATTTGTTTAAAGGCGTTATTAAAGGCCGATTTTGACTGGAATCCCGATTCAAAAGCGATATCAATAATTCTGCTCTCGCTATTTTGCGATAGAAGTTCTTTGGCCTCTTCGATTTTATATTTTTTAAGAAATGTCGCGAAGTTTGTGCCCATTATCTGGTTTAATATTTCAGTAAGCTGGTGAGATTTTATTTTCAACATTCGCGCAAGTTTTTTTATATTAAGTTCAGGGTCGTCTTTATATATTTTCTTTTCTTCCATTAAATGTTTTAATGAATTTAAAATGTCCTCAATCTCTATATTCTGAATGTATGATCTTTTATATGAAGTTGACTCTGGTTCTTTGATTGGAAAATAATTTTCTATTTTTAATTCTATATTGTATTTACTTAAAAGAGCAATAGAAAAAACAATAAAATCGAGAGGCAAAAGAAAAACTCCCAGATAAACAATCATAAAATGATAAGGAAGTATACTCATAAAATAAAGCATGTTCAATATGTAGGCAAAAATCACCAGACCCCACGCGCATAAATAAAACAGAGCGGGTCTGTAACCTTTTTTATAAATAATTACGGCATTTGATAAAACCAGAATACTAAATACAAGATACAAAGAACCGCTTGTTAAAAAAATAGGTTTTTGCCATGAAGCATTATGCGCCGTTATTAATTTTAAAATGATTAAGAAAATAAAAGCGGCGCTTAAAAATCGGTACAGGTAAGATATTTTATTTAAGAAAAACTTTACACGCAAAAACCGATACGCGAAATTTACCGCGAAAAAAACCGATAGCATAAAGACAACCATTTGAGCTTTGTTTTGCACAGACGGATAGTTGGGCCATAAAACGCGGTACCCCGAGCCAAGCGAAATAAAACTGCTTGCAAAAACGCATATCGCGTAGGCCAGATAAAAAAGATACAGCATATCTTTTGTGCGCCAGAATAAAACCAGAGCATAGAAAATAATTATAAAAAGAAATGACGCGTAAACAACCTCTACAATTTCAGTTTTATAAACCCTGTGTTGAAGTCCTGATTCTGTCTCAAGAACGGCGGGAAAGTTGACCAGGCCCGCGAAATTTATTTTTATATAAAATATTTTTTGAAAGGCAGAATTGATCTTTAAAACAGGGTATGGCGAGTCAAAATCCCATTTATGGTGTTGAATGGTATCGCCTGTTTCTTTGATAAGTATTTTTGAATTATCTTTTGAATCTGGCGCCTCAAGCGCGGCATAATCAAAAAAAGGCATCAGAAAAGAGAAATAAAGGTCTTCATTCATACGGGTTTCATTATTTATTTCAAGCTTTAACCACGCGCCCTCGGGAATATACCCTATATTTAGAGTATTATCTGGAAGGCTTTTCCAGTTGTTTTTTTCTTCTTTAATTGATTGAAAATTATGACCGATGGTTTCGTCTTTAAGATATGAAACTTTATAGTCTTTATTATAATATAAGTTTTGAGAAAACGCGGGAGCTTGAAGAAAAAAGAGTATAACTATAAAATAAGAAGAATATAGAGATATTCTAATCATGAATGTGTGCTTTGAAATTCAGGTTCCGCCGTAAAGCGTAAAAAATATGTTATAGCGGCCAAAAAAACGGGTTTTAACTTTAAAGTCAGGTCGACAAATCAAAAATATATGATATATTTTCTCAGGTATATAATTAGTTCCTGTTGTAAATGAATATAACAATCAAATATAACGATATTGATATTTAAGAGATTGATAATGTTTAATTTTTATATTAACTATTTTTGGAATATACTAAACCGGTTAATTCTCTTATATACTCAAATATAATTTATGAGATTACTTAAACCTGTACAGGAGGCGCCGGCATTTTTTGTAAAATTCGAGAGATTTTGAAGCAAAATTCGGCAAATATGGGGCATTACATGAAATTTACGTTCTGAAAAAGTATCAGGGCGTATTTTCGCAGAACTTATAAAAATAAGAAATATAAAAAACGGCGGCGCGGGTTAATTTAAAAAACAACTGAAAATGAGACGTCAAATTAAACTGATCTATTTTATGATAACGGTTTTTACCGGGCTGAACTGTTTTTACAATAAAGAATATCCGGTAGTAAAAAACGGTTTTATCGATTTATCGAACTGGGATTTTAATTCTGACGGCGAAATTGAACTTAAGGGAGACTGGCAATTCTTCTGGAAAAAACTCTATTCAAAAGGCGACGAACTTTCAAAAGAGACCGCTTCACATCTGCATGTGCCATTGCCATGGAATGGTAGCGTTCAAAACGGCGAAAAAATAAACGGTCTAGGCTATGCTGCATACAAAATAAATATCGCGCTTCCCGTTAATGCGTCGTCTCTCGGAATAAAAATGTTCGATGCCTCTACCTCGTTTAGTCTCTGGTTTAATAATGAAAAAATTTTAACAAACGGTATCGTCAGTAATGCAAAAGAAACGTATAAACCCGCCACTCTGCCGACTGTTGTTGAGTTGAAAAATATTAAAGAAAAAAACGAAATAATCATTGAAGTAGCCAACTTTGCCCATTATAAAGGCGGTCTCTGGATGTCTCCCAGGATAGGCAATCTCAAAGAACTGCAAAAACATCAGCAAATAAATATCTTAAGGGATATTTCTATCGCGGGCAGCCTGCTTGTTATAGCCGTTTTTAGTATTTTTATGTTTTTTTACTTTAAAAAAGACAAGGCGCCTCTTTATTTTTCAATTTTTTCGATCATGTTTATATTTCGCGCTCTGATGACCAATGAAAGAATCATGTTCCAAATATTCCCAGATTTTAACTGGCATATTGCCGTTAAAATGATATACTTATCAATTTATCTTGTTTTTTCATCTTTCTTGTTGTATGTAAAATCAGTTTTTCATGAGTATGCTAATAAGAAAATATTTAATATTATCTTATGGCCCTTTTTAATCTGCGCCCTGAGCGTCTTATTTCTGCCTACTTATTATTTTACTTCGGCTTTTCCGCTGATGGAAATTCTGATATTTATTGGATGTATCTGGTGTTTTTATGTAATTATAAAGAATCTCAAAACAAGAAGAGACGAAGCCATGCCGCTTCTTACGGGTTTTATTTTTTTGTTTTATACTATAGCGAACGATATTCTTCATCATGAAAAAATTATCAACACATTTTTTTATAATCACTATGGTTTATTTGTTTTCATGCTTATTCAAACAGGAAACAGTATCAGACGATTCGGAACAGCTCTGCTGAAAAATATGCGCGAGCTAAATGCTGTAAAAGAAAGTTTTGTTGAATCTCTTGAAAAACAGGTAAAAGAAAAAACGAGGCAGTTATCAGAAAGCGAGGCCCGATACAGGGCGCTTATTGAACTTTCTCCCGACAGTATCGCGGTTGTTTCACAGGGGAAATTTGTTTTTGTCAACCCTGCCTGCGCAGAAATTTTAGGCGCAGAATCTCCTTCAGATTTTATTGATAAATCAATAGCAGAAGTATTTCATCCGATGCTTCGCAAAGCGCTGCTTAAACAGTTTGAACGCTTCAGTAAACTGCGAAAAAAAATCGTTCTGACCGATAACCGTTTTATCTTAAAAAACGGAAAAATGGTCTATCTTGAGATGAATATTATGAGAATTTATTATAATAAAAAACCAGCTATTCTGATTATGGGAAGAAACAATGAGATGAAAATCAAACAGAATACTGAACTAAATAAACTAAAACAAGCCGTTGAGCATTCGCCGGTCTCTATTGTTATTACAGATAAATACGGAGATATTGAATATACAAACCCTAAATTTTCTGAAATTACAGGGTATGCAATGAAAGAGGCTCTGGGGCAAAATCCGCGGGTTTTAAAATCTGGCAAACATGACGATTCTTTTTATCAAAATATCTGGGAAACCCTTAAATCAGGCAATATCTGGAGCGGTGAAATTTATAATAAAAAGAAAAATGGAGATTTTTTCTGGGAAAGAGCCAACATCTCTGCGGTAAAAAGCGGAAAAAGCATCACCCACTATATTGCCGTTAAAGAAGATATAAGCGAATTAAAGCGAGTTGAAAAATTAAAAAATGATACTGAATTAATCATGCGACATGATATGAAAAACGCTCTTTCAGGTATTATTGGCTTGTCAGATTTAATGTTAGAAACTCAGAATCTGACCGAAAAAAACAGAGAATTTTTATTTCTAATCAATGAAAACGCCTCTAATTTAGCGGCGATGGTCAATAATTATATGGCCATTTTCAAAATGGAAGAAGGAACCTATAAATTAAATCCGTCTAATTTCAACATAGTTTCAATGTTTCATGAAATAGAAAAAGAATTCGAAAAAAAACTTAATGAAAAAAAACTTAAATTAAATATAAAACAAGACTATAAAATAATAAATGGATACAACTACCTTGAGATTAACGCAGAAAAAATATATATAAAAATTTTATTCTCAAACTTGCTTGATAACGCAATTCAGGCCTCGTCTGAAAAATCTGAAATTAACATAAGTATAAATTCCAAAGCAAAATATTATGAGATTCAAATGCATAACGCGGGGGTTATTCCCAAAGAAATTCAAAACCGGTTTTTTGACAAATTTGCTACTAGCGGCAAGAAAAAAGGCACCGGCCTGGGTACCTACAGCGCAAGGCTTATTGCTAGAGTGCACGGCGGAGATATTACATTTGCCACTTCTGAAGAAGAAGGTACGACTCTCTCTATACATCTACCTTATAATTAAGTTTTAGTTCATCGCCGCAAATGCTTTGAATTCCCCCGTTTTCCTTTTAGCGTTTGGCGTTTTAGACGTTATATTTCAACATTCTTCACATGTATTGTCGGCAAAAAAACTTGCGTTTGTCTTCAGTTTACCTGTTAAAAGCGGCAAATACAGAGATAAGCTCTTCGCGCGAAAAAGGTTTTTTCAGGTAACCGTCAAATCGCGCGGAATGCGATAATTCAGAAAGTTCTTTTTTAGAATACGAGGTAAGGGCAATAATAAAGGGCGTAACTTTTGTCTGTAAGCGAATTTTTTCAGCCGCTTCAATACCGCTCATAAACGGCAAATCAATATCCATAAAAATAAAGATATACTGATTTTTTCTTGTTAAATTAAGCGCTTCTTCGCCGCTTTCGGCATGGTCAATGTAACAATCTAAAGAGGTTAAAATTCTCGCGCTTGTTTCAAGATGAAGTTTATCGTCTTCTACAAGAAGAATCTTTTGTCCCGTAATGAATTGTGCCGAGTCTAAAGCCTCTGCCGATTGAATAGCGCCATCGGTTGCGGCGGGCAGAGTAAATGAAAATCGCGTTCCCTCTTTAAGACGGCTTTTTACGCTTATTTTACCCCTATGTTTTTCAACAAAATCTTTGCATAAAATAAGACCTAAACCGGTTCCTTCGCCGCTATGTTCAGAGGGACGCCGGTTAATAGAATCGAGCTTAAATATTTTTGAAATATTTTCAGGGCTTATTCCGATGCCTGTATCGCTGACAGAAATTTCAATAACTTTATTTTTTCTCTTCGCGTCAATTGATATCTCGCCGTCTTTTTCGGTAAATTTTACGGCATTGTTTATTAAATTTCGCATAATAGTTTTAAGCATATCAATATCGGCATGAACCCATAGATCAGGTGAAATTGTAGATTTAAATTTAATTTTCTTTGTTTCAGTCTGGGGCATGTATAATTCTAATATCTTATTTATCGATTTTTTGATATTTACCGACTCAGGTTGAAATTTGATATCTCCCTGCTGGTTTCGCGACCATGAAAGAAGATCTTCAAGTAAATTATAAATATTTTTTGTAGAGTGGCGTATCATGTCTAAGAGTTTATCTTCAATAACTTTATTTTTTTCTAAAATTTCATTAAAATAGACAGAAAGACTGCCTATAGGCGCCCTGAGATCATGGGCGAGAATTGAAAAAAACTTCTTTTTTGTTTCATTGGCAAGAGTCAGCTCGGCAGTTTGTCGTTTTAATTCTTTTGTTCTTTCGGCTACCTGTTTTTCAAGATTTGCCGCGTATTGCTCTGAGTTTTTCAGCATAATTTTTTGAGTTTCATCTTTTTCTTTTCGCAGTCTGTTAATGCGGGCCGACATAAAAAATGACAGAATAATTATTTGCGTAACCACGCTGCTTGCCATAAAATAACGATAAAAATCGCCAAGTACTCCCGTTACCCTTAACATTTCTAAGATGCTGCCAATATTAAAAAGACCAAATGAGACAAGAAGCCAAAACGCGGAATTTTTTGCTTCAGGTAAAAGCGTGTGTCGAACAAGTATGCCAAAAATACTTCCGGCGCAAAGCAAGATAGATATATTATATAAAATCGGAGAAGCAAAAAATGGGCTAATGGCTAAAACAACCGAAAAAAGATAGAAAAATATTTTTAAATATTTATAAATCGGGTTATTGTTATTTATTTTTAAAAAAGAGTAAATATACTTTATCATGAAAATAAATGACAAAGCAAGTATGCTTCGAAAAATAAGTAATTCATATTCATAACCGCTCAAATTTAAGTTTAACCATGCTTGGTAGAAATGATCGCGAAAAGGAAACCCTATGATTCCCGTTAAAATATAGCCCGCGAAATAAAGATAATAAATATCTTTAAATGAAAAATAAAGAGCCAGATTGTAAAAAATCATTATAAACAAAATTCCAATAAGAAAGGCGAACACAGAATTGTCTTGAACCGTGCGTTCATTTAACGCCGTCTCTTCCCATAAAGTAATAAAGAGATGACCGGCATCTATAGCTTCAATGCGCATAAGAAAATCATTTTCGCCGGGGTTAACCGCGAAAGAAAAGTGATCGAGAAAGTGAGGCGCGCCCGGATACGGTTCTAACCACCGATAAACGCGATGGTCAAGTTTTTCTTTTTTTGAACCGTTTAACCTCCAGAGAGTTATACTTTTTCGGGTATATGTCCAGCTTAGTAACCGATTTAAAACTTGCGGTTCAATATTATTAAGCTTGAAAGAGACCCAAAGATTTTCGCTTTGAGTAGAATTTAATTTTCGAAGAATTGAAGAATCTGTAAATTCAACAGGTTTTTCAAAAGGCGACGGCTTCCCTTTCTTTTGCAGGTAATAACCGATTATATTAGTCAGATCTATCTTTTTATTATTGTCAGAAATGTTGATAAATTCAGCGGCAGAAAGAGAGGCAAAAGAAATAAACGATAATAGAAATATGGATATTATTTTTAACAGCATTATATTTCTTAACCTAGGTTAACTTGCGTACTTTATAGTAATATTGACAAGTCGTAAAGAAAATAAACCATTTAAATGACCTGAAACGAGTAAATAATACTTGACAATATATTTCATCGCGCCGTTTTTTTTATGTAATGTGCGGTATTGATGTATTGTTGAAAAAGAGTCTTAAATCTTTTGCTTTTCAAAAGAAAAAAGGCGGCTAAATCTGGTTTTCTATGTTAGAAAGCTATGCCTTAACTGAATAAAATAAATATGGCCTTGAAAAAAATATTATGTATTGACGACGACAAGTTCAGTCTTCATATACTTCGTGAGATTCTTGAAAATAATTATGAAGTAATAACAGTGACAGAGGGCGCAGGCGGGTTAAAAATGGCCGCCTCAGAAAAGCCAGATTTAATTCTTCTTGATATATCAATGCCCGAAATGGACGGTTTTGAGGTTATTGAAAAACTGAAAACCGGCAAACAAACAAAAAATATCCCCGTAGTTTTTGTTTCTAACTTAAACGATGAATTTAACGAAGAAACAGGATTTAAACTAGGCGCCATTGATTATATCATAAAGCCGGTGCGTCCGAGAGTTTTAACGGCCAGAATTGAAAATCTTCTGAAACATTTTTCAAATTCCGAAAAAACGACAATAAACCATTCTAAAGAAACTTATCTTGAAAAAGCTCAGGTAGATGGTCTTACGCAAAGTCTTTATTATTTGCTGACCGAAAAGCAATTGGTATTAAGAGACGATTTGCGGGTTTTGCATGTCGCGAAAGAACTTGGAATAAGACCTTATCATCTGCAGGAATTGCTAAACAAGCATCTTAAGATTTCGTTCCCTCAGCTTATAAAAAAAATTCGTATTGAAACCGCCATTGAACTGATGAAAGAAAATCCGCATGAAAAAATCATTAATATCGTATACGATTCGGGTTTTCACAGCAAGTCGGTTTTTAACCAGTCATTTCTTGAAATAACGGGCCTAAGCCCAAGCGAATACCGAAGCCGTAATATTATGAAAATTAATTAATTCTCAAACTGCGGCTTTTGTTTAATAAAAAAGTTCTGTTTTTAAAAACAGGTCGACAAAATAAATAAATGCGGTAGAATCTTTAATGATTAACTGGTTTTTTGATGCAAATGAAGGCCTATACTAAACCAACAGATTCTTGAGTATGAGAATATATTAATATACTAATATGCGATAGCGTAGACAAAATTTTAAAAAAAGAATTACAATAGATTAAATAACTAAAATAAAAAGAAACGTAATAACGGCATCGCCGATGAATGAGAAACTAATTGAAAATGGCGCCAAAAATTAAATTATATTTATTGTCAATAGCGCTTTTTGCTGCGTTTAGCTGCGTTAAAGGCAAAAATGCTCCTGTTATAGAAAACGGAGTTCTAGATCTGTCAGAATGGAACTTTGTCGTTGACGGTAATATTGAGCTTAAAGGAAGCTGGCAATTTTTCTGGAAAAAGCTCTATACGAAAAGCGAAGATCTTTCGAAAGAAAAATATTCTTATATCTCTACCCATCAATCGTGGAACGAAAATATTCATCATGGCGAAAAAATTTCGGGAATCGGATATGGAACATATAAGTTAATTATCAAATTGCCAGAAAACGCTCCTGTTCTTGGCATAAAAATGATTGATGCGGCTTCGTCTTACAACTTATGGTTTAATAATGAAAAAATCTTCTCAAATGGCGTCGTCAGCGACAAAAAAGAAAGTTATAAACCCGGTTTTTTACCGGCTGTTGTTGAATTAAGAAATACCAAAAACATTAACGAATTAGTCGTTGAAGTCGTAAATTTTGATCACTATTATGGGGGGCTTTGGAGGTCTCCTGAGCTGGGAGTTCTAAAAAATCTTCAAAAACAGTTTCAAAGAAATCTGTTAAGAGATTTATTCTTAATCGGGGCTTTATTAATTATGGGGGCATACAATATTTTTATGTTCTATTATTATAAAAAAGATAAATCTCCCTTATACTTTTCAATTTTTGCCCTAATATTAATTTTTCGCGCGCTTATTGTCAATGAAAGAGCTATTTACCAGTTTTTTCCCGACTTGAACTGGCGCTATGTTTATAAAGTAGAATACTGGACAGTTTATTTAGGTACATTTTTCTTTTTAATGTATATATACTCGATTTTCAAAGAATATGTGAATAAACGTATTTTGAATCTTTTATTATGGCCATTCTTTGCCGGTTCTGTTGTTATTTTGGTTTTTCCGCTGTATTATTACAGCCAAACCCTGCCGGCATTTCACTATTTAATGATTCTTTCTTGCCTTTTTATTTTATATATTATCTTCAGGGCCTCGAGGCATAAGAAAGACGAAACCCGGCCTCTGGTAGCCGCTTCAATATTTTTATTTATTTCAGTGATTAACGATATTTTGCATAACCAAAAATATATAAATACTTTGTATGTCTTTCATTTTGGGTTATTTGCTTTTATGCTTATTCAAACAGGAGCCAGCGTAAGGCGATTCGGAAAAACTCTGTTAGAAAGTACGAGCGAATTAAATGCAGTAAGGGAAAGTTTCGTAGAAACTCTAGAGAAACAGGTTCAAGAGAAAACAAGGTTATTATCAGAAAGCGAGGCAAAATACAGGGCGCTTATTGAACTTTCGCCCGACAGCATTATGGTAGTTTCGGGAAAAAAGTTTGTTTTTATAAACCCGGCGGGCGCAGAAATTTTGGGCGTAAAATCGCCTGACGAATTAATTGATAAATCTGTTACCGAGGCGTTTCATCCGTTGCTTCGCAAGGCCATACTGAAACAATTTGAACGTTTCAGCAAACTGCGAAAAAAAATATCTTTTGCCGATAACCGTTTTATCTTAAAAAACGGAAAAACAATTTATCTCGAAATGAACATCATGAGAATTCGGTATAATAACAAGCCATCTTTTTTAGTTATGAGCAGAAATAACGAACATAAATTAAAACAAAAGGCCGAACTTGATAAGTTAAAACAAGCCGTTGAATATTCTCCGGTATCGATTGTTATTACCGATAAAAAAGGAAGTATTGAATATACAAATCCTAAATTTTCTGAAATTACAGGCTATGAGGCCAAAGAAGCTTTGGGTAAAAATCCCCGTATTTTAAAATCGGGAAAACATGACGAACATTTTTATGAAAATATCTGGAACACTTTAAGAGCCGGCAACGGTTGGAGCGGCGAAATTTATAATAAGAAAAAAAACGGAGATTTTTTCTGGGAAAGGGTGAATATATCTGGGGTAAAAAGCGGCAAGTTTATTACGCATTATGTGGCCGTTAAAGAAGACATAAGCGAATTAAAAAGAATTGAAAAATTAAAATTAGATACCGAATTAATGATGCGGCATGACATGAAAAACTCTCTTTCTGGCATAATTGGTCTTTCTGAACTCATGCTTGAAGATAGAGATTCTTCGTCAAAAGACAGGGAATATTTATCTTTAATAAACGACAGCGCAACCGACTTAACGGCTATTATCAGTAACTATATGGCCATTTTCAAAATGGAACAAGGAACATATAAATTAAACCCGTCTAATTTCAACCTGGTTTCAATGTTTCATGAAATTGAAAAAGAATTCGCAAAAAAACTTAATGAAAAAAACCTTAAATTAAATATAAAACAAGACTATAAAATAATAAATGGAGACAACAGCCTTGAGATTAACGCTGAAAAAATATATCTAAAAATTTTATTCTCAAACTTGCTTGATAACGCGATTCAGGCCTCGCCCGAAAAATCTGAAATTAACATCAGTATAAATTATAAAGCAAAATTTCATGAAATTCAAATGCATAACGCGGGGGTTATTCCCAAAGAAATTCAAAACCGGTTTTTTGAAAAATTTGCCACTAGCGGCAAGAAAAAAGGCACCGGCCTGGGTACCTACAGCGCGAGACTCATTGCCAAAGTTCATGGCGGAGATATCTCTTTTACCAGCTCTGAAAAAGAGGGAACAAAACTTTTCATCACGCTGCCGGTAAATTAAGAAGCGTTTCTAACTTTAAAGCATTGCCTTTACAGGCGCGCCCTACGGCGCGTTTAGCTTTTCTTTTATTACAATGCTCCAACAATTAAAAAAACAGGATATTCTTTTAAATCTTCTTTTACGATTGTATAAATTGTCTTGCAGATGATGTTTTTAAATCCTAATTTTTCAAATATTTCGATTAAATATTTTGTTTCAAAACCAAAATGCTTAACGCCGGTATTGTCATTATGAAACGTTCCGTCTTCTTTTTGAAGATCAATTAGCGCAAGAATCCCTTCAGGAAGAAGTTTTTGAGAAAAAAAACTTATAAGATCTTCAGTATCCTGAATATGGTGCAGGGTCATGCTGCTGTAGATCAAATTAAATTTATCGTTAAGGTATTCTCTGCCATTTTCTATGTCTAAAAAAACAGGTTTTATGTTTTCAACGGCCGCCGCTTCTATTTTTTTAGCCAATTCATCAAGCATCTTTTCTGATGAATCAACCGCTAATACAGATTTTAATTCAGAGGCAATCTGCATTGTAACAAGACCGGTGCCGCAGCCGAATTCAAGAGCTTTCATATTCTTTGAAAGAGGTATGTTTTCTTTTAAAGCGTTAGCCGCCGTCTCGGCTAAAATCAGGCGCAGAGGTTTTTTATCCCATTGTGACGCCTTATCGTCAAAGTTAGTTTTATTCATTTATAAACAGAGCAATGAAAGAATATCATGATGTCAAATGAATAATCTCAACTATATACTACTTGACAACACCTTTCGCTTTTAAGCCTGTTTCTAAACTTAAATGCTGATTTGGATTATTGGTTTCGCTTTAATTGCCGCTGTGGGCAGTATTGCGGCCGCTTCATTGATTCTTCTTTTTCCTATTGAGAAAAGAAAAAAAGTTTTACCGTGGCTCATCAGTTACGCGACGGGCACGCTTTTAGGCGCCTCTTTTTTGGGGCTCTTGCCCGAAGCGATGGAAACCTTAAGCAATGCAGAAACTCTCGGGGCAACATTGGTCGGCATCATTCTTTTTTTCATACTTGAAAAGCTTATTATCTGGCGGCACTGCCACCAGCACGACTGCGACGCGCATAACCGGGCGGGCGTTTTAATCATGGTGGGAGATTCTGTTCATAACTTTATTGACGGCATTGTCATTGCCATGGCGTTTCTGGTTTCTGTGCCTCTGGGCATAGCTACGGCTTTTGCCGTAATCTCGCACGAAATACCGCAAGAGGTGGGAGACTTTGCCATATTAATTGAAAGCGGCTATACGAAGAAAAAGGCGTTTCTTTTTAATTTATTTTCAAGCTTCAGCACTCTTGTCGGAGGTATTCTCGGCTATTTTTTCTTATCTTCAATGGAAAAGTCGATGCCTTATTTGATGGCCGTTTCGGCGGCAAGTTTTATTTACGTGGCCGTTGCAGATTTGTTCCCCAATCTGCATAAATATACGGCGCTTTCGCATACCATTTTGCAGATACTGTTTATTGTTTTAGGCGTTTTCTCGATTGTTCTTATAAGATCTTTATCTCATTCGCATTCGCATTAAGATTTGTTTAAAATTTTAATGACTTCACCGTGTATAGATTTTGCCGCCGCGACGCAGCTTTCTGCCCCGACAGGGTCATTGCCCTGATAGTTTGTGATGGTTCCGCCTGCTCCTTTTATGACGGGCACCAGAGCCGTGATATCCCAAATCGACATCACAGGATCAATCATGATATCGGCCTTGCCTGTCGCTAACAAGAAGTATCCGAAACAATCGCCCCAGGTTCTTGAATATTTTGTTTTTGCGGTTAAATTTAAAAATCCGTTTATATTTTGATGTTTTTCAATATCATGTAAATTTGTATAAAGCATAATCGCTTCGTTTATATCGGCAATCTCTCGTAATTTTATTTCTTTTTCATTATGGTATGCCGCAAGGTTGTCTCCGATTAAAAGATCATTTGTCGCCGGAAGATGAATAACCCCTAAAACAGGCTGCTTATTTTTTGTAAGCGCGATTAGCGTACCGAAAAGCGGTACTCCCGCGATAAATGATTTTGTGCCGTCAATGGGATCTAAAACCCACTGGTATTGGGCGTGTTCATTTTTAACTCCGAATTCTTCGCCTATAATGCCGTGATCAGGAAAATTATTTTCTATTATCGCGCGCATTTTTTCTTCGGCAAGCTTATCGGCTATGGTTACGGGCGAGTCGTCTTCTTTTAATTCAATTTGTACATCTTTCTTAAAATATTCAAGAATGGTTTTCGAACTAACTTTGGTAAGCTCTTTGATAAACGGCGAGAATTCTTTAATATAATTCATTTAGCTTATTTTTTTAATTGAAATAGTTTGTCAAATATTTGAAAGGGTGGGAAGATATATGGCGCTGTAGCGATTTCTAAAAAAAGTAGACATTGTCTACACAATGCCTTATATTATTAATGTGGAAATATTCCGGTGGAGCGCCGAGAAAAATGAGCTATTATCAAAAGAAAGGGGAATTACCTTCGAAGAAATAGTTCAAAAGATTGAATCGGGGGCACGAGTGATTGAAACAGAACATCCGAACAAGAAAAAATATCCGAATCAAAAAATATTGATCGTTGATATAGGCGGCTATGCCTATTTGGTTCCCTGCGTTATCGAAAATAATGAATATATTTTAAAGACGATTATACCCAGTCGAAAGGCGACTAAAAAATATTTAGGAGAGAAAAATGACAAAGAAAATTAAGTCAATGAAACTTGACGATTATGAGAATGAAATTTTAGAAGCTTATGAAAACGGCAATTTAAAACCATCCGACTCAAAAACAAATTATCAAAAAATTGCCTATAATACGATGAAAAAAAACAAGAAAATCAATATTCGAATTTCTGAAAATGATCTTTCGGCCATACAAAGACGTGCGGCGCGCGAGGGCATTCCTTACCAGACATTAATCGGCAGTATTCTTCATAAATATGCCAGCGGGCTGTTAAAAGATATTGCAGAATAGTATATGTGCGGAAGATATTCATTAGCGGCGCCTTCGAGCCAGATAACTGAAGCGTTTGAGCTTGAAACCGAAAACTTATTGTCTGAAAAAAGATATAATATTGCGCCAACGCAGTTTGCGCCTTTCGTGTATATTAACGAAGAGAATAAAAGAACCATAAACAAAACACGTTTCGGTTTTATACCCTCATGGTGGGCGCATACGAAAGAAACACTGTTTAAACCGCCTTTAGGTTCAACCTTTAACGCCCGCGACGATAAACTGTTTTCATCGGGTTACTGGAAAAAATCAATCATCGCAAAAAGAGCGCTTTTGCCTGCGACCGGCTTTTATGAATGGCAGAAGTCAGACGGCGAAAAATTGCCCTATTATTTTCGATTAAAAAACGAAAACGAACTATTTGCCTTTGGCGCCGTTTACAGTATCTGGAAGGTACCCGATAATTACAAGTTTTTTCAAAAATCAAAGAATGACGCAATTTTTACCGCGGCCATTATAACAACCGAAGCCAATGAGAACACAAAAGCTATCGGGCACCTGAGACATCCTTTGATTATCGACAGGGCAAACTATGATGCATGGCTCAATCATGACTTAAGCGAAGCCGAGTTAAAATCTTTGATAAAACCTTTTTTGCCTGATAAGATGATTTACTTCAGGGTAAGCAAAGCGGTTAATTCGGTTAAAAATGAAAGCGAAGATTTAATAAGGAAGATCTAAGACGACTAGTATACTTCATTCATACGGCGCAGCTCTTGTCGCTTTCTAAGTATTTGATTTCCAGATTTACCAATTTTTCTGAAAAAGCGATTGACAAAGTATTCTTTAGAAATTAATATCCTTCTCTTTCTAAAGAGAGATAGATTTGTAATATTTTTTTTTATGGTTGGGCTATGCTTAAAAAAATATTGATTTTAATTATTTTTGTAACCAGTAATTATACGTTATTGGCTGAAGATAAAAATTTTGCAGAAGAAAAAAGAGAAAAGGCTCTTACATTGGTTTGTCTGGGTACTCATTTTTCAGCCAATTTCAATTTTGGTCTTATTTACGGTACTGGTATTCAAGAAAAGTTTTTTGTAGAATGGCTTGACGTTATGCCTTTTTATGCTTCAATTGCATGGGAAACTGAACCTAAATTTAAAAAACACACGATGATTGTCGGGTTAGAGGCGGGTTATATGTTTAAACCTTTTAACTCTGTGCATATTCAATTAAATTATGAATTTAATTACAGAATATTTAGCGAGCCTGTTTCTTATTCTAATTACTTAAAACCCGGCATTATTTATCATTTTGACAAAGATATTGTTACGAATAGAACAAATGATCGTGTAGGGATCATGATATACGGGCACTTGCCTTCTCTAAATTTTAAAAGCGTCGGAATTAAAGAGCCGTATGGCATTTACATTGTATTTACAAATACAAGAATCTAAATGAATAGAAAAAAGACACAAAAAAATAATAAAAAAATAGAAATAATTATCAATGTTCTTAAAATCGATCAATCTATTATAGATAATGATTTGCAGAAAATCTGCGGCTAGCAAAGAGTTTTTTTTAATCAAAAAAGAATTGTATTTGTAACATTTCTTTTATGGTATGGGTTATGTTTAAAAAGGTACTGATTTTAACTTTTTTTGCAGTGAGCAACTATGTGTTATTGGCTGAAAATATTAACGCCGCTGAAAAAGAAAATGAAAAAGATTATCAATTTATTTATTTTGGCGCCCATGTGTCGACAAAATTAAATTATGGCTTGATTTATGGTCTTGGCTGGCAGAATCATCTTTATAGTGAATGGCTCGATTTTATGCCTTGTCTTTCAATCTCATGGGAAACAGAGCCTAAATTTAAAGATCATGAGATTATTGGCGGGCTAGAGGCGGGTTTTTTGTTTAAACCTTTTAAGTCTGCCCATATTTTGCTAAATTATGAATTTAATTACAGAATAATGGGCGATTATCCTGTTCCGTATTCTAATTTTTTAAAACCGGGTATTATTTATTATTTTGATAAAGATACAGTTTCAAATAAATATGAAGATCGTATTGGAGTTATGGTCTATGGACATTTGCCTTACTTAAATTTTAAAAGCGGCGGAATAAAAGAGCCGTATGGCCTTTATATTGTATTTACAAATACGAGATCATTTCGTCATGTTAAAGATATCAAGGTTGAGGTTCGTTGATATCTTTATCTGTAAAGAAGCTTATCGTCAGATCTGCAAAACAATGATTTACAGGTAGATACCATCTAAACAGATTGACACTGTATTCAATAATAGAAACTTATCAAACATCCTATGCGAATAGGCTAAAAATGTGTATACTTTATTAATGATATAATATGGAAGTCAAACTTAATAGAATTAAAGAAATACTGGAAAATTTTTCAGATAAAAAATTGCTTGTAATAGGCGATTTAATGTGGGACGAATATATTCACGGAGAATGCAGCCGCATATCGCCAGAGGCTCCCGTGCCTGTTGTATTGTCGGTTAAAGAAGAAAGAATGCCGGGCGGGGCAAGTAATGTACTGAAAAACCTTGTCGATTTGAAAATTTCAACGGGAATTATGGGCGTTGTAGGGGCCGACACAAACGGTCATAAAATGATAAGAACTCTTCAAAAGTTAAATTTAAATATGGTGCAAATATGGGAAAGCCCCGACAGACCCACTACCATAAAAACCAGAATTTTAGCGCGGAGC
Source organism: Spirochaetia bacterium (assembly GCA_029880265.1). GTDB lineage: Bacteria > Spirochaetota > Leptospiria > Turneriellales > JAOUOS01 > JAOUOT01. The sequence continues at coordinate 62,786 of JAOUOT010000012.1, read as the reverse complement.
CAACAGCTTCTAAGGCTTGATAGAGAAATCGCAAAGCCTATACCCGACACGCTTGAAAAAAAGATGCTTGAAGTGTTGTCTCAAGAATTGAGAAAATATGACGCCGTCATATTGTCAGATTACGACAAGGGTGTTTTTACCAAGGGATTTATTTCGGGTATTCTTGATTTGGCTGAAAAATTTTCAGTCTATGTGGCGGTTGATCCGCAGGTTCGGCATTTTAAGCAATATAAAAAAGCAAGCGTATTAACGCCGAATGAAAAAGAAGCTTCGGCGGGCTTAGGGGTTTCTGAACCCGAAACAGAAGAAGAAACCGAAAAAATAGGAAACGAAATATTAAAAACTCTTTCGTTAAAACATTTATTAATAACCAGATCGCATAAGGGCATGGCTCTTTTTGAAAAAAATAAGCCGACTGTCTTTGTGCCCACGACGGCAAAAGAAGTCTACGATGTGACGGGCGCGGGCGATACGGTTGTAGCGGTTTTTACCGCCGCTATTGCGGCGGGAGCGACGCCTCTTGAGGCTACGTTTCTTTCTAATATTGCCGGGGGTATCGTAGTGGGAAAAATCGGTACCGCTTCGGTCAAAAGAAGAGAGCTTTTAAAAGAAGCTGAAAAATTATTTGATTCGTCAGAAACTTATTATTTTAAAAGCAAAAGGTAAATATTGATTATGAGAACTCCTGTAATAGCGGCTAACTGGAAGATGAATTTAACTATTGATGAAGCGGTAACGCTTGCTCAAAAGATAACAACAAGTACAGCCGATATCGCAGACAAAGAAATTATATTATTTCCTTCTTTTTTGCAGATACCGGCGGTATCAGATATTATTAAAAATACAAATATTGGCCTTGGGGGGCAAAATGTATACTTTGAAGGTATAGGCGCCTATACCGGAGAGATTGCGGGTTATCAGTTAAAAGACGCCGGATGTACGCATGTTTTAATTGGTCACTCAGAGAGACGGCATTATTTTCATGAAGATTATGAAACAGTTAATAAAAAAATATTACAGGCTTTAGCATGTAACCTTAAAGTGATGCTATGCGTAGGCGAATCTTTAGAAGAAAGAGAAAACGGAGTTACTGAAATGGTTGTTGTAGATGAGCTTGAAAGCGCGTTTCAAGATGTAGGTATTAATAAATTGCAGGAACTCTATATTGCTTATGAGCCAATTTGGGCAATCGGAACAGGGAAGACCGCTACTCCTAAAGACGCCAATCATGTTCATAAAATAATACGAAAAACGCTGACGCGTATTTTTAATGAAGAGGCCGCCGGGCAAATGAGAATATTATACGGAGGCTCTGTTAAGCCTGACAATATAAAGTCTTTAATGCAGCAGGAAGATATTGACGGCGCATTGGTAGGCGGCGCAAGTCTTTTGCTCGAATCATTCCTTTCGCTAGTAAATTACAATCGATAGCAGTGTGTTTGTTTTGTAAACACAATGTCGAAAATGCATTCATGTTGATTATATGGTAATCTGGTATATCGTTCATTCTTTTGGCACGAAATTTGCTATATAATAAGTAGAAAGCTTGAATTCGCGTTGTAACTTCGTGGCGTTAACTACAGGCTTAATTTAACAAAAATCATATTCATGTTAATATAATACCAACATGAATAAAACAAGATAAAAGGAGAAAATTTTGAGTAAATCTAAATTAGAATATATATGGCTAGATGGATACAAGCCAACCCAGTTAATGAGAAGTAAAACTTTGGTTGTCGATAAATTTGACGGTAAGCTTGAGAGCGCGCCAATGTGGTCTTTTGACGGATCGTCTACCAGGCAGGCTGAAGGCGGGTCTTCTGATTGCTTGCTTAAGCCGGTGTTTATTTGTCCAGATCCGGGCAGAAAAGACGGATACCTTGTGATGACAGAAGTATTAAATCCCGATAAAACTCCGCATGTATCAAATGGCCGCGCTACTATTGACGATGATGACGGCGATTTTTGGTTTGGTTTTGAACAGGAATACGTATTGTGGGATTTAAACACGCATTCTCCATACGGATTTCCCGCTCCGGGATATTATCCTGCGCCGCAGGGGCCATATTACTGTTCGGTAGGGGCAGAGTTCAATATTGGCCGCGATATTGCCGAAGAGCATTTAGATATGTGCATTGACGCTGGGTTGAATATTGAAGGTATAAACGCCGAAGTCATGAAGGGACAATGGGAATACCAGATTTTTGCCAAAGGCGCTAAAGCCGCCGGCGATCAGGTATGGGTTGCCAGATATCTTCTCGAAAGAATCGGCGAAGTTCATAATGTTCGTATAAACCTTGATCCTAAACCTGTCGAGGGCGACTGGAACGGTTCAGGAATGCACGCCAATTTCTCTAATTCTGTATTAAGGGAATGCGGCGATAAAGCGATTTATGAGAAGGTTTGCGAGGCATTTGGCGCTTCTCAAGAGATAATTCAGGCCCATATTGACGTATACGGGCACGGTAATGAAAACCGGCTGACAGGGCTTCATGAAACCCAGCATATAAACAAATTTTCGTATGGAGTCTCTGATAGAGGCGCTTCAATTCGAATTCCTATAGCCACCGTAGAAAGGGGATGGAAAGGCTGGTTAGAAGACCGTCGTTGCGCTTCAAATGCAGACCCTTACAAGGCGGCGGCGCGAATTATAAAAACAGTAAAAAACGCTTTAAAATAAATAAAGCGTCAGATTTCTAAGAAGAAGGGGGTTGTGAAATAAGTCGGTTATTGAGTGTTTTCTGCCTCATAAGCCTTCGGCCAGCTTTGCTTACGATGCGAAAAATGCCTGATTTTCGGCATTTTTCACTCGATGAACGGCAGAAAATGTATCGAAATACGACTTATTACACAGCCCCGTTAACGCTTCAATTTTTTTGAGCTTGACAGGCCGGTTATTAAGTTCAAAATCGTTTTATATTAATAATCAATGTTATGAAAATGAGAGAATAAATATGTCAAATTTTATTAAAATATATCGCAATAAAAGCAAAAGAACCATTAGACTTATAAGTCTTTTTTTGATATTCGCTCTTTTTATAGCGTGGAATTTTGGAACGTCAGTTATAAATGTAGACTCTAAGAAAAAAAATTCTGAGGTTACTTTGTATTTTAAGGTTGAAAAAGGTTACGGCGTTCAAAAAGACGGTCCTCATCAGATTGAGATCTATAAATTATCTCCCGAACATGTAAAAGAAAACAAAGTATCCGAAAAAATTAAAAAATATGGAGCCCTAATTCAAGCAATGGAGAAAATAAAGGGCAAAATTTCGTCAGAAGATTCTGATTACTTTGAAAGCGTTGACCCTGTAGAAATTAAAAATGAAAAACTAAAGAATGGCCAGTATGCTTTTAAGGCGATTATTTACTACTGTTCGTTTGCTGATAAATTTTGCAGCGCCCAAAGAATAGAAAAACTTATTTATTAATTTATTTTTAAGTTTCTTAAATGAATTTTATTTTCTCAAAGAAAGAAATCCCTCGAATCGCGTTTTTAATTTCGGGTAGAGGCTCGAACATGGGCGCTATCTTAAAGAATATAAAGGCAAAAAAGCTAAAAGCCAAACCGGTAATGGTCTTCAGCGATAAAGCAGACGCGCAGGGTCTTCAAAAAGCAAAAACGTTTGGCGTTGAAACCAAGAGTTTTTCGCCCAAAGAGTTTTTAAAATTTGAAGAATACGAAGCCGAACTTGTAAAGGTATTAAAAGACAAGCAAGTAGAATGGGTTATTTGCGCCGGTTATATGAGGCTTGTTCGAAAAAATATTCTCGAGAATTATAAGAATAGAATCGTCAATATTCATCCGGCTCTTTTGCCGTCTTTTCCCGGGTTAAAAGCCCAAAAACAGGCGTTAGATTACGGCGTTCGTTATTCGGGATGTACGGTGCATTTAATTGACGAGGGCTGCGACACAGGACCTATTGTATTACAGAAAGTAGTCGATATCTTGCCAGACGATACAGAAGAAACATTATCTAAGAGAATATTGAAAGCCGAACATGAAACTTATTCTTTGGCGTTAAAAAAACTTTTTAACGGCTTTGAATTAAATAACCGTACAATAATTTTCAAATAGAATATTAATTTTTTACGGCTGATACCGCTCTAATCGGGCCTAAACGGGCGTCTAAGATTTCAATTCTGTTTTTATAAAAGTTTTTTCTTTCGGGAAATATCGTACACATTGATTCATATAGTTTCCTTTCAAATAATAATATCTCGAATAAATTTTTAACGGGGTTTTTTTGAAAAGATTTATTATTTAATATAACGATATGACGTGTATTCATTCTATCTGTCGGTAGTTTTGGCAGAACCGAGGCTATAGATTCGAGTTTAAGCCCTCCGCCTACAGACGTGACGACGCCGCATCGTTTAAGTTTTTTAACTGCATTGGCCGTTAGAGATATAATTTCGTCGTCGTCAACTGAAAGATGAATACTTTTTGAGAAATCACCCCTGCCGATAGTTACTTGATATAAGTACTTAAATACAGTTGAGTCAATCATTAAATCAAGGTTATTGTATGCCGTAATGCTTTCTAAGTTCATGGCTAATTTAGGAATCGGCTTTTTGTATTCAGCCGAAATTTCATGTACCGATTCAATAAAGTTTCTTAACGCATATACCGTTTCTACCATCGGGGCCAAAATACAGTCTACATCGGCTTTTAAGCAGGTTCTAATATCTTGCCTTGCCTCAGGGCCCCCTATTTTAACGATAAGAGGCATAATATTCTCAGAAATCTTTCTAAAAAAAAGAATTTCATCTAGGCCCATGTCTTCAATTTCTGTTCCCGTTTTAAGGGCGGCAACATTATTGTTTTTGATAATACGCCTTAGGTCTCTTCTTATTTCGTTTATTGCCATTACTTGAGTCTTGCTCATTATTTATTTAATATCGGCATATTTTTTCAGCTAAATAAGCCGAATATTTTTATTAAATATTATGTCTCATAATTGAAGCTAAAGCGTCAAGTTTATTTTTGATTTTTTTATTTCTAAATTTTGAAGAAAAGAGGGGGGAAATTGAAAATGGCGCGTATGCGCCATTTTCAATTTTATTTAATACATTATTAAAAAAGGAATGTTATTTTTCAACCTCATTGCCGCTGTTTATATATGCTAGAGTGCCGCCTTGCACAGAGACTGCGTTTGTGTAACCTAAACCTCTCATGATCTGGGTCGCTGCCATTGACCTTTTTCCCGATCTGCAAATCACATAAATATTATCACCTTTAGCGTAAGGTATGAGATTTTCGGGGTCAGCAGAAGGACTTTTTAGCTGTGAAAGAGGCGCCAACTTTGCGCCTGGTACATGTCCGGCGGCATATTCGCCAGATTCGCGTACGTCTAAAACTTTTATATTTTTGTCGCTCTTGTAGGTTGACAAGAAATTATCAAAAGAAATTTCCATAGGCGAAGCTTGTTCTGTATTGGCTGTTTGGCTTCCTTTGCAGTAAAAACCCGCCAATAGAAAAAAAGTTAGAATTACCGGTAGTTTTTTGATTTTTTTCTTCATAATTTATTTTTCTCCTTAAAGAAATATTTTTCTTGAATTTTTGTAATACTGTTAAACAAGCTTTACATTCATATTTTATCAGAGAGTTATTTTGCTCATAATAGATATAAAGAAAATTTTAGCATTACAATATTAATGAAATGTATAAAAGAATATTAAAAAAGTCTAATAAAATAATATTTATTTGCATTTTCCTTTGGTTATTCTAATATGACCTTTTTACACATGATATCTGACAAGAAACATGAAAAGATACCGGCAGTCTTAACCGTCGCAGGCTCTGATTCCAGCGGCGGCGCCGGAATACAGGCCGATTTAAAAACCTTCGCGGCATTTGATTGTCTTGGATTATCGGCCATTACCGCTTTAACCGCTCAAAACACGAAAAAAGTAAAAGAGATATACGATGTTTCGCCGGCGTTTGTTTTTAAGCAAATAGATGCCGTTGCGAAAGACTTTAATATCGACGCCGTCAAAACAGGAATGCTTGTTAACGAGAAAATAATCGAAAAATTATTAATGCATATCATAAGTTTAATTTTAAGAAACTGGTAGTTGATCCTGTGATGATTTCAGGGAGCGGCAAACGGCTTTTAAGCAAAAAAGCCGTCGAGAAAATGGTACGAGAGCTATTCCCTTTAGCGGAGGTTGTTACTCCTAATGTTGAAGAGGCTTCGTTCTTGGTTAAAAAAGAAATTAAGACGGTCGAAGAAATGAAAGAAGCCGCTTATAAAATCAAAGATTTCGGATCAAAGTGGGTTGTTATAAAGGGCGGTCATCTTAAAGAAGAAACAGCGACGGATATTTATTTTGACGGAAATCGCATTTACTGTGAAAAATCAAAACGACTCAGCGTAAGAAATGTGCATGGCACCGGATGTACTTTTGCGTCTGCAGTTGCCGCGTTATTGGCGCAGAATAAAACGATGCCAGAGTCGGTTAAAAAAGCTAAAGAGTATGTTAGAAGACTAATAAAAACCGCGCATTTTCCTTCTTCAGACGGGTTTGGCCTGATGAGCCATTTTTCTTGATTTTAATCTTTTTGTTTGTAAATTTTATGGATGAAAAAAGATATCGTGTTTTTTTAGCCTTGCCTTCGCCTTTGGGGCTTTCTGAAAAGATGAAAGCTTTTCAAAGAGGAAAAGAAAAACCTCCCCTCAGGTGGGTAATTTATGAAAAAATTCATTTGACCCTTGTTTTCTGGCCCGCATTGACAATTACCGAGTTTAAATTGTTGGGCGAAATCGTGGAAAAAAAATTATTTAAAAAAAATCTTTCAAACAATATAAGCTCTATAATTTCGGGTTTCGCTTATTTTTACAGGGCGCAGGTACTGTATTTGAAAGAAACTTCAGAGCAGGTTTTTAGTATTCAGAAAATAATAGAAAATCAACTGGGCGATTTGCCAAAAGAATTTATTTTTAGAAAAACTGAAAGTTTCATACCTCACTGGACAATCGCAAGAAAATTTAAGATCTCAATGCTAAATAAATACGAAAAATATTTTCAGGCTCTTGATAAATTTACTTATATTTCAGAAACCAAGGCGCCGGTTCTTTATCTTTCAAAAGACGGCAGTTATATTCCGTTTTCATGACTTAACTATTCGTCGCAGACAATGCGGCCGTTGTCTCCTAAAAGAATTTTCCCTTGAAAATTTTTAAGGTGAACATTTCTGCCCAGAATGCTTTCTTCTATTTTAGAGTTTTTAATTTCTGAATTGATATCAATGATTGAAGAATTTATGACGCTGTCTTCTATTACAGAGCCCTCTGCGATACTCGCGAAAGGCCCTATTTCAGAGTTAAGTATTCGAACATTTTTAGCGATGTAAACAGGTTCATTAATTTTTGCGTTATCTGTTTGAGCCGAATTGAAATTACCGTTTGTTTGTAGAATTTTTTTGTTACTTGCCAGCATCTCGTCAAGGGTTCCCGTGTCGAACCATGCGTCAATTTTTTGATAGGTCATTTGTATATTTTCATTTTTAATCATATGCGCGAAAGCGTCTGTAATTTGAAATTCGTTTTTAGATTTAATATTATTTTCAATAATATGCTTAAGAGCGTTAAATAAAGAGCCTGCCTTAGGAAAATAATTTACACCGGGTATCACAAGATTTGTAGGAGGAATTTCGGGTTTTTCAATAAAGTCTGTAATATTTTCTTTGTTTTCATCAAGAATAACAACGCCAAATCTTCTGGCGTCTTCTACCTCGTAAACGCCGATTACCGGTTTTTCAGAGTTTAACATTTTATTCAAATCTGCTTTAAACAAGGTATCTCCGTAGATGATTAAAAGACCGTCATTCTCAGAGAATTTTTCTTTGGCCATATAGCATGCGTGGCCCAGTCCTTTTTGTTCTTTTTGCCTGACAAATTCTATGTTTAATTGCGGGTATGCCTTTAAAATTTCTGATTCCATTAAATGACACAAGTATCCGGTGATAATGACAAAATCAGAAACCCCTGCTTCTTTAACTACGTCGATAATATGATAAACAGCCGGTTTTCCCGCTACTGGCAGCATAGCCTTCGGGAGACTGTGCGTAAAAGGCCGCATACGGGTTCCTGTGCCTGCGGCCGGTATTAAGCATTTTATAGACATTTTTTATAAAAGCATAAAAGCCAACCCCATAATAATTGTTGGGATAAACGCACCCAACGCCAGTTTCGCGGGCGAGACCCCTAGTTCAAAATATTTTGATAAAATGCTTTGACCGGCGGGGTTTGGCGCGTTCGCGATTACGGTAAGCCCGCCGCCGGTAACGGCGCCCGCTACAACTGCATATTTCATAATATCTGAAAAATTTGGAACGAGCGTACTTAAATAGGTGATTGCCGCATTATCGTTAAAGGCGGTAAGTACCGTGGCCCCTAGCATTAAAGAAATTTCGTCTAGACTGCCAAGTACCGGGGCTATCCACCAGCCCTGCAATCCGCCGTGAATAACTAACCCGGCGAGAAAAAAACCTACAAGAAGAGGGGGTTTTAAGTCGACTCTGTTTTGATGATGTATGGTTGCCTGAGCGAACCCTAAAAACAATAAAAACCCTCCTATAAAAAGAGGGGGATAATGGGCGGTAAAAACTGTCCAACCAAGAAAAAATAAGTGAATCAAAGTAACCCATGTCGGTATAGGGTCAGGTCTTTCTTCCCATTTAATAGATACAGCTTTTGTAACGTCCCATTTGGGCAGTTCGCTTAATTTCTTAAACTCGTTTCGAAAGATTAAAAAATATAATGTATTTGCTGTTACTATGCCTATGATTGCTTTCCAGCCGTAGTTTGTTAACATGAATGTTAAATCCCAGTTCCATTTTGAGGCTACCATTAAAACGGGGGGCGCCGCAAAGTGCGAAAGAGTTCCGCCTACTGATATGTTAACAAACAACAGACCAATTGTGGCATAGGCAAATTTTACGCTTGGCTTTCTTTTGTAAAATTGGTTCGCTAAAAGCATTGCCGAAATAGTCATGGCGCCGGGCTCTGTTATAAAAGACCCAAGTATGGGGCCTATCGTTAGAATTGAAAACCACCATGCGGCCGCAGAGCCTCCGCCTAATCTAGAGACGATTTCAAGGCTTTGCTCTGATAGTCTTAAAACAGGTCTTGTTGAAGCAAGCGCCATTATTACAACCACAAACATAGGCTCTGTAAAGTTTACCTTGTGAGAAATATAATCCATGGCGGCATGCCAGTCGAAGTAAAAAAAGATGGAACCTATCAAAATTAAAACCCATAAGCCAAAGACCACCTCTATTTCACCTAAAAAGTGCATTATCTCGGCGGTGAAACTGACTTCTTCTTCTACGGCATTTTCGTTCTCATATTTTACGTCTTTAGACTTTGGCTTTTTCTCTATTTTCTTTTTATGATGATGCTCTAAATCATGCGCGATGGCCCGAAATTTACCGCTTATAAAAGTGTGAATGATTGCCAAAAGAAATATAAGCGTAGCGACAAGATTAAAAGGTTCTTCTTTTATACGGTTTACCAAAATATCGGTCACGCCGGTTAAATTGCCGTCATTATAAGACGATAGGGGCTTCGGTATTGTGTCGCCATTGCCGGCGGCCGAGGCAAAAAGCGTATTTAGGCCGCCTATAAATAGTAATACAATCAATATTTGTTTAAATCTGTTGATACTCTTCATGATTTCCTCTTTTATAGATAACTATTAATTTATTTTTTATTATTTACCCTATTGATAATATCTTTTTTATAACAAGAAATACAGGGGCAACTATATTTTTCATTAATAAGGTATTTTTATAGTTTAAAAAATTAGCGTTATACTCTATTTGTTTTACATTTTGTTGTAAAACAAATAGAGTATAACTATTTTTTTTTTGATAGTCAAGATTTTTTGCGCTTTATAAAATGAGAAAAAATGATATATAAACTTAAAGTTTTTTGTTATTTTATACCGATAAGGAATTAGGTAATTGTTATAAATTAATAATGGTTCTTAAAAATTAAAAACCTTTTGAACATCTAGTTTATGGCAAGCCTGAAATAAATAGAAAATAAAACCATGTTAAGGGAAGGATAAAAAAATGAAAATTACAAGAAAAAAGTTGTTTTATTTTGGAACATTTTTGATAGCCGTAACTTTTATATTTGCGCAGGCGCCTCAAAATCAGCAAAATCAAACAACAACGACAGCCCCCAAAAAGACGTCGGCCAAGAAGGTTGAAAAAGAAAAGGATGTTGCCGATGAAACCGAAAAATATTGGCATAACCCCGATTATCGGCCTTATGACAAGTCTTTTGACGCATTAAATACATTAAGCGACTCTTATGCTAAGAATAAACTAAGATTGGCCGTTTCGTATTACCAAACGGGAAGATCGATTATTCAAAAAATGAGAGACGAAGTTGAAAGAATGAGAAAAGAATCTTCCGAGAAAATCAGATTCGACGAAAAATGGTATTGGCAAGAGATGGATAGAAAAAGAAGAGAAGAGACTTCAATTTCACATAAAAAGAAAGAAGCTAAAATGGATGCTGTAACAAACTTTACGAAAGCCATTAATCATTTAGATAGTATACAAAATGCAAGAATTCGCGAAGGGCAGGAATATAAAGAGCTGCAGGCGAGCTTATACCGCGATTGGGTTATACAGCAGTACGATTTAGGCAATCTGCCTCAATGCATTCCTCTTTTAGAAAGATATATAGATTTAGATCCGAAATATGAAGAAGAGATATCTCCTCATAAGTATCTTTCATCGTCTTATGCATTTAAAGAAAAAGTGCTCGATAAATACAATACCGGCAGCGAGCAAGAACGAATTTTTTATAAAAAGAAGAAAAACGAGCATCTCTTAAGGGCGACAGAAATAAAATACGGAAAAAGCACTCCCGAATATGAGTATATGCTTGATTTAGTCAATAGAGACGAAGTAATGGCGATCTCGCCTCCGTAAAGACTTTCTTCTCTTAACATAGGTACTTATTAAAAAGCTTTCTTAGGTTTTGCTCTAAGAAAGCTTTTTATGTTTATTTTTCTTTTTGTTAAATTTCTATATTGAAAAAAAATTTGGTATTCTTATATACCTGATTACAAAAATCGTTTAAATCTAAATCTCTTAACTGAGCGATATGCTTTGCCGTATGCAAGATCAATGCCGGATGATTTGTTTTGCCTCTGTATGGAACAGGAGCAAGAAAGGGCGCGTCAGATTCTATTAAAATTTTATCAAGAGGACAGGTTTTGGAGGCTTGTTTTAATTCTTCGGCTTTATTGAACGTGACAATTCCCGAGAAAGAGATGTAGCACCCTAATTCAAGATAATCTCTCATCTCTTTTTCGCCTCCCGTAAAACAATGAATTAATACCTTTGTTTCTTTTGCGGCTTTGCTTATAATTTGCAACGTGTCTTCATGGGCGTCTCTTGTATGTACGCATAAGGGCTTCTTTAACTCTAAAGCGAGTTCGGTGTATTTATTAAAGACTTCAAGCTGTTCTTTCATGCTGTTTTTTCCGTAATAGTAGTCTAGACCAACTTCGCCTATTGCAACAAGATTTTTGTCTTTTATATTTTCTCTGGCAAATAAAATTCCCGCATTAAAGTCTGTTTTGCCTGCGTCTGACGGATGAAACCCTACGGTATAATAACAATGAAAGTCATTCTCTTGATTACAAAACTGTTTTGAAAATAGCATCGCGTCTGCATCTGAGCCTATTTGTATAAACCCTTTTACATTATTTTCTCTCATCTTGTCTGCGATTGTTTGGTATGGCACTTCTTTAGAAATTACCATGTCTATATGGGTATGCGAGTCAAATATAGGAGGGTTCATTAAAATAAAGAGTCTGCCCGAGGCCGGACTTGAACCGGCACGAACTTGCGTTCCCGGGATTTTAAGTCCCGTATGTCTACCAATTTCATCACTCGGGCTTTCAGGCGTCGGCCGGATTCGAACCGGCGATAAGGGCTTTGCAGGCCCCTGCCTTAGCCACTTGGCCACGACGCCGAACTTTCGCTTGCCGGCATCTTTTATAAAAAAGACAGACTGTCAATCTTAAACTTAAAATTCTATTTCAAAGGCATTTGGGGTACCGTTAAAAATTCTATCGACCCTGTAGCATTTATAGGTACAATCAGTTATAAAAACTTTAGTATTTTTAATGAAATAAAATTGACGTCGGGTTAATATTTTTCTAATTAATCTTTATGATAGTTACGCTTGAACAAATAGGTAAACTTACAAAATGCGATTCTTGCGGGGGTAATTATTCAGTGCCGCCTGGCGGGCTTATTTCAGGGAATATAAAATGCCCCTACTGCGAAAATGAAGTAGAGGTTATTGCTGATACGCCAAAAGAGTTGTCTTTAAAAGACACTGTGTCTAAAATTAATTCGAATGAGAAGGGTCTAGAGATTACTTTTAATGTAGGTTCTCTTGATTCTAGCGGAAGACGATCCGATGCGGGAGAGACTGTTATCACGGGTTTTTATTCTTTTGGTCTTATAATTGGGGGGGTAGTCAATTTTGTAGGTGCTTTGACCCGGATGAGTGAAAATAATGAGAGCACCGATCAGTTAATTATGGCTTTCTCTATTAGTTTGCTGGGGTTTATTTTCTTTTATTTTTTACTAAGACCTTTAATTTCAACATCAAAAATTATTATTAAAAACGGCCTTGTCGTTATAGTAAACGCTAAAAAAGATGTATATAATGCACTTTCTGTTCATGGGTTTTCAAAAAGGTCATCATACCAGACCTTAATGCATCTTTCAGACGGCTCTGTTCGTATAATGCCTTTCATTTCTGATAAAAAATATATAGATACGTTAATAGTTGAGTTAAATCGCGCGTTAAAAATAAATCAGAAGATAACGCCTGAAAGCCTACACCAAAAACAAGAAGAAATTCCGATCGATAAAACAACGGTAAAGAAAACAGATTCGTTGCCCCAAAAGCCCGGCAAGATCAATTCTCGGATAAGTTTACCTAAAATGTCACAGCCTGAAGAGGCAGAATGCTTTTCTTGTGGCGCGGTAAACAAACTGCGTGTTCAATTGAAAACTTCTGATCATGTATTATGTCAATATTGTAACAGTACCTTGAATATGAGAATACTTGCTCCTGAAGATTTAGAAGAAAGAATCGTCAGAGGAAAATCGCAAACTAGCGAATTCAATGAGATGTTCCTCATTGAAGATATACGGGTTCCTTACAGACATCCTCTTAAATTGAAAGCTGTTATTTTAATTCATCTTTTCACGGCGCCTCTAGTCTTTGGGTTATTGCATGTTGCCTTTACGAAAGGGGGGCTTCTATCGGGATTTATGGTCATATTTTTGATGTTATCGCCGCTTCTATATTATATTCTCAGTTGGCAGCGGCGGGGCAATAGAAAAGATACCTTACTTTCTTTGTCTAAGATTACATGGGCACCTCTTTTCTTAGGAGTTTATTATCCTATTTATACTATGTGGTGCTATCGTCAACTTGGTAAAATTAATAAATATTGCATGAAAATATCGAAGGCAGGTTTGTTCGAGAAATATCGATTTGGCAGAAAATGTAACATCTCCTTGAATGATATTGAGCATGCTGTCATATTTAGATGGGATTGGTTTACTACAAAAATTAGACATGAAAAAGACGATAGATACAACGGAATTGTAAAAGATAGAGCAATATGGGGCTTTGCGTTAGCCCTGAAAAATGGCGGTACTTATTTTAGTAAGTATCTCGGCGAGAAAAGTACGGCCGATATGATAGTGCGCCGTATTAATTATGAATTAGGCAGATAGGTACCTTATTTGTTATTAAATTACTTTATTAGTAATATTTAATGGCTAAACCGCAGAATACCCGCCGGTGAATTTACATTTTCTTTAATTAATGGGTTCTCTTTAGTCGCGTTTTCTTGAAACTGTAAAGAAAATGTAAAAAATAATTTTTAATAGACAACCTGCCAAAGAACCTTTTTTTGTCCATGCAAAAAAACGAATAAAATAGGGTCTGCTTAAATAATATATTGTGCAAAGTAGACTTGATTTTTATAAAACATTACAATATGTTGATGTTTTATTTGAAAAAGGAGAATAAAATGAAAAAAATGATCAAATTATTGGCAATTGCTATTATGGCTTTGGCTATGAATTTCTGTGGTGAAGGCAAAAAAGACTCGGCGGAAGACGCAGGCGCAGAACCTGAGAATCCGGGTAAGGTTGTATATGAGCAATACTGTTTAACTTGTCACGGAATTTCTGGCGAGGGCGACGGGCCGGGGGGCAAAAGCTTGAATCCTAAGCCTAGAAACTTCAAATCAGAACAATTTAAATTCGGCGATTCTTTAGAAGCGGTTATGAATACTGTTACAAACGGTTCGCCTAAGGCTCCTACGATGGTTCCTTTCAAGGGTACATTGACTCCCGAGCAGATAAAAGCAGTTTCTGAGCATGTAAGAACGCTTGCGGGAAAGCAATAAAAAGTTAAAAAGGTTATATTATGAAAAAAGCCCTAAAAATAACAATAAATGTATTGGTTTTTTTGGGTTTAGCTTGGTTACTGTTTGGTCCGGCTAAACAAATCGGTTATGCCCCTGAGCAGCCTTTTGCGTATAATCATAAGATACATGCTGGCGATTATAAAATTGATTGCCAGTATTGTCACTCTACGGTAACATACAGCAAAAAGGCGGGGATACCGGGTACAAATGTGTGTATGAATTGCCATTCAAGCGGCGTTTTAGGATTTCGTCCTTTTGCAAATAAATCTGACGGAAAGAGAGTGCAGAAGCTTATCGGCGAATTATCAAACAACTATTGGAGCAAAAGCAAGTCTCCAGAGTGGACACGCATACACAATATGCCGGACCATGTTCGTTTTTCGCATGCGCCCCATGTAAAAGCTCTATTGAAGCCGGGCGCTGAAACGAAAACCGCATGCATCCCCTGTCATGGCGACGTAGCGACAATGGACGTTGTCGCGCAGCAAGAATCTTTAAATATGGGTTTTTGCGTAAATTGTCATCGCACTCCAACTGATAAGGGCTTTGTCGCTGAATACGCTAAAAACGGCGTAGGAACAAATTGCGGTATGTGTCATTATTAAAAGTATTTATATTGAAGGAAGAGCTTATGAGAACAGAAAAAAGAAATATTAAGAATAAAAACTTAAATATAGAAAAACCGGTTAACCGAAAAAAGTTTTTAGCGTTTATGGGCGGCACATTGGGCGTCGCCGGTTTAAACTGCGCTAGAAAACCGGTAGAAAAAATAATTCCTTATTTATCAAGACCCCCTGCTGTTCAGCCGGGTATTGCGACATACTATGCTACCGCAAGAGCTTATAGCGAAGGCGTTGCTCCTGTTTTGGTAAAAACAAGAGAAGGAAAGCCCATTAAAATTGAAGGTTTGGCAGAACATCCTGTTTTTAAAGGCGCCGTTATTGCTGATACATACGCTACAATCTGGGATCTGTACGATAAAGATCGTTTTAAGTCTGCAATGAAGAAAAGCGGTTCAACTTTCAGCAAAACAGATTGGGCAGAAGTTATCCCTGAGGTGAAAAAGGCGCTTACAGGCAATGTACGCGTTATATCAAAACCTTCGTATAGCCCGTCAGAAAGCAGCGTTTTGAAAAAATTCTTAAATACAGTAAACGCAAGACATATTGTTTATGACCCTTCGGGAACTCAACAGGGTATATTGACAGGCAATGAAAAGAGCTTTAAAAAAGCCATTATTCCTCAGTATGCTTTTGATAAAGCAGATTTAATTTTATCTATAGAGGCTGACTTTTTAGGCTCTTGGCTTAGACCTGATATTTTTACAAAACAATTTGCCTCGCGCCGCTCGCCAAACGGAAAAATGAACAGACTTGTTGTCGCTGAGGCGGTTATGTCATTAACTGGAGCCAATGCCGATACAAGGCTGGCGATAGCAGCGGGAACTCATTTGACTTTCGCAATGGGTCTTGCAAGTTTGCTGCTTCCCGGTTCTATGCTAGCGGGCAGCACAGAAGTAAAAAATGCTCTGTCAAAGTATTCTCCGAAACTGGTAGAAAGCGTTACCGGCGTAGCCGAGTCTGATTTAAAGAATATTGCTTCAGAACTAATGGCCAATGTCGGTAAATCATTGGTAGTAGGCGGAGGAACATCGGCAAGAGACGGTCAGGAAGGTTCTTTGCAGATAGTTATAAATCTTATTAATGAGATGCTACGAAACCATGGTAAGACAATTACTCCCGTCGCGCCAATCAAGGGCTCAAACGATATTTCAACCTCGCAAGAGTTATTTGCTTTTGTTGCAGAAATGAAGGCAGGCAGTATAAATACTCTTATCATTGACCGCTCAAATCCCGTGTATGATTTAATGCCGTTGGGTTTTGGCGATGCATTAACAAAAGTCAAAAATGTAATCTTTATAGGGGAGCGTCCCAATGAGTCGTCTGAAGCTGCGGGACATGTTTTGGCGAGCAGCCATTACCTTGAAGACTGGTCAGACGGTTATAGCTGCGGCATCTATCATGTTTCTCAGCCGGTTATTCAAAATATTTTTGATACAAAATCGGCGGGAGATATATGGCTTGCATTGCAGAATCAGCCTGAAGATTTTCATGGCTTTATTCAAAACAATACCGCTTCAAGATATGCTTCAGGCGGATGGGGTAAACTGTTAGCCGACGGTTTTGCTGTTGTTGAAAAAAACGGTCCGGCAAATATGCCAAGGTTAATTCCCAATGCAATATCTTCTGTAAAAGCGCCAGATTCTCCTTTAGACGGTCAGCGTTTAAATATATTCTTAAGCGTCGGCATAGGCGACGGTTCAGCGGGTAATAACGCCTATAGGCATGAAATGCCTGATCCTATTACAAAAGTTACATGGGACAATGTTCTTTTAGTGTCGCCAGAGCTAGCCAAAGAAAAATCAATCGAAACTGAAAGTATCGTACAAGTTAAGGCCGGCGACGCCGCTGTTGAATTACCTGTAGTGGTTCAGCCTGGTCTTCAAAAAAATACTGTTGGTATAGCTTTTGGATACGGGCAGAAGAATATGACAAACTTTCGAAAAGATCTTGTAAAAGGAGCTCTTAAAGATAATGAGCTGGGTATAAACGCCCTGCAGTTTGCTAAAATTACGGCAGACGGATTTTCTTATTCGGGAATAAAAGTCAGCTCAATAACAAAAGTAAATAAATCATACAAATTGGGTCTGGTGCAAAAACATGGAAGTCAGGAAAAAAGATATATTGCCAGGATAGCAAAACTTTCAGACTATAAGAAAGATCCTAAGTCTGGTCATTTTGAGCATGATCTTGAAGGCAAGGGGTTATATCCCGGACATCCGCACCCTGGTAATCGCTGGAACTTGAATATTGATTTGAACAAGTGTACGGGATGTTCAGCGTGTGTCGTAAGCTGTTTTTCTGAAAATAATATTCCGGCAGTGGGAAGGCTTGAAAACTGGAGAGGGCGCGAAATGAGCTGGATTAGAATTGACAGATATTATGATTACTATCTTGATAAGCATGATCACGAAATTGATAAGTCAGGAAAGCCAATCGATAGATCAAAAGACGTTAATATGCTTCAAGCTAACGTACATTTTCAGCCGGTAACTTGCCAGCATTGTGAGCAGGCGCCTTGTGAAAATGTTTGCCCGGTTGCGGCAACGCAGCATAGCCCAGACGGGTTAAACGAAATGGCATATAACCGTTGTATCGGTACAAGATATTGCGCAGATAACTGTCCATATAAGGTCAGAAAATTTAACTGGTTTGAGAACTGGGAAAATAAAATCAAAGATCCTGAGCAATATGCGTTAAATCCTGACGTAACGGTACGTTCAAGAGGGGTTATCGAAAAATGTTCATTCTGTATTCAAAGAATTGCAGAAAAAAGACAGGAAGCCAGACTTCAAAATCGCCCTATCAGCGAAGACGATTTGAAAACGGCATGCGAACAGGGATGTCCAGCTGACGCGATAACTTTTGGAGATATTAACTCAAAAGACACAAAAGTCGCAAAGCTTGATAAAGATAAGAGATCTTATAAGATCTTTGCAGAAATTAACACGAGACCAATGGTGACCTTTATGTCAAAGGTAAAAAACCATTAATAAGTTGAAGGGGAATTTATGAGTACAAGTATTTACAGCTTAGGAAAAAGCAACGTTCAAATTGAAACGGATATCCTTTCGCCAATGGAAAGGTTTCCCGGTAAATTATGGTGGTTTACATTTACTATCATGTTGTCCCTTGCGTTAATGATGATAACGCTGGTAGGTTGGACATTTGTAGAAGGTTTGGGCCTTTTGGGATTAAACAACCCGGTAAACTGGGGTTTATATATTGTTAACTTTGTTTTTTGGGTTGGTATAGGTCACGCGGGAACGTTAATTTCTGCTATATTATACCTTTTTAGACAAAGATGGCGAACCACAATCAACAGAGCGGCTGAAGCGATGACTATATTTGCCGTTATGACAGCGGGATTGTTCCCGTTAATTCACGTGGGAAGACCGTGGATGGTATTTTTTATCTTTCCGTATCCGAATGAAAGGGGTCCTTTGTGGGTAAACTTCAAGTCTCCTTTATTATGGGACGTATTTGCAATAAGCACATATTTTTCGGTTTCATTAATCTTCTGGTATATGGGATTAGTTCCTGATTTGGCCAATATGAGAGACAGAATGAAATTTGAACACGTTCCAGGAAAAATTTCATCATGGGGAAGAAAACTAAAATATGGTTTTGTAAGAATTTTAGCTATAGGCTGGGTAGGTTCAGGAAAAACATGGATACATTATGAAAAAATGGTAATGGTTCTAGCCTCATTGGCCACTCCGCTTGTTTTGTCGGTTCATACGGTTGTATCATTTGACTTTGCTACATCGGTAATACCGGGCTGGCATGCGACTATTTTCCCTCCTTACTTTGTGGCCGGTGCCATTTATTCGGGATTTGCGATGGTTCTTACGATTATGATTATCACGCGAAAAGCATTTAAACTTCAAGAATATATATCAATGAAACATCTTGAGAATATGGGAATAATAATTTTGGTAACCGGTATGATGGTATCATTTGCCTATACCACAGAATTTATAGTTGCCGCTTACAGCGCGAATAAAGTAGAACAGTATGTATTTATGAATAGATTACAAGGCCCTTATGCATGGGCATTCTGGACCATGTTTGCCGCAAACGTTGTTTCGCCGCATTTTATGTGGTCTAAGAAATTGAGAACTAACGTGGTAGTGCTGTTTCTTATATCAATTGTCGTAAATATTGGTATGTGGTTTGAGCGTTTTGTAATTGTTATTACTTCGCTTCACAGAGATTACATGCCTTCAAGCTGGGATATGTTTATTCCTACCTGGGTTGACTGGGGCGTTTTTGTCGGCTCGTTTGGATTTTTCTTCACTTGGTACTTGCTGTTTGTAAGAACACTGCCTTCAATCGCCATTGCTGAAGTAAAAATGGACGAAGCGAACGATCTTGTCGCTAAAGAGTTGGGCCATCATTAAAATAGGAGCATTAAAATGGTAAGTTTTAAAGAAATTAAAGAAGGATTATTCACATTTGACGAACCCGATAAAGGCTGGGTTGTTGAAGTGAAAACGGCCGTTGATATGTTAAAGGCCGTTGAAAAGGTCAGAAAAGCGGGCGTTAAGAGGTTTGATACTTTTTCGCCGTTTCCTGTTCATGGTCTTGAAAAAGCAATGGGCATTAAAAGGTCATGGCTTACGTTGATAACTATGATAGCGGCTTTTACAGGAACAACTTTTGCCCTTTCAGCTATGTCATATATCGATTTAGTTGATTATCCCTTAAATATAGGCGGTAAGCCTTCTTTTGCGTGGCCCGCTTATATTCCCATTATGTTTGAATTGACAATTTTATTTGCTTCATTCGCTACGGTAATAGCGGTATGGAAAATGGGAAAACTGGGAATAAGATACAATCATAGAAGGCCGGTTAGTCCTACGGTAACATGCGATATGTGCTCTGTTTGGATTGGCGATGATATGACAAAAGAAGAAGTTAAAAAAATTGTAGGCGATCTGGCAAAAGAGATACACAAAGTTGATGCTACGCCTACAGATAATAGTTTAGATTAATAAGGAGCAGTAAATGATTAAGAAAAGTATCATTATTTCAATAGCCTTGTTTTTATCAATGACGGGTTGTAGAAATTACACATATATATTTATGGATATGGCTTACTCTCCCGCCGTTGACGCACAAAAATATGACAACTTGGGTAAAAGAAACGGTAATTTTTTACCCCCTGTAGGGGCATGGCCATATAAGGCAGATTATCATTATGAGATAGATGTTAAAAA
The DNA here is from genome assembly GCA_029880265.1 of Spirochaetia bacterium. Lineage (GTDB taxonomy): Bacteria > Spirochaetota > Leptospiria > Turneriellales > JAOUOS01 > JAOUOT01. Next base: position 42,451 of record JAOUOT010000012.1, on the reverse strand, counting down.
CCCGATAACAGGTACTCTTACAGATCAAGGTAAAAAATTCTGCAGCGGTTTAGAAATGTGCGCAGAACCAAAAATCATTCCTAATAACGGAGCAGGAGTTTTGGTTTCGCCATTTAAACCAGATGCCGATTTAATAGAAAGAGGCAAAGAAAAATTTAATATATATTGTTCTCCGTGTCATGGTTTAAAGGGTAAAGCTGACGGGCCTGTAGTAATCGGTCCAAACCCCAAACCGGGATTAAAAATTTACGCGAATGTATTACCGTTAGTCAGAGAAGATAAAAATAAAGCTCCGGTAGGCGCAACAGCACGCGGCAGAAGCGAAACCTGGCCCGTGGGAAGAATATACGCCGCCGTATCTGTTGGTATTAACACAATGAGCAGCTATATTTCACAAATACCTGTAAAAAGAGATCGTTGGGCCATCGCGCATTATGTGAAGCAACTACAGGAAGAAGCTAAAAAGTAAGAGGTTTAAAATGAAAAAATTTGAATTACCCGGAAAAATAAAAAATATATTGATAGCATTTATTGCTGTCGGAGTGGTATCTTTGGTTGCCGGATTTATAGTGCAACCGCAGCGAGCATGGGCCGGATTTTTAGCCTTTACTTTCTTCTTGATTATTCTGGCGTTAGGAGGCGGATTTTTTACCGCCTTACAGGTAATGTCAGGATCAATATGGTCTGTAGTTGTAAGAAGACTGCCTGAGCTTAGCGTTAATATCATACCTGTTATAGCCATATTACTATTAGGCGTTTTTTTAGGGATACCAAATTTATATGAATGGTCGCATCCTGAAGCGGCTAATGATCATATACTTCACCAGAAGCATTGGTATTTAAATATTGCAGGATTTGTAATAAGAATTGTAATATTTGTTGTTCTATGGTTTTTTATGGGCAGGTGGATGAAAAAAATCTCTTTAAAAATGGATGAAACTAAAGATCCTAACGCAAAAAAAACATTACTCAAAGTTGCCACAGCTTATATGCTGATTTTTGCATATACATTCTTGTTTGCGTCAATTGATTTAGTCATGTCTCTTGAGCCGCATTGGTACACTACAATGTTTATAATTTATGCTTTTGCGGGAATGGTTTTTTCAACGTTTGCGGGAATTATTATCTTAGTTGTAACCGTTCAAAGAAATGGCGGGCTAAAAGAGGCAAATGCCGAACACTTGCATGATTTGGGAAGATTTTTACTTGCTTTTACGGCATTTTGGGCATATATCGCGCTCTCGCAACACATGCTTACATGGTACGCAAACTTAACTGAAGAGACGATCTATCTAGAAAGAAGACTTAGAGACGGCTGGGCATTGTTTACTCCGTTATTATGGATATTCCATTTTGTGGTGATCTTTTTAATACTATTATCTAGAGAAATTAAAAGAAAACCAGAAAAATTAATAAAAGTAGCATGGTTTGCCCTATTTATGGGATTTGTAGACGTAATTTGGATGGTATACGGATTCTTAGATTCAAAGACATTGGGCTTTCCATTCCAGTGGATGGAAGCAGGTCTGTTTTTTGGAGCCGTTGGAGTTGCAGGTTATGTAATTCTTACATCTTACACAAAAGTAAATCAGGTACCTATAGGAGATCCGCAATTACAAGAATCGCTGGATTTTCACCAGACTTATTAATAAAAAAAGGCGGGCGTGGTGTAACGGTAGCACAAAAGCCTTCCAAGCTTTTAGAGTGGGTTCGAGTCCCATCGCCCGCTAATATAAAAATAGCTTTAGCCCGCCGATAATTAAATATGTTTACAGGTATCATAGAAGGTACTGGAGTCGTTAAAAAGATAATCAAAGAAACAAACGGAAAAAGGTTTGTTATTGATTCTGGCAAATTAGAATTAAATTTAAAAACAGGCGACAGCATTGCCATAAACGGAGTATGCCAAACCGTAGAAAACGCCTCTGAAAAAGAATTTACAGTTTTTTCAGTACCCGAAACATTAAAATTAACTAATCTCAATAATCTGATTGAAAAAGATATCATAAATCTTGAAAGGCCTTTAGCTGCAGACGGAAGATTTGGGGGGCATATTGTACAGGGACATGTTGAAAACCTTTGCGGGGTAAAAGATGTCGAAAAACACGAGGGTTACTGGGATATAATATTGCAATATCAATCTGAATACATTATTCCTAAAGGTTCGGTCACATTAGACGGTATTAGTTTAACTATACATGAAATACTGGAAAATGATAGATTTCGGGTACAGATTATTCCTGAAACGGTTAAAAGAACAAATATCTCTCATTGGATTTCTGGATATGATGTGAATATCGAAACAGATTACATTGTAAAAGCAATGGATCATATACAAAATTATCGAAATAAAAACCGATAAAATCAATATTAATAAAATTATTCTCTCTCAATATATTTATAAAGAGTATATTTATCCGGCGTTTTAATAACCAACTTGAGGCTGCCGGGATTCATCGAATATTCAAGAGGATTGAATAATTCGATATACTCAATGTTATTGATTTCATTTAATACCATATTTCTTAAAGTATATGTTCCTATGCCGTGTATAACTTCAACAAATTCAATGCCTCGGGCAAAGCAATGCTCAATTTCTTGCAGAAATTTATTTTTTGCTTCTTCAAAACGCATTTTTCTTATATAAATTTTATACATATTGATCGAAAATAAATTAAAGGTTTAACTATGAAAACATTAAAGAATAAGTCAAACGGTTTTATTATAATAATTATATTTTTTTTTATTTTCGCGGTAATACCTGCGAATACATCCCGCGTTAAAAAAGACTTATATAAAGAAAAAACGCTTATTTTATGCTTTCACGATATTGACGGAGAGGGAAAATATTCAATAACAAAACAAGAATTTATCAATATATTAAATATCTTAAAACCAAAATATGATGTATATTCCCTTAAAGAATGGTATTTAACAAAAAAAAGAAAATCAAAAAAAAAACCTGTAATAATAACATTTGACGACGGATTTAAATCTATAATTGAGATTATAACCCCTCTTTTAAAACAATACAATTTTGGGGCCACTTATTTTATATATACAGATAGATATGAAGATAGTTCAAGTTTTTATCGACAATTAGCTGAACTTCCCGACGAACTTGAGATAGGAAGTCATACCTTATCTCATGATAATGTTATAGCCTATTGGCAGAAAGACAAACCAAAATTTTATAAAGAAATATATTTTTCAAAAAAGAAATTGGAATATTATACCAAAAAAGAGATAATGTCTTTCGCTTGGCCATATGGTAAATATACCATCGATATGTATGAATACGTTAAAAATGCGGGATATAAAATTCAAGTTTCAACAGATTACGGATTGGCCGATAATTCATTGAAAAACAAGATATTAAGACGAATTACCGTTCAGCAGCCGCAACCGGTAAATATGGTGAAAAATTTTCTGCAGATTTATGAAAGAGAAAACGGAAAATAAGACGGTTCATGAATGCGGCACCATAGACTATTGCCCAAGTAATTAGCGGAATTTACACGGTGTTGACTATCAGAAAATACCTCGATTTTGAAATAATCGTCTAATTTATAGGCCCCTTCATTAATGAGAAGCTGACCCCCTTCGTTATTCTTCAGATAAGGATGATCAAAAACATATATTTCTCTGCCTTGATCAAGGGCATATTTAACGGTAATAACGGCGCCGCTTTTAACCCCGCCTTCTATGAAGATTAAATTTTTTGAGATTCCCGAGATAATTCGATTGCGTCTTGGAAAATGAAAATTCTTTGGCTTAACGTCTATCGCATATTCGCTTAATAACAATATATTATAATTTGACTCTGAGGTTTTGGCTTTGAAAAACAAATCATGATTTTTTTGAGGGTATATATGATTAAATCCGTGGGCTATAACTCCAATGGTGCCCCCCTGTTTTTCAAGCGCGGCGCGATGGCATGCAGAATCAATCCCAGAAGCCATACCCGATACGATCGTGATATTTTGAGAGCTTAAATAATCAGAAATAAATTTAGTATAATGTATTGAAAGAGCCGAAGGATTTCGGGTGCCTACAATACTGATAAAATTATTCTTATTGTTTAACAATGATAAGTTACCGCAGGCAAAAAGACCAAAAGGCGCATTTTTTATATGTCTGAGATTTTCGGGATAAAACTCGTTAAAAAAGGGCAAGAAATTAATGTTTTGACTGGTTAAATCGTAAAAACTTTCAACTGCCATATCAAAATATTGGTTATAATCGTTTGCTAAAAGGATTTTTGAGAACTCGACGAAAGAAAGAGAATTCAAAGCTATTTTTCTTTGATATTTTTCAGAAAAACAAAAACCCTTTAAATGCAAAGCAAGCGCTAGAATATCATTTTCTTTAGAAGAATTAATCATAGATTTTTTTGAAGCAGAGAAATGTTTTCTACAGCTTTCTTGTAGACGTCTAAGTTATGATATTCTTTTGGATATTCTGATTCAAGATGTGTTTTTAAGTCTTCTAAAGATTTAATCGATAAAGAGATGTTTCCCATTATTTTATGCATACCCGAAAGAGCGAAATAAGAGCGTTGATCGTCAGGCCGGTGAAACTGATATTCATTCATAAGCGTAACGGCGTGTTTTTGATATTCAATTTGTTCAATGGTTAAGTATCCCGATAAAACGCGATAAGGATTGTTTTTTGAAAAACCGTAAAAATAAATTAATGAAAGTTCAAATTTAGCCTTATCAAAACCATTATCTAGATTAAGGCATTTAAGAAAAGATTTTTCGGCTTCTTTGGCGTGTGAATGGTTCCAATTGTGTTTTCTCGAAAGATTGGCCTGGCATATGCCTAATGAAAAAAATACATCGGCGTCTGTATAGCCCATCGAAATTGCTTTATTTAGATTTTCAATGCAAAGCTCAAAAGCGCTCATTAGCGCGTAAGATTCGCCGATTTTTCTATATAAATGACCCGCCTTTGCGCCCGCTTCAACCTTTTCGTTTATAATATTTTCATATTCCCGTATTTCTTCTTGCCATTCGGGAATTTTTCCGCTGTTTAATTCAGAAGATTTGCCGTAGCGTCTTTCTATTTCTTTTTTTTGCCAGTTTAAAACCCAATTTTTGACGTCTTCCCATTGACATGAAGATAAAAGCAAAGAAATAGAAATTATAAAAAAAAAATTGATTTTTGCGACATTATTTAAAAATATTTTCATTTTCACCGCCATGTGTTTTACGAGTTTAATGAGCAATATAAAAATAGACGTAATTTGTAAAGTATAATTATGTGAATTCCAGTAATTTGACGTAATTTATTCGCGTTTCAACATCGCTCGCGTGGGGCCTCTAAAATTGAAATTTCTATTGAAAGAAATTAATCTTGATAATTCATTAAATTATTTTTAGCAATTTCTAAAAGTATTTTGCGATCATTGTTTTTAATATTTTGAAGAACAAAATCCATTAAGTAATCGAGAATTTTTGAAATATTTTTACCCTGATAGCCTATTGACAATAAATCATTACCGTTTATTTCAAGATCATTGAGAAACAAAGGAACTTTTTGTAGAACTATATTCTTTATAGGCAAATAATAAGTTCTCATAAAATTTTCTTTTTTAAGTAAAGAATAACCTTTATTAACAGTTATTATGATTGTTGAAAATCTGATATGCGACCAGAGATTACTTAAACCAACTTTTGATATTGCCCGTTTTATAGAATAATTGTCGTTTTTGTCATTTTGAGGCGCCGAAAAAAGTTCAATAAAAGGAGAATTTAAAAGTTCAAGAGATAACTTTGCCGTTTTTGCCGGAAAGCGGCTTCGTTTAAAGAAATTTTTTATGGGCAACAAATCGAAATTTGATTTTTGAGACATATTTTCCTGAGAGAAACAAAACTCAAAATAAATAAAGCAGGCGGCGTAAACGCTCATATTTTTCATCCGAAAATCTGTTATAAGTTGCATAAGAATCTGCCATAATTTATTATTTGAACGTAAATTTATAAACTCTTCAAAAAATATCGAAAAAATATTATTTCTTCTAAGAGAAGTCCAAAAAATATTCTTATGACGTATATTAAGCGTCTTTTTCCATTCGTCGTAAAATCTCTCTGGAGCCACCAAAGAGATAATATCGAGTGTTTTGTGCATTGCCTTTTCTGTATGATCGTCCATCTTAAAGTTTAGTGCGGCCATAAACCGGCAGCCTCTAATGGGTCTTAAGCCGTCTTCGCGAAAACGTTCATAGGGGTTTCCTATTGTTTTTATAAGACCGCGCTCAATATCATTAATGCCGTTTACATGATCATATAAAATCTCTTTATCTAAATCATATGCTAAGCCGTTTACCGTAAAATCTCTTCGAATGACGTCTTCATGAAGATCTTTTCCGAATTGAACTTTCGAGGGACGCCTGCCATCTATATAATCGGTTTCAGTTCTAAAGGCGGTAACTTCAATGCTTATTTTTTTATATACGACGAGAACGGTGCCAAAAGCCGCCCCAATAGGAAAAGAATGATTAAAAATTTTCATTACATCTTCGGGAACGGCGTCTGTGGTAAAATCTAGGTCAGAAATTGTTTTGCCGAGAAGCAAGTCTCTTACCGAACCGCCTACTAAAAAGCTTTGATACCCGGATTTTTTTAGACGACTGTCAATAAACAACGCGGCCTCTAATAGCCGTGAAGGTATTTTATCTTTTAATTTGATTTTTATTTCTTTATAATTTTTCATGCGACAAGATAGGCGATTACGCTATAACGAATCATTTTGCCAAGAAAAACCCATAAAAAAAAACGGGTTATTGAGTATTCTAAAATTCCGGCTACGGCCGTAATAGGGTCGCCTATGATGGGTAGAAAAGCAAAAAAGAGAATATAACTTCCCCTTTTTCTGAAAATAAAGCGGGCCTTTAAAAGAGTTCTTCTCTTAAAGCCAATCCATTTATGATACAAAAGAGGCTTGGCCCAGCGCCCGATTAAGTAATTTAAAAAAGCGCCAAGCGTATTGCCGATAGTAGCGACAATTATAATTAACGGTATATTATTTTTGTTTTCAATTAAATAATATAAATATGCCTCTGAACCCCCAGGCAAAAGGGTTGCGCTTAAAAAAGCAAGAGTAAATAAAGACCATCCGGCGGCTAACGACATGCTATATAATTAAGTCTTGACGCCGTTTTTCAAACTGTTGGTCAAGCTCTTTGCATGAAACTGGAGGTTTTTGAAAAACCCTTTCCCACATGTCTTTTGTTTCCATGCAGAGATACAGAAAAAGCCGCGGATTTATTTCGTGAATTGTGTTTTTTATAAATTCATACATATTTTTTCTTTGAGGCGCATAGTATCTGTATTTGCCGTCTTCGGCCAAAAACATTTCTGATAAGGTTATTTTTTCATGAGGGTTTTTCATTTTTAATATTTCTTTTAAATCTTTAGAATAGCGAAAAGAACCCATAGAGATCCATCGTATTTTGTTTTCAGGCGCCGTATCAAGCAGCCGAAAAATTAATTTATTGTAATTGTTTTGCCAGTTATCATGCCAGATTAAAGGATCTAAATGAAAGGCTATATCATATCCGTTTTCTGCGACAGTTTGAGCGGCATTTAATCTTTCTTCAAGAGAGGCCGTGCCCGGCTCAATTTCTCTTATAATATTTTCAGGGTTTAACGACCAGCTTACGACGGTATTTTGTTTTTCGTTTATTTTTAACAGATTATCAATGTTCGCAGATTTGGTTTTTAATTCAAGGGTGGCGTTTTTAATTTTCGAAAAAAAAGGAACTAAGATTTTAGAATATTCGGTTAAATGATCTAAAGAAAGAGAATCTGTAAATTCGCCTGTGCCGATTCTCCAGTGAATATTCTTATATTTTTTTAATTTATTATCTAATTCGTCTAGAAGTTTATCGGTGTTGGCGTATACGCTGATATATGGCAGATTTGTATAACTTTGTAAAAAACAATAAGCGCAGTCAAAATTGCAGTTTATTCCCGTATTTATTATAAAGTAATGGCAGCATAAAACGCCGTCTGAACCGGGGCACTTTTCAAGAAAAGATCCCTTGTTTTTAAGAAAGTAGACGGTTTTTTTTTTATCACCTAAAGGAGCGTTTATTGTTTTTGATTTATTTTCGATATATTCTATTTCTATATTGCGATAAATATCATATTTTGCCAGATTGCCAAGGGTTTTTTTTGTAATAGTTTCATTTCTTACATCTTCATCAATGATAATTTTTTCTATTTCGGGTAAATGAGAGCTAAAATGCGAAAGCATTAATTATTATTGACTAGCCTTGTTCCATAAGTCTGTAAACTCTTCTTCGGGAACATCTGACAGCATTTCAGGCATAAAAACCTTTTTTAACTTAGGCTCTGGATACAAGGTTATTTCGTTTGTTTCGGGTATGGCAGTCATCATTCTTTTGATATTATGTTCGGCGTCAGTTTCATAGTAAGTATAAGCTGTCCCCTTACCGGGAACCGGTTGAGCTGATTTTAAATATAGCATAAGATTATCCTTTTAATAATTAGCATAAACCGACCTTAAAACGTGCTGTAAATTCATTTTTATTTTCAGGCCTAGTGAATAAATAAACCAAAATATTTTAGCATTTTTTTATTTTTTCTCAGGGTTTCAAGCCATGAGGGTATAAATGCGTTGTATTTGTTTAGATTTATAAAAAACATCTCAATGAGAAAAGTATAATCTATATCGGGAATATAAGAAAAAGGGATCACTCCGTTTAAGAAAGGCAGTTCTAAAATCTGATTATCAACGCTTATAGGCAGGCATGCCAGATGTATGCAATATTTAAATGAATTAGATTTCAGATAGAATTTACCGTCTTTGAGGGGCCATGCGATTCTTTTTCCGCAGACTTCGGCGTGTCCCCGATAAATAATAAGATCAAAAAAACCGTCGTTATTATTTTCAAAAAGGCTTGTAAGTCTTTTTTTGTCAAACAGACCAGAAATTTCTTTTACTTTAACAGAATTAAGAATATCTTTATTTAAATTAAGTTGTCGTAAGTTTTTTAATGGTTTGCCGTTTAAGTTATTGATAACCAAAACGCGTCTTATTTTATGTTCCCGATTTATAAAACGCGTTTCAAAATTTTTAGAAGCTAAAGCAAAAACAACGGGAATTTCATAAAAAAACAAAAAGAAAGACGCTGTAAGGTAGGCCAAAGAATCAGACGAGATTATAATATTATTATGACTTTTTAGCGTTCTTTGAAGCGCGAGATGCCCCGTTATTTTTTTCTTTATGGCGTTTATTAAATATAAAGTCGTTTTCAGGTTTTCTGATCCGTTTAGTATATCATGCTCTAAGCCTTGTAAAATTTTATTGCAAACGCTTATAAGTTCGGTTTTTCTGAAAAATAGGTTCAATTTTGAAAAATAGGGCATATTGCCCGAGGCGTTTAATAAAAACAGATTTTTATCGTCGATATGCAGATGAATTAATGATGATTTTTTTTCCTGTATCTTTTTTAACGCGTAATAAAGTTTAATAAAATCTTTTCTTCTTATCTGTTTAATCGAATCTTTAGAGAGTTTTTGAATAAAAGCCATATCGGGTAAAAATTTTAAGCTCAAACCTCTGCGCCATGAATATGTAATCTTTCCGGTTTTTGCTCTGAATATATGATAGAATTTTTGATGCGAGAGAGAATAAACCGAAAATATTCCGTCTTTTATTTTGTTTTCTATTTTTTCAATTTCGAAATTATTGATATTAGTCGTGGTAGCGATATAATAATTCATTATTTTTGATAGGCTTCGCATTTAGCTAGGGCGTTTTGAGCTTTTGTAAAATCAGGAGATATTTTAACCGCTATCTTAAATGAATTTATAGCGTCATTAATTTTGCCGCTGTTATAAAACATGATGCCCTGCGTATAAGCTTTTTGGGCCCTGGCGTCTATTTTTTTTACCGCTTTAGACGTTCCCGGAGAAACTCTGGCCTCTAATCTCGTCAGTAGGTTTCTGGCCTTCGTATTTAAGGGATCTTCTTTTATAATTTTTCGAGATATCTCAAGAGCCTTTTTAGGGTTTGTCTGAGAAAGAGAAAGCGCTTCTTGATACCATTTATTAATCGTTTCTTTTGGTACCGTAGATTTAACGGCGATAATTTGTTTTTTCGGTTTTTTCTCGATATAAGGCTTTATTTTCGGATGGTTTTTATCAATTTGCAGTGCAATATCGATAAGGCGACGCGCTTCAGAGGGACTTGTTTTTAGAGAAGCGTCAATTTGTTCAATAAGCTCAGAGATTACATTTTCTTTTGTTTCAGGCTCTATTTTAATACTGCATATAATGTAATATAAACCGGCCTCTTTGTTTTTAGGAAAAAGTTCGAGAATGCTTGAAAAATATTTTTTTGCCGACTTATAGTCTTTTTTTTCATACTGCCTGAAGCCGAGAGCGTTTAGGCTTTGAACAAGTTTGTAATAAGGAGACTCGGCGCTCACCGCTTCTTCTTCTCGCTGTTGCAGATTTTCCTGCGCTTTTCTTAAATAATCTTTTGCCTGATTTTTTGTTTCGCTCATTTGAACATAGTTTTCAGATATATTGATTACATTTTCAAAAGAGGAAATTGCTTTTTTGTATTTTTCTGTAGCGTAATAAAAGAGTCCTTTTTCGAAACTTTTATTTATTTCTCTTATATGTTCCTCGAATTTTTTCTCCTCATAAGATTTTTTATACTTTTGGACCTTCGCGATAAGATTGTCCCAGTTCGTAAAATCGGGCAGAGTGCTTAGCCCTAGCTCATATTGCTCAATAGCTTCATTAAACCTTTTTTCGGTTAGATGTTTATTTCCCGAATCTAGAAATTCTTTGGCAAGCTGTATTTTTTGCGCCAAATCTCGCTGCCCCCTCATCATCTCTTCAAGTCTTTGTTTTTTTTCATGGGCCTCGCTGTTGCCGGGAGAAATTCTTAATATTTCTTCATAAACAGACACCGCCATAGGGTATTTTTTTTGCGACTCAAATACGGCGGCTTTATTAAAAAAAGAAATTAACTTTTCTCGTTGAGCTTTTTCTTTAAATCGTTTTTGCGCCTCGTTATAGCCCTCGATTGCTTCGGGAGATTTGGGAGCCAAAGAAAGACATTTCGCAAATAAATTAATCGCCTCTTCGTTGTTTCCTTTTTCGAGGCTAGCGTATCCGAGATGAAGGGTGTTATAAAAGATATCCTGCTCTTCAGGGGCAAGATGAGCCAAGGGTTTAGCGGTTTCTGTCATATCGTTAATTTCATCTTTAATGGAGTTTATTGAAGGATGAAAAGGATATATTTTCTCGGCCTGAATTACCGATTCAAGGGCCTGGTTGTATCTCGCCTGAGAGCTCAATTCTTTTGCGCGCGTAAGCCATAACTCGCATGAGAGTATTAACGCGAACGTTTCGTCATAATAAAATAAAGCGCCAGAGTCGTCGAATCTGGTTTCCAGTATTTCTTCAAATTGCTCTAAAGCCTGATGATATCTTTTCTTATAAAAAAAATCCATCCCCCTGCTTTTTAACGCGTCAAATTCTGTTTCTGAAAGAAGCGTACCCGAATAAAAAGAAAATAAAATTAGAAAAATAATCGCGCGATATTTAGATATTATTCTCATAATAAAAATATTTTATCGACTGTTTAAAGCGCTTAACGTGTTTCGACAAGCTATTTTTATGTTTTAATTATATTCGTAAATTCTTATCTTAAGTTTTTTGGCAGCCTAAAAGTAATGCGTTCTTCTTTTACGATTATTTCTTCTATATTATCAAATTGAAAATCATTTTTCAGGCCAGCAATGACCATTTGAATGATATTTTCAGGCGCAGAAGCCCCGGCTGAGATTCCTATAGATTGCACAGTATCTGATATCCATGCTTTATCAATATCGTCGTAGCTGTCGATAAGTTTTGCCGTTGTTCCCAGACTTTCGGCAAGCTCTTTAAGACGGTTTGAATTTGAAGAATTTTTTGACCCAATAATCAGCATCAAATCTGAAACCGATGCGATTTTTGAAACAGCTTCTTGCCTGTTTGTGGTCGCATAGCAGATATCGCTTGTCGAGGGACCCAAAATATCGGGGAACTTTTTCTTAAGTCTATCTATGATTTCTTTTGTTTCGCGAACAGAAAGCGTTGTTTGCGTCAAATAGGCGATTTTTGATTCTTCAAACTCCGGTAAATTTTCAATATCTTCAATGTTTTCTATTATAGTGATTCTATCGGGAGCTTCGCCGTAGGTGCCTATGGTTTCCACATGCTTTTTATGCCCGATGAAAATTATACGGTAGTTGTCTTTGGCCAGTCTTTTTGCCTCTAAATGCACTTTGGTAACCAAAGGGCATGTTGCGTCTATAATGTTTAAATTTCTTTTTTTCGCCGCCTCCCATGTATCGGGCGGCACCCCGTGGGCGCTGAAAATTACGGTCTCTGTGTTGGGTATGTCTTCAAGATTTTCAATAAAAATAACGCCTTTTTTTATCAAGTCATTGACGACATTTTTATTATGCACAATTTCATGCTTTACATACAACGGCGTATTATAAAGTTCCAGAGCGGTTTCAACTGTCTCAATGGCCCTGTCGACGCCGGCGCAAAACCCCCTCGGATTCGCCAGATAAATCGTTTTCTTTTTTACTGTCATTTAATTTACAAAGAAAAGAATTGAAACAACTTGACAAAACATATTTGTTTTTATCTTTATAAGTTATGAATTTTAGAAAAAACATATTAGAGAAAGTAATAAAATATAAAGCGGTATTCTTGGCTTTGTTTTTAATATCTTCGGCAGTTTTAGCGTCAAAACGTTTTGGCGGAGACATGGTTACGCAAAAACCGAATACGCCGTTTAATGAAGAAAAAGAGAAAACCCGACTGACAGTTAGAAAAATATGCCAATCATTTATAGGCAATAATCATAAATTTATAAATCATAACGGAAGGCGCTATCGAAACGATTGTTCGGGCATGGTAAAGGCGGTTTTTGATACGATTGATATTGACGTATTTCAAAGAGCGTCTACCGCTAGAAGAGGGGCAAACGGAGTCGAAATCATTTATCATAGTTTTAAAGAAAAATTTTGGACCAATCATAAAAAAAAGATGCCGCGCCCGGGAGATTTGATTTTATTTAAGAACACATATGATAAAAATAAAAACGGAAAATGGGACGATAACTTTACTCATGTATCGGTGGTTACCGGCGTTGAGAAAAACGGCACCATTGCTTTTATTCATCATGTAAGAAACGGTATTCAGCGCTATAGAATGAATCTTGACAAGAAAAAAATTCACAAAGAAAACGGCGTTAAATTTAATGATTATTTAAGAAGACGGCCAAAACAAGATAAACAAAGCGAAAAATATCTTTCAAGCAATATGTTTTACGGATTTCTTGAAGTTTTAGAGAAATAAAGGAACCAAAAAATGAAAGAAGTATTAGTCTGGAGCAAATTTATACGAATATGGCACTGGCTTCTCGTTTTTAATATTATCTTGTTATTATTAAGCGCAGAATTCGAGGTCCAAAATCTTCACGCTGGCGCGGGTATTTTTACTGTCGTACTTTCATTAATTCGCATAATTTACGGATTTTACGATAAGGGTTACGCGTCTTTTTCAAATTTTGTTAAGGGGCCCAAAGAGGTAATTGAATTTGCGAAAAAAACGTTAAGAAAAACCGAAGAAGATTATATCGGTCATAATCCGCTTGCCGGATATATAATGGTTTATATAATGTTTGCGGTAATTGTTACCGCTGTTTTCGGAATCAGCGTTTTTCTGATTGAAAAAGAAATATTTTCTTCAATAAATTCTGTTCAAAATATTGAAGAAATAAATAAAATACTTTCAAAAATTCATAAAGCCATAAGTATTTCAATTTTTGCCGCCGCAATTTTACACATAATGGGTCTTATTCGGCATATTCTGGTAAAAAAAGAAAATATCGTGAAATCAATGATTAACGGTAAAAAACAAATAAAATAAACAGGAAAAAACAATGAAAAAAATAAATACTAAGTATAAAATATTCTCTTTAATATGTTTAATTCTTTTTTCAGTTGAGATATATGCGTCTGTAGCTCAAACTCTTCTTGAAAAGTTTGAAAAAGAAACGGGAAAAACATTCAGCGCAGAAAAAGGAAAAGAATTCTTTGAACAAAAAAATCCCAAAACAGGAATGGCCTGCGTCAGTTGTCATAATCGCAATATAAAAAAACCGGGCAAACAAGAAGTTTTATTCGGTCTTTTTGACATAGAAGTGCCGGCTCTTTCTGTTTCTGCGAATAAAAAAGTCTTTCAGTCGACCAAAAAGGTTCTCAAAGAATTAGATAATTACTGCGAGAAAGTTCGCGAAAGAGTCTGCACCTCTGAAGAAAAAGGCAATTTGATAATGTATTTTATTAGTAATTGACGCCCTATCTTTTCTTTTGAAGCCATTAAATATGGTAAATGCACAAAAGCTGCATGACGATTGGCAGAAGAATTATTCAGATTTGCCGTTTGAGGCTTATATTAAGCAGGATATTCTAAGGCAGGGCATCTCTTTTGATTCGAAATCTTTCATAAATTCAGATTATAAAACCAAAGATTATTTTATTTTTTCTTTTGACAGGGTGCCGCTTTCTGAAATGAAACAAAGCGAAAACCTCAAGGCGCCCGAAGAAATAAAAATCTCCAAAGGAAGTCATAATTTAAGAGAAACCGTTATATCGGTAAGAATTAATCCGCAGTCTGAATATAAAATTTCGGTTAATCATGAAAACAAGATGGGCGTTTTTTATCATGATGATTTTCTTGCCGAGGCTGAATTTCCCCCGATTCCTGACTATTATAAACTGAAGTACGATATGCCCAAGCCGGTAGGCGAGATTGCCCCCGTTATCGAATGGGGTTATCTTATTTATCTTACGGTTTTTCGAAACTGTCAGTATTTCGGCAAAGACGAAGAGTGCCAGTACTGCGACATCAATCACAACTGGAAGCAGCAAAAAAGAGCGGGCAGACCCTATACCGGCGTTAAACCCGTCGAATATATTTTAGAGGCGCTTTCGGGTATCGACAAAAACGATAATACGGCAAAAGCTTATACGATTACAGGCGGATCTATTGTTACCAGGTTGAAAGATAAAAACGAGGTTGACTTTTATCTTGATTACGCGCGAGAGATTAATAAAAAATTTTCGGGCAGATGGATATCAAAAATTGTAACAGAAGCTTTTGAAAAAGAAGACTGTCAAAAATTTAAAGACGCAGGGGTCGATATTTATCATCCCAATTACGAAATATGGGACGAAGAGCTTTTTAAGAAGGTTTGTCCGGGTAAAAGCCGCTTTATAGGCAGAGAAACATGGATACGCCGCATTCTTGAATCGGCTGAGGTCTTTGGGGCGAAAAATGTCATTCCTAATTTTGTAGGCGGGGTCGAGATGGCAAAGCCTTATGGCTTTAAAACAGTCGACGAGGCCGTATCAAGCACGGCCGAGGGGCTTGATTTTTTTATGAGCCGCGGAATATCTCCGCGTTTTACGACATGGTGCCCAGAGCCGTTTACCGTGCTAGGCAATCAGGAACCGCCGCCTATTGAATATTATATGAAATTATTAAGAGAATATAAAAATATCCATGCGAAATATAAACTTCCCATACCCCCCGGATACGGCCCTTCGGGAGCGGGCAGGGCGGTTTTCAGCGTATCGGCTTTTATGGATATTTTACCTGAAGAGATTTGATGTTTTTTTATATCATTGATTTTGACGTATACGCCCCGCGCATACGTCAAAATCAATGAACATTTTCAAGATAACTATTAGCGACGCAGGGACTCGAACCCCGGACACACGGATTATGATTCCGTTGCTCTAACCAACTGAGCTACGTCGCCGTTTCAATTTGAATGAGCTTTAATAAAATGTGGCGCGGGCAGGACTTGAACCTGCGACCTTTGGGTTATGAGCCCAACGAGCTACCAACTGCTCTACCGCGCGATATTAAGTCAGATTCAAGTTTTGAGACGGGGCGTCAAGTTTATAACGTCAACAAATTACAATCTTGACTCTCCTTTTGTCTGGGGCAGATTTACAACGACAACGCTCCCTTTCTTTATAGAGCTTTTAACTGATATATTCGCGTTATGCAGATCGAGTATTTTTTTTACAATGCTTAAGCCGAGCCCGTATCCGCCTGTTTCGCGGGCGCGCGATTTGTCGGTTCTGTAAAATGGTTCAAAAATATTTATGATTTCTTTTTTTGAAATGCCCGGTCCGTTATCTGATATCGATAACTGAATAGAGTCGGTTTTATTTTCTAAATTAACAATAACTTTTGAATTTATGTTTTGACTTGCATATTTAAAAGCGTTTTCTAAAATATTGCTAAAAGCTCTTTTTAAGAGTTCTTCGTTGCCTTTTATTTTCTTAACGCCTTTGTTGATAAACTCATATTTTACTTTCGGATAAATATCTTTTATGTATTTAGAAATGTTTCTCAATAATAATTCTAAATCAAATATGCGTATTTTATTCATGTAGTATTTTGAATTTAAACGTTCAGTTTCCAGTATTTCAGTCAGCATCATTTCTAATTCTCTTACATCTTCACGCAGGCTTTTTTGCCTTGAATTTGGTTTCATCATTTCAAGGGAAAGCTTTAATCTTGTCAGGGGCGTTCTCATCTCATGACTTACATCGGTTAAAAGGCGCTCTCTTAGGGTGATCATTCTTTTAATCTCTTTCGCCATTTCATTAAAAGAACGAATAAGGGCGCCTAACTCGTCTTTCCTATTTTCAGGAATTTGTACATAGAAATCTCCCTTAGAGATTTTTTTTACCCCTTGAGAAAGCCATGTTACCGGCATTAAGACTTTCTTTACCAGAAAGTATCCTGTAAGCAAAATAAACGATAAAACGACAATTAAAGACATCATCCATCTTTTTTCATGCGGCGGAGGTTTTTCAAAATCTAGCATAAAAAGAAAAGATCCGTTTTCTTTTTCGATTGAATAATACATATGTTTGTTATAATGACCAAATGATCTGCCTTTATAATGCGCATTTTCTTTTATGTCTTTTGGGCTTGGCATATCTTCATGCGTAGACCATTCGAAGCTTGATGATTTATAACGTATTTTTAGTTTGTATTCTTCGGCTATTTCTTTTGCTTTTGTTTGATTAGGCGGTTCTCCGAGGTCTTTTATGATAAATTCCAAATAATTACGCATATTTTTATGGGCAATGTGTCTTGTCTCTCTGTTGGCAAAAGTCCAAAAATGAATAATGGCGGTAATATTAATTAAAAGACCCATGATTAGAGCGATAATTAAAAGTTTTGAAAAAAGAGAATTCTTTATTTGTTTGATTTTTTTAAGCATTCTATTTATCTATAAGCATATAGCCCTTGCCCCAAACCGTCTTTATTAACGCCTGTTTTTGATAGTCGTCGCCTAATTTTTGCCTTAATCTGCTTACCAAAATATCAACCGATCTATTGAAAGGTTCAAATTCGTCTCCTTTAATCATTTCAGTAATTTCGTCTCTTGAAATAACCCGCCCCTTATTTTTGATGAAAATAGAAAGAAGATCAAATTCCATTGTCGTTAAATCAATTGTTTTGTTCTGAACTTTAACTTCGCGGCTCTTGAAATTTATTTCAACTGTTTCATGTTTTATTTTATTTTCAGACTGTGGATGAATTCTTCTTAATACAGCGGCTATTCTAGCCGCAATCTCGCGCGGTTCAAAGGGCTTGGCGATATAATCGTCGGCGCCCGTCTCTAAACCGGCCACCTTATCGGTAATATCGTCTCTTGCCGTCAGCATGATTACAGGTATCGAATATTCTTTTCTGAATTTTCTTAAAACTTCAAAGCCGTCCATTTCGGGAAGCATTACGTCAAGTAACAGCAAATCGGGCTCTTCTTTTTTAAGACGGTAAAAAAAATCACGTGGATTTACAAACGATATAATTTCGTAGCCGAAACTTGAAAGATATTCTTTTAATAAAGAATTCAATTTTTTATCGTCGTCTAAGACATAAATTTTTTGTCTCATATTATTTTTATAGACCGGTTTTCATATCTCTCATAATGGCGATATGAAAACCGGGTTTATTAAACTATTCGCATCTCTTTTTCTTTTTTTCAATATGTTCGGCAAGCTCTTTTTTTTGCTCAGGCCTTAAAATCGCATGAAATTCGGCGAATTTTTCAACAAGAAAAACTCGAAATTCTTTCAGCTTCTCGCTATTTTTATCTAAATCTTTGTTTATTTTAGCGGCGTCGAAACTGTCTTTTTTTATCTCTTCTGTAAAGAACTCTTTTGTTTCTTTGCTTATCGTTTCAAACTGCGTTCTTTTTGTAAGAATTTCTTCTTTAATGCCGGTTAATTTGGCTTCTTGTTTTTCGTCAAGATCAAGCTCATCGACGATTTTTTCGACCATGCGATTGATATGCTTTTCGCTTATGCCGTGCATTCCCTTGTGGCACATTCTGTGTCCGCAGAATGCCGTTAACAAAAAAGCCAGACCCAGGCTAAGAAAAAAGATTTTTTTCCCTTTTCTAGTTTTGCATTTACATTTCTTTTCATTCATTTTTATTCTCCTGTTATTTAAATTCTAATAGAAATATAAGATATAGTTGTTTCAGAGCTTTTTCATAAATATAAAAATTTGTAACAGGGTTTGATTGTTTTAATAAAATAATTCGCTAATTTTTCTTTAATATTAAAGCCTGCAATGACAAAGAAAAACGTTCAAATATTCGCTAATACTCTTTTATTATGGCTTTGTGACAAAATGTACCCAATTCTGTTCTGCAAAATTATAAAAAAATAGTTGACCATTTCAATTGCATATGAGATTATACAATACTAAATAAGATAGTAAAATCAGGGGGAAGGTCATGGTGTCATTCAAAAAATATCTCTTGGGAACGTTATTTGTTTTCGCGGCATTTTCGCTTCACGCTCAAGGCGGCAAAAAAAGAATCGCGGTTTTGCCATTAGCTCACGATAAAAACATCTCTAAAGAAGAAAGCCGTTTTTTAACCGAAAAAATACGCACGGCATTAATAAAAACCAATTTATACGAGGTCATAAGCAACGATCAAATTGAGCAAATGATGAACATCAAAGCCGCTAAGCAGGCGGTGGGCTCCGGGTCTTGTAGCAGCGAAGAATGTATCATTGATCTTGGTAACGCTCTTGAGTGCGAAAAAATGCTTACAGGAAATGTCTTTAAAGCTTTCGGAATTTTTACTATTAACGCGAAAATTTTAGACGTTGTTTCACAAAGATACGAAAAAGCCGAAGAGGTCACGGTTTCTAATGAAAAAGAATTTCCGCTTGCGGCAGAAAACATTGTGGCCAAATTAAGCGGTAAAAAAGTCAAAGAGCCCGAAAAGCTTCTGAACAGACGCGTTGTTATACTTGATTTTGTCAATACCCAGAAACGCGAAGAGTATAATTATTTAGCCGTAAGCATTCCCGACGCTTTTTTGGATCCCATTCAAAAAACAAAAAGTTTTGATTTATTAAACCGAAATGTCTGGCAAAAACAAATGAAAGAAAATAAATACAATCCGCATGAGGCATACGACGAAGATATTGCCATAAAAGTAGGCGCAAAGGCCCAGGCCGATGTCGTTGTCATTGGCAGTTTTTCGTTAATAGGAAACCAGATGCAGATGGTATCAAAAGCCATTCAAATATCAAGCCAGAGGATAATGGTTACCAAAACAAAACTAACTGGCGTAGATAGCAACATGTTTACCGCCATCTCTCAGCTTGCCGATGAAATGAGCTCCGAAATGAAAAAGGCTCTGCCGCCTTTACCCCAAAAGGTTCTTGTTCAAGAAAGAATAAAATTCATTGAAGCCGGCAGAAGAACATACATGGGCATGATTATAAGAACGGCCGCTGCCCCCGGATGGGGTCATCTTTATGCCGACAATTGGCGCGGATGGGTCTATATGCCGTTATGGGCCGGCTCTTTAGGGCTTTTTGCCTATGCCGCCATGGATTACTCGGCCAAAGATAAAGCCTACCAGAGCGCGACAAGCGGTCTTGAAAAAGCTTATTCTGATATGAACAGCGCGTTTTTACTGAGAAATTACGCGTTTTTAGGAGTTTTGAGCATGTATGCCGTAAGTCTTGCAGATATTTTCATTTTTGGAAAATCATACGAAACAGTCGCGATGAATCATGGCGATGAACCAAAATTAATTTTTTACGCCGGCTTACCGCTCCAAATAAGAAATTTTCAAAATATAAATTTAACAAAAGGAGAGTTTTATGCGTCGCTTAAATATGAAAAAAGGTTTTAAAAATACTTTAAGGAACACTAAAAAAATCATGAAAAAAGGTAATTTCATAGCGGCAGTTCTTCTTGTGGCTTCTTTCACACAATGCAGTGTCTTTGAATATGAAGATCTACCGTACAGAGACGACCATATACCGGGGCAAGATTTACCGGTAACGAAACAGAGTATTCATGTTGAAGTTACAGGTATACGCTCAGCGGCATTAATATTGCAAAATGGCTCTGATTCTTTGAACGTACCGGCTGACGGCGCATATACTTTTTCTGAGAAAGTAACATCAGGAGAAAGCTATAACGTAACATTAACAGTTTCACCGAATGGAGCTCTTAATTGCGCTATGAATAGCAATACGGGAACAATGCCGACTTCAGATGTTACTGTAATCATTACCTGCGCCAACAACTGGACAATAGTTTCTGCAGGCGACGCGCATTCTTTGGCTCTTCGCGGCGACGGCTCGCTTTGGGCATGGGGCAATAATGAAAACGGTCAATTAGGCGACGGCGGTACAATAACCGAAACCTGCAGCGTTTATAAATGCAGTACAATACCTGTGAAAATTGGTACAGCTACATGGATAGCCATCGCTGCGGGAAATAATCACAGCTTAGGCATTCAATCAGACGGCACTCTTTGGGCATGGGGCGATAATACCTATGGCCAGTTAGGCGATACTTCAATTACCCAGCGTAATGCTCCTGTAAAAATCGGCGGCGCTACATGGAAGTCTGTTTCTGCCAACGGGATAACAGGCTATGGCGCTCATAGTCTGGGCATTCAGTCAGACGATACCCTTTGGGCATGGGGCGGCAATGCCTATGGCCAGATAGGCGACAATTCAAATACCCAACGTAATGCTCCTGTAAAAATCGGCGGCGCTACATGGAAGTCTGCTTCGGCAGGCGGGGTTCACAGTCTCGGTATACAATCTGACGATACCCTTTGGGCATGGGGATCCGATATGATAGGGCAAATTGGCAATGGCGCTACGACGGGCGATCAACTCGCGCCTGTACAAATTGGCGGCGCCGCATGGCTTTCTGCTTCTGCGGGGGGTCTGTATAGCGCGGGCATTCAGGCCAATGGCTCTCTTTGGACATGGGGAAGCGACATGTCGCACGAATTAGGCGACGGCGCGCCAACGACGGGGCAAACTTCGCCTTTTGAGATTGATAATCCTAATACTTATAGCCTGATCTTTGCCGGAAGTAATCATACATTGGGCATTCGTTCAGACGGCACGCTTTATGCGTGGGGTTCCAATAATTACGGGGCGTTAGGCCTACCGAATACAATCTTTTCTGAAACCGCGCCTGTAAATACCAGTACTGAATCATGGGTTATCGCTGACATGGGAGCCTCTCATAGTCTGGCAATTCGAAACGATAATACCCTTTGGGCATGGGGGTATAATGTCGTTGGTCAGGTGGGAGACGGAACAACTAACGATAGTTATACGTTTGTTCAAATACCATAAGAAAAATATTAAATATAAAAGAAATCTAAGGAGCAGGTTATGTTAAAAATTGGTGAAAAACCGGAAGATTTTACATTAAAAATATATAACGGGGGTGGGGCAGATTTTCAGTTGTCAACGGGATTTCAAAACAGACCGGCGCTTTTGTCATTTGTTGACCTTAATAATGGTTGGGCATGGCTTCATCAAATGGCGGCTTTAAGAACTGTATTTCCTGCAAATGTTCAATTTATCGCAGTTATATTCAATAGCGCTGGCGGAGCGACATCGCCGGGTACGATTGACATAACAGCTAAAAATAGTTCAGATACTGTTGATTTTACCGGAATAACCGTACTTATGGATCCTAACTATGCAGCATCAAGGGCTATAACTTACAGAAGTGGCTTTGATAGCATCAATGACAATTCTTTTGAGGGGGTCGACGGTTCTACCGCAGGTTCAATGAGCTGGTCATATCTGCTGTCAGAGTCTTATTTTATCACAGATAAATGGAACACAAATTGTTCATCCAATAATGATCCAATATCATTTTGGCACTTGGGGGCTTTTGACAGTGCAGACTTTGCCAATGTAAAGACATTTGTTGAAGCAAGGTTAAACAACCTTCTTGCGCCGCCAACCATTCTAAAGGTCGACCCGGTTGAAGGCAGTACAATCAATAGTCTTTCGAAAGTAAATATTGTAATGTCAAAACCCGTCGGAGATAATTCTGCAATAGGTTTAGATGTTTCGCCGGTAACAACTATCGACAATTATACTCTTTCAGGCGGCGGCGCATCGACTCCAGCTAATCTTGCTTTTTCGGGGCCGGTTGTTTATGAAAATAACGGTCTTCGTTTAACAAATATAGAAAATGTAGGCAAAATAGAAAACGTAATAACACTAAATTTTACCGGCAGTCTTACAGATATAAATGTAGATAAGCTGGTTAACATTGTACTCAATATTGCAAATATCACAGACGCCGCTGGCGGTGTACTGGTTGACTATACTGTCACTTATAATGCTGATTTATCCGGTCCTGTTTTAAGTCTGGTAAGCATTTCTTCAAGCAATGCCGCGCCGGCTTATGCAAAGGTTGGGGATATAATTACGTTGAATATAACGGCTAATGAAGATATTCAAACTCCTACAGTTACAATCGCTGGTCAGACAGCGACTGTTACCGGAGGACCTCAGGCATGGCAGGCGACTTATACAATGCAGGCGACAGATACAGAAGGCGTTTTGACTTTTTCAATAAGCAATATTCAAGATACCCTTGGGAACACCTCGCCAGATGTAACTACGGTAACGGATACCTCGTCTGTGACATTCTTAAAACCCTCTCCGACGATTACAAACGCCGTATTAGATGCGGATAACAGTTTGGTTACTATAACATTTAACAGAGCGGTCTATTCTGATATCGGGGCAACAGGAGGCTTGATTGCCGCTGATTTTTCTATTATCTTAAACCCAAACGGGGGAACTGCAACCAGCGCCAGTATAAGCGGTATTACCCATACAGCGGGCGATACAACAGCTATAGTTAATTTAAATATTACTCCCGCTCCCAGCGGCGTAGAAATAATTGAAATTAAACCGACTGCTGATAATGTTTTTGACGCAGCAGGTAACCCCGCTCTGACAACAAATGGCACGGGTACTCTTGCTCTGAATGATTCGGTGGGGCCAATCTTGAGCACAGTTTCAATTTCTTCAAATAATGCCACTTCTTCGTATGCAAAAATCGGCGATATAATTACGGTAAACATTACGGCGAATGAAGACATTCAAACTCCTACTGTAACGATAGCGGGACAGACAGCGACCGTTACCGGAGGACCTCAGGCATGGCAGGCGACTTATACAATGCAGGCGACAGATACAGAAGGCGTTTTGACTTTTTCAATAAGCAATATTCAAGATACTCTTGGGAACACATCGTCAAACGCAAACACGGTAACAGATGCCTCGTCGGTAACATTCTTGAAACCATCTCCGTTCATTGCGGGCGCCACATTGGCTGCTGATAACAGCTCTGTAACGATAATATTTAACAGAGCGGTCTATTCAGATATCGGGGCATTAGGAGGTTTGATTGCCGCTGATTTTTCTATTGCCTTAAATACAAATGGGGGCGCCGCAACCAGCGCCAATATAAGTAGTATTACCCACACTGCGGGCGAGACAACAGCTATAGTTAATTTAGATATTACTCCCGCTCCCAGCGGAGTAGAAATAATTGAAATTAAACCGACTGCTGATAATATTTTTGATGCCGCAGGCAACCCCGTCTTAGATACCAACAGTACAGGCTTAATAACCTTGATAAATTTGACGCCTGATGTATTTGTAAGAGACAATATCGATGATTTAGGGATTGAACCCTCAGCCGGTTCTCTTTCTATGAGTCCTGATATTATTGTGTTAAATACAAGTCCAAACTTATCTACTCTGCAAAACGATTATGGCGGAACGAACCCTACAATTGTAAATAACTATAACTTTGGCAGCAAAGCAGAATTTGGTCAAGATAATTATATTTTAATTCGGGCGCAGAATAAGGGCGCTGCGATTGCAACCAATGTAACCGCGACCGTTTATTATGCCCCTCTTGCGACGTCTATTATGCCGGTAGATTGGGTATTAATAGGCGATGCTGTTTTTCCTGTGGATCTTCCTAATGACGGAATTCTTTACGTTTCAAACCCTTTAATATGGCCAAGCGCAAACATTCCGGCAATAGGCCATTATTGTCTTATTGCTATAATAGGCAGTGATGGCGACCCGAAACCGTTATGGTCAGATATTGTAAGCAATGTTATAGATGCGACAACATATATGCAATATATAAGAGATGTTAACGATATTACCTATCGAAATATGAATGTAGTAGACAATATTCCGCCGGCTCCGGAACCGCCTCCCGCGCCTGAACCGGAACCTCCGCCGCCTCCAGAAGAGACGCCGGACGGTGAAGATCCTTTTGGTTTTCACGCGTTGCCGTTCAGGTTTTCAGAAATTCCAAATAAAGATACAAAAAGGCCTTTAATATTGCAAATGCAGATGAATCTACCGAAGGGTTCTAAAGCTATTTTAGAAATTCCGGTTGAATTAATCAAAGATATAGTTGTAAAAATAAGGGAAATAGAACAGCTAAAATATAAACTGGTAAAAATTGACAGAAAGCGAAATGTTGTCTGGATTCTGTTAAATATAAATATGATAAATCAGTTTGACAATTTAGTACTTGCGCCAAAGACAAAGGCTAATTTAAGGCTTTTAGTTCAAATACCAAAAGAGTTTATTAAGAATAGGTATAAAGTATATGCGGTACAATTATACGGCAAAGAAGAACTTGGACGCGTTGCATGGTTTATCGGACAAGGCTGGCGGCCCCCTAAAAAACCTCCATTTCTCTATAGGGTATTTCGCTGGATATTAGACTTTATTTTTAGAATAAAAAGAAAACCCCGGTACTATTTTAAGTATTGAGAATATAACTTTTTAGTTATCAGGTTTTTTAGGGAATGTTAATATATTTACCTATGCAAATAAATTTAAAATGAAGCTCAAGTTTTTTATTGCAATAGCTTTTATATTATTAATATTTGGGATACGAATGGTCCGGCTGGAAATGAGACTTCAATTGCTCAGGTAGCTATAATCAGGTGCGCTATTGAAGTGGGAAAGATTGAAACTCCAGGCTATTGCCCGAAGGAGCCCAATCTCTTGAATCGGCTCTGTCAAAAGAAAGGCCAATAGACGCATTTATTGGTATTTGATCTTGTGCCTTTGAAATATTTTCATACCAGCCCATATGTGTAGTTGAGAGAGTAGTGATAGATGTAAAAGTATTATCTGTAGATCCAAAAGGATTTTTATTTCGATAAGCTCTAATGTCAGTCGTACTTGTTTCTTCTCCAGTTGTTGTTTCTTGACAGGCAACTATAACAATGCCATTAGTTGTTTTTGGCGATATTGCGATATCGCCAAAAACACAATTATTTGTATTCACGTTTGAACCGATAATTTCAGTAGTTTTAAAAGAACCTACCCCACCAGATCCGGTAACCTGCGTTATATGCGCAAACACCCCCGTACCCCCAATAAAGTAACCTGCTAAAATCGCTGTTACAACAGCTGAATATACAAAAGCTTTTTTCGCGCTTTTTTGATTTTTTTCATAAATAACCCCTCTTATTTATGTGTTTTCGTTAAATTTCTGCGGTTTCGCAGCAGCGATAAGCAAGTTTAGAGCCGCCCTGAGTTTACAATTTCAATTTCGCGTAAACAGGAGAATTGTCCTTTGCGCCTCTGCGGCTAAATTGTTAGTTTCAAAACCATAAAACATTGACAAACCAGCGTGCATTACAGCCTTATCGCTTATGCAAGATAACGAGATTGAAGAAAACTTATCAAAACACGACCCGTTGATTCTTGGCAATTTAAAGCTTAATTCAAGAATGATTGTGGGCACGGGAAAATATGCGACTCTTGACTTGATGAAAAAATGCCATGAGGCTTCAAGAACGCAGATGGTGACAGTGGCCCTAAGAAGGGTGCCTTTAAATAATATTGATAACGCAGAAGGCGGTAAAATTCAGTCTATTTTACATTATATTGATACCGAAAAAATTACTCTTTTGCCGAATACGGCGGGGGCCTTCAGCGCAGAAGAGGCGGTAAGGCTCGCAAAAATGGCCATGGCAATGGGCATGAAATTTTTAAAAATCGAAGTGATGGGCGATACAAAAACCTTACTGCCCGACCCTGTTGAGACGCTGCGGACGGTTGAATTATTGAGAAACAAATATACAAAAGACGATCTTTTTTTAATGGTTTATACATCTGACGACCCTATAATCGCTTTGAAACTTTTAAAAGCCGGGGCCGACTGCGTCATGCCGGCGGGCAGCCCCATAGGCAGCGGCAGGGGCATTCAAAATAAATCAAATATCAAAATGATTATTGATTTAATAAAAGGCGAAGTACCCGTAATAATAGACGCCGGAATTGGTTCGCCTGCAGACGCCGCTTTAGCCATGGAGATGGGCGCCGACGCAATATTGCTTAATACCGCCATCGCCAAAGCGCAGAACCCTGTAACGATGGCGGGGGCAATTCGATACGCGACAATAGCGGGAAGACTTTCATACATGTCTGGAAGAATTCCAAAAAAGCTTTACGCGAGCGCGTCGAGTCCTATACTTGACTTCTGACAAAAATGAATAGAAAAATACTTAATAGAATATTAATTTAATATGAAAGACAGGCTTGCAGAATCATTAATAACCCTTTTATCTCAGGGGGTCTACGGCAGCGCGGGCATGCTGAAAAACTGGGCGCAAATGCTTTTTGAAATATATGAAACCGGTCTTTCAAAAAAAATAGAAGATTTTCAGGAAGTTTTTAAAAAGTCTAGAACATATCTGCCCGATGAGAATCTTACGGTAATACTAAATTCAAAAGATTCAGCAATTGAAGAAACTCTCGAAAATCTTTATCAAAAAAATGTCGTTAAAAAAATCGGTTTATACGACGAATATTGTCTGGTTGATTCTTCTAAATACATATTTTCAGGCAAAAATGAAGACGTCTTTTTTATCGCCAACAGACTTGAGTTAGAGCCTCTTCATTATTTCAGAGCGAGAACGCAGAATTATTGCCTTAATAAAGGCATTTCGATAAAGTGTATAAACGACATTATAATAGGCTCTACCGAAGCGGTCGAAAACGCCGTTAAATATTCTGATACTGTATCTATCGCCGTTAAACAAACTTTTGTCGACCATATTTACACTCTTGATATTATCAATACTACCGAAAAAATCAATTTTTCTGAAGAATATCTTGAAAAAAAATATTCAGAGAAGGGTTCTTTAATGCGGGGAGTTCATATCATGAATAAACTGTTTGACCATGTCGATATTATTCGCGAAGACGAAAAAGACAGAGTGATTTTATCTGCAAAAAAATCTTGCTCTTGATATTTCGCCGTTTTTTTCCCATTTTTCATGCCATAGACGCGCTCTTCTGTAGGGCCTTTTCTCGCGCAAAGGATGAATATTGGTTTTCATGAAAAAATAAACATTTTCTCTAGAAGAAATGTTTTGAAAAATATTTTCGGAGTATTTTTGTTCTTCGGTTAAAAAATCGAATTTTTCGATGTTTAAGAAGCTTTTTTTTAAGATATCAGCCGCCGCGTTTATGTTTTCGTCAATTATTTTAATATCTACAATGTCTACATATTCAATATTTTCTGTATTGATCTTAAACGAGGGCATGTCTTGAAGGGAACATACCCAGTATTGTTTGCCTGCATTATTTTGCGAATCGGCTCTTATATTAGATTCTGATTCTAAGAAAAAGATATGTATCAATAAAATGATTAAAGATAGGCTTATGGGCAGTACCCTTTTTTTAAAGGGCGGATATTTTAGCGGTATAAACGCAAACATAAAAAGGTATAAGAATACGGGCATTTCTGCGTTTGAGATAAAAAGATAAAATAAAGCCGGCAACGCTGGCAGAAAAAACCTACGCGTTATCTTCTGAAAAGAAAAGTTTTCTTTTTTAACGTTAAAATTGCCGCTTAAAAAATAAAATAATCCAAGAACAAAAAGTCCCGCCGCAAAAATGGTGTATGTATGATGCTCGTAAAAAGAAGAAAAAAATGTAAGGTTTTTATAAACCGCGTCTTTTTTATGGTAGGCAAATACAAGAGAATATAAAAAAGAAAACGGCGAACCGGCGGGCCTGTAAACAAAAATGATAAGCAGGCAGCCCGCTAAAAAAAGGAACACCGACGAAAAAATCAAAGATAATGAAGTAAATTTAATTTTCTTTTGAAAGCGGCTGTTCAATGTAAAAAATAACGCCGTTAAAGGAACATAAAAAAAACAAAAAAAAGGCTGTAAAATATAGTTTAGAATTTTTGATTTTTTTGTTTTTATTTTCTGATTAAAGAAAATATATATCAACATAAACAGCCATAATATTAAAAGCTGCGCCCCGTTTTGAAACATTAAAGGAAGCGAGATAATAAAAAACTCAACGGGAAAGGCGATCTTTTTTCGCATATTAACCGCCGCAATTAGCGCGGTTAAAACCGAAAAGATGAATATAAAGCCTTTATATGCGAATGATTTCAAGAAAAATGAAATAACAGGAAAGTTCGGATGTATGTCGTCTAAATTTGAATTTAAAAATTGAGGGTTTCTAAAGTAATAAAAAAAAGCGCTTTTCAAACTTGTTTTGTTCTCGGCCCAAAAGCGAAAAATGGCGTCTTCCCATGTTAAATAGACATTGCCCCATAAAAGATAAGAAACAAGAAGAGCCGCATAGATAAAAAAAAAAGTTAAAAGAAATTTATAAGAATCTCGCTGAAAAAAAGATGATCCCATTTTAAGCGAAAATGCTTTTTAAAAAAGCGGCGGGATCGTCAGAGCTCATAATTGCGGTGCCCATTAAAACGGCGTCGACTTCATGGGGCAGGCCGGTCAAATCTTCTTTTTTTGAAAGCCCTGATTCAGACACAATTTTTAATTTTAATTTGACCTCAGAGCTTAGCGCGTCTAATACTCTTGAGGTCGTGTTTAGATCAATCGATAAGTCTTCTAAGTTGCGGTTATTTATGCCCAAAATATGAATATCTTGCTTTAGGGCCCTTTCTGTCTCTTTTTCGTTATGAACCTCTACAAGGGCGGGCATGTTTAGTTCTCTGCCTGCGTGAAGCATTTCTTCAAACTGCGAATCAGATAAGGCGGCCATAATAAGAAGATAAGCGTCTGCGCCAAAGAGTCTGCTTTCTTTTACCTGAACAGGGTCGATAAGAAAATCTTTTCGAAGAAGGGGTGTTTTGGTTAACGAAGAAGCTGTCGAAAGATCGGTTAACGAGCCGCCGAAATGACGGGTTTCGGTTAAAATAGACATGGCGGCTGCAAAAGGTTCGTACAGGTTTACTACTTCTTCTACTGAAATATTTGTTCTTATATCGCCTTTTGAGGGGCTTTTTCTTTTTAATTCGGCGATTAAAGCGGGCATGCCGTTTTTTCGCGTCAGGGCGCCGGCGAAATCTTTTTGAGTAGGGGCAGCCGGTTTAGCGCTTAAAATTCTTGCCGCCGGCAAGTCTTTTTGTTTTTCGTTGATGATTTTTTCAAGTATGTTCATAAAACCTCTTTTTATTTAAGGGCCGAATAATAAAAAAATAAACGGCCTTTATATTACATCCATAACAATACCCCGTTTGCCGCCGCATGAACCGCAAAAGGGTACAGCAGGCTTTTGCTCATCCAGCGTAAAAAACCCAAAAGCGCCCCCGCTGTAAGATAAGCCGCCGCTTCAAAATGCCAGTTTACCGGGCTTATATGCGCGGCGGCAAAAGCAGCCGAGCTTATAAATACCGCCGGCAAATCGTCGTATATAAAATTAGATGTTTTTTTTGACTGAAACAAACTGTAAACATAATCTCTGAAAAAAATCTCTTCAATCAACGGCCCCGCTATGACGGCTTGAAAAAACAAAAATATATTTATACGGGCGGGGTAGGCGTCAAGAGATAGCCATCCGACCAGAAAAACAATTAGAGCCAAAGAAAACGCCGAAAAAGCAAAAAACGAAAATTCAAAAGGAACAGAGATAAAACGAAGCCTCCAGTATTCGGCTTTTTTTCTCTTCAGCAAAAAGTAACCGGCGCATGCGTAGACAAAGAAGTTAACGGGTAAAATAAAATTCTTCGCCGATATTTCAAGATTATCGACGGTAAGAAGAGAAAAAAGACCCGCTAAAAAACAAACGGTAAAAAAATATTCGGGCAGCTTCGCTTTTAAAGCGGGTTTTTGAAGTCTTGAAATAAACAAAGGAAGAATATTGTCATAGGCATGCTCAAAATTTTTAATCTTCTTTTTTGATAAAGACAGCTTTTTTAATTCATCGGAAGTTAAAAAATCGTCCGCCGCGTTTTGAACATTTTTAGGAAGAAGAAAATAAACAAGGGCCGCCCAGATATTTTTTTTAATTATCTGTTCGCCGTTATTTTCAAGGGGTTTCACTTTCATCTTTTATGAAATTAAATAATAAGAAGCAAGACCTAAAAAAATAAAAAATCCCATCATGTCGGTTATGGCAGAGACAAGAACAGAAGAGCCCCACGCGGGGTCTTGTCGCAAAAGCTTTAACATCAAGGGAACCCCGGCGCCCGCAAGAGTCGCAAAGATCATATTTAACAGAAGAGAAAAAAATACTATCAGGCCCAAAATATAGCTGCCCTCAAGCTTCCACGCGGCCAGCCCGATAATCGCGCCTATTACCGAAGAGCCTATGATAACCGAAATGACTTCTCTGAATAAAATCCAGTTTATTCGCTTCCAGTAAAGGTCTCCGGTGGCCAGACCCCTTACAATCATGGCGACCATTTGGTTTCCCGTTGCGCCTCCTAAAGCGGCTATGATGGGCATGAACGCGGCAAGAATAATATATTCTTTGATGACCCCCTGGTATAAGCTTACCACAAAGGCCGCCAAAGAGGTGGTTACAAGATTTATTAACATCCAGGGAAATCTGTGTTTTAATGACGTCGAAATTTTGTTTGTAATATTTTCTTCTTTAGCGAGACCTACCATGCGGTATACGTCTTCAGAAGCCTCGTCTTGCATAACGTCTACGATATCGTCTACGGTAATTCTTCCTAAAATGGTGTTTCGCTCGTCAACCACGGGCAGGCTTATTAAGTCGTAATGCCGAAAGATTTTGGCGACTTCTTCTTGATCTAAATCGGGCCTTACGGTTATAATAGGGGGGCTCATAATTTCTCTTGCCTCTTTTTTGGGCTTTTCAAGAATAAGTTTTCTAAGCGGAATGTATCCTAAAAGCTGGTTTTGTTTGTTTACCACAAACACCAGATGCAAATCTTCTACTTCGTCTTTTTCAATTACCTTTCGAAATTGTCGTATGATTGTTTCAATGGTCGCCGACTCTAAAACCGCCATGAAATCTGAGGTCATCAGGGCGCCGGCTGTTTCTTCGGGATATTTTAACAGTTCTTTTATTTTTTGCGAGTAGTCTTTCTTAAAACGGCGGATGATTGACTTGGCTTCCCATGTTTCCAGGCCCTTTAATATATCGACAATATCGTCTGATTCAAGCTCTTCAAGACGGTTTACTATCCATTCGGTATTTTTTGTTTTTAGTAATTCGCTTCTTTCTGTTTCGCTTAGCTCGGGCAGAAGCTCTGCGCTGGCCTCTGGGTTTAAAAGACCAATAATAATATTTTGCTCTACGTCAGACAAAAAGGGCCAGAGTCTCGCTAGAGCGGTAGAATGTATCTGTTCAAGAATTCTTTTGAGCCATTTTGTCTTTTTTCTTTCGATTAGTTTTTTTAAAACCGAGACAAAGCGATCTTGATTTTCTTCAGAAATGAAAAAATACTGATGGCTGCTGTCTAGCATGGCGATACCATTTTCTACGAATTATTTGACATGACTATCTTTTTTATGAAGGTTTTTCGGTGAAAAGTTGTCGCTCCTTTTTCTTGAAGCGCGTTTCGATGAAGTTTAACGCCGTATCCCATATTTTTCTCAAGACCGTAACCTTCAAAACGCGTCGACGCTTTTAAGATAAGAGCGTCTCTGGTTACTTTCGCGATAATAGACGCGGCCGCGACTGAAAAACAGATGCTGTCGCCTTGAATTAAATCAAAAATTTTAGGCATTTTTGACGTCATTCCTAAGGCGGGATATTGAAAATTGTAGT
Organism: Spirochaetia bacterium; assembly: GCA_029880265.1. Classification (GTDB taxonomy): domain Bacteria; phylum Spirochaetota; class Leptospiria; order Turneriellales; family JAOUOS01; genus JAOUOT01. The sequence goes on along the minus strand of JAOUOT010000012.1, from coordinate 9,930 downwards.
TTCCGTCTATGATGGCAAAGACTATATCGGCTTTTTGATTTTTAGATTTAATTTTTCTCTGAAAATTTTGAATGACGCGGTAGGCGCCGTATTGTACCGCTTTGTTGATATTATAGGTATCAATGTATTTTACCGAAACATGCGATACGCCGTATATGCAGTTTCTTGTAATTTTTTCGTAAACGTCTTTTCTTTTTTCAGGTTTGAGTTTTTTCGAATCGTTTACCTCGTCATAAAACTCAAAGTCTTTAAAATTGATAATTTCTGACGCCCGAAATAAAATGCCACCTACCGTAACCGGACCGAATAATGATCCGCGGCCCGCTTCGTCAATGGCGGCAATATAGCTTGTTTCTAAACTATTATCTTTTTGGGTTTCTGATAAGAAGCGTTCTTCCCAGCGTTCAAACACGCGGCAATTGCTTTATTCGGCCTTTGGCTCTTTTTTTGCTTCTTCTTTAGATGGTTCTGCCTGAACTTCAGCCGGCGCCGCCGCGGTTTCTGCGGCAGCCGCATCTGCAGTTTGCTCTTCAGTCGTTTCTACGCTGTTTTCTTCTGCGGCTTTTACGGGCTCTTGTTTTTTTAGCTCTTCAGATTGAATAAAAAAATTATCTTCGGCAGGTTTTCTTGAAATTTCTTTTAAGCGGCCCTTTTTGCCGATTTTATCGCGTAGATAGTACAGCTTTGATCTTTTAACCTTGCTGTTTCTTACCACTTCAATTTTATCGATTGAGGGAGTATAAAGAGGAAAAATTCTTTCAACGCCTACGTCAAAACTGATTCGTCTGACCGTAAAAGTTCTGCCAGCTCCTTTGTTTTGCTTTGAAATAACGACGCCTTCATAGACCTGGATTCTTTCTTTATTGCCCTCTTTTATTTTATAGTGTACCTTTACCGTATCGCCTATAGAAAAAGTATCAGGTCTTATTGCCTGGCTTAAATGTAGTTTATCAAGTTTTGGATGTATCATTGCGCATCTCCCATATTTATTCAGGATAGATTTTATTTGATTAACGTGTTGAAAAGCAATTTTTGCTGTATCTTGCAGGTTCTTTTCAAAATCTTGTCATGCGGGCAATCTATTGTTCCATTAAACAAGCAAAAGACAATATTAAACAATGAAAAAATATGAACACGGCGGAAGGCTAGACGAATTAAAGCGTATTGCGGGCAAAAATATCGACGCAATACTCGATTTTTCTTCAAACATAAACCCTTTGGGCATACCGAAAAAAATGCAATCTGCCGTTAAAAAATCTCTTGATGAAATTACCCGATATCCCGACCCTGAAAGCGTTTCTTTTCGAGAGGCCGTTTCAAAAAAATACGCCGTTCCCGTTGATTGCATAACCGCAGGCGGCGGAGCCTCTGAGCTTTTGCACGCCGCCATTCGCGCCGCGAAATTAAAAAAAGCGGTAATTCCCGCGCCGTCTTACAGCGATTACGAGAGAGCGGCAGAAGTCTGCGGATGTAAAATCTCGTATTTTAAACTGCCCGAAAAAGAAAATTTCAACCTTGATTTTAAAAAACTGAACCGGGCGCTAAAAGGGGGCGAAGTAGTTTTTTTGGGAAATCCGAATAACCCCGCGGGAAAGACTTTAAATAAAAAAGATTTGCTTGATTTGATTGAAAAAAATAAAAAATCTTTTTTTATCATAGACGAATCGTTTTTAGATTTTACGGGCAAAACAAACGAATCTCTTCTTTATAGTAATATACAAAATAACCCGTTGAATACGTTTCTGCCAGCCAACGCGGTTATCGTTGTTTCGTTGACAAAAATTTTTGCCATACCCGGCATTCGCGCCGCTTTTGCGGTATCTGGCGAAAAATTCGCAAAAGCGTTAAGAAACGAGCTTTCTTCATGGCCCATAAGCGCATTGGCAGAAGCCGCCGCCTCTTGTCTTTGCGATATGACAGAATATATTGACCAATCTGTAAATATAATTCAAAAAGAAAAAAAATATTTATACGAAGAGCTTGAAAAACTAAGAAATCTAAAAGTCTATTTTTCAGACGCAAATTTCTTATTAATAAAGCTTACAGACGAAAATACATCCGCCGCAAAACTATACGACTTTCTTCTTAAAAAAAATATTTTAATAAGAAAATGCTCAAACTTTAAAGGCTTAGACGATACATACATAAGAGTCGCCGTTAGACTTCGAAAAGATAATGAAAAACTGGTCGAGGCGGTAAGAGAGTATTTTTAAACTTTTTGTAAAAATAAATATTACATTTCTTTGCATCCTCCGGGCAGACCACAAAAAAGAAAAGTAACCAAAAGCGCGTACCCGCGTACCCACAGGGCACAAGCGGGTGAAACTGCCGCCGGTCGGCCATGCTTCCTGCATGGATACCGGCGGAATTTGGCGCATACCTCCTGTATGCGCTGGGTTGGCTCTGGTTAATTTATTTAAAAAAAAGAAAAAACGACACGGGTATGTCGTGCAGAGTTTTCTGTATTGATTATAATTATAAAGCAATAATTTAAGATACCTTGCCGGTCTAATTATTGACTTTGTGATTTAATTAAGAGTTTTGACGCATATGGCCATACCGAAAGACTTATCGAGACTTCTCGAAAATTTTCAGGAGCATATTTCTGATTATAAGAAAAACACCTATAATGAAGCGAGACTTCGCAAAGAATATTTAGATCCTTTTTTTGAGGTTCTGGGGTGGGATATGGCCAATAAACAAGGCCATGCTGAGGCCTACAAAGAAGTCATACACGAAGACGCCATTAAAGTAGGCGGCAGCATGAAGGCGCCCGATTATTCGTTTCGCATAGGGGGCGTTCGAAAGTTTTTTCTTGAGGCCAAAAAACCTTCGGTACACATCAAAGAAGAAATATCTTCGGCATATCAAATAAGACGATACGCGTGGAGCGCTGGTCTTCCCTTGTCGATTCTTTCTGATTTTGAAGAGCTTGCCGTATACGATACATCCATCCGCCCTAAGCCCGACGATAAGGCCTCAAACGCCCGCGTTTTTTACTGCAAATTTGACGAATACGAAAAACACTGGGATTATCTTTCAAACACCTTTTCAAAAGAGGCCATCTTAAAGGGCAGCTTTGACAAATATGCGCGCGACGCGAAGGCCAAGAAAGGCACCTCGACCGTAGACAGAGAGTTCTTAAAAGAAATTGAAAAGTGGCGCCTTGAGCTGGCTAAAAATATCGCGCTTCGAAATAATCTCTCTACGCGGGAATTAAATTACGCGGTTCAGCTTACCATTGACCGCGTTTTGTTTTTAAGAATTTGCGAAGACAGGGGCATTGAAGATTATGAACAGCTTAGAAATTTATGCGCCCAAAAAGACATATACAAAAACCTGTTTTCAATATTCGATAAAGCCGACCAGAAATACAACTCGGGGCTTTTTCACTTCAAACAAGAAAAAGAAATAAACACGCCGCCCGATACCGTAACGCCCGGCATCACCATTGACGATAAAATCTTAAAAGAAATATTATCGCGGCTTTATTATCCCGACAGCCCCTATGAGTTTTCGGTCATCTCTGCCGACATTTTGGGCAACGTTTACGAACAATTTTTGGGCAAGGTTATCGTGCCGAAAGGCAAATCGGCCGTTGTCGAAGAAAAGCCCGAAGTGCGAAAAGCAGGCGGGGTCTACTATACCCCCAAATATATAGTCGATTACATCGTAGAAAACACGCTGGGCGAAGCGCTAAAAAACAAGACCCCGCGAATGGTCGCAGGCGAAGCAAAAGAACACAGTCCGTTAAGACTGGTTGACCCGGCGTGCGGCTCTGGCTCTTTTTTAATAGCGGCATACGACTTTCTTCTAAAATGGCACAGAGACTGGTACGCGAATCACACTCCGCAGAAATTCAAAAAAGCCGTTTTCAAAGGCGCGGGCGATCAGTGGTACTTGACCACATCTGAAAAAAAGAAAATTTTAACCAACAACATCTTCGGCGTAGACATAGACCCGCAGGCCGTAGAAGTTACCAAACTAAACCTCTTGCTGAAAGTTCTTGAAGACGAAAGCAAAGAAACCATCCATTCACAAATGCAAATGTTTCATGAACGCGTACTGCCCGATTTGGGCGACAACATCAAATGCGGGAACTCGTTGATTGGCTCAGACTTCTATGAGTCGCCTCGTCGCCTCGATACACCCCTTCGGGGCACTCGGCGACCGGCCGAGGGCGTTCAGCAGAATTTGTTTGAGACGATGAGCGAAGATGAGAAAGAAAAGATAAACGTTTTTGACTGGGAAGAAGAGTGGCCCGAGATATTTGGTCGCCTCGATACATCCCTTCGGGACACTCGGCGACCATCCGATTCAAGTAAAAATGCCAAAAACGACGACCGCGGAGGGTTTGATGTGGTGATTGGGAACCCGCCGTATGGTAATATTTTTGAAAATGAAAATATATTTAATTATGTGAATAGAGTATTTGCCTGTGCAGAATATAAAATAGATAGTTATACCGTATTCATAGAGAAAGCTTATCAATTATCAAATAAATATGCTTTTATTGGCCTGATAATACCATATACATTTGTATCTGGAATATATTTTTCAAAAACCAGAGCTTTATTAAATGAAATTGATATAAAAAAAATTATAATTTTAGGCAAGAAGGTCTTTTCTGATGCAGAAGTTGATACCGTCATATTAATACTATCAAAGGAGAATAAAACGAATAGCACAAATAAATGTATCAAAATTGCTGATTATAGGGAATTGGTTTCAATTGATTTTTTAAAAAATATAAAATATATAAGTACTGAAAAAAATGCTGTTTTTTTAAACTATGGTAAATATCTTATTTTAAATAGTACTGAGAAAATAAATGTTTTTAGTAAGATTATAAAAAATCACCCAAATTTAGAAAATTATGGGGAGTTTTATCATGGTTTACAATCTAGAGGTGATAAAAAAGCAATTTCAATAATCAAGCTTAAAGATAAAAACTGTATGCCATTAATAAAAGGCAGCGATTTTAATCGATATACTTTTAATTCTAAGAAAAAATATTTTATATATGAAAATAACAATATAAAATCTGGGGGTAATTTGTTTTATCATCATCAACATGCGAAAATTATTATCAGGACAACAGCGGATAGTATTATAGCAACCATTGATTATGAAAAAAATATATGTTTAAATAGCATAAACATATTGATAATAAAAAAAGAATTTAATATTAAACTAGAGTATTTACTTGGTATATTAAATAGTTCTTTAATTAACTATTGGTATATGATGACAGTACAAGAGGTAGGCAAAACATTTGCAGAAGTAAAAATAATTTACTTAAAAAATATCCCCATTCGCGTCATCGACTTCGACAACCCCGACGACAAGGCCATGCACGACCAAATGGTTCAGCTGGTCGATAGGATGTTAACGTTAAATAAACGACTGCCCGAAATACCGACGCCGCATGAGAAGACCAGAGTGCAGCGCGAGATTGACGCGACTGACAGGGAGATTGATGGGTTGGTGTATCGGTTGTACGATTTGACGGATGAGGAAGTGCGGATTGTGGAGGGGTGACCCACGGCTATAGCCGTGGGTGAAGAATTGAAATATAAAGAGATGAGGTATTGTATTTTGTTAGGGGATCGTGATTCTGTTAGGGGTCGGTTGCTCGTGCCGGCGACGCCGGTGAAACCGACCCCTAACAGAATGAGAGAACCTTTGATAGAATATTATAAAAATATTATAATAAAAAAGATTTTATGATAATAAAAATATTTATTATCATTTCTATTAGGAAAACTATTTTTTTAGAGAAGTTACGCATGTTAGAAACAAAAAAAATAAAATCGATTACATCCGTACGGAAATTTTATTTTCTAGATTATTTCTATATTTTATTACTTAGTGTTGACAGATTTTGGAAAATGGAGGAGATATTTGAGAGTTTCAAAATATTAAAGCAATTATATCAACTTGGTGAATCTAAATATAAAAAACTTACTTCAGAAAGTATGCCAACAAAAAAACAATTAGATAGATATCGCTATACCTTAGAACAAGTAATAGAAGAAGCTAAAGAATATTATCTTATCTCAGAAGAAAAAAATGGGAAATTAGAACTAACAAAAAGCGGTATAGATTTGTTAAAAATTGCAGAAACTAAAGGCAATAGAGAATTCAATCTAGAAATATTTCGATTAATGGAAAATCAATATGAGGCGTTTAAATATATTATAAATTTTGCATACGAAGCCAATAAACATAAGCCTGGTCTTTTGATTTTTCCCAATTATTCCCCTAGCCAAATGGGGATTGCCAGAAAATCAATAAAATGTAAAGATGATATAATTCAATATCTAAATTCATTGGTTCAACGTCTTGAATATGATTTAGAAAAATTTATTGGTAGGCGACCCAATCTTGTTTCTCATACAAATAAAATTGTAAATCGACTTGAAAACAGTGAATTATTAGGCAAAAACAAAAAAGATATATTCAATCCTAGAGATTACAATAAAATTATAAAGAGGATTCGAGATTATTGGCTTGCTGTTTTTTTGAAAGATATTTATCATTATGAGTTTTCAGCTTCATCATTTGATTTCTGGATATATCGCGGCAAACAAATTGGGATCATTCAGGTATCAGAGTTTTTTCCGAATTTTAGCGGTAGAATTGTGTATCCTACTTCCATTATTTCAGAAAAAGTGAATGACCCTGATTTTGAATCTTTATATGAATATGATAATGGTCAATCATTATTTGTGCATAGTCTAATGGAACATCAAAATGATGAAAAATTTGTTGACACATTGGTGAAATATTATTTTGATTTACGAAAGTCTTATCGAGGCTATTTTATCAATTTATTAGCTTTAAGAGAACTTGTTTGCTATAGTTTGAAAATATCAGATTATGTATTTGAAAAACTACTTAATGAAGTTTACAAGCTAAATATACTTGGAAAATTGAAAATTAAAATATCCTTGGAAGTAGATAGGTTGCCAGAAGAAACAAAGGCCATTTATCTAAAAAGAGAACCTGTAATTGTTGATGGCCAAGTTCGGAATATAATCGGCATCGATGTAACAAAAGGCGGTAGAAAAAGATGAATAAATTATTAAAAAAACCAAAATTAAAAATAACTAAAAGTCATAATCGTTATGGAAAATTCGATCTTTCTGAAAACCCATTTCCATCTGAACCTACTGTAAATAGAGAATCTTCAGATCCTAGAATAAATGGCAATATTTTTGAAGGGAAAATTAGGCAGAAAGAATATGAAAAAATAAGAGATAACTTTTTAATGATATCTCAATCAGATTTAAATCATTATAGATTAGGCTATATAATTGATAGTTCTTATATTGGTAGAGGTAATGGTAAATCAGCATTTCTTGGCTATCTACAACATTTAATTAATTCAGAATTTTGTCTAGACATCTCAAAAGAAAAAAATAAATGTTTTGCAGTATCGATTTATCCAGAACCTGGCGGTAGAACAAAGAGTTTTCAAAGTTTTATCGATTCTATTTTTTTTTCAATATGTAATACAGGAATCATTGATATATGTTTGGCTACACAACGCTTGGAAGCAATTCAAAATATATACCCAAATTTTGAAATCAAAGATAAAGATAATGAATTATTAATAAAAGAATTAAATTCTGATGAATGGTTAAAATGGGAAGGGCTTGACTTTAATAAATTACGAAATTATATTTTAGAAAGTGATTATTTACAAGGTTTCCCATCAGATTTTCCATTATTTAAGAATCGAAGAATGCTTTTTGAGAATTGGCCTTCTCTTTCTGATTTTAAACAATATTATTTCGATTTGAAAAAAACAACAGATAAGTTGACTTTTATATTTACACATTTAGTAAACTTTTTTCAATCTGCTAATTTCAATGGTGGATATATTTTGGTAGATGATTTTGAACGCATTCCTGATTTTCAAAGTACTCGCCAAAAAAAAGATTTTGCACTGGAGCTGCGATCAGTATTATTCGATGGTTTTTATGAAAGCGCAAAGCTGGGTTTTTTTAATTGTATATTAGTACTCCATGCAGGGGTGCCTAGATTAATCGCTGAAGCATGGTTAGAGTCTGGCTTAGAACAACGCTCACCAATAGGTTCTCATTCAGATACTGCTCATATAATACCTTTTGAAAAGCTTACAAAAGAAAATGCTTTACTGTTATTAGGTTGTTATTTAGCAAAATTTAGGCTTAAAAGCCAAGCAGAATCTGTTACTTATCCTTTTGATGAAAAATCCATACTGAAAATTGCAGAATATTCAGAGTTCAATGCTGCAAAGATTTTGCGAATGGCTTATTATATTTTGGAAAAAGCAGCCTCTCAAGAAGGATTAACAAAAATAGATGAAAAATTTATTATCGAAAATCGTGCCGATCCAATGATATCTGGCAGGGAATCGACGTCTTCTATTGAAGATTTGGATTCAATTGATCTGAAAAAAAAAGCGAAGATAAAAGAATAATTTAATGTCATATGTATTAAAAAAAAGTCAAATTAGAACAATATTAGAATCTCGAATTATTAAAAAAAATATAAAAGATTCTGATATTATTTCAATCTTAGAGGATTCACAGGGTTGGGATTTAGAAATTACAGTATTAAATTATTTTATTTCAATGGTTTTGGAAAATTTTCGTGCTGATAAGAAAAAACAATTTAATTTAATAAAAGAATTATACAGCCTGCCAAATGAATACTGGCTTACAATTCATGAGTTTGATAGACCATTTATAAATTTTTTATATAGAAAGGAAAGAGAGCAATTAGATAATTTAGAAGAATTGCTTAGAAAAGAAGTCGAACTTTTCTCTCGGACTGAAGAATGGAAAAGAAGTTTGTAATAGACACTAATTCATTAATAGAATATTTTTATTCAGTTTTCAATGTTAAAAATCGCTTATCAAAAAAAACTTATAATATATTCAAAGCTGCTTATACAAATGGTATCTCTGATATTCGATTAAGTATACCATCTATTGTATTTATCGAAATCTTTGATAAATGGTGTAAAAATGATGAGGAACGAGCTAAAATATATTATGAAATACTCGTTCCCACATTGGAATCATCAAATATAGAAATAAAACCAATTGAGCAGGAAGTCTTGGAAAATCTTTGTAAAATTGAAGGTAGGTTGTTAAATCACGAAATACATGATAAACTCATCGTTGCATCAGCTATGATGCTTGGTTGGCCTCTTATTACTTCAGATAGTGAAATAAAAAAATGGGCAATTGAAACTAATCAAAATTTTAAAATAATAAATAAATAATTTATTCTATTAGGGGTCGGATTCACCGGCTACGCCGGCACGAGCATCCGACCTCTAACAGAGAAAATCCCATTTGACATCCTTGCCTTTTTCGGGACAATAAATTGCCAAATAATTTTAAATGAATATTATTTCGCAGCCAAGATCGCAAGGCCGGTTTTTTGACGTCCTGTCAAAACCGGCATTACACACATCCTGTGTTCAAGATGCCGCGGCCTGCCCGAAGGATACAAAGAAAAAGTAACGAATTATAAAAGAAAATAAAATTAACATTTACAAAATATCACTGCTTTAGTATTATAAAAAAAAGTTATTAGTTTTGTCGCACCGGTGCGACAAAATATAGAAACCTAAAACATGCCAACCAAACAAAAAAAATCAAACAACGCAGACAACCCAAAAAAAGGTATTCTATTTGAGAATGAAGCTAAAGAGTATTTTAAAAATAAACTAAACCTATCGTTAGAAAGAGGTTTATCATTGAAAATCAGCGCAAACGGCAAAGAAAAAGGCGAGCATAAATTTGACCTCGGTTCGAAACAAGAAAAAATCATTATAGAATGCAAATCGCACAAATGGACAGCCGGGTACAATGCGCCAAGCGCTAAAATGTCGGTATGGAACGAAGCCATGTATTATTTTCATCTTGC
>JAOUOT010000042.1 GCA_029880265.1 Spirochaetia bacterium | reverse complement strand
AAAGATGAGATAACCGATGAAATAACTCAAGAATCAGACATACCAGAAACTGGAACCGTTCAAGAAGTTAAAGACGATCATGAAGACATAAAAGAAACTGAAGAAAATATACAAACACAAAATGACGATTTCTTCAGCGCTGAACCCGATGGACCAATTGCCCTATCTGACGATGAGTTAGACAATGTTTTAGAAGAAGCCGTTGAAGAAGAAACCATAATTCCTAAAGAAGAACATGACGAAATAATTGAAGAATCAGATATACAAGAAACTGGAACCGTACAAGAAGATGAAGACGAGCAGGTAGATATTAAAGAAACTGAAGAAAATATACAAACACAAAATGACGATTTCTTCTCTGACGAGCCAGATAGTCCCATTGCCTTTTCTGATGATGAAATGGACAATGTTTCAGAAGATTCTTTAGAGGCGAAAATAGAAGAAAATAGTGAAGAAGATATACAGACTGAAAATGACGATTTTTTCAACGCAGAACAAGAAGGCCCAATCGCATTATCTGAAGACCAATTAGATAATATTCTTGAAGATAATCAATCAGGTATAACAGAATCTACATTAACCGATACTGATGAAGAAGCGTCTCTAGTCGAAGATAAAATGGATCTTGCCTTAGAAGAGGATAATCTAGAGGTTGAACCAGACATTGAATCTCAAGAAGAAACAGTCGTTCAAGAAGAAGAAGAAGAAGAAGAAACTATAACAACGGATATCGATGAAGGTACTCATTCTTCTACCATTGCGGCCATCAGCGAATCAGAAGGCAATGTAACGCTTGATGAAACAACGACAGACGATGCGGGAATACCCGAAAAAGACGATTTGAAAAAAATTATCGCTTATTTAGATACTATTCTCGGCGAACTACCCGAGGGCACTATTAAAAAATTTGCAGAATCAGAATACTTTTCGGTTTATCAAAAAGTAATGGAAGAATTGGGGTTATAATGATATGGGATTAAGAGAAAAAGCGCTAGATTATCTTGAACAAAAAAAATCCGGAACGCCCGACTCTTCATTAGCGTTACATCCCGACGAAAAACAAGAAAATACTATTACCGAAGAAAAAGAATGGGATGAAGATAATATATCTGATATAAAAGATTCTGGCAGCGTAGATAGAGAAAGTTTAATTTATAAACATGTTCCCGGTCAAAAAAATTTCCTGCTTGAAGGCGATTTAGACGGAACAATTCCCACAGCTTCTGAGTTTGCTTATCAAAATAGAATCGAAGCCTTGCTAAATCTTGTAGAGGTAATTAAAGAACTAGGGGCCCTTGACGATGAAGACGAATTATGGAACACTCTTTTATTTTCAATTTTAGGGCAAATGGGCTCTAAGAAAGCTTCGATTTTCTTTAAACAAGACGAAAGACTTTCCCATAAAGCGTCTAAAGGATTCATAATTGAAGATGAATTTAAACTGCCCAAGCGAAGCTCAATTGAGAGAATTATAAAAAAAGACAATGCGATACACTATTTAAATAGCCTTGTCAAAGAGGTCGAAGGAGACGAAAAAAACTGGCTTTTATCTTTAGACGCTGAATTAATCATACCGATTCTTCGCTATGAAGACATTGTAGGCTTTATTATTCTTGGAAAGTCGGTAGGAAACAAAGATTATAATCTTGACGAACTTTTATACTTAAAACTGCTCGGCGAAACGCTTGGTTCTTTATACGAATCAATCAAAAGAATTGTCTACGTAAATCAGCAGAAAAACATTTGGCAAGAAAGAGAATACAAGCACGCTAATTTTCTAAATTTTTTAAGCGCCCTTGAGACAGAAGCCGATAAAGAAAAAATTCAAGAAATATTTTTGCGCCTCATTGAAGAAAATTATTCATTAGCTATGTTTGCCTTATTAATTAAAGAAGATAACTTTTTCAAACCCGTCTTGCATAGGGGACTAAAAACGAAAACTATGGAAAATTTTGACATCCCGATAACAGAGTCATGGGTAATTGAAAGCCGCAACGAAAAACAATGGTATAGTTATATTGATTTTAAAGATAATATTCATTTAACCGAAAGATTTTCAGGCGAAGATAAAAAAATTATTCAGACAATGTATGTTCTGCCCATGTTTTTCAGGGGACAACTTGAGGGGTTATTTTTGTTATTTGAAGTAAAAAAACCTTTAAACGACGATGACTTAAAATATTTACAATCAATTTTAAATGCTTATTTTTGGCATACTAAAAGCGTTAATTTGACCGAAAAACAAGAAAACCAGCTTAATAGTTTACGGCAAGATCCTCTTTATCCGCTTAGAACCCTTCTTGAAGAAAAAGAAGAATTGTGGGGCAAGAAATACATACCCTACTCTATTCTTTTAATAAAAATATCGAATATTGAACGCTTAAAAAATCTGTTCGGCGAAAATCGCGAAATAAAAATTCGCTCGCAAATAAGGCAAATTTTAGAAGAGAAAATTTCAAATGAAGATTTTTTAGCCGAGATTTTTCCTTCACAATTTTTATTATTATTGAAAGGAAAAACAAGATCAGATACGTGGCAGATAAGCAAGGCCGCGCAGAAAAATATAAACAAACAATATCCCGACGAAAATGCCAGACCGCTATTAAATTATAGAATTGTCGATAGGCCAGAAAATCCCCTGCCCGCTTTAGACGTCTTTCTTTTTCAGTAAATTTCTTTTTATTTAAACTTATTTGAAATATTCCGATAAATATAATAAGTATATAAATTGGCGATATGAAATATAAATTCAAATTAATCTTATTCTTTGTTATTTTAAACGTTTGCAGTATATCAATCTATTCAGAAAACAAGTCTAAATATGACAGCAGAGGAAATTTAACCGAAAATTTTTCAAGCAGGGGCATTGAATTTTTCATAATTTCAGATAAAAGGCGCTATTTATTGACCGAAGATATCGTTTTAAAAATGAAACTTCAAAATAACGGAGAATACCCGGTAACATTGTATATGCATCGAAATTATCTGAAAAATTTTACGCTTATCGCGCGGGATCCCGCAGGCAAAAGCGCTCCGGCTAAAAACATAGCGTATTTTAAAGAATATCAAGATTACAAAGATACTTTTTTTCACGAATATACAGCGACCAATTTTCATTCAAGGGCCATTGTGTTAAAAACAGGCGAATCTCTCGAGCGTTCAATTCGTCTGCACGATATCGTCAGAATTGAAAAAAATAATGATAATATAACACGATATGATATTTCGGCTTATTTTTACCCTAACCCCGAACAATCGCCTTTTTTTATAAGTTCTGAAAATAATCTTAGCATATATATCTCAAAAGAAAAAAATTATTTAACCAAAACGCCAACGGTGAATATGCCAGCTTTTAGAATAAAAAAAGTCAATATAACGGCAAAAGAAACGGTTTATTTAGCATTAAGCGCCGAGTATAAAAAAGACTGGCCCAATTTTTTTAAATATATTTCATTCCGCGATATTATCAAAGATTACCCCGAATTTGCAAGACGCTATATGCGGGCAGAAGAACATGAAAAACATATTATTATAAACGAGTTCAGCGAGTATTTAATGAATCGTAAAACGCATAATTTGGTTAAATTTGAAATACTTTCTGAAAATCCCGACAACAATATAGCAAAAGTTCAGGTTAAAGCGCTTCGAACTGTAGAGGGTTTCAAACGTGAATTTTCTTATTCATATTACTTGACACGAGCGGATAACTTATGGTATATTACCGGAATAGAGGCAACTTTAATAAAATAGGATTCATAAATGACGGATATACTTTCACAAGACGAAATTGATCAGTTATTAAACGCCATATCAAGCGGCGAAGTTCAGGCAGAAGACCATTCAACGCAATCTGAGCAAAAAAAAGTTAAAATATACGACTTTAAGCGCCCAGATAAATTTTCTAAAGATCAAATTAGAACGGTGCAAATGATGCACGAAACATTCGCACGTTTAACAACAACAGCCCTGTCGGCTAAATTACGGGCCATGGTTCAGGTTCATGTAACAAGCGTAGACCAGCTGACTTATGAAGAATTTATTAGGTCTATACCAAACCCGACCACCCTGGCGCTTATTAATATGGATCCCCTAAAAGGTTCTTCAATACTTGAAATAGACCCCGCTATTACTTTTACTATTATTGACAGACTTTTCGGCGGAATCGGAGAGCATTATAAACTAAGCAGAGAATTAACCGATATTGAACTTTCGGTAATCGAAGGCGTTGTTGTTCATATTTTAGGCAACCTTCGCGAAGCCTGGTCGACCGTAATCGATTTAAGACCCCGTCTTGGCACAATTGAAACAAATCCCCAATTTGCTCAAATTGTACCTCCGAATGAAATGGTAATGTTGATTACGCTCGAAACTAAAATCAGCGAATCTGAAGGCATGATGAACTTGTGTATTCCATATATTACAATTGAGCCTATTATTCAGAAACTATCGGCTCAGTACTGGTTTTCTTCAATTAGAAGGGGCGAATCAGAAGTAAATAGAAAGATAATTCAAGGAAGGCTCGAAAACGTTGAAGTAGGAGTTTCGGTAGAAGTCGGAACTACCGAACTTTCTTTTAATGATTTATTACAGCTTGAAATGGGACAGATTATCAAATTAAATCATTTAAAAACGGGAGACGATTTCATTTTCAAGGTAGGCGACAGACCAAAATATAAATGCCGTCCAGGGCGCGTCGGTTCAAGAATAGCCGTGCAAATTGGAGAAGAAATTGACGATATTCCGGATGAATTTCTTATCACTAGCCGTTCTCAAGAAGATTATTAAAATTTAGCAGCGCTTCTTTCAAATCTTCAATATTTGTAATCTCAATTATTTCATTTTTCATTTTTTTTGAAAATTGAATTCCCTTTAGGTACTTCAATAAATGTTTTCGAAAATTGATTATTCCATATGGTTTTCCATAAAAAATATCCATTAATTTCATATGTTCAACTATAGTCGGAAGTCTTTCGGTAAAAGATAAATTCTCTATCTTTTGACCCGAGAATATCCATGGGTTACCCATGGCCGCCCTTCCTATGTAAATTCCGTCTAAATTGTATTTTTTCATTTTTTCCTGAGCTTCTTCGTAAGATTTGATATCGCCGTTACCGAAGACTTTAATTTCAAGCTTTGATTTAAGCTCGCCTATAGGCTCCCAGTCTGCCGGTTGTGTATAAGTCATTTTTGCCGTTCTACCGTGAACGGCGACCGCCCAAAATCCCTCGCCTTCTAATATTTTGCCGATTTCAATATAATTTTTATTTTGTGAGTTCCAGCCCAATCTTATTTTTGCGGAAACCGGAACAGGAAGATTTTTTACCATCGCCTTAGCTATCTTTTTTACTAATTCGGGATTTTTTAACAACGCGGATCCCGCGCCTTTTGAAGCGACTTTTTTTACCGAGCATCCTAAATTTAAATCAATACCGTTGGGGCTTAGTTCAAGAATTTTTTTACAGCTTTCAACAATGACATCCGGCCTGCTTCCGAAAACCTGAAAAACAACGGGCCTTTCGTTATCGTTATATCTTAACATATCAATTGTTTTTTTTGAATTTCTAAAAATTGCCTCGGTTGATACAAATTCGGTAATACTCAACGCCGACCCCATATTTCGGCATAATAAACGAAACGGCATATCTGAATATCCCGCCATAGGCGATAAAATTAACGGTTTTACGCTTAATTTATTTAAAATTTCATTGACCATATTAGTTCTTATATAAATATGTTTTTGTTTAATATTTTTTTGGCAAATTGTCTTTTATTTACCATAATCTAATATATGCATTTAAAAATAAATAACATATTCAAGCATACCCAAAGATCAGATTATAAACCCCTTTTCAATCGATTTCATTATTTAATATTATTCTCGTTTGTTGTCAATATCTTTTTTTGTTCTTTTAATGATTATGATAAATTAATAAAAGAAGCGTCTCGGCATATGGCCTCTCAAAATTATGAAGAAGCTAAACCTTTATTGCAAAAAGCGTTAAAAATTAAAAGATCTAAAGAAGTTTTAAAAGACTTGGGAACCATTTCAATGTTAGGAGATTATAATCTTGAACAGGCCAAAGACTATTATCTTAAAGCGATCTATATAGATGAAAATTATATAAACGCAATACATAATATGGGAGTTTTATTTCTAAAATATTTTGAAATTACCGACGAAAAAAATATATCTGAGAAAAATTTACACTTAAAAAACGCAAAAAAATGGTTTGATAAGGCATTGTCAATCGATAACAAATATTATAAAACTTACATTGAATACGGCAGATATTATTATTATAAAAATAATTACAAAGAGGCTCTTAACGCGTTAGAAACATCGGTAAATATATCTGGCGAAAATCATTATGCCTATATGCTTTCGGGAGAAATCTACTTTAACGGATTAAACGATTACAAAAAAGCTTTAGAGAAATTCGAAAAAGCGTATTTGATAAACGACTCTATACCGCAAATTTCTTATTTTCTATTTAAAACATACGCAAATTTGGGCAATAAAGAAAAGGCTGAAATACACTTTAATAAGTATATTTTTTTATTAAAAAAAATTGATACGTCTGAAGAAATCATAAAACGTGCCGAACTTGAAAAAGAGAAATTATTATAATAATTGCAACATAATCATTGAAATTTTATTTCAAGTCAAAGTTTAAGCAATAATATTTCCGAAAATATAGTAACAGAGAACATGTTAAAACCGCGCCATAAAATACCTTTTTTCAGCAAAATATTTAAAGATGAAGGGTCTTTATCAAAAAAGAGAAATGATAACGTTTCTAATTTAAGTTATGAAGAGTATGATAGTTTATCAATTGACGATATAGATATTTCTGATAATAATTTTTCGAATACAAATAAAAGACGCTCGGGTGGACTTCTAGAAAGGGCCAAAGGCTATAAAGAAACTCAAGTTTCTAACAAGAGAAAAGATCAATCTGAAGACAAGTTTCCTGACGATTCTTTTTCAAAATCGTCGAAATCTGATAAAGGATTTCACCCCCTCACAGGAATTAAACCCGGTAAAAAGGTTTTTTTTGATGAAGATGCCGAATTAGAAGAAGATTTTGATACATCCCCGAAAGACGAGAATAGAAGTGATAGAGATCTTCCTGACAAAGATCAACGTCAATACAAAAGACAAGAAGACGATGCAGAAGATGAAGATTTCGAATCTAAGCCTTCGGAAAAAAGTCCAAAAAGAAAAAAAGGCAAAAAGGGCATAATCACCTATCGATCTAATGAGATTATCTCGAGAAATAGTCCCTTTGGGCACCACCACAGATCACTGGTTACGGCCGAAAGATTTCTGGCAGAAAAAGAATTTGAAATGTCTTTAGAAATGTATGAACGATTACTGCAAAAAATTCCTAATAAAACTATTGCCGAAAAAATTGAACAAAATATTCAAGATATAGAAGACCATATTGAAAATAAAGACGATTATGAAGATGAATCTACAGAACCGCCAAAAATAATCGTACAGCTTCAGTATCCTCCTTCGCCTTCTGGCGATTCGCCTGACGCAAAAGAACCCGAAAAAAAACCTTTTGCAGAGGCAATTGTAGAGTTCATGAACCCCCCTGTTGCACAAAAAAAAGAAGCAGAACCAATCAAAGAAGAAGATCCAAACGCCAAGGCCGCCTTAGACGACTTGCCGGGAGAGCCTTCAACCAAACCACGGGCCCCAGAACTACAAGAGCAAAAAGCGCAGGAAGATGCAGTTCAACAACCACAGGAACCCGAAGCGCAAGAGCAAAAAGCGCAGGAAGATACGGCTCAACAACCACAGGAACCCGAAGCGCAAGAGCAAAAAGCAGAGGTTGAAAAAGAATCGCCCGAATTGCCTGATAAACCTGGCTCTATTATAAAAGAGTTATTTCAACAAATCGCGCAAGGTATTTTTGATATTCAAAACGCTGTATTTAAGACAAAAACCATGACAATTCAGGCGGATAATATTGAAACTATTAAGGCGCCCGAAACCCAAGAAACTTCGCAAGAACCGCAAAAAGAATCAACTGAAGCTCCAGAATCTACTCAGGAACCACAAAAAGAATCACCTGAATCCCAAGAAGCTACGCAGGAGCCGCAAAAAGAAGCGTCTGAAGCTCCAAAATCTACTCAGGAACCACAAAAAGAATCACCTGAATCCCAAGAAGCTGCGCAGGAGCCGCAAAAAGAAGCGTCTGAAGCTCCAAAATCTACTCAGGAACCACAAAAAGAATCACCTGAATCCCAAGAAGCTGCGCAGGAGCCGCAAAAAGAAGCGTCTGAAGCTCTAGAATCTACTCAGGAACCACAAAAAGAATCACCTGAATCCCAAGAAGCTGCGCAGGAGCCGCAAAAAGAATCACCTGAAGCTCTAGAATCTACTCAGGAACCACAAAAAG
>JAOUOT010000041.1 GCA_029880265.1 Spirochaetia bacterium | reverse complement strand
CTGCAGCACAACGTCTAAAATTTTAGCGTTAATAGAAAATTCTCCGAAAGCCTCGCCGGCCGAGCCTACAAGCATTTTTTCGCATTCAAGAGCGTTACCAAGATCAATAATGCACTGCTCGGTATTGCAAGAACCGGGGCCAACCCCCTGTTTTTTGGCCTCCATGGCCATCATGTTTTCAATCTGGTCGTTGCTTATGACCTCAAACTGTCTGGTTTGAATAAGCGCGCTTCTGACCTTTTCGGTAAGATATTTAGCTTCTTCTTTATTAATTTGGCCGCTGTAATCAAACGGCATCACCGCGATGCGTTTTTTATTTTCTTGAGCGTATGTCGAAAATGTTACGCAAAAAAACGCAAGCAGTGTTAATATTTTTAAAATTTTCATTGTAAACCTCCTGAATTTTGATAGATGGGTTTACTTTTCAAAAATGCTGATGAGAATACAAGATCGGCGACGCGAGAATAATAGCCTTGTTTTATATAAAATTTACAAATTAGTAAATTAAAAGTCAACATTTTTTCATAACCCCATTTATCACTCAACATTAAACATTATCTAAAACCGCCAATCTTACGGCGCGTGTATGTTCGCGCCGTAAGACTTCCCCCCAAATTATCTCTGCCGGTTAACCTGCCACCAAGCCGGCAGAAGTTATTCTTTAAAACAACGATCATTTTATAGCACATATCAAAAATCTTGTCATCCGGATGCATGATTTGCATAGTCAAACAATTACGCCAAAATGGTATTTATTTGTCACTTATGCCAAAGGTAATCTCTGAAACGACATAAACGTTAGGCGACAACCTCTGTCGCGCATAATGATACTTTTCCTATAGCAAAAGTAATTTTATTTTTATTGACAGAACATATTTGTTTTATAAATATCATTTTTACGATAAGAAACTTTGAATATTTAAAATTATATGATACCTCTTATCTATTTCTTTTTTGCTCTTGTCTTTTTTACCGCCGGTATCTTTTATTTGATAATATATAAGAAGATAAAAAATCCTTTTTATGTGGCTCTTTACTTTTGCTTCAGCTATATCTATATTTACTTAAGCTTGTACTACGGCAGATACCTTGAAGAATATTCAATATTATACGGTTCTCTATCGGTTTCTATGTCTGTTGCCTTTCCTTTGCTTTACTTGACCCTGAAGAAGTGCCTTGAAATAAATTTTATATGGCAAAGAAAATATTATTTATTATTTTTACCCGGCCTTTTGCGGTTTATTTTTTTATATCCCTATTACTTAATGAACGAAACCGAACGCGTAAAAATGGTACAAACCGCCATAGATACGATGTCTCCGCAGAATCTTTATAATGATCCGAATATTTATGTTTTAAGCGTAAATTACGCTTTTTTTTGCTCGCTTATTTTTATTTATTTGATAAAAAGAATAAACTGGGGAACGGTTAAAACAGAAATAAAAAAGAAAACGTCGGCCGGTAATGTAGTTAAAACCCTAATTATATGGGGCGTTGCCCATACCATTTTTATGATATATTATACGGCAGGTATAAAAGAACAAACAAACCTTCTTGTCGTACTTAGAATAATATCGGCGACGAGCGCTTTTCTATATTTTGTTTTTCTCTCGCTTGTTCCTTCTCTTGTGCAGCTAGGTATTTTTTCAAAGCCGGGGGATGTATGGAATATTCATGTTTTTGCCAAATCAAGGCTGAATAACGTCGATATAAAACTGCTTCAAAATAAACTTCTAAAACTTATTGAAGGCGATAAAATTTATTTAAATGAAAAATTGGAAATAAAAGACGTGGCAAAACAATTGAATTTAAACGTATACCAGACATCAGAGCTTATCAATTCAAAATTTGAACGACATTTTTACGATTTTATAAATCATTACCGAATTCTTGAGGCTAAAAACCTTTTGCTTAGCCGAAAAAAATATAATATAACAAATATCTGTTATGAATCTGGTTTTAATTCATATTCTGTCTTTCACGACGCGTTTAAAAAAGAAACAGGAAAAACCCCCGAAAACTGGCGAAAAGAACACGTTGTAACTTAGAGAAAAATTATTATGGAGCAGCATATATACCTGATTTTCGCTTTTATATTTTTTACAGCGGGTTTTTTTTACCTCATTTTTTATAAAAAAACACAGAACCCTTTTTTTATTGCCCTGTTTTTTTTCTTTGGTTATTTCAATTTATATTTAACCCTTTATCATAACGGCAATCTTGTAAATTATTCATACCTCTACGGGTCTATGGCGGTAACAACGTCGGCGGCTTTTCCTCTGCTTTATCTGGCCATTAAAAAAAGTCTTGAAAGAAATTTCATCTGGCAAAGCAAATATCTTCTCTTGTTTCTGCCCGCCCTCTTGCGATGGATATTTTTATATCCTTATTATTTAATGAACGCTTATGACCGCGAAACAATGGTGCAAACTGCCATAGAAACCATTTCTCCCGACGCGCTTTACAATGACCCCAATATTTACGTTTTAATGGCAAATTATACTTTTTTCTGCGCTTTTATCGCGGTTTATCTTTATAAAAGAGTAAGCTTAAAGAGTATCAAAGACGAGGTAAAAAAGAAAACATCAAACGGCAACGTCATTAAAACGCTCATGATATGGGGCATCTCGCATACCATTGTTATGGTTTATATGCTTACGCTAGAAGCCGGCGGATTAATTTACACTATTTTAGATTATCTAAATATGGTAAGCGCTTTTTTATATTTTGTTTTTCTCTCGCTTGTTCCTTATCTTGTGCGACTTGGTATTTTTTCAAAGCCGGGGGATGTATGGAACATTCATGTTTTCACGAAATCGAGACTTAATAAATTAGATATAGAAAATCTTGAAAAAACGCTTCTTAATCTTATTCAAAAAGAAAAAATATACTTAAATAAGAAATTAAGTTTAAAAGTTCTCGCAAAGAAATTAGGCATAAGCATATATCAGACTTCTGAGCTTATCAATGTTCGGTTTAAAAAAAATTCCAATGATTTTATCAATCATTACAGGGTTCAACAAGCAATGAAACTGATGAAAAAAAAATCGAATATGGATACCTCGCAAATCTGCTATAAATCGGGTTTTAACACATATTCAAGCTTTCTTCGCGCCTTTCAAAAAGAAACCGAAAGCTCTCCCGACAACTGGAGAAAAAATCAGTTTAATAAAAATGATTAGACAGTACGGACGCGCTAAAAATTAGCATTACTGAAACAAAAGTTCTACCTCGGCCCTTAATACTTTTGTCTTTGATTTATTTATGCAGCACCTTTTTTTATTTTTCTTTTTTTTCTCTATTATGTTCGGCCTGGTATGCGCCGGTATTTACGGTTATTTGTACCATAAGTTAAAAATAAGACTGATAAAATATCACCTTTATTTTCTTGCAAGCGATCTGATACTCGTTTTTTTCTTGTCGCTTTTGTTTTATGATTTCTTAAATATTAAAATATTCAAATCATTCATTGATATGATAACCGGCTATATTCATCTGGTTCTTTTGGCGACGGCTCCTTTGAATGTTTCAAGCCTGCTTTTTTACAGAGAATTATCGGGAAAAATTACCGACAAGCGCCATTATATTATTTACAGCGTTATCTTTGCTCTGCCGTTCATTGCCGTTTTTACGGGTATGCCCTCAGAAGTTGTCGATCTTAACGACGAGAGATTTTATCAAATGTGGTTAGTAATTATTTTTGTAATCTTGATTACATTTTCTACATTAATTTATAATATCTCTTTGCTGATTAAAAATTATAAAAATATATCCGAACCAATTCGAAAATATACGGGTAAACTTCTTTTAATAAACGCCTCTTTAATACTGCCTCTTGCCGTAACCGACTATATGGTTCAAAATTATCAGGTTCTAAACTCAATGTTCCCAAGCGGCATACTCTTGCAGCCTTTGACGTTTTTTATATTAAATTTATTCAGCGTAATGGTTCTGTTGCATGCCCGTAAAATATCGGCCGAAAAAAACTCAGAGGTTCCGTTAGATTTTATCGCCGCTTATCAAATAAGCGAAAGAGAAAAAAACATTATAGAGTTTGTCATAAAAGGCATGCAAAACAAAGAAATTGCCGCCAGACTTTTTTTATCGCCCAATACGGTTAGAAATCACCTCTCAAATGTATTTGAAAAAGCCAATGTAGATTCGCGGGTTAACCTGCTGCGTCTGGTTGAAAAATACCGGGCGTGAAAGTTTTATAACTTTTGACGAAATAATTTCTTTAAAAATATTTCTTTTTGAAAAACAAAGAGACATTCACAAGGCCAATTAAAACTGGCACCTCTACAAGAGGGCCAATTACGGCGGCAAAGGCTTCGCCTGAATTTATTCCGAAAATAACGATAGCAACCGCGATAGCCAGCTCAAAATTATTGCTTGCGGCGGTAAAAGAGAGGCTTGCTGTTTTTGAATAATCTGCACCTATCTTTTTGCTGAGATAAAAACTGATAAAAAACATCGCTAAAAAATAAACAAGCAAAGGAACCGCAATTCGAATAACATCAAAAGGAATTTTTAATATATATTTTCCTTTATAACTAAACATGACAATAATCGTAAACAGCAGCGCGATTAACGTAACAGGACTTATTTTGGGAATAAATTTCTTCTGATACCATTCTTTATTTTTCTTCTTTATCAGAGTAAACCGGGTTAAAAATCCGGCGAAAAACGGAATACCGAGATATATGAAAACACTCTCGGCTATCTGGCCTATTTTAATCGCTTTGACCTTCTCGCTTCCTGAAAATCCGAATACGGGAGGCAAAATATTAATAAAGATATACGCGTAAAGACTGAAGAATAATATCTGAAAAATACTGTTAAATGCCACCAGACCCGCCGCGTATTCTGTATCGCCTTTTGCCAGTTCGTTCCATACAATTACCATCGCGATACACCGGGCCAAACCAATCAAAATTAAACCATTCATGTATTCGGGATAATTACCCAGAAAAATTAAAGCAAGAAAAAACATTAAAACGGGGCCTATGATCCAGTTTTGAACCAGTGACAACGTTAACACTTTCCAGTTTTTAAAGACATCTTTTAATTCTTCATATTTTACCTTTGCCAAAGGCGGATACATCATTAAAATAAGGCCAACCGCGATAGGAATATTGGTTTTACCGATTTTATATTTTTCCCAGAATTTTGAAATATCTTCAAATATATACCCTAAGAAAATACCAAGCATCATCGCTAAAAAAATCCATACGGTTAAATATCGATCAAGAAATGATAATTTTTTTGCGGCGTTTTCAGTCATTGGATAACGGCAATCATTCTCTGTACATAAGTACCAGATTGCCAGGATACCATATCGTAATATTGCGATGCATCGTCAATTTAATCGGAACAGCACTCTTCTTTGTTCTTTTCAAATTGACTGAAAAAATTATCTAATTCTTTCTTTATGGTTTGCCAGACCTCCGCGTTTATGCAATAGCATTTTTCATTGCCGCTGATTTTGCCTTTTATAATACCGGCCTTTTCAATTCTTTCAAGTGCTGCGAAATCGTTGATTGCGCCAACGGCAATTCCATTACAAGATCGCTGCATATACATTGTTTTCTCTTTATCAAAAACTCAAGAATGGCGACTCTCGCGGGATGAGAAATTACTTTAGAAAACTGAGCAAGTTTATTTTGATTTTCACTAAAATATTCATTTTTACTTTTTCCCATATTATAACGTTTACGGGTAATTTTAACGGGCTGTCAAATTTATTCTTTAGTTCTTGTTGTTACTTTTTCCTGGCGGTCGCGGCCGGCTGTCATCTTGACGGATATTGCGGGAATTGGCGCATTCCTCCATGCCTGCGCTCGCGGGTTGGCTGCCGGTAGGTTATTAGAATGAGGCGGTGTTTTAATGATGTGGTAACGTTTTGTAAATTTCTGTGAAAGAGCGGATCTTGACATTACAGCAATAGATTCGGGTCGGTATTTGTCGCCATAAAAACGGCCTCGCTCACTTCTTCATCAGAATAGCCCTTTAAGATTTTATAGACTGCGTGTATGTAATCGGTATACTCTGGCGGCAGCGGCTTTCCCGCTTTTCGGATATTTTGCATTTTACCGCGTATTTCGTTTAATGTTTTTTCTTCGTCTTCTGTTATATTGCCTATGACTTTTTTGCGGCAAAGGGTTCTAAATTCTTTTATGCTAATCATGTAACTTATGTTTTACGAAGCTTTATTTTATTCTTATCGATAATAATCAATGAACCATATATTTCTTCATCAGAAAATTTTTCAAAAAGCCTTTTTAGCGCAATTTTTACTTCTTCAATAATTGTCGGCCAGACTTTTAATCTAATGATTCCGCAATGTTTATTTACCGGAAAACTTTTTTGGTCGGCAAAATCTTCATCAAATGTTATGATTAAATAATTATTCTCCTGTGCCCATGAAAAGATTTCAGAATCTTTCTTCGTTGAAAGATAAATTTTTAATGTATGGGTTACTTCCCAATTTTCTTTTTCTGATTTTATAAAGCCTGCAATTTCAAAAGGAATATTTTGGTCTAACAAAATCTTTAAATTCATTAACGAAGAACTACCTTTTCTTCATCAATTACTTCAGACGCATATTCTAAAGCGGCAATAATATCTTCTTTTTGCAGCTCTGGGTATGCCTCTATAATTTTTTCAATGGTATAACCCCCGGCAATCATGCCAAGAATATTTTTTACCATTATTCTGGTGCCCTTTATGGTCGGCTTACCGCTGCAAATTTCGGGATCAATTATAATTCGCTCTACCATGCTTAAATCAATATAATAATATTATATCAGGTTTTCAATCTATTTTTTGGGATTAAAACTAAATATAATAATTGCAAAGACAAAGAGATTTCTTAAATTGCCGGTTGAAGTATGAGCGATAATAATTCTGTAATAAACGATTATATTAAAGAAGCTTAATAAAGAATTTCATACCGGCAGGGCGACCGAGCATTCTTATCGCGGGTATTTGAAAGAGCTTCTTGAGCATTTCGCGCCCGAACTTATGGTGACCAACGAACCTTCGCGAATTGCCTGCGGGGCGCCCGATTATATTATCACCACGAAAAACAATGTTCCTGTGGGTTATATTGAAGCGAAAGATTTAATGAAGTCGATTGGCGATAAGACCAATAAAGAACAGTTTTTGCGTTACCGCGCCGAGTTGAACAATTTAATCATCACCAACTACCTTGAATTTCGTTTGTACAGAGACGGCGAATTAGCGACCTCGGTCATCATAGGCGATATGACAAGCGGCAAATCAAAAGCCGATATCATTCCGCACCCTGTAAATTTTGACGCTTTTTGCGATATCGTAAAAGATTTTCTTGAGTACCGCGGGCAGACCATAAAATCGGCCCAGAAGCTGGCCCGAATGATGGCCGGCAAAGCGAGACTTCTGGCAAGAATCATTGAAAACGCCGTAACATCTGACGAAGAGACGAAGCAAAACAGCTCGCTCAAAGATCAAATGGAGGCGTTTAAGACAATCTTAATTCACGATATTACAGCGAAAGAGTTTGCCGACATATACGGCCAGACCATCGCCTACGGAATGTTTGCCACCAGACTTCACGATGCCACGCTTGATACTTTTTCAAGAGAAGAAGCGGCGACGCTCATACCAAAATCGAATCCGTTTTTGCGCAAACTTTTTCAATACATCGCCGGATACGATCTTGACGACCGCATTGTATGGATGGTAAACGCGCTGGCCGAAATTTTCAGGGCGACCAACGTGGCCGAGCTGTTAAAAGACTTCGGCAAGGCGACACAGCAAAACGATCCCATGATTCATTTTTACGAAACCTTTCTTGCCGAATATGATCCCAAGCTTCGCAAAAGCCGCGGCGTGTGGTACACCCCCGAAGCCGTGGTCAATTTTATCGTGCGGGCGGTTGACGACATCTTAAAAGACGAATTCGGCTTAAAGCAGGGTCTGGCCGATACCTCAAAAGTAAAAATCAAAAGACAGGTTCAGGGCACGGGCACGAAAAAAGGCAAAGAGATTCTTGAAGAGGTCGAGGTTCACAAAGTGCAGATTTTAGACTTTTACAACGCGTACCCGAAGGGTGAAAAGAAAGAAAGTGGGATTATTGTTTTTGAAAAACTTTTCGCTCGTGCCCGAAGGGTGCAAAAGTTTTAAAACCCCCACAAAGATATCACGCGTACATTACCCTTGGCTTCAGGAATTGGGCGACCTAAAGATTTTGCTGTTTCAATCTGTTCTTCAATAACTACTGGGATATTTTTGACGAGAAATTTCTTTCAGATTTTTTTTGTATTCTTTCTAAGCCAGCTTATTAAATATTCACGCGTTAATTTTCCTGAAGCTATACCTAATATTAATTTTTCTTGTTCATCAATATTTGAATCTATTTCAAATGAATTTAATATAAGAAA
>JAOUOT010000028.1 GCA_029880265.1 Spirochaetia bacterium | reverse complement strand
ATACTTAAATTTTCTTGTTTCTTGAATATTATCCGGCTTACGATGTTTTTAACCAAATTACTTTTTAACCTAATATTTTCTGTCTCGATAAAAATATGCCAATAATCGATACGAGCCGGTCATAAAAAAAATTGACGCTAAGTTTCAACTATTATTACTACCCGCTAAATAAAACAATTAAAAGATAATGGCTTTGGGTAACAAGTAAAAGTATGTTTTTTTGCGGCACTTCACGCTGTAAAAAAAATAAAAATAAGTAAACCTTGTTTTAAGCGATTATCATAATAAACAGGAGGGCTCTTATGCAGCTTACGGGTATGAAACACGGCAGACGAATTCTAGAAATGGTAGAATTTCCTGTCGCGGCCACATTAGACGAAGAAGCGTCTCACGACGAAATATCAAAATTAATAAAAGATCACGGCGGAAAATGCGTGGTCAAACCGGTCTTTCAGGGAGGGGTCGGTAAAAAAGGAAAGGCGGGGCTTGTAAGAATAGTTTCAAGTGTTTTTGAGGCCGTTGAAGCCAAAAAAGATTTGTTTTTCGCGAAACTTCAATCGCCGGGGGGTACCGTACAGGCTAACGGCGTTACTTTTGAAGGCTTTGTTCCTTCAGAGGCTGAAATTTATGTCAGTATAACATCGTCAACAATTCTTAGACAGCCTGTGATGACAATTATTGTCGAAGGGGGCGTTGATGTAGAAGATGTTCCTGAAGAAAAGAAACGTGTAATATCTTTTAATCCTATAACAGGCATTAAAACATTTCATATAACAAATGCGTTAAACGAATTAAATTGTCCTCCTGAGTATATTAGTCCCCTGGTTCAGCAGCTTCCTAAACTCTGGCAGGCCTATGATTCTTTCGGACTTTTAACTCTTGAATTAAACCCTATCCGCATGCAAAATAGAGGCGGTAGATTTACGCCGGTTGCCTGCGATATTAAAGTGGGCTTTGATCAAGATAACCCAGGCTGGAAGAGACTTCAGTATCCTGAAGAGATTTTCTCGGCCGATATTACCCAGTTTGAGGCTGAGGTGAATATGCTTAGAACTTATCAGGGGCAGTCAGACGTGACCGAGTTAAACACAGAAGGCACTATTCTTCCTTTTATATTCGGCGGCGGCGCGAACAGCGCGGCAACTGAAGTTCTTGGCGATAAGGCGATTATCTCATCTGACTTCGGAGGAAATCCGCCATATGAAAAAATGAAGGCAATCAGCGATATATGCTTTAACCACTGGCTGGCAAAGGCCAATGTTCTTCTTGTGATTGGCGGCAAGGCAAACAATACCGATATTTTTGTAACCTTTAAGGCCATTTTTGATTCTTTAAAAGAAAAGATAAAAATTAATCCTGATATTCAGGTTGTCATAGGACGCGGAGGTCCGAATCTGATTAAGGGCATGGTTTACGCCAGAGACGTTATGGATAACTTAAGGGTACCATATCGTATTTTTGGTTTTGATTCAAGTATGGTAGGGGTATTGCAGTACACCCTTCAACTTGACGACTGGATAATTGAAAATAAAAGTAAAATAAGCCGAAAGGCCGCCTCTTAAGGCAAATTATAACGGAGTTTAAAAATGAAGACAGTAGAAAATAAATCACCGCTTCCTTATTTTGTGGGAGTTAAATCATTAGAAGACCTGGTCAATAAAGATACGCGCGTCTGTATAATGAACATACTTGGCGGCGAAAGCTCTGGCGTTACGCCAATTTCGCACGCTTACAGCGGCGGCAACGTAGTAGCCGGTGTACAGTATGGCAGAACGGGCGGAAAGCTAGAAACGCCCGCGGGAGACATTCCCGTGTACGGCAGCGTTCATGACGTTATTAAAGCCGGTCATAAGTTTGATACGGGGGTTGTTTATCTTCCTCCTGCGGCTGTAAATCATGCGGTATCAGAGCTGTGCTCACAAAACCCTGATTTGAAACAAGTCGTTATCGTAACAGAAAAAATTGCCGTAAGAGACGCAAGATACATCCGCTGGGGATGCCAGCAGGCCGGCGTTGATGTTATCGGCGCAAACTCTCTGGGCGTGGCTAATGCCTGGGATCAGGTAAGAGTAGGCGGCGCATTAGGCGGAGATAAACCGGCAGAAAGCTTAAAAAAAGGAAGCATTGCCATCTACAGCAATTCGGGCAACTTTTGTACCACAATTTCTGAATACATTAAAACAGCCGGTTTCGGAACTTCTACCATTGTAAGTTCTGGTAAAGATATTTATATTCACTTTGCGATGCCCGAATTTTTATTTGCCGCAGAAAACGATCCTAGAACAAAAGCGGTTATTGTTTATATAGAACCGGGCGGTTTTTATGAAAAAATGGCTCTTGACTGGATAAAAGACGGCACCATTAAATTTACCAAGCCTATTGTGGCTGTTGTAACCGGTAAATGGAAAAAGAATTTAACGAGAGCCGTGGGCCACGCCGGAGCGATAGCGGGCGGCAACGACGACGCCGAAGCAAAAGAAAACTGGTTTGACGACTTTTTTGGCGTCGAAGAGTTTGATGTTGATAACCCTAAGGTATCTGAAAGAGGCGTTCGCGTAAAAACCATACAAGATATTCCCGAAGCGGTAGCGGCCGTAATCGCAAAAATCGGGGGAAAGCCAGACTTTGAAAAAGTAGGCGACTTAAGCTTAAAACCGTGGTTCGTAAGCGACCAAGATATTGAATTTTCGCCGAAACTCATGATTAAGTCGGTTGAAGCCATGTCTCCTTATAATGTTGAAATTAAAGAAGCCAACAAGCAGGTGGGCGCGCAGTTTATTCGCGAGAGCATGAGAAACCGTTCAGGCGTTACCTATATGGATTCAAAAAGTCAGGTAACCTATATTCACAATCATTCTCTTCTTCATCTGGTAAAATATCCTTTTGGCGGTACTTCTCTTTTTGCCGTAACCGGCCAGATTCCTCAAGAGTCTGAAACAAAGGTTCTAACGCCGATATTAAATTATTTTACAGCGAAAGGCGCAAAGTATATTGATAAAGCCAAAGAAGCAAGGGCAAACGGAGCCTCGCCAAACGCTTACCTGGGCGCGGCTGTTTTAACCGCGGGAAATAACCTTACTTTGAAACTATTAAATGAGTATGTTTCAAAGCTGATAGATTTATTTTATACCGAGGTCAAAGAGAACCTTCATATAAACGAAGATACTGTTAAAAAACTGTTAAACGAAAAGCTTAGCTTGACAGAAGCCGAGAGTTCAGACGAAGATAATAAAGTCGCCGATTATTTGCAGGCCAATTTGAAGAAAATAGGCGAAGAAACAATCATCACTCGTTTTGCTCAGGAATATATTAAAAATGGCGGCAAAGTAAACGCGGCAATTTTTACGATAGCTTCAATCTTGCTGAGTCTTTCATGGAAGCCCCTTGTGAAAAAACAAATCACCAGAAAAAGCGTTGAAGACCTTGGCGTTTATCTTGCTCTAAACGGCATTATCGTAGGATGCGCCTCGCCGAGTTCTGATAGTAACGACTTTTTCAAAAAACTAACCTCTCTTGAAGATTTAAGCCTTCTTGAAACCGATTATTCGGGGGCCATCTTTAAGATTCTTTTTAACAGAGAGCCTGAAGAAAAAGAATTATTTGCTCTTAACGCCTTGTTGAATTTGACAATCACAAACGGCCCGGGTACGATAAGCGCAAAGGGCGGTAAAGAAACTGTCAGCGCGGGAAATCATATTTCAACCGCCTATGCCGGATTCATGATGAACACGGGATTTATTCACGGCGGTAACGGCTACGAAGCGGTCGACTTTCTAATCAAAGAGTTCGGAGAGTTTGACCCTTATACCGAAAAGCCAGACCAGTGGAAAGACAGCTTATCAAAACTTGCCGATAAAATCGCAAACGAATATGTTGCCTATAAAAAGGTTGAAAAAGCGAAAGGAAATATTGACTATAAGAAAATTCCTTGTACCAATCATCCGGTCTTTAAGGGCAAAGACGTGAATATTGACCCGAGAGAAGATTATGTAAGAGACGAATTCGCCAAGATTTCTCTGGTAAATCCGTTTCTTGAGTTTTATCATTATCTTGTGGTTAAGCTTCACGAAGCGGGCGCGACCAAAAACGTTTTCTGCGTGAATATTGACGCCGTAATTGCGACGGTTTCGCTTGAACTTTTCTGGAAGCAGTTTAAGAATAGCGAAATCAGCGAGCAGGAAATGCAGGATATCGTATTTACCATGTTTATTTTCGCCAGAATGGTGGGCTGTTCGGCTGAAATTGCCGATCACAGAAACCGCGGAACAAACATGGACTGCAGAACTCCCGCGAGTGAAATTACATACGCGATGTAAGTTGTTAAATTTTTGCGGGTTTGTCAGGAAATTGCTCGCCGAGTGATTTGTGCGCCGCATTCGCCTGCGGCTAGCTTCGCTTGCGATATAATTTTTCGCCCGGTTATCGATATAGCCTGTAAAGCAGGCTAATCGAAAACCGGAAGAAAAATCACCCAATGATCGGCGTACAAATTGTATCGAGGCGTCGCCCCATCAATTAACCGTTCAGGTGAATAATCTTAACCGGGCATTCTAAAGCGGCTTTTTCGTTTTCAGAAAGCTCTGTTTCGTCTATACTGCCGACAAACCATCCGTTTTTTTCTTTGCCAAATCTTAACATTGCTTTGCCGTCGGCATCGTTCATAACCCATGTATTCGGCGCGTTTAAAACGCAGGCGCCGCATCCTATGCATTTGATTCTTTGCTGTGATATTGTG
Source organism: Spirochaetia bacterium (assembly GCA_029880265.1). Lineage (GTDB taxonomy): Bacteria > Spirochaetota > Leptospiria > Turneriellales > JAOUOS01 > JAOUOT01. Next base: position 19,982 of record JAOUOT010000028.1, on the reverse strand, counting down.
TAGATTTTCATTGTTAAGCTCTTGGGGCTGTGTTATAAGTCGGTTATTGAGTGTTTTCTGCCTCATCAGCCTTCGGCGAGCTTTGCTACGATACGAAAAATGCCTTATTTTCGGCATTTTTCACTCGATGAACGGCAGAAAATGTATCGAAATACGACTGATTACACAGCCCCCAGGTCTTCATTCACAACTAAATATAATTTATCTCCCGGTCTTACTTTTGAAGATACCGGCAGGGTTACTATTGTTTTCTTTTGACCTGAGTTTATTAATTCTCTTTCTTCGTTTCTTAATTCGGTTAAGTCTTCCCATAAAACGCCGGTGGTAACGCCGGTTATTAATATACGGCTGTTTATGGGAAGTTCGGCCGCTTCAATGAAAAGCTGGGCGGCTTTTGCCTTTGAAAAATATTTTTGAATCTTGCCCACGAAAATTTTCTTTTGTTTGGCGACAGATCCTTCTGCTTTGCTTAATTCGGCGCTGTTTAAACCGAGATAATATCCGTCAAAAAAACCGCGGTTAAAAACTTTTTGAAGCTCAGTTTTCCAATTGTTTATTTTTTCTGGCGTATAAAAACCGTCTTTAAGAGACTGTATGGCTTCTTTATAGCATCTTATCGTTACGTCTACGTAATCGGGAGAGCGTCCCCTGCCTTCTATTTTCAAGACAGAAATTCCCGCGTCTTTTATTTTATCTAAAAAACCGATAACGCAGATATCTTTTGGCGATAAGATATATTCGTTGTCTATTTCAAGTTTGTCGCCGGTTTCGCTGTCAACAAGCTCGTATGATCTTCTGCAGGGCTGCTTGCAGGCGCCTCTGTTTGCCGAAGAATTGTCGGCGTAAAGACTCATGGAACAGCGTCCTGAAATCGCGATGCACAGAGCGCCGTGGCCGAAGATTTCAATTTTTACTTTCTCGCCAGACGGCCCGATGATATTTTCAGCGGATATTCTTTCGGTAATATTTTTTATCATGTTCAAGTCAAGCTCTCTGGCAAGAACAATTACATCGGCATATTTTGACCAGAATTTAACAGTTTCAAAATTAGATACTGAAAGCTGCGTAGAAATATGAACCGGTATTTTCATCTCATGCGCCTTTAGTATGAGTGCGGTATCGGCCGCGATAACGGCGTCAACGCCCGCTGTTTTCGCTTCTTCAAGCGTTTTATGGGCAAGCTTAATGTCATGATCATACAAAAGAGAATTTATGGTAAGATAAGCTTTTACTTTATGAGTATGACAAAAATCAATGATTTCTTTGATATCGGTCAAATCAAAATTATCAGAAGAGCGGGCGCGCATGTTCAAATGATGCGCCCCAAAATATATTGAGTTACAGCCCGCGTTTACGGCGGCGTGAAGAGATTCAAGAGATCCGGCGGGGGCCAAGAGTTCCATGTTATATTGCCTTTTTCATTATAAGTTTATTAAAATCGATATTTCTTTTTAAGATATAAAGCGTTTTCGTCGTTAGAATCTAAGTCAAGAGCTTTTTTTACTTCTTTTTTGCCTTCTTCGACAAGCCCCTTTTGAAAATAAATAAAAGCGGCCGCCGAATGCTCCATCGCAAGATCAGGAGAAAGTTTCAGGCACGTTAAAATTTCATTTGAAATTTCGTTTTGATACTTGGCGCTGTTTAAAGAAAAAAGCGTAAAAGCCTTCGCCAGACGCGGCTCCTGTAAATTTGTATTCAGTTGAATTTCTCTGTTCATTTTTTGAAGAAGTATATTTTCTGGTTCCTGACGTAATTTATCGGCGTTCAAATATGAAAAATCATTGTACTTTGGTTTAAACATTGTATATTCATTCTTTTCAATTATTTCAGCATATTTAGGAAGTCTTTTAAGATAGATTGTCGATATTTCGTCCCAGTATACAAGCGCCCAATTTTGGTTTTCATGAATATGAATGGGAAAATGAATAGGGCCGCTTTTTAGCTCATATTCAAAGACAGCGATTTCAAAGTTATATGCGGCTTCGGAATCTTTCCACTTGATATCGTCGTGCAGGCTCTTTATATATATATTATTTACAAAATCTGGTTCGTAAAGATGATTTGCTCTGCCGTCAATAAATACTTTATTTTGAGGGTTTTGCCACGCCAGATAACCGCCAAAAGGGTAGCTGTTAAAAATTCTGCCTTGAATATTATTATTTTCTAAAAACCTTACCGCGCCAAGAGGAAACCGCTTCGGGTTTGGGCCCGTTCCCGCTGAGTATGATGCTTGAGTTAATAAAGTTAAAGCAATAATGAATAGAAACAATCCTGAAAACGTAATATAATTGATATTAAATGATAATTGAAATCTTTTGTTTATGATGTTAAATAACTTATCAATAGATCGAACAAATATAGGGGCCGTAATTATAGAAAAAAAATCAATCATTCGAACCGCCTTTAACGCGGGAACAAGAAATATTATAAATAATAAAGCATAAAAAAGATTTTTTCTACTGTTTATAAAGAAACAACTTAAGAGAGAACCGAGAAAAAGTATTTGAAAAGCATAAGTATATCGCAGGCCATAACCCCAGAGCATCATGCTTGAAAGGGGCGCGTGTTCTGCAGAGGGAGAACCTTCGCCGATACCCCATATCAAGTTTTCATAGATGGTAACGTAGAGACTATAAAATTCGATATTGATTAAAGAGATGAGAAAAATTCCGATACCGATGCCTATTATAACCGGTAATTTCTCTTCATAAAAATAATTTATATTTTTAGAATTATTTTTATTTGTTTCAACCCAGCGGCCGCTAAAATTAGAAGATAGATTTTTTAATTGCGGCAACAGAATTTCTGAAGTAAAAAATATAAAAAGTATAACGGGCCCGAAAAAAAATCCCTTGCTGGTATTTGCCCATACTAATTCTATGGGAAGAAGCATGAATAAATATTTTATATTTTTATGCTTTAACCAATGCAATATTACATATAAAAAAACTGATAAAAAAAGGTAAGAAAAAAGAAACGGTCTTACAAATAACCTGAAACGTATCGATAAGAGAACAAATAAAAGCGTTATTACGGCCGAAAAAAACCATGTATTGCTTTTTGTATCATTTGTAATATTGATTGCCTTTAGTAAAAAAAAGAACGCGGTTGAAACGATAATAATTTTTAAAAAAGCAATGCCCTCATAACCGCCAATCTTAAAAAAAATAAAAAAAAGTAAATCAGAGAGCCATTCTCCGTTAAACTGATCTTTGCCCGCATGAGTGTATGAAAAAGAATCGGCAAAATCAATCATTCCCGTTTCATAAATTGTACGGCCCAAATTTAGGTGCCACCAGAAATCATAATCGCTTATCTGGGTTAAGCCAATCAGGGCAACGCCTAAAAAGAGTATTGCGGTAAGAATGTTTTTCATTTTTTTATTTCTTCGAGCATTTTTTTGGCAAAATAATATTCTAGCGGATTTTTATATTTATAATTAACTACGTTTTTCAGATAAAATTCGGCTTTTGAGTTTTCTTTTCTTAGAATGTATGCCTCTGCCAGTCTTACGTCGGCAAAGGGATAATATCCCATGCGGTTGCCAATAAAAGAAGCTTTTGATAAATGTATTATAGCTTCGTCTGTTTTCTTCTCTTTAATTAATCTCCACCCTCTGAAATAATCTCTAACCCAGGGGGGGGTGTTAAAAGTCGTTTCTGTTTCTGTGAGGTTTTTGGCTTTTTCAAGCTCGTTTATTTCAATCAGGCAGTAAACATAGTCAAAAGCGGCTCTTTTCCAGCCGGGAAAGGTTTCATAAGCGTGCCCAAGAGAGGCCTTATCGCTTTTAAACTTGGGTATATAAAAATAAGTAATCAGGCTTAAAAATAAAAGATAAGAGGCAAAGAAAGATAAAACAAGAGCGCGTCTGTCTTCATGTTTTGCAATTAAAAAAGAAATTGCTCTTTCGACTAAAATGCAAAAACCCAAGGCGGGAATAAACAAGTACCGATCATATATCAATGCGTTTTGTGTTTCCATAATGATTTGCAGGTATGGAGAAAGATAAATAATGTAAATTAAAAACGCAAAAGACAGAAGCGTTCGGGGTTTGAACATAAGAAAGAAAGCCGATGAAATTGTGACAAGAAAACCGGTAATAAAAAATAAATCAAAGCTGAATTTTTCTTGAAACGGGTAACCAAAGTTCAGCGGATTAGGTTTTAAGAGCAGTAATGAATCAAATCCGAAAATTCTTACCCCTCTTAAAAGGCTGTCAAAATAGGAAATTTTTAACGGGCCTATATTTCCGTATGTTGACGATATCTTTATTTTATAGATTATCCATATGAATACGGGAATATTTATCAAGACCCAGAATAAGGCTTCTTTAACAAAACTCTCTTTTTTCTTTCTTAAAAATAAAAACAAGAATATTGGTATAAAAATAATATTGGTGATGGCCGTTGCTTTTGAAAGAAAAGAGGCATAATAAAATAAAATAGCGATTATGATATCTTTATATTTTGTATACGATTTTTCTTTGTAGATACTATAAAAAGAAATAACGGCAAGAAGAGAAAAAAAGGCATAAAGCAGATCTCCTTGCGCAGATATATAAGCGGCGGTTTCAACATGAATTGGGTGAAGCATAAATAAAGATACAATCATAAGAGCAGATATCTCGTTTTTCTTAACTTTATCAGTTGACTTATGGTTAGAATGTGAAAAATCAGCATAAAACTTTGAAAGCGCAAAATATAATAAAATAGAAATAGTAAAATATAAAAAAAGACTTACGATACGATATCCTAAAGGGTTTTTGCCGAACAAATTATATTCAAGCACAAAAAAGAAATCTACTGCCGGATATTTTGTTCCCCAGTAATTTAGATAATCAAAGAAAATGCTTTTTATATCATATGGCTTGACTTTGGTTAAAAGGTCGTTGTCAAGAAAGTAAGTTCTGTCGTCCCATATAAATTCGCCCGACAATGAGCCGGCATAAAGAAACGCCGTAAACCCAAACAATAGCGTCAGCCAAAACTTTATATTATTTTTTTGCTTAAGAATGTAATCTTTTTTCATCAGTCTAAAAAATCAAGGTTCTTTTAGCGGGGCGACACAACCCGCTTACCGCATTGGCGCCCTTGTTCTTTCATTCGTCAACCAAAAAACAAATTTACATACTCACTTATTTATTATTCTTGTATTTTATAATCAGGGAAGTCAACTTATGAAAGGTATTATTTTAGCCGGCGGCAGCGGTACAAGACTGTATCCGATAACAAAAGTTATGTGCAAACAGCTTTTGCCTATATATAACAAACCATTAATTTATTATCCTTTGTCGGTTTTAATGATAGCGGGTATTCGCGAAATTTTGCTTATCTCTACAGAAAGAGATTTAAGTTCTTTTAAAGAACTGTTAGGCGACGGATCTCAGTTTGGAGTTTCTATTTCTTACGCTGAGCAAAAAGAACCTAAAGGAATCGCAGAAGCTTTTATAATAGGCGAAAATTTCATTGAAGGCGATTCGGTGACTCTTATTTTAGGCGATAACTTATTTTTCGGAAGGGGTTTTTCAGATATTTTAAAAAGAGCAATCGACGAAAATACAGGCGCGACAATTTTTGCATATCAGGTAAGAGATCCGCATCGTTTTGGCATTATTGAGTTTGACGAAAACAATCGAGTGTTATCAGTTGAAGAAAAACCCGAAAAACCTAAGTCTAATTATGCCGCTACGGGTTTATACATCTACAATAATGATGTAATTAAAACTGCTAAAGCAGTGAAGCCCTCAAACAGGGGAGAGCTTGAAATTACCGACGTTAATAAGATGTATCTGAAAAATAAAAACCTCAAAGCCTGTCTGTTAGGCAGAGGTTTTGCCTGGCTTGATACAGGATCTCCCGACGCGATGTCAGAGGCTTCAGAGTTTGTCAAAACAATCGAGCACAGGCAGGGCTATAAAATAGCCTGTATCGAAGAAATCGCCTTTAGAAAAGGATGGATTAATAATTCTAAGCTTCAAGAATTGGCTGACGGGTTAAAGAATACCGAATACGGTCAGTATCTTCAGGAACTTCTTTCATGAAAAAAATCTTGGTTACCGGCGGGGCCGGGTTTATCGGCGGTAATTTTATAAAGTACATGCTCGAACAATATGAAGATGTCTTCATATGCAATTTAGACAAATTGACATACGCGGGCGATTTAAGAAATCTTGAAAGCGTAAAAGAAGACTCCCGGTATTCTTTTATCGAAGGCGACATTTGCGATAAAAATCTGCTTAATAGAATATTCACAGAAAATGAAATAAAGGGCGTTTTTCATTTCGCGGCAGAGTCTCATGTCGACAATTCAATTGCAGGCCCCGAAGTTTTTGTAAAAACAAACGTTCTCGGAACTTTTCAACTTCTTGAAACGGCAAGAAACTTTTGGATGTCTGATCCTTTTGTTGTAAAAGAACAATATAAAAACGCCCGCTTTTTGCATGTTTCAACAGACGAAGTTTACGGCTCATTGGGCGAAGACGGATTTTTTACCGAAGAAACTTCTTACGCTCCGAATTCGCCATACAGCGCCTCAAAAGCGGGAAGCGATATGCTGGTTCGAAGCTATTATCATACATACGGATTAAACACGGTAATAACAAACTGTTCAAACAATTACGGACCCTGCCAGCATGACGAGAAACTGATACCCGTGATTATTCGAAAAGCAATATCAAAAGAAAAAATACCGATTTACGGCGACGGCAAAAACATTCGAGACTGGTTATTTGTAAAAGACCACTGCAAAGCGCTTGATATTGCTTTTCAAAAAGGAAGAGCCGGCGAAGTTTATAATATCGGCGGAAGCTGCGAGAAAAACAATATTCAAATTGCCAATCTTATATGCGAGATACTTGACGATATAAATCGGCTTGAAAAAGGCGGTTCATACAAGCAATTTATTTCTTTTGTAAAAGACAGACCGGGGCATGACAGAAGGTATGCCATTGATTCTTCAAAGATGATGAATGAGCTTGACTGGCGGGCAGAGACGAAGTTTGAAGATGGTTTGAAAGAGACGGTTAGATGGTATATTGAGAAATATAAGGAACTTTTGTAATCATGAGTAAAAACAGTCTATTATATTCTGTTGTTATTCCGGTTTATAAAAGCGAAAATATTTTATCAGAAACGGTAAAAGCTACCGTACAATTTTTTAAAAAGCGTCGATTGAATTATGAGATTATACTGATTGACGATAATAGCCCCGATAAGGCCTGGTCGATAGTAAAAGAATTTTCTAAAAGCGATAAAAATATAACGGGTTTTAAATTTATAAAAAACTACGGCCAGCATACCGCAATACTATGCGGTTTTGAACACGCGAAGGGAGATTATATTATAACGATGGATGACGATATGCAAAACCCTCCCGGCGAGATAATAAATTTAATTAACAAGACAAAAGAAGGGTATGATCTTGTATTCGGAAAGTTTAAAAGCAAGAAACACGCCTTTTATAGAAAACTTGGCACAAAATTTATCGGTTACCTGAACAATAAAATATTTCAAAAACCCGACAATTTAACGCTGTCAAATTTTCGAATCATTCATAAAAGCGTCATAGAAAGACTTATTTCTTATAAAACGGCGTATCCCTATATTCCCGGTTTACTGTTGATGTTTGCCGCAAATCCCGCTAACGCCGAGGTCATGCATATGCCGCGAAAAGAAGGAAAGTCAAATTATGGCTTTGTTAAAATTATGCAGCTTGTATCGAGAATTTTATTTAACTACTCGACCTTCCCTTTAAAGTTTATGATTTCAATAGGTTTTATAATCGCATTTTTAAGTTTTGCGGTAAGCGTTTTTTTTATTGTGCGAAGTTTCTTTACGCAGGCGAAAGTTCCCGGCTGGACGTCTATTGTGGTCATACTTTCTTTTTTTCAGGGAGTTTCTATTCTTATACTAGGTATGTTAGGAGAATACATAGGAAGGCTTGTTATGCAGCAATCAAAAGGAAAAGCTTATCATATAAAAGATTCGGTGAATTTGCATGGGTGAAAATCATTTTTTTATCGCGGGCATGCAAAGGTGCGGCACAACCTTTTTATACAATATATTTGATTTGCATTCAGAAATATGCATGGCAAAACCGCTGAAGCCCGAGCCAAAATATTTTTTATCTGACGATTTGATTGCCAAAGGGCGGGCTTATTATGAGAAGAAATATTTTAATCACGATAAAGAGTATAAGGCCTACGGAGAAAAGAGCACCAGTTATTCAGAGTATCCAAAAGTAATTGAAAATATAAAACGGTTTTATCCCGAGGCAAAATTTATTCTAATTTTAAGAAACCCTGTTGAGCGGGCCATTTCTAATTATTTCTTTTCTTTTGAAAATCAAATAGAAACAAGAAGTCTTGAAGAAGTTTTCATTAAAGAAATACGCCGGCCCGATATAAAAAAAAGCATATCAGTATCGCCCTTTGATTATAAAAAAAGAGGCATATATGCAGATTATGTTCTTTCGTTTATTGATAATATTGACGAGAAATATCTAAAAATAATAATTCTAGAGGAGCTTATAGATAATATAAACCTTATTAAAGAGCTTTATCGTTTTGTCGGCGTAACAGAAGAAAAGATTTCGGAAAATATTCAAGAAAAAGTAAACGATATCGAGCGCAGTCAAAATATACCGAAAGATATTTACAATAAATTGCATGATTATTATCAAAAGCCTAATGAAAAATTAGGAAGGTTATTAAATAAAAATTTAGAAAATATCTGGAAATAAAAAAAATGCCAATAACCCGAAAATATAAAATCAGAGACGGCGATTATGTTTTTGATTCAGAAGCAGAAAATAATCATATTGATTATCATGCCGATAGATTTGAAGAAAATTACCGCGCTGAAAAAAAACATTTCTGGTTTATTTCGCGGTTAGAAAGAATTATAGGCGTTTTTAATAATTATATATCAATAGAAAATTCTATTTTAGAAATAGGCTGCGGAACCGCTATGATTGCGCAAGCTTTAAAAGAAAAAGGCTATAATATAGATATAAGCGACCTGCATCGCAAGAGTTTGCAATACGCAAAACAAAAAGGCATTGAAAAAAGATACCAGTTTAACTTATTTAATGCTCCATTTGAAAGCGAATATGACGTCATTGCCATGTTTGACGTCTTCGAACATATTGACGATGACATAAAAGCGATGAAAAATATTTTTAAGATACTAAAACCTGAAGGATGGATTATTTTAACGGTTCCGGCGCATATGTTTTTATGGAACCGCGAAGATAGAATATCGCATCACAAGAGGCGTTATAACAAAAAAAGGCTTAAAGCCATATTAAAGCAGGCTGGTTTTCAAATCGTTTACAGCCGGTATATTTTTCAGCTGATCATGCCGCTTCTTTTGCTGAGAAAAATATTGAAGCCCGATTCTAAAAATGAAGTCTCAAGAGAAGAATATCTAAAATCAAAATCGATCAATCGATTTGTAAATTCTATTCTTCTTTTTCTCTGCCGTATTGAAGCAAAAATACATAGATTAATTCCAGATATATTCGGGGGCAGTATTTTACTGGCGGCTAGAAAAAATAATGATTTTAGAGAACCATATGCTTATAAATAATATGGAACGCCGATATATACAATGACAATAATTAAATTAGAGAGATTTTGTGGTTATGAAAAAAGTTAATTCAGCAGAGATATCCGTCGTTTTACCGGTTTATAAATGTACAGAAACCATAAAAGAGTTATCAAAAAAGTTAGTTTTGGTATTAAGTAAAATATCAAAAGACTATGAAATTATTTTCGTCGTTGACGGATGTCCCGAAAATCCGTGGTCGCTTATAAACAGTCTCGCAGACAAAAATAAAAAAATAAAAGGGATAAAATTATCTAAAAATTTCGGTCAGCATCATGCAATAACAGCCGGAATTGATAGCGCCTCAGGCAACTGGGTAGTGGTTATGGATTGTGACATGCAGGAAGAACCCGCTGATATTGAAATATTATATAAAAAAGCTATGGAAGGCTTTGACATTGTTTTATGCAAGAGAGTTTATAGAAAAGATTCTTTTTTTAAGAAAGCAGGCTCTAAGATGTTTTTTTTAATATTTAATTATTTAACAACCAACAAAGCGGTTAGTTCTATAGGAAATTTTGGCATTTATTCTAAAAAAGTAATTGACTGTGTTAAATTATTAAAAGAGCAGAATCGCGCATTTTGGCTTTTAGTAAACTGGGTAGGGTTTAATAAAACTACAATAAATACAATTCGGCATAAAAGAAAAAAAGGCAGATCGTCTTATAATCTTAAAAAATTAATAAATCTTGCAATGAGCAGTATTATTGCCCATTCTAATAAACCTTTGAAATTCACTATCTTCATAGGGTTGCTCTTGTCTTTTTTCTCTTTTGTTGCGGCATCCTGGGTGCTTTATCAGTATTTTGTAAACGCTTATAGAGTTCTAGGCTGGACCAGCCTTATGATATCAATTAATTTCCTGGGTGGTTTGATACTAGGGGCCATAGGTATGCTGGGATTATACATAGAAAAAATATTTGATCAAGTAAAAAACAGACCTTTATATATAATTGATAAGAAAATAAATTTATAAATAGGCAATAAACTATGGGATATTATAATGAATTAGAATTGAGAAAATTTGGATGGAAGAGTATCGGCAGAAATGTAATGATTTCTACAAGGGCGAGTATTTATAATCATGAGCAAATAGAGATTGACGATAACTCAAGAATTGACGATTTTTGTCTTTTATCAGGAAAGTTAAAGATTGGCAAAAATGTTTTTATAGGCGCCTTCTGTAATTTGGCAGGCGGCGAAAAAGGCATTATTTTAGAAGATTTATCTTGTCTATCTTACAATGTTCAGGTTTTCTCGCAATCTGACGATTATAGCGGAAGAACAATGACTAACCCTACCGTGCCCGATAAGTATAAAAAAGAATATAAGAAAATAGTGGTTATTGAAAAGCATTCTATTGTAGGGGCAGGTTCTATTATATTTCCCGGAGTAACCCTGAAACAGGGAACTTCAGTAGGCGCGATGTCGCTAATTAAACGAAATACAAAACCGTGGAGTATTTATTCCGGAAATCCGGCAAAGTTTATCAGGTATAAGAAAAAGGATATCTTAAAATTAGAAGAAGTTTTCTTAAAAGAACAGCAAGACAAAAAATAATTATTATTTAGTTATGATAATATTGCCAATTGCCAAAGCGTCTAACTTTGCCTGCTTAAACGCTTTTACCGCCTGCATAGGATTTTCTATAATTGGTTCTTCATGCATATTAAAGCTGGTATTTACCAAGACTCCTACGCCGGTTATTTTTTTATATTCGTTTAATATTTTCCAGTAGCTTGGCGATATGTTCTTTTTAACAATTTGAGGCCGAGCCGTTCCGTCAATATGCACCACGGCGGGACATTTCTTTTTCGCCAATTCTGTGGCTTCGCATACAATGGTCATAAATTCGCAGGCAAAAGCTTTGTTTTTGAGAATAAAATATTTATCCGCAATTTCTTCCAAAACAGCCGGAGCAAAAGGCATATATTCGGTTCTTTTTAATCTTTTATTCAACCATGTGTTTACAGAATTGTCTTTGGCTGAATATAAAATGGATCTATGTCCCAAGGCTCGCGGCCCGTATTCCATTGCGCCTTCAAAGCGCGCTATAACCTTGCCTTTCGAAAGTAATTTGGCTATTTCTTTTTCAATGTTATCAGGGATTTTATATTTTACTTTATGTTTCTCAAATTCATGAATAATATCATCGTCTTTATAAACATGTCCCAGATATACATGGTTCATGCGAACGCTTTTGGCGTCGATAGAAAGTTTTTTTAATACGGCAAGGGCCGCTCCTGTCGCCAAACCGCCGTCGCCCATATTTGGATGTATAAAAATATCAGAGACTTGCGGCAATTCGGCTATTTTTGAATTCAAAAGAACATTGGCAAAAACGCCTCCGGCAAGAGCAAGTCTTATGTTTTTCTCCTTTATATTATCTTGAATTAAATCTGAGATATATGCAGTAAGAATATTTTCCAGGTGCGTTTGAATTCCGGCGGCGATGTCTTTCGGCGAAATTCCTTTTAATTCTCTTTTTAATATATTCATATTATCTAAATAATGTTGGCCATAATTTTTGATGGTTTTTTTCTTCTTATCATAATTGATAAGCTTTTCAAAAATAGGCAGGGTTTTATCATAATTGCCGTGAGCCGATAAGCCTGTAACTTTTCCTTCTCTGCCGGGTTTAAATCCCAGATATATGGTTATCAGGCCATAATAATATCCGACAGAATGAAAAAAAGGAACCATGCCTACCTGCTTAAGTTTATGATTATCATAAATATAGCTTTTTGACGAAGCGCCGTCGCCTGCAGCGTCTAACGTTACAACAAAACAATTTTGCCATCCAGAAGTCATAACGGCGCTATAGGCATGGCAGTCATGATGGTCTATATAGGTTATTTTTAAGTTTTTATGAGGTATACAGTTTTTTAATTTTTGTTTTATTCGTATTTTTCGCGGCATCTGGATAATTACGAGAAACGATTTCAAGAGCGGCACGATTTTTTTATTGCCTATTGTTAAATTCGAAAGATAACGCCCCAATAAACGCATGACCAAATAAATAATAGAATTTGAATTAATATTATCTTTATTCTTAACATGGGTTTTACTCGCAATAGCGACGTGTTCTAGTTTATGATATAAATTATTTTCTTGTAAAAAATTTATAGCCTCTTTAAGCGAGTTTTTAGGCCAGCCGTCTTGAAATTTAACTCTGGTATATCTTTCTTCATTGACGGCAAAAATAATTTCACCGTTTAAAAGTACGCTTATTCCCGCATCATGCTCTTCGGAGATTCCTAATATTAGCATTTTAATTAATTAAATTTAAGATATTTAATTGCTATTTTACCAATCTTATCGAGAGATAGTTTGGTATTATAGTTTTTTAAATATAATTAATTTTTTCTTTATTTCACTGTCAAGCTTATATTTTTTTCTTTTCGAGAAGACTAAGTATTATAGATTATATTCTTACTTAGGAAAGAAATTGACTGAAACGTAAAAACATGAATTTTAAGACATTTTTACTGGTAACCCTAAGCGTTTTATTGAATATTATCGTTTCTGTCATAATGGATTATGCGGCAAAAAATTCTATTCTGATAATTACTTTTTTATTGGTATCGATGGCAATTTTCTTAAGTTTTATAAGGTTCATATATTGGGGATGGTTATTGAAAAAATATGATTTAAGTCATATCTATCCGATTACTGCAGTCTTTTTCCCTATGATATATTTAATAGCAATAATAAATAATGACGTTGATTTTTCAATAGAAAAAACTTTTGCCATTATATTAATTATTTTTGGCGTTATTGTCGTACAAAAAGATAATTATGCGGGTAACTCATGAAAGAATATTATTTTTTTCTTGTTTTGGCTTTGTTTATAACCGCTTTCGCGCACCTTTCTTATAAAAAGTATTATATTGAAAAAAAAAGGCTATGGTATGTTGTAACGATTTTAAGTTTTATAATGGCTTCATTTTGCGGATTTATGTCATTAAGAGGCTTGAGTATTGATATTGTATATTTATCCACTTCGTTTACAATGATAATTATTTCTGTTTTTTCTAAAATATGGCTCAAAGAAAATATCACGAAAAATAAGATTTTCGGTTCATTTTTTATAGTATTAGGCATAATAATATACGCCGTTTCTGAATAAGTCTAATTATGAAATTCATCAGATGGCGCATTATTCTAAAACAAAAAGAGTAAAATTCTTTTCGCTGAATCTGTTTTTATCTTTTAAGCATTGCGATATTTGGTTTAAGTCTTTATTTTCAATTAAAACATGAGTAATTCCTGAATTAGTGAAAAACGTATCGCATTCATTTTTTGTTAAACTCTTATCATATGCGAATTTTTTCTGAAGGTCATATCTTATTTTCGGATTTTCAAGATGAGAGTATTTTTCTGTATTTTCTGTGATCCAATTTTGCAGAAAATTGCCGTAAGTGTGACATTCTGCCCATATATGAGTTTCAAGAAATACCGAAAAATAAAAATTCTGGCAAGATGGCATAGGCAGCATTACAACTGATTTATTATTCAACTTGTTTTTCAAGTTCATTAAATCGGCGGCGCCTTTTATGCCGTAGGCGCGAATATCTTCGGGCGTCATATTTTCGGTTTTAAGTTGAAACCGTTGAAGCTGTTTTATATTGTTATAGTGGTTCATAAATAAATAACTATTGCCGGTAGAGCCTTTAAGAAAAAAAGAAAATAGAAAGAAGATAACCATTCCAGAAAATAAATATAGTATTTTGTTTTCCATCTTTAAAAATAAAATTATTAATAAGTTTAATATTATTGCGCTGAATATAAAATATATATCTGAATTACCCGGATGATCTGAAATAAAGTATAACAGTATATTTAGAAAAGAAGCCGCAAATAAAAAGTAGGTATATTCGTCTTTGGTCTTAGATATGATTATCAAAGCCAGAGGTATGGCAAGCGTGACAATAAATGCCAAAAGATAGCTTTGATATGAAAAATTATAAAGGTCAACGTCGTTTAACTTAAAAAATGAAAGCGTTTCAGAGCCTGCAAAAATAAGTTTCAATAATACCATAACCAAAGGAATAATTAAATAAGAAATAATCGTCTTTTTTTCTCTGCTTAAGTATTTTGCATTAAAAATTTTATAATTTATATTTTTTAAAAAAGAAAGAAACTCAAAAAAGAAAAATGAAAAAAGGAATATACCCTTTGTAAAGCCCATGCAAAAAGCCATGAAAAAAACAAGAAGAAGCAGCCTTAGATATCTTGCAATTTCGTATTTGTTAAAATTGTTTCTTTCTTTATCATAAAGTATCCATAAATAAACGCCTGATATAAAAATAGGAAGTCCCCAAAAGAAAGAATTTGCTCTTAACGCAGAGATATGGCTTGTGAAAATTTTAGTAGCTATCCATGATTCGTTAAAGAATGATACCGAAAAAAGAAGAGCGACGATAAAAAATAAAATGGAATTTCTTTTTTGAAAAAAACAAAAAAAGATAAACGATAATGAAGTATATATATTTAACGGGATATAAATTTTTATTAAATCAATTAATTCAATATTTAAAAATTTTGAAAAAGCGGCAATATAAAGATGGGTAAAATAGTGATAATGGTAAACTTTTTGGGTGTACCAGTAAGTATGATAAATAGGATAATTCTTTTTTAATTGAGCGGCTATGGCCGTGTTAAATAAAATATCTTTGTGAAAGAAACTGTTATTGGCATAGGCGCCGAAGTGTATATAATATAAAAAGTATCCAATAATTAAAGCGGCGAATAAGTAGATAACAGGCATGTCATTTGTTTTTGCCGCGATATCGTTTTTTTTCTTAATATTTCGCCAAATAAGCGCTGAATTGATCAGTAAAAAAATGAAATAAATCAAGTAATTAGAATTTAAATTTATCAAAACAAAAAGAAATTGGCATAAGCCTATGAGAATATAAGAAAGACCAATTGAAAGAAGCAGTCGTTTTGAGAGCGGTAAAAAAGTTTTCTGTAAGAATAAAAAAATAGGAAGTATACCGACAAGTATTTGAAAAAAGAAAACTTCTATGGTTATAAAAAAATCAATTCGCTGAAAGAAAGCCGACATAATTATATTTCATTAAAGATGACGATAGAACAACTTTAGGCATATTGTCAAACTAATTCTATTGACAACCCTGTGCAAATAGCGGCCGAATTTATTTAAAAAAACTAATATTTAATGCAATTAATTTGATTGCCGTAGTGTTCCAAAACTAGAAATCGTTAATCATATGTCTGATATAAAAAACATCTTTCAAGAAAAATATCTTATACCGGTTACCTTGTTTATTGTTTTTTTAATGGGAATATTCCCCATTATGAACTATGATATTTTCTGGCATTTAGCGAACGGGCGCGAGATGCTGAAAATGGGAGAAATCGTAAATAAAGAAATATTTTCATACTCTGCCTACGGAAAAGAGTTTGGAAACAGAGAGTGGCTGTCTCAGATTATTTTCTATCTTATTTATAAGATATCGGGTCTTAATGGTCTGATTATTTTTAAATCTTTAATAATTACAACTGCCTTTTATTTTCTTTATAAGATTATGAGGTGTTTTGAATTGTCAAAGCCGCTTATTTCGGTTGTTATTATTTTGGGCGTTATTGCTTCAATCATAAGATATATTACAAGGCCCGAAATGTTTTCAACATTATTTTTATGTATTATATTATATTTGTATTTTGCTTATAGAGAAAATAAAATAAGCTGGAAGTATCTTCTTTTTATACCATTTATTATTTTTATTTGGGATTTTATTCAAGGTTCGGTTCTGGGTTTTGTATTGTTAATCACGATTTTATCCGCTGAAATATTTAAAAAAATAACCTTAAAGAAAGGCTGGTTTGTACAAAATGGAAAACCTCTTGAAGATGAAAAATTAAAAAAGCTTCTAATGATCTTTGGTCTCTCTCTTTTAATGTTTCTAATTAATCCGTATGGTTTTTGGACGCTTGCCGAGTTTATAGGCATAATGACGAAACCTAGTCCAATGATGGCGACTAATCAGGAATTTCAGACCGCGAATATTCGCGGCGCTCCTTATTTTTGGCCCTATATGGTTATGCTTTCATTATTGGTTATCTGGCGAATTAAGAAAATTGATTTTCCGATGCTTTTCATATATTCGGGTTATGCATTTATCGCGATGCTATATTTTAGGGGCATTTCAATGTTTGTTTATATGACAATTCCCGTATTTTGTTATCTTGTAAACGAGCTGCGAAAAGAGTTTGTAGAAAACGAGCAAGAGAAAAGAATCTTTAAGAATTTATATTTCATTAATGTATCATTAGTTTTGTTTTTTGCGGTTTATATTAAGCTTTTTAATCCATTTTGGAACTTTGGCTTAAATTTAAAACCAGACAGACATCCTGTTGAAACGGTTGATTTTATTAAAACCACAAATCTTAAGGGCAATATGTATAATAGGCTTGAAATGGGCGGTTATCTGGCTTTTAATTTATATCCTGAGCAAAAAATATTTATGTATGGTTTATCATGGGTTTTTGATTCTGTAACCGATGATTTTAGAAAAACTGATATTTTTGAGAAATATAATTTAGAATACGCCTTTGCGGTAAATGAGTATGAAACGAACTGGCTTGCCGGCAAGGGTTGGCAACAGGTTTTCTGGAGCGAGAACAGCGCGTTATTTGTCAAAAACAGCGAAAAATATGCCGATTTTATCGCGAAATATAAAATAGATTATTTTACATTTAGAATATCAGATGATGAATTAAATAATCTCTTGAAAAAACCAGAGATAATACCTAAGCTTATCAAAGAGATTTCACAACATTTGCGCTTTGTTAAAAGCGAAAAATATTCAAATTTACTGGCCGATTTAATGATGAGTAACAATGCCGCTTTTGCGCCCGAAGAATCGCTGAGGCTTTTAAAAAACGCGCAGAGAAAAAATGGCGAGAACGAAAAATTAAAAAGAGCGGTAAAGCAAATAACAAAATAGATATTTATTTATAATTCATGATACCCTTTAGTAAGCCTTATCATATTAGAAAAGAGATATCTTATATTAAAGCCGCGTTAAAGAGTCGAAAGATATCGGGCAACGGATACTATTCTAAAAAATGTCACGCTTATCTTGAAAAAGAAACGAATTGCAAAAAAGCGTTGCTGACCCAGTCGTGTACGGCGGCTCTTGAGATGGCGGCTATTCTGGCAGATATACAGCCGGGCGACGAAGTTATCATGCCGTCTTTTACTTTTGTTTCTACGGCCAACGCTTTTGTTTTACGGGGCGCCGTTCCCGTTTTTGTCGATATACGCCCCGATACGCTCAATATTGACGAGACAAAAATAGAACGCGCCATTACAAAAAAAACAAGAGCCATTGTTCCCGTTCATTATGCCGGCGTCGCCTGTGAAATGGACGCAATTATGGCAATTGGCAAAAAATATAATTTGTTTGTCATAGAAGACGCCGCGCAGTGCGTAGGAGCATATTATAGAGATAAACCCTTAGGGGCAATCGCAGACTTCGGATGTTTCAGCTTTCATGAAACTAAAAATATTACATCAGGCGAAGGAGGGGCTCTTTTAATCAATAATGAGAAGTTTATTGAGAGGGCAGAAATTATCTGGGAGAAAGGCACAGACAGAGCTCGTTTTTTTCGCGGCGAAATTGATAAATATACATGGGTTGATATCGGCTCTTCTTATCTGCCCAGCGAGATAACGGCGGCTTTTCTTTTGGCGCAGCTTGAAAAGAGCCGCAATATTAACGAGAAACGTCTTAAACTATGGAATTATTATTATGAAAATCTAATAGATTATGAAAGAAGGGGATATTTTAATTTACCTGTACTTTTGAAAGATTGCAGACATAACGCTCATATATTTTATATTGTCTTGAAAGAACCTGCTAAAAGTTTAGAATTAATGAACTTCTTTAAGAAAAACGGCGTAAGCGCCCATTCTCATTACATGCCCCTTCACTTGTCTAAAGCGGGTCAAAAATACGGAAAAGTAAACGATAAACTAAGTATTACCGAAGATATTTATGAAAGAATCGTCAGGCTGCCGCTTTACGCTTCTATGACAAAATCAGAGTCTAAAAAAGTCTTAAGTTTATTAAGAAATTTTTATATTAAAGATTAAGAAATAAAAACCGACGTCTTTTCAAACGCCGGTTTTCCTCTTTGTCAGTTTTCTATTTTCTTCGTCAGTTTACAATGTTCTTCTTTTGATCGGTTTTCACTTTCAATTTTGAATTTATTTTAATAAGTTTTTATATTTTCGGCAATAAAAAAAATATTTTTTATAATTTTTTTATAGCCCCAGAAGCATTTCGCGATATTTTGGGGCAGGCCATGTCTCATGAGGTATTATATCTTCAAGCTTATCGACAATATCGCGAACTATATTCAACTGAAGCAGAAGGCTCTTGTAGACTTCTCCGGCTTTTTTCATATCTATTATATCTTCAGCCTTTAATCTTTCTGCATTGAGTTTTTCAGATTCGTTATTTAATTTAGCCGTTAAATCGACAATTTCAGCGGCAAACTTTCGTTCTGTTTGAGCTTTATCATTACCCAATACATTTTCTATAAGTTGTACATTGGTTAACAACTCGTTAGAATATCTTATGGCCGCCGGAAGATACATGTTCATTGCCATATTGTATCCGACTCTGGCTTCTATATCAATTTGTTTGATATAGTTGCTCATATTGATAATGTATCGCGATTCAAGCTCTCTTTTGCTGTAAATGCCGAGACTTTCAAAAAGTTTGATTGTTGAAGGTTTTAAAATCGTTTCTAAAGCTTCAGGCGTAGCCTTTAAATTGGGAAGCCCTCTTTTTTCGGCTTCTTTTTCCCATTCTTTTGAATAGTTGTCGCCTTCAAATAAGATATTTTTCGAGGCCTTAAACATCTCGCGTATCGTTTCTACTACAGCCGAGTTAAAATCGGCGCCTGACTTCATCTTTGCGTCAATCGCTTCTTTGGTCTCGGTTAGTTTTGCGGCTACGGCCGAATTTAAAACTGTTATTGCCGTAGAAGGGGTCTGGTTGCCGCCAACCGCCCGAAATTCAAATTTATTTCCCGTAAAGGCAAACGGAGATGTTCTGTTCCTGTCGGTATTATCTCTGGGTATCGTGGGTATCTTATCAATGCCGATAGAAAGCCAGGCTTTTTCTTTTGTTTCTGTGACAACGCCCTTTTCAAGATCATGCAAAACCCTGCTTAATAAATCGCCTAAAAAAACCGAGATTATGGCGGGCGGAGCTTCATTTGCCCCTAAACGATGATCGTTTCCCGCTGTCGCTATGGCTACTCTTAATTCTGTAGAATGTTCATAAACAGCTTTAATGACCGTTGTTAAAAAAAGCAAAAATTGAAAATTTGCCT
>JAOUOT010000011.1 GCA_029880265.1 Spirochaetia bacterium | reverse complement strand
GAAAATTAATTTTTTTTTTTTTTTTTTTTCGTCGAATCGATTATTTTTTATTATTGTGTTGTATAATTATAATTTAAATCGTTATAGAATAATGAAGAAGATTATGTTTTCAGTGAAAACCAATCAAATACAACAAAAAACAGGAGAATAAATGAAAAACAAAAATATTCAATCGCTTTTGCGATTTCAGGTAAACTTTAAGTTTATTGCGGCAATTCTTTTTGCGAACGCTTTAATGGTTTCGTCTTGCGGCAATAATACCGAAACAGAAGAGGTTATAGAAGAAATTACTCTGGCTTCGTCTATAGCCGATATTCCCAGTTCGGTCAGTTCATATACTTCAGGAACAGGCGTATCGGGCAGATTGTTAAGTATGCGCGGCGCAGTAACCGGCTCAGGATGCATAGGCGGCCATTGCGGCGTTTATGACGGCGTAAGAGGCTATGTCGCTATGGGCGACGGCGCAGCCGATTTAGTGCGAAGCATTGTCACTGTAATGAAAGATGCGATTAAGGCCCCCGCGGGAACTTATCCCATAAATACCGCGCCTTCAACAGAGCCTACAACGATTGGTATTGACGTCAATACCAGTGTAGGCTATGATCATGTTGTCGATGTATATTATAATACCGATAATACAGGCGATGTGCAGGGCGCAAGAATTTCTTATTCAGAAGACACAGACGGCATTGCCAAGGGTAAGGTTCAGTTGACTGATAAGTTTTTACAATCAGCTGCAAATATGATGATAGAGATTACTTTTGACGGCGGCTATGGCGGTGTAACAACGCGTTCTCTTGACATTGCGATAACAGGCATTGATAATTCGGTCGATCTGTCTGCCCCGACAACTATCGTGTTAAACTATACAGAAAACGGCGATATTTTTGACCTAAAAGGCGCCAGTTACCATCCAGCTATAACAGATTTGTCTATTACAGATCATGTTTATAATTTTCGCGCGCAGGGCAGTAAAAGCCAGAACCTGGCTGTTTTAGATTTGGCCCTTGCTCCCGCTACAGAAACAGATATAAGCATTATGTTTACAACTCATTCAGTTTCGGCATTTTTTACCGATTTTTCGTATACCATGCTGCAGACAGAAATACAAAATCAGTTTGATGCATATCTTCTGTTAACCGAACCTGAAAAAACAGCCCTTGGTTTGCCTACGGGTATTACGACTCTTGGCGAATATACAGAGTTACTAGAAACTTATGTGTGTAACGCTGTTGCAACGTACTGCACAGTCGACGGTTCCGGTGAATGGACAATTGGTGAATTTACGGCATTTATTGACAACTATGTTGATGATACTACCAGTACAGGCGACGACTGGATAGTCGGTATACAGCAGTTAAGGGGTATTGTAAATTCGGCTTATTTTAACAGCGGCGGTTTTGTTCAAACCTGGGATGGCAGCTTTGGCGTCGATTCGTCAGGCGTTCCTGTAACAGGGCCCCCATCGGGATATACCGGTTTAGATGCCTCTTTGGTAACGCCTTATGTTCCTGAGGCCGTATCATTAACAACGTTAAACTTTGGCTTTTAAGCATATAAAGTTTAAAAATTGTTTGTAAGAAAGGGCCTCTATAAGGGGCCCTTTTCATTTTACTTATAGTAAATGTTTTTTAGTCATGAGGGGCGCTTGCGCCCCTCATGACTAAAAAACACATAATTATTTTTTCTTCTTGAAGACCGCGCCTTGAATAAATTTATGTTTTCTTTATAAAGCAACAATAAAACATAAATGAAAGCAAAAGCGTTAATGATTCAGGGCACCGGTTCGCATGCGGGTAAATCGGCCATTACGGCGGCCCTCTGCAGAATTTTCAGCGACATGAAAATCAAGGTCGCTCCTTTTAAGGCGCAGAATATGGCGTTAAACTCTGGTGTAACAAAAGACGGTCTTGAAATGGGGCGCGCCCAGATAGCGCAGGCAGAGGCGGCATTTTTAGAGCCGCATGTCGATATGAATCCGGTTTTGTTAAAGCCCACCGGCGAGAGCAGATCGCAGTTGATCATTCAAGGCAGGGTAAAGGGGCAGGTCTCATCGGCAGAATTTCAAACATTCAAAAAAGAGGCGTTTGCTTACGTAAAAGAAAGCTATGAGCGCCTTGCTTCTAAGTATGAACTCATTATCATAGAAGGGGCGGGTTCGCCCGCCGAAATAAATCTGCGCGAAAACGATATCGCCAACATGGGTACGGCGCATATGGCAGACGCGAAAGTTTTGCTCGTGGGCGATATCGACAGAGGCGGGGTTTTCGCGTCTCTTATAGGAACTCTTGAGCTTTTAGATCAAAAAGACAAAGATAGAATTTGCGCTTTTATCATCAATAAATTCAGGGGAGATATTGAATTGTTAAAGCCGGCTCTAAAAACGCTTGAAGAACGATCAAAACTTCCTGTCGCGGGGGTGGTTCCTTTTATACAAAATTTAAGGCTTGAAGAAGAAGACGGCGTGTCATTAGAAAGAGTATCAGAAAGAACTTCTGGTCAAAGTTTAGAAAGCTTGCGGGAAAATAAAAATACAATAAAAGCCGGCGTTATTCACCTGCCTAGAATTTCAAATCATACAGATTTTTCTCCCCTTATGATAGAAGACGACCTCTTGGTAAAATACATCCGCGAACCCCATGAAATAAGCGATCTCGATTTGCTTATCATACCCGGTTCAAAAAACGTAATCGGCGATATGATTTATCTTCGCGAAGCGGGTTTTGATAAGGCAATTTTCGAGCATAAAAAGGCGGGCAAGTTTATTTTCGGCGTCTGCGGAGGGTATCAGATTTTAGGAGAAAAAATATCTGACCCGCATCATGTTGAAGCCGGTTCAGAAATACAGGGGCTGGGTCTTCTGAAAATGAATACCGTTTTAATGCCCGAAAAAGAAACCCGTCAGGTTCGTTTTCAGTTTCATGACGCGTCAAATATATTAAATATAAACGGCCATACCATGCGCGGGTATGAAATACACGCGGGCAAAAGCGGCTTTGAAGAAGACTCTGATGGGGGCAGGTTGTTTCAGGTCGAATCTTTGACAGAGAACGGAGCGGTATATTACGACGGCGTTGTTACGGCAGAAGGGCGTTTATGGGGCACCTATATTCACGGAATCTTTGACAACGATTCTTTTCGCGAGGCTTTTTTAAGATTTATTAGAGAGCGAAAAACGCCGGCGAAAAGCGCAAGTCATATTAAAAAGAGCGTAAGCTACGCAGAGATGAAAGAGGCCGAATTTGAAAGGCTCGCCAAAGTTGTAAAAGAGAACATGAATATCGACTGGCTCTGCGAGAAATTAAAATTGTAAAATAATAGAGAACCATGCTATGCTCCTTTAACCCTGTGAAAACGAATTGTATTTGTCTCGGCGCCTTTACCGAGAGGCACCGCGGCTACAATGACCACTGTATCGCCTTTAATGGCGCAGTTTCTTTCAAGTAAAAACTGGTCGGCAATTTTTATTTGATTTTCCATATCCATATGTTTTTCAAGATAAACGGGAATGACTCCTCTTAATACGTTCAGTCTGCGTAAAGTCGACTCGTTCGCGCTTAACGCCAAAATCAATCTTCCGGGCCGCCATTTTGAAATATGAAGCGCGGTAAGGCCAGAGCCCGCCAGGGGCATGATGGCTTTTGCGCCTAAGCGTTCGGCTGCGCTTACGGCGGCGCCGGCCGCGCTTACAGAAAAAACGGCTTTTTTAGCGTCAATATTCGGAGGTATATTTTGCATATTTTTTTCGGCTTCTTTCGCAATTTTCACCATCGCCTCTACCGCCGAAACAGGATAGCTTCCTATGGCGGTTTCTTCAGATAGCATAATGGCGTCGGCTCCGTCGATAACGGCATTGCTTACGTCAGAAACCTCGGCTCTGCTGGGTCTATTGTGACGCACCATTGAAAGAAGCATTTGTGTCGCTACCGTCACCCATTTACCCATTGCGGCTGAACGTTCCAGAATCTGTTTTTGCATATATGGCACCGTTTCAAAAGGCGTTTCAACCCCGAGGTCTCCCCGGGCGATAAGGGCGCCGTCGGCTTGTTCTAAAATCTCGTCTAAATTTTCAAGAGCTTCGGGACGCTCTAATTTTGCGATAACGGGAGTACGGGTATTGCCGATGATTTCTCTGACTCTTTTTATATCTTCAGCCGAACGAACAAAAGAAACCGCAATCATATCAATATCTGATTTAGCGATAAATTTTAAATCTTTTATATCTTTTTCTGTCAGCGTATCAATAGAAAGTTTTGCGCCGGGCAAATTCATCCCTTTATTAGAAAATAAAGTTCCGCCTATAAGTACCCTGCAAGAAATATCTGTATCGCTGATTTTTTCGACAGAAAGCTCAATGGTGCCGTCAGAGAGAAGTATTCTGCCGCCTATAACGGCGTCTTTTGATAGGTTTTTATAAGAAGTTTCTACTTCTTGAGCGTTGCCGACCCCTATATCACGCGCGGTTATGGTAAATGTATCGTTATCTTTTAATATTACGCCTTCAACGGGAAGCCTGCCGATTCGAAGCTTAGGGCCCTGTATATCGGCTATGATGGGAATGTATGAATCTTCTGATTTTGATATGCCGCGGATTCTTTGTATGACGGGTTCAAATTCTTCGGCGTTTTTATGCGAGAAATTTAATCTGAAACAGTCGGCTCCGGCGCGAATTAATTTTTGAATCATTTCAGAACTTTCAGAAGCCGGCCCTAAAGTGGCTATAATCTTAGTATGGTTGTAGTTATGTAATTTTGTCTGCATGTGTTTAGTCAATATAAGTAAAAATTATAAATAATTTTCAAAAATATATATATTTTTGTAGAAAAGTTAATTTTATATTAAATTTACTAAAAAGGTTTGAAGTTGGGTAATATTTATCGCCGCACGAGATTTCTAATCTTAATTCTAATGTAGAAAGTCAACATCCCCTTTTTATATGTCAGGAGGTATTTTATGCCGAAAACCAAAGCAAAGCCAAGCGGTTCATCTAAAAAATCTGTAAAGATTCCGGTTACTTCAATGGAATGTTCAGCCGAAAATGCATTTTATTTGCATGACGGCAGACTTGTGAATAAAATAACCGATTTGTTATTGGCCATAAAAGAGACCGATGATAGTATATTTTATTATCATGTAACGTCTGAGCGAAATGATTTTGCGGTATGGATAAATGATGTCTTTAAGTTGAAAAGTCTTTCAAATAAACTTATGAAAATAAAAGACAAGTCAATATTTATCAGCCAGCTTGAAAAAGAAATTCAATAGAAATCTCAAGTATCATTATAAAAAAATAGCCGTTTATAACGGCTATTTTTTTATAATTTTTATAGTCATTTTAGGCGGTTTGTAATTGAGGTTTTTCTATTTGAATTTCTTTTCGTAAAAACAATCCGTCTGGTTTTTCAATTGCAGGCAATCCTTTTTTAACTTTGTTTTTAACTTTGGAAGAAACATTTTTTCTTTTATTTATCTTTGTTGAGTTTTCTTTTGCCGTTCTTGCGTATTTCATTCTCTGTCTAAAATCTTGCAGTACGTTCATAAAATAAATATACGCGTCATATGGGCTGCTATACGGGTTAAAATATTTATGAACGTCGCCGTCGTTAAAATATTTTGTGCACATATAATAGAAATGATCAGATGTTTGTAGTTTTCTAAACGTATCAAGAAAACCAGGATCATTTAACGCATAAACTTCATTTTTCAATTCATAAAGAGAATGAAAAGCTTCCTGCTGTATACTGTTGCCCAGCCATGCCGAAATATCTCTTTCTATATCTGCCCATGAAACTAAATCGCTTGTGGCAATTGTTCCTACTGGTTCGTATTTTTCAGAAACTGCCGATACTGTCTCAAATTCAAAATCAGGATGCTGAAATATCTTTTCAGGAAGATGATTTAAAAAATTAAATATTCCGCTGTCTTCCCACTGGTGTTCGCCGAAAGTTTCAAAATCCATAAAGAGATTGACTGTCTGGCCGTCGCCGGCTATGCTGTGAACCCAGTTAGAATATTTTTCAGCCGTTAGGGGGAATTCTTTCCACCCTCGTTCTGAAAAACGAAAAGCAATATCGTCACTTAATTTATAATTCTTAAGAAGACATTTTATGCCTTCGGTATGTTCGGGCTTGTAGACATAATTGGGGGTTCTCCAGTGAAGAAGTCTTTCGGCGCCTTCGGCTAATATGGTTTTAAACCCCATATCTTTGGCGAGATAAGCGATATGATCAGAATAAACAAGCTCTGTGTTTCGAAAAGCTTTTGGCGTCTGACCAAATTCGTCTTGTATGAGTTTTGTATGCATTTTTACCTGCTTTCTAAACTCTTCTTCTTCAATGATACTCGAAAGAGAATGATAGTAGGTTTCGCCTAAAAACTCAACGCATCCTGTATCTGCTAATTTTTTGAAATTATCAAGAACCTCGGGATACCACATCTTAAATTGTTCGATAAGAACGCCTGTAAGCGAGAAACTGACCTTAAAACGTCCTTTATATCTTTCAATTAATTCAAGCAATAGATTTGTCGTTGGCAGATAACATTTATCAGATACCTTTCGTAATACGGCATAATTTTTATTGTCGTCTAAATAAAAAGGGTCATGCCCGATTTGAAAGTAACCATACGGTTTAATTCTAAATGGCTGGTGAACCTCAAAATAGAAACATATTGACGTCATTTTATTCTCCTGTTGTCTAAATTTATTTTTAGTAATTAAGAAGTTATTTAAGATAACTTCTTATATTGAAAATTTAACCTGCGGTAAGTTACCGCAGGTTTTTATTCATTATTTATTCATTAAACATTTAATTTAATGAATGATAAAGATTTAAAAGTTTGTCAGCCGAGCGCTCCCAGCTTACGTTTTTGGCTTCGAGATATCCGTTATGTTTTAGGTCATTGCTTAAACCTGAATATTTTGTAACATGCAAGATATTTTCTGCCAGCGCGTCGACGTCCCAAAAATCAATCTTAATTACATTTTGAAGTATTTCGCTTACGCCCGATTGCTTTGAAATTATCGCGGGTACGCGATAATTCATTGCTTCTAAGGGAGCAATGCCAAACGGCTCAGAAACCGAAGGCATTACATACAAGTCGCTGGTTAAATAGGCCCGGCGCACTTCATCTTTATTTAAAAAACCGGTATAATGAAAATATTTTCCTATGCCTAGACCAGAAGCAAAACTTATCATTCTATGATACATATCGCCCGTGCCTGCCATGACAAAACGTACGTTTTTTGTTTTCTCTAAAACTTTTTGAGCCGCTCTTACGAAATAGTCGGGACCTTTTTGAAAGGTAATTCTGCCTAAAAATAAGACTACTTTTGTATCTTTATCAATGCCTCTGTTTGAAGAATTTAAATGGTCGTAATTTTCAAAATCAACGCCGTTATGTACCGCCTGAATTTTATCGGCTGATATGTTATAACGGTTTACCAGTATGCTTTTTGTATATTCGCTTACTGTTACCGCCTTATCGCATGAATCAAGCGCTTCTTTTTCAAGATGAAAAACGCGTTCATTTACATTGTCGCCAGATCTGTCATATTCGGTGGCATGAACATGGCATACCAATGGTTTTTTGGCCGCCTCAGATGCCGCCTTTCCCGCGGGAAACGACATCCAGTCATGAGCGTGTACGATATCAAAGTCTACTTTTTTCGCGTAAGCCTTCGCCCATGCAGCGTACTCGCTTATTTCTGAAAATATTCTGTCAGTGTATCCTCCTTGTATTTCTGAGAGACTGTCTTTTGCGTTTGTGTTTTTGTTTGCGCTTTGCCAGTTCGACTCTTCGCCGCAATACGCGTAAGCTGAAGACCTTATTTCGGCGCTATAAACATTCGCCCGCAAATTTTCAATTTCTTGAATTTCCTCTTGTGTTAGAAAAGTTTTTATAACTGACGGATCTATCAGTTCAACATTTTCGCAACACTCTTCATTACCAAAGAGTTTGGGTACCATGAAATGTACAGAAATGCCCTTTTGGGCTAATGAGTTTACTAATCCTTTGCAGGCTATCCCAAGGCCTCCGGTAATGTTTGGCGGGTATTCCCAGCCAACCATCAATACCTTCTTTGCCATTATTTATATACATTAATTCATTAAAATCAAATGTCCAAAAAAAAGGCAAAAAACACATAAAATCAGGAAAAAAATATTGTTTTTTTGATGATTGCTAAATTTACTATTAAACTATAATTTAGAATAAAAGCAAAGGTTAATGGGCGCCATTTTGATTTGTTATAATATTAAGAAATAGCCGAAAATCGTAACAGCGCCCGGGATCATGTATAAATTAAGCTTGTCGTAATATAATGCTAGAATAATCTCATATCAAAAAAAAAATGAAAAAGTATATTTGTATTCACGGTCATTTTTATCAGCCTCCCAGAGAAAATCCATGGATAAATGAAATTGAATCAGAAAAGACCGCTTTTCCCTATAAAAACTGGAACCAGAGAATCGCGAATGAATGTTATTCGCCAAATACATTCGCAAGAATCTTAAACGAAGAGAAAAAGATAGTCAGAATTTTGAATAATTATTCCCGAATGAGCCATAATATAGGACCAACCTTGTTACAGTGGCTTCAAAAATACGAATTTGAAACTTATCAGAATATCATAGAAGCCGATATGATAAGCCGTGAAAAATTTTCAGGACACGGAGCCGCCATCGCTCAGGCTTATAATCATATTATTATGCCCTTAGCTTCATTAAGAGATAAAAAAACGCAGGTAAAGTGGGGTATCGCTGATTTTATTGACCGCTATGAAAGATATCCCGAAGGGCTCTGGCTTCCCGAAACGGCTGTCGATACAGAAACATTAGAAGTTTTAGCCGAACACGAAATAAAATTTACAATTTTAGCGCCTCATCAGGCAAAATCAATACGTCATTTAAATGCAAGCGACTGGATTGAGGTCGCTTCTCACGGGATAGACACAACAATGGCATATCTCGCGAAGCTACCTTCGGGAAAAACAATTAATTTATTTTTTTACAACGGAGGATTGTCTCACGCGGTCAGTTTCGGAAATCTTTTAAGAGACGGCAAGGCCTTTGCCGACAGACTGATACAGGCAGATTTTCCCGCGAAAAGAGATTATTCTCTGATGCATATCGCCGTAGACGGCGAGACATTCGGGCATCATCACAGGTTCGGCGAAATGGCTCTTGCTTTCTGTCTTAATGAAATAGAAAAAAGTAACGCTCAAATTACGGTATACGCAGAATTTCTTGAGAAACATCCTCCCGAGTATGAAGTTCAAATCAATGAAAATACCTCATGGAGCTGCGCTCACGGCATTGAAAGATGGCGCGACGACTGCGGATGTAAGACCGGCCTGAACCCTTCATGGCGGCAGTTATGGAGAAAGCCTTTAAGAGAATCATTAAACTGGCTTAGAGACTATGTAAATAAACATTTTGAAAAAAAAGCCGAAGAAATCTTTGAAAATGTCTGGCGGGCAAGAAATAAGTATATTCATATAGTATTAAGTAACCACGAATCAAAGATTGAAAAATTCTTATCTACAGAGTTAAAAAATAATAAAGATCCGAAAATAAAAACCGAAGCGCTTTTGCTTATGGAACTTCAGTATAATTTATTGATGATGTTTACAAGCTGCGCATGGTTTTTTGACGATATAACCGATATCGCGACGCAATATGTGCTTCGCTTTGCCGTAAGGGGAATTGAAATCGCCGAAAAACTTTTTGAAATTGAAATATATGAAAAATATAAATCTCTTATTCATAATGCCCGCTCTAATACAAACAGCAATAAGACCGGCGCCGTTATTGTTGAAAAGCAGCTTTTACCTGACAGGGTTGATCCGCTTTTAATAACAATTCATTTTGCTTTAAGCCTTTTAGATAAGCCGGTTGAAGAAATTGAAACCTATAATTATACAATACTTCATACAGAAAAAAAAGAGTATATTTCTGAAAAGGCCCTGATTTCTACAGGAAAAATGAAAATAGTCAATAATAAAATTTTAGAAACGAGCGAGATATATTATACGATAGTGCAGGAAAAGCCGTATCATATTCACTGTTACGCCTCTTTTTATCACGAAATACAAAATATCGAAAATTTTCACGAATCTTTAGAAGATATTGTTAAATCAGAAAATCTGGTAGAGCTAATACGTTTTTTAAATAGCAGGTTTAGAAAGCAATATTTATTGCAGAATCTTCTCAAAGATTTTATACAAAAATATTCTTACAATAAAATAGAAGAGGCGATGAATGAAATTTTAAGAGGCGAAAGCAGAATTCTTGTTCAAAACTATCGCCTGCTTGCTTTTTTGGCGCAAAATTCTCTCGAGATACCTCATCCTCTGATGCTGAGTCTTTCAAATATCTATACCAAAGGAATTTCGCGCTTGTTTGAAAAAAAAGAAATCGATATCAGGCGGCTTAAGAAATATCTGAACCAGGCAAAGTTTTTTTCGCTCTCTTTGCATACTTCTGAAATAGAATTCGCCGCCTCGTTTCAGATATCAGAAAAAATGAAAAGACTCTTGCATCAAATGAAAAGTATTGAAACAGAAATAAAACTGCTTCATGAAATAAATGAAACGATTGAAATCTTAAACAAGGCCGTTTTTGAACTCGATACATGGAGAGTTCAGAATTTTTATTATAAAATATATAAACGAAGATATAAAATAATGAGCGAAAAATCTTCAAAGGGAATATCTGCGGCTACTGAATGGCTTAAAGTTTTTAATCAGTTAGGCGAGAATTTACACATACATTTTTTATGAAATCTCAAAAAATCGACCGTTATCTAAATGGTCTTAGCGTTCCCGTTTTTTCCCTTAAAAGCCGCGAGAGCTGCGGCATAGGCGAATTTTTAGATAT
The DNA here is from genome assembly GCA_029880265.1 of Spirochaetia bacterium. Taxonomy (GTDB): domain Bacteria; phylum Spirochaetota; class Leptospiria; order Turneriellales; family JAOUOS01; genus JAOUOT01. The sequence goes on along the minus strand of JAOUOT010000011.1, from coordinate 103,942 downwards.
TATTTATCTAGGCGATTTCTGCAAAAAAGCTGGTTTTGAGATGATTCAAATTTTACCGGTTAACGATACCGGTTTTGATAACTCTCCCTACGGAGCCTTAAGCGCGTTTGCGTTAAATCCCGTTTATTTACGCCTTCAGGCGCTTACCAAAAATAATGACGATTTGAAAAAAATTGAAAAATTTAAGCAAGAATATGAAAATAAAGCCCGGGTGCATTATACAGATGTTTACCGGTTTAAAAATAATATTCTACATGAAATATACATTCGCGATTATAACGATATTATAAATAATAAAGAAATAAAAAACAGGTTTGAAAATTCAAAATGGCTGAAGATTTATTCCGTTTACAGATATCTAAAAGAAAAAAACGGACTGAAAAGCTGGGTTGACTGGCCGAACCAATACAGAGAACCCGATAAAGGTCTTATTGATAAAATATTAAATGAAAATTTCAAAGAAATATATTATTACATCTGGCGGCAATATGAAACAGAAAAACAGCTTTTAAAGGTTTATGAATATCTTGATAAGAATAACATTTTGCTTAAGGGCGATATTCCGATTTTAATGAATAAAGACAGCGCCGACGTATGGTATAACAGAAATTATTTTAATTTTGAATTTACGGCGGGAGCTCCTCCCGATTATTTTTCTAAAGAGGGTCAGAATTGGGGTTTTCCTGTCTATAACTGGAACAAAATATCTGACGAAAATTACGAGTGGTGGGTAGAAAGGCTCAAACAAAGCGGCAGATTTTTTCACGCGATAAGGCTTGATCATGTAATCGGTTTTTTAAGAATTTGGCAGATACCTGAAAACGATATAAGCGCCAGATGCGGCAGATTTAATCCGTCGGCGCCAATTTTTCGAAAAGATCTTCAAGAGAAAAATATTTCTGAAGAAGAAATATCTCTTTTATCGACGCCGGCCATTCATAAAAACGATGTTTTTCTCGCTGAAGAAAAAATAAAGAAATACTTTGATTGTCATCGCGAAACAGACTGGATGATTTTAAAAAATGAATTTCGCGGCGAAAAAAAAATATATGGCTTAGATGAAAATGAAGATATAAAAAATTTTTTAATTTCTGTTTACCGAAATAAAACTCTTCAAGAAACAGACGACGACTCATTTTCTCCGTTATGGTTTTTTCATGAAGCCGGTTTTTTCAACTCTCTTTCTGAAGAGAAAAAGAATGTTTTAAGAGAGGCGATCGCCGGTTTTTATAAAGAAAGCGAAGCGATTTGGGAAAAAAACGGAAGAAAGATTTTATCTAATTTTAAAGAAAACAGCGACCTAATCTTTTGCGCCGAAGATCTGGGAGCCGTGCCTCAGTGTACCGCAAAAATTCTTGAAGAATTAAATATTTTCAGCCTAAAAGTTATCAGATGGACAAAGCATTACGACAGAAAAGACGCGCCTTTTTTTGAAAAAGATGAATTTCCTTTTCTTTCTGTCGTTACAACATCGGTTCACGATTCGTCAAATGTAAGACAATGGTGGCGTGAAGAAGAAAACGAGAGACGTTTTTTTTATGTTCATATACATCCGCGTCAAAATGATGATTTTGAATTTACGCCAGAGATTGCCAGCGATATAATTAAATGGCAGTTAGAAACAAAATCGCTGATATCAATTTTAACCATTCAGGATATCTTCGCTCTAGATAAGAAATACTGGTCAGAAGATTGTCGCGACGAGAGAATCAATATACCGGGAACAGTTTCTGACTTTAACTGGTCATACAGAATTAAAGCGCCGCTTGAAGAGTTAGCGAAAGACGAATCGTTTCTTGAAACGATAAAAGGTTTAAACTCAATAAGAAAAAATAAGAGTTAGGCCCATTTAATGTATCCGGGTTCAAGGGGGCGGCTTCTCATGGGGTGATTCGGCAGAACCTGTACGGTATAAAAAAACTTACCGCCTTTTTTTAGCGTAATTTTTTTAGAAAAAACGCTTACATCGTTTTCTTTTCTTGCGAAGTCTAGTTCGTCAGATTTGTCGAAAAGAATTTTTCCGTCTTTTTCTTCTTTACCGTAAAAAAGAGATACCTTGATATCTTTTTCTTTTAACTCTCCCAGCTTGATTTTGCATAAAAATTCAGGATTATCTCCCATGTTAAAAGATTCCTGGTTATCTTTTGAGCCGTAATCTACAATTTCTATTTTATCCCAGAATTTTTGAATAATGCTTAACCATGATTCATATTCTTTTAATTGTAAGAAATTATCTTGAATATGTTTTAAATGTCTAACGCTCGCCGGATTATAGTATTTTTCGGCGTACTCTTTAAGCATTCTTTCTGAATTAAAATTCGCGATACAATATTTCAGAGACTGCTTTATTTTGGCTATCCATGCCTTTGGCAGATTGTCTACGCCTCTATTGTAGTATGCCGGTATTACGCTGTTTTCAAGTATATCATAAAGAGCCTGACTTTCGACGAAATCCTGATATTCATGATCTTCATACTCTTCGCCTTTGCCTATTGTATAGCCGATATCGTTCGCGTACGCTTCGTCCCACCAGCCGTCGGCCACCGAAAGATTGACTCCGCCGTTTATGCCCACTTTCATGCCGCTGGTGCCGCAGGCTTCGTCGGGGCGTCTCGGCGTATTAAGCCATACGTCAACGCCCTGTACCAGATATCTGGCAATTTCAAGATCATAGTCTTCAATAAAGACCAGGCGGTTTTTAAAGCCTTCTTCGCGGGCAAGCTGTATAATTTCCTGAATCAGTTTTTTCCCTTCTTTATCTGCCGGATGCGCCTTCCCCGCAAAAATAAACTGAACGGGTCTGCTTTTATCGGCCATGATCTTTTTTAAGCGTTCTTTGTCTTTAAATAAAAGGTTGGCCCTTTTATAAGTCGCGAATCTTCTGGCAAAACCGATTGTTAAAGCGTCTACGTTAAGAAGATTTTCAGAATCTTGTATTTCTTCGGCGGTAACATGAAGCTCTATTAGCGCGTGTCTGATTCTTTTTCTTACAAAAGCAATCAGCCTGTCTTTAAGTCTTTCCTGAGACTTCCATAATTCATTTGCCGGAATATCTTCAATGCGCTCCCACATTTTTGGATCGCCAATTTTGCTTATCCAGTCTGGGTCGACATAGCGAAAAAAGAGTCTGCTGAATTCGTCAGATAACCATGTAGGAACATGCACTCCGTTTGTTATATGATCTATGGGTATTTCGTCGAGAAAAAGTTCTTTCCAGATATCTTTCCATAAGTTCCTTGAAACATAACCGTGTAATTTGCTGACGCCGTTTGTGTAGGCGGCAATACGTATTGAAAAGGGCGTCATGCCAAAGCTTTCCCCTTTTTCTTCGTGAACCTTCCCGAAATTTAGAAATTTATGCATATCGATACCCAGAGTTTTTATCAACGGAGAAAGGTATTTTTCTAAAAGCTCGTCAGAGAATTGTTCATTGCCGGCGGGCACCGAGGTATGCGTGGTAAAAAGAGCGCTTGATTTAACAAGCTCTAGAGCCTGATTAAAGCTTAGTTTGCGTTCCGCCATAAAACAACGCATTCTTTCAAGGGCCGAAAACGCCGAATGTCCCTCGTTCATATGGTATGTCGTAACTTTTATGCCCATTTTTTTCAAGAAACGAACCCCGCCTATGCCAAGTAAAAGCTCCTGTTGAAGACGCATTTCTTTGTCTGCGATATAAAGCATATCTGTTATTTTTCTGTCGTCAAAAGAATTTTCGGCAATATTCGCATCTAAAAGATAAAGGGGAACATTGCCTATCTTTGCTTTCCATACCTGTAAATAAACAATTCTGCCCGGGAAGTCAACCGGTATTAAAACGGGATTTTGCTTATCGTCGCAGATAATTTCTAAGGGTACAGAAAAAGTATCAAGAACATAGTATTTTTCCTGCTGCCATCCTTCTGCGCTTAAATACTGAGAGAAATAACCGTATCTGTATAAAAGGCCCACGGCAAGAAGCGGCATGTTTATATCAGAAGCCGTTTTGATATGATCACCTGCAAGAACGCCAAGACCTCCGGAATAATTGGGAAACGACTCATGAAGACCGAATTCAGCGCAAAAATAAGCGATACGCTGCCCGTCAGGAAAGGCTATTTCTTTATGATTGAGACCCTCATTGCAATAAACTTCATAATGAATATAAGCGTCGGCGAGTCTTTTTAAGAAACTTTTGTTTGAATTTAATTCATCTAAAACGCTTTTATCGACTTCCATCAGCATTCGGTAAGGATTATTCTTGCATTTCTTAAACAATTTAGGATCAATACTTTGAAAAATTTCAGATATTCTGTAAGACCAGGCAAATGAAAAATTATTGGCAATTTCGAAAAGAGGTTTAAGCTGACTGGGAACATACGGACGTATTTTTAAGGGTTTGTAATTTCTATGCACCATTTAAGAGGCCTCCTTCTTAGGGTTGAAGAATAAAAAATGTTATGCATAAATTTTCACTGAAATTGAATAGTATTTTTTTTTATTCTCTAAAAATATAAATATATATGATGAGGATAGTTTAATCTACAAAAATATAATATTTATAAAATATTTTATTCTATTATTGATATGGAGGCGTGACGGCAATCAATAAAATCTTGACCGGTTGTGTATTTTCAATCGTCTGTCTTTTAAAAGGCGGGTTTTTTTAGCAAACGGGCTTAAGCTCGTTTGCTAAAAAAACCCGCCAAAAAAGAATATGGCTGAAGATAAAAAGAAATTATGGGGAGGACGCTTTGAAAAGAGTCTTTCAGATTTAAGCCGCGAGATATCTGAATCAATCAGTTTTGATAAAATTTTATATAAGCAAGACATTCGGGCCTCTTTGGCCCATGCCGAGATGCTCGCCAAACAGGATATTATTGAAAAGGGGCAGTTTGAAAATATTCAAAAAGGTCTTCTTCAGGTTGAGAAAGAAATAGAAGAAAATAAGCTAGAGTATTCGTTTGAACTTGAAGACATTCACACGCATATTGAAACGAGGCTTACCGAAATCATTGGCGACGATGGCAAGAGACTGCATACGGGCAGATCAAGAAACGATCAGGTCGCCGTTGACACGCATTTGTACCTGAAAGAAGTCATCGCAAACCAGAAGTCTGAACTTATTGACTTGCTTGAAAATATATTTCAAAAAGCCAAAGAAAACCAGAAAAAAATCTGGCCCGGTTACACCCATACGCAAATTGCGCAGCCCGTTTTATTGGGCCATTATCTGATGGCATATTTTTGGATGTTTTTTCGCGATATTAATTTTCTTTTATTCGCAGAAAAAGATTGCGATAAGATGCCCCTTGGGGCGGCTGCTCTTGCGGGAGCCAATTATCCCATAGATAGAGAATTTGCGGCAAAAAAATTAGGCTTTTCAGAGCTATATGAAAACAGCATGGACGCTGTTTCGTCAAGAGATTACCAGATGACCTATCATTTTTTTGCGGCAAAGCTTTTTATTCATATTTCGCGTTTTTGCGAAGAGATGATTCTTTATAATTCGTCAGAATTTCAGTATATAACAATGAACGACGCGGTAACTACGGGATCTTCTATCATGCCGCAGAAAAAAAATCCCGATATCGCAGAAATACTGCGCGGCAAAACGGGAAGAGTGACAGGGAACTTAAACGCGCTTTTAATGAATTTAAAAAGCCTGCCTTTGACCTACAACAGAGACTTGCAGGAAGACAAGGTATATTTGTTTGATACGGCAAAGCAGGTATCATACGGCATAAAAGGAGTTTCTGAAATTTTGCTAAATGTCGAATTTCATCCCGAAAAGGCGCTTGAAAACCTTGAAAAAGGTTTTGCCCAAGCTACCGATATTGCCGATTATCTTGTAAGTTATCATAAACTGCCTTTTCGCGAGGCTCATGAATTAACGGGAAAACTGGTAGCCTATTGTGAAAAAAAGAAAATTTACATAAGCTCTCTTGACGAAAGTCAAATTAAAGAAGTTTTGGGCCAATATACGCTTTCAAAAAAAGTAATATTGATTTCAGAATGTATAAACCGAAAACAGGGAACGGGCTCAACGTCTGAAAAAGAACTTTCTGTTCAACTTAAAAAAGCCGAAATTTGTCTTGAAGGTCTAAAATAGACTTTGCATATGAATTAATATAAAATAAAGACGCAAGCCATTAAATTCGTCTTTGACGAAGTATTGGTTGGCGTTTTTGCTTTTTTATGCTTATAATGATTGAAAAGGTTTTTTATTTCGTCTTATATAATGATAGAAATGCATAATAAGAAAATATATTTATTTTTAAGTGTTTATTTTTTATTAAATTACGCGATATCGGGCTCTTCTGTAACAACAGGGGCCAATTTTTTGGAACTGCCGCATAACGCGAAAGAATACGCTTATGGTCATCCCGCCGATGTTTTTGGCGTCGAAAATATCTTTTCAGATCCCGCGGCGGTCTTATCTTTTTTTGACGAGAAACTTCCCGAATGGCAGAGCAGCGCGGGTGTATACACTTTTTTTGAAACTGTAACCTACACAAATTTAGCATTAAGCTATACTTTGCCAAGACGCTGGGGGAGCGTTTCGCTGGGCGCTATTTATTTAGATTATGGAACTTTTGAGAATATCGACGAATTGGGCGACAGTATAGGCAATCTTACTTTATACGATATGTGCGTTTTGTTAAATTATGCCCTGCTTTTACCATGGGAAGCTTCGGCAGGGGTAAACGTCAAGTACATCCGCCAAAAAATAGGACCCTATACGGCAGACAGTTACGCTTTTGACGTATCGCTTAAAAAGGCCGCCTTTTGGGGAAAAAGCGGCCTTTGGGGTTCTGTTGCGTTAACTAACGCCGGCCCTGATATTGTTTTTATAAGCGAAGGGTCGCCTTTGCCGATGGCATTTAACGCCGCATTGAATTATAAAATGCGCAATATATTAAACTACAAGTTTGATTTGTCGGCAGGCCCCCAATTTAAATATGGCGCCCAAGATAATATGACCTATGGCGGTTCCATCGAAATGATTTATCATATTTATAAGCTGGCTGTTTTTTTAAGGGGAAGTTATCTGGTAAACGCATTTTCAGACAACGCTTTTGCTTTGGGTTTTGGAATGGACTATAAAATCAGCGGTTTAGACGTCGATTTTTCGGGAGCCTATGCGCCCGCCTATATTTCAGGAAATTCTATGTACGCTTCTTTGTCTGTTTCATACAATTTGCCGCGCGAAAAGCTTGACCCTATGCCGAAAAGTCTTGAAGAATTCTGGCTTGAAGAAGACAAAGAAGAAGACAAGGAAGACAAAGAAAACGCAGAAAAAAAAGAAAATAAACAGTAGGCGCATTAAAAGAATTTGATTTGCGGGGCAAGAATAGGGCGTTATTTGTCGATATTAATAAAAAACCGGCTTTAATTAAATGATATCTTACAGAATTCGCAGACAGATATTTAAGTTTTTCAGATTCGCTATATTAGTTGGCGGATTTCTATTTTTGTATTTATTTGCGGCTCATGAAAAAAAACTGCCGGCGGTTTTTGAATATTATACCGGCGAAATTGTTCGCGGTAAAACTAAAATTATTTATCTGGCTGTAATCGGCGAAAAAGAAGAGCGCGTTTATACAAGCAAAGAGAGATTTAAAGATAAAATTCTTTGGCAAACATTAGATATCGTTGCAAGAGAAGAAGCGTTTTTGAAAGCTGAAGATATTCTTGATTCTCTTGAAAAGAACATTGAGAATCTTCCGAAAAACAAAGTCGATACCCTGCTTAATTTGCGATCTGACCCTGCTCTTATAAGCTGGCTTACAAAACCCAAAAGTTATTTTGCCGATGTTTATAAGTATGAAGTTGTAAAGCGTCTTGATTCATATAAGTATATTTTAAAATGGGCGGTTTATGATAAAAATAAAAATCTGATCTGGCGCTCAAACGGATTTAAAAAATCGCCCATTGAATTTGAATTAGAAGAACTGCCGGTCAGCGTTACGCCCGAAAGGTTTACGGCAAAAATCGAAAAAGACAATAAGGTCATCGGTTATATTCAGGGTTTTTGGGATATATGGAAGTTTCCTGATTTACCCTATGCCGGAAATCTAGGAAACGGTATGTACGGTTTTATTATAAACGCCGAAAATAAAATAATTTCTCCCGAATTTACCCCTCTTAAATTTAGAAAGTATACCTTAGAAAGCGGATCTGTCTTTACGGGACCGCTTGCGGGAAGAGATTATCCGTACAGGTTTTTAAGCAGACAGTTAAAAGACGTTCATGTGCTTTTGGTTTACCCTGCTGTTTCAGCGGGATTTTATTTTTTCAGAGTATTTTTATACATTTTTTCGTTTATCTCTATTATACTTTGTCTGCATTATATTAAAAAACTGCGCGTTTGGTTAACGGTGAAAAAACCTTTTTCAAAAAAAACATGGCTTGAAGACGGTTTGAAAGAGGCCATTGAGCTAAATCAAAAAACCATCGAACTGGTAGGTAAAAGCCAAGATCTTTCTCATTCGATGAAACAAAGAGAGCTTTTTGCTCTCGGGATGCTTACCGAAAAATTAAATCGGCCGCCCAAAGAAATTCCCGTGAAAAATATCGATGATCAAAAACGCTCTGAACATTTGCTGGCTGACGCGATAATGAACAAAGAAAAATCAGAAAAATCAGAAGAATCTCAAGAGTATGGCAATACGACTTCTTTAACCGAGGCCATAAAAAAAATATCGACTGAAAAAAGTTCTGTCGCCAAAGTAATAACCGGGTTTGTAGAGCCTGAAGAAAAAATTCGAGTAACGGTAGAGCCTGAAAAAAAAAAGATAGAAAAGAAAAAGAAGCGTAATCAAAAAGAAGAAATAGTATCTGAAGTTTTTGTAAGCGCGGGCTATCGAGAAGACGACGCTGTTGAAATAATAGAACCCGCCAGGCCTGTAATAGATTTAAAAGAAGTTCAAACAGAAAGCGCCTCAGCGAAAAAAATAAAACCGCCGATTGATGAAAAGTTTTCAGAAAAAGAGGTTGCAATTAAAAAAGAGCCCGTCGTTGAAATTATTGAAGAAACGAAAGAAACGAAAGAAACCGAAGAAATTGAAAAAAAAGATGAAATAAATAATGAAAAAGAATTTAAAAAAGAGTCTAAAAAAGCTGAGATAGAGGCAAAGCCGACAAAAGATCCGTTACTTGAGATATCATTATCTAAATTATGGCCCGACGAAAAATTTACGGTACAAGAAGTAAGCGACGAAATAAATAATCTCTCAGAAATAACGAATGAGAAATACCTTGAAATTGAAAAAGAACTCAAAAAAAAGCCTCTTGAAATACCATTGGCCAATTTGTTTCCCAAAGACGATGAATCTGAAGTAAAAGAAATCATTGACGAACTTTCAGAAAATGAAGAATCTCAAGAAGAAGAAATTAAATCCGCTGTAATCGAAGCGGGTATAGAGAAAGAAGAGATAAGACTGCCCCAGTCAGAAGCAAATGACTTGATAGAAATAAAAGATATTGATTCAGGCGATGAAATTGTTCCGCTTGAGTTTTTTGAATCAGAAGAGTCAGGCTCGCAGGCAAAAGAAGAAGAATCGTCTGAAAACATATTAGAAATTACAGAAAAAAAAGAAATTAAAACAGAGCCAAAAAATAAGAATTTTGTTTTCTTTGCCGAAGAAGATCTTGAAAAAAAGATTTTAAAATTTGACAAGACCAAAGAAAAATCAAAAGAAGAAAAATCTCTAAAAACTTCAAAAGCCAAGATAGAACCGGCCAAGATTCTCTGTGTTGATGAAGTAGAAGACGAACTGTTTCAAAAACCAAACGAAGAAACTAAACTTTCAAATATACCCGATATAAAAATTGTAGAAATTGAAGAACAAGATGAACCTGTCATAGAATCTAAAGAAGTCGAGACTCCAGAGGAGTCAGCGGTTACTTCAACGGAAGACGATACTCCCGAAGATTTGGCGTCTGCTTCGCCGCAAATCGAAACTCCTGAAGAAGTTGCGGTTGCTTTACCAGAAGCTGAAACTCCCGAAGAAGTTGCGGTTGCTTTACCAGAAGTCGAAACCCCCGAAGAGTCGGTGGTTGCTTTAGCAGAAGTCGAGACACCCGAAGAATCGGCGGCTGCTTCGTCGCAGGTCGAAACTCCCGAAGAAGTTGCGGTTGCTTTAGCAGAAGTCGAGACACCCGAAGAATCGGCGGCTGCTTCGTCGCAGGTCGAAACTCCCGAAGAAGCTGCGGTTGCTTCAACTGAAGCTGAAACTCCCGAAGAAGTTGCGGTTGCTTTACCAGAAGTCGAAACCCCCGAAGAGTCGACGGTTGCTTTAACGGAAGTCGAGACAACCGAAGAATCGGCGATTGCGTTACCGGAAGCGGAAACGCCCGAAGAAGTTACGGTTGCTTCCGAAAAAATAGTTAAAGAATCTTTGAAAGAGTTCGGAACCAAAAAAAACGTAAAATATGATAAATATTCTTTAAGAGGCATCGAAAAAGCCGAAGACGCAGAATTAGAAAGCGAAGATATAAACGGAATAAGCGTGTTTAAAAAGAAAGATAAATATTACAGAGAAAAGTACTATACTACCCGGGAAGAAATATTGCCTTTAGTTTTAGTCGATGAAGAAGATAACTTAAAAAAAGCCGGTTGATGCTCTTAATAAATGTAAACCTTCATAATATTTTGGCCTTGTCAATTCTTTGCATGTAATATATATGGTAAATATGTTGATAAAAAAAATAAGAAATGTCAGGTATATACAAAAAATCTTTATATTCATTTGTACTTTTCTCTTTACGTCTGTTTTTAATATGATTTTTGCGGGTTCTTATGTTATAACGCCTTCAAATTATTTAACCAGCGGTTTATCGCTTGATACCACAAACTTAGACGCGCCTGTTACGGGTTTTACTTCATTAGGGGGTACAGCTAATTTGAATTTAAGCGGATTTACCATTAGAAAAGGCTTTAAGTGGGACACTCTGACCTTAGAAATATCGGGTACAGGAAGCGTTGATGTTGTCATAAAAGAATCTACGGGAAAGCAGATTTACAGCCAAACAGGCATGAATTCGACCCAGACGATTGCGCTTGTCGACGAGGCTCCCGAAACGGCAAATAACGGTCGTCCCTTAATTGTAGAATTGACATTTAATTCAAATACTATATTTTTAGAAGAACTGGTTTTATCATATGTTGAGATGGGGCTTTACGGATATCCCATACCATATATTCCCTCTCAGGGAGAAATGAAAATTGTATATGATTTGCCCGCAGACGGCAAAGTCGATTTGAAAATATACGATAATCGCGGCAATCTGGTAAAAAAGGTCATCGATAACGAAGATAAATCGGTAAAATTTTCGCCTAAAAGCAATATTGAAAAATGGGACGGTAAAAATGAAAGAGGTAATAAAGTCTCTTCAGGCGTTTATAATGCCGTTATTAAGGTAGAATTTTCCGATTCTTCGCTGCAAAACTATACGTCTGTTTTTAGGTTTGTGGTTTTGCGCTGATAATTCATTTTTATATCCATGAAGAAACGAAAGAAAAAAATACTATTAATCTTTTTATTTTTATTGTTTAATATAAATCGATTATATGCCGCCGGCGGGGTATCGCCCGCTTATCTTTTAGAAGAAGCTTCGTCTGCCGCTCATTTGTCGCAGGGTTCCGGCGGGTTTTCGTCAGATATCAGTCAAATATGGTATAATCCCGCCGCGTTGTTCCCTTATATTGAGGGACGTAATTTTAGTTTTTCTTATATGGGTTCTTCGATAAATTATGACCAGAATTTCGTTTTTATCGGATACGCCTGGCCCTCTTCAAAAACCTCAAAATATGCGCTTTCTATTTCATATTTTAGTAATTCAAGCCTTGAATCTTATGACGGATCCGGCAATTTTTTAGAATTATACGGTACTCATGAATTTTTAATCGGATTTTCTCACTATTGGGAAATATTCTCATGGCTATATATGGGAGAAAACATAAAGCTTTTTTATTTTGACTATTATTATGCCGCCTCTATTGCGGGGGCCATCGATGCTGGCTTTTTATTTAGACCCATTGAATATCTCGATTTTGGGCTGAACTTAGATAACATATGGAGTACCGATATCTTATTGGCGACCGAGCAAGAATCAATACCAATGACCCTGCGTTTGTCTACGGCGGTCAATTTTTGGGAAAGAAGAATACGTTTTTTTTATGATCTGTTGTATCCTTTGCCGGTTTATGAGCGCAGGTACGAAAATCCGGAACATAAAATAGGAATGAGCCTTGACGTTTATAAAGGCTATATTCAACTTCGGGGAGGGTATGATTTTGAAAATTTAAGTTTCGGCATTGGCTCAAAGCTTAAACAGTATGATATTTCTCTGGCATACCTGCCTAATGCGTTTGAAGATAGAATTGCCTTAACGCTGACTTTTGACATTGATACCGCGGGTTTCGGTCCTTTTGGCCGCCCTGAAAATCTGCCGGCTACAAATATTGAGCAGGAATTAATGGAATTTCATGAGGGTATTGAAAACTACAGCAAGGGAGAGCATAAAAAAGCTTATGATAATTTTGTGAAAGTTTTAGAATTAAATCCTGAACATGAACTCGCGTTAAAGTATAAAGAGAGAACGCTTCTTCATCTAAGAACAAGCAGCGGATGGCTTGACGAAGAGCATATGAAATTACTCAGGCTTCATAAAGAGCTGGCGAGAAAATATGAATCGCAGGGTAATTACGGCGACGCTATCGCCGAATGGCGGGCAGTATTAGAAATTGATCCCACCGACAACGAAACAAGGCCCAATATTGAAAGAATAAAGCAACTTGTGCAGACAAAAGTAGAGGCTCATCATAAAAACGGCTTGAATTTTTACTCCAAAGACGATAAGATAAAGGCGATAGATTCGTTTACTCAAGCGTTAAACTATAACCCTGAATATGAACCCTCTAAAAACTGGCTTATTAAAATAAAGCAGGAGCTCTCGCGTGAAGAGCTAAAAGAACGCGAAATAATCGAAAGACAGCATAAGGCCCACGTATTTTTTAACAGAGGGCTCAGTTATTTTGGCCGAAAGGCTTTTCAAGAATCAATAGCGGCGTTTGACGAAACCCTAAAGATGGATCCTGATCATTCTGACGCAAAAAAATACAAAAAACTTGCCTTAGAAGAATGGGAAGCCGAGAAAATGGGGCTTCGCGGTTTAGAAGCCGCGAATTCTTTTTATCAAAAAGGGATGAAAAACTATACCGAAGAAAAATACTATAACGCCGTAAAAGATTTTGAAAGATCTCTAAAGGCTCACGCTACGCATAAAGAATCAGAGAGAATGCTGCCGCAGGCTCAAAAAAAACTGGAGCTTCAAATAGCCCCTTATCTTTTAGAAGGTAAAACCGCTTTTAGGCTGAAAAAGTTTGCCGAAGCAAGGGAGAAGTTCTCAAAGGTGAAGTCGCTGCATCCTGAAAATGAAGAAGCTTTAAATTTTCTTGAAAAAATTAAAAATGAATCGGCCGCTACCGTGAAATTTCACTTTATAGAAGGTAAAAATGCTTTTACCGAGGCCGAAAAGACAAACCAGACAAAGATGTTTTCAAAGTCAATTTTTCATTTTAACGAGATTTTAAAGTTATCGCCCGAGCATAAAGCGGCCAAAGAATTTCTTGAGAAAGCTCAAGCAAAAGTCAAAAATCAGGCAGACGGCCTGCATCAAGAAGCAATGAGTCTTTATAACAAGAAAGATTATACGCCTGCGATTAAAAAATGGGAACAGGTACTCGATATTGACCCGGCAAACGCTTTGGCGAGAAGGTATATTGACGAAACCGAAAATAAGCTGAAAGAAAAAAAATACGGCAAACTTGTTGAAGAGTGGATGACAAAAGGAGTGCAGTACTTTCAAAACAGAGATTTTGATAAAGCCCTGGGGTTTTTTAACAAGGTTCTTGATATTGATAAGAACCATAAAAAAGCTATTGAAATGAAAGAAATGTGCTCCAATGAAAAGAAACGCGAAAAGGCGCAAGATGAAATTGCCGGTTTATTTATACAGGGTGTTAAAGAATATAAAAAAAGGAAATATGAATCTGCGATTGAAAAATGGAAGCAGGTAAAAAAATTAGACCCTGATAACGTACTTGTCGATAAATATATCTCAAAAGCCGAAGACGGCATAAAAACTAGAAAAGTAATCGACTTTGTTAACGGTAAAAAATACTACGATCAGGGAAACTGGGTTTTGGCAAAAACAAACTTAGAAAAAGCCATTAAGGTAGACCCTTCAAATTCAAAGGCCAGAAGCCTGCTTCAAGATACTTTAGACCGCATTGAAGAAGAAAGGCTTCAGTTTATGCAAGACGGCGATAAGCTTATGCGCGAAGGAAAATATGAAGAAGCTTCGCAGGCCTATTTAAATGCCTACAGGCTTGATAACAGAAGCGAAGTTTATAATAAAAGAGAAGAGGCCCTAAAGGCCAAAAAATCTCTCGAAGAAGCCATGAACTATTATGAAAAAAATCAGTTTGGTTTATGTCTTGAGCCTTTTACCCGCGTACTTGAAATTAGTCCCTTTGATAAGAAGACAAGGGACATTTTTGAAATGGCCAAGCAAAAAGGAAAAAATCAAATAACGGCATGGCTTGACAAGGCGCGCGCCGCCTTTGACAGAAAAGATTATAAAACGGCCTATTCGTTTTTTGTTTCGGTAAAGCAAATTGACGAAAACAATATTCATTCTATTAAGGGGCTTGCTAAAACAAAAACCAAACTGAGAGAAATAGCCGTGAAACCCTATAAAGAGGGGCAAGAGGCCATGGCCATAAAAAATTATACTCTAGCCATAGGAAAATTCAAAGAAGTTCTTGAAATCATGGACGATTATGAAGATACCAAGAAACTTCTATCTGAGGCAAGAGACGAACTAAATAAGAAAAGAAGTTCCGGGGCCAAGAAAACAGCGGCTTCTGAAGAAGACGAAAAAAATATCAATAGAGGCATTTTCTTATATCGGCAGGGAAAATACAAAGAGGCCATTAAAATATGGGAAAAGGTTCCAAAAACATCCGAGGCTTTTTCAAAAGCTCAAAAATATATAAATAGAGCCAAACTCAAACTTTAAAAAAAATATTATAAAACTTTCTTGACCTGCGAAGTTTTACAAAAAGCATGATTCGGTGATAAACTTTTATAATCTAACGAAAATCTTTAAGCTTGGGGGCGGATTTCTTTCGGGCGAAGCAAAACTTTTATATGCCTTAAGAAACGTTTCTTTTGAAGTCGAAAAGGGCGCCACTTTAGGAATTGTAGGCGAATCGGGCAGCGGAAAAAGCACCCTTGCTCGTGTGTTTATAGGGCTTTATAAGCCCGACGAGGGCCATTTTCAATATGAAGATTTTAAAAGCGGCGAAATGACCGACGAAAAATGGAAGCTTTTTAGACAAAAAGTTTCTATGGTTTTTCAGGATCCTTACAGCTCGTTAAACCCGCGCATGAAGATAAAAAGCATTTTACAAGAGCCGTTTTTAATTCATAAGAAATATTTTCCGGCTTCTAAAGAAGAAAGATTAAAAAAAATATACAAGATTCTCGATATGGTGGGCCTTGATAAGGGCTCTTTAGATAAATATCCCCACGAATTCAGCGGCGGCCAAAGGCAAAGAATAGGAATTGCAAGAGCCTTAATCTTAACCCCCGAGGTCATTGTTCTAGACGAACCGGTAAGCGCGCTTGACGTTTCTATTCAGGCGCAGATATTAAACCTGCTTAAAGAAATTAAAAAAGAAATGAATTTGACATATTTATTTATAGCGCATGATTTAAGCGTTATAGAATATATGTCAGATAAAATTGTCGTCATGTACCTCGGCTCGGTCTTAGAAGAGGGCCCGGCTTCAGAATTATTAAAAAAACCAAGGCATCATTATACCAGAACATTGATAGATTCAATGCCCGATATAACCAAGCAAAAAAAAGATTTCAAGGTTATCAAAGGCGAAATTCCCTCGCCGATAAATCTGCCGCCCGGCTGTGTCTTTGCGAGCCGGTGCCCCGCCGTTAAAGAAAAATGCAGAAACGAGATGCCCGAAAAAACAAAAACTAAGAAAGGTTTTTTTCATTGTCATTATCCTCTTAAATAGGGTGTAGCCGCCTGACGCGGCGTTTAGAGCCGCTGCATGGCTGGTACCACTCGCAATGAACGAGTAAGGTTGCAGATTTAACCACAGGGCGCACGGAGAACACAGAGATAAAAACTGCAATTTAAAAATTATAATCTCAAATTATAGAATTTTTATTTACAAATCATCTTTATAATATTATACCTTTTATTATATTTTATAATACTTTCAATGAGCCATTAGGTAAAAACTATGAAAAGAAAAACAATAACCCCGTCTAAAGCGGTTCTCGCCCTCATCCTATTAATTCTCGTATGCGGCTCGGTAGAGGTCGAAGAATACCCGCATGATACGAGAAATTATTTTACGGTCGAGAGCATAGAATTAAATGCTTATAAATTATCAGATAATTCAAGTTCCCTTATTGAAAATAATATTATTTCTTTATCTAATTGGAATATTGATAGGTATTTTACTTTTTATCTACACTTCTCAGAAAACAATCTCCCTGAAGACGATGTTTCTGGCGGCGGCGGGCACGGCCCTTTTGGCGCATGCGGCACAAGATATGACGAAGGGGGAGAGATAACGGCTGTTTTAAAAAAAGAAGGCGATAATACCAGAGATTACGGTATAAGCAATTTAGATACTAATTCATCAAGTTATTTGGAATTTTTTATAATGTACGCCGATTCAGATATCACAACCGGCAACTATTATATTCACATATTAGACGGCGAAGATGTAGAGTTTTATGTAAGCCCTGACCCTCTTGTGATTGCGCCGTGAACAAGTAAGTATTTCAAAAAATAATATTTGCCGTACTCTTCGTATTTTATTAAACTGTAATACAATGAGAAATATTATATCAATCAGCTTAGATGAAGATTTAAAGAAAAAAGTCGATAAATTGGCTAAATCGAAAAATGTCAAGAGAAGCAATATTGTAAAAGATGCCTTGCTAAAATATCTTTTTATTGAAGAAATGAAAAATTCGAGAAAAGAGCTGAGGCCCTATGCTGAAAAAGCCGGCATGTTTTCAGAAGAAGATATTTTTGAGTTAATATCTTGAAGGTCATATTAGATACCAACATTCTTATTTCGGCTTCTATCTTTGGCGGTCTTTCTGCAGATATTTTAGATTTCTCATATCTGAATTTTAATGTTTATATTTCTGATTTTATACTATTTGAATATAAAACAATATTAAGCAAAAAACTGAAAGTTCCGAACAATATTATTAATAATAAATTAAGACTTCTAAAAGAAAATTTAATTTTAACTGAGCCTGATAACAATATTCCAAATATATGCTCTGATACAGACGATAATTATATCTTACAATTAGCCGAATTTGTAGACGCTGATTATATTGTTACAGGCGACAAGGCATTTCAGGAAATAAAAAAATATAAATCAT
Source organism: Spirochaetia bacterium (assembly GCA_029880265.1). Lineage (GTDB taxonomy): Bacteria > Spirochaetota > Leptospiria > Turneriellales > JAOUOS01 > JAOUOT01. The sequence continues at coordinate 86,459 of JAOUOT010000011.1, read as the reverse complement.
GCGCAATTGTAAGCCCAAGAGAATACTGGCAATTGATTAAGAAATAAATTATTTGTTTGCGGCGAACTAAAACCTGGGGAAATAAATGGGCCACGATTCTAGTTCTATCTGGCTTAATGAAATATCTTCAAGCTCTTCGGGAAAGATTTTAGAAAAAGCGGGCTTTAAGAAGTCAAATATTTCTTTGGTTTTATTCGGCAGTACGGGCCGAAGGTAGGCTAAAGCCGCAAGAGTTCCCAAAAGAACCGTATTTAAAAGCGGAACAAGATCGGCGGGGTTTTGTTTGGCCATCTCCCACGGCTTTTTTTCTTCGATAATCTGGTTTAATTTTCGCGTGATTTCAAAAATTTCTTCAAGGGCGCGGTGAAACTGAAATTCGTTAAAAAACAGATGATAGTTTTTTGCCTTTTCTTTTAATAAATTGTCAATTTCTTTAGTTAGAGGATGTTTTTCTGCATCGGGAGAAATCTTGCCTTCGTTATATTTTTTTATCATGGTAAGCGTTCTCTGCAAAAGATTGCCCAAATCGTTTGAAAGGTCTTGATTGATTCTTTTAATTAAAACTTCTTCGCTAAAGCGGCTGTCGCTGCCAAAATTCATTTCGCGCATTAAAAAATATCTTAGAGAATCTTCGCCTATTTTTTCGCTTAAAGAAACAGGCTCTAAAGCGTTGCCGAGAGACTTTGACATTTTCATATCTCCCCAGCCCAGCCAGTATCCGTGAATTTGAAGCTGATTATAAACCGATATACCCGCCGCCAGAAGCATCGCAGGCCAGTAAACCCCATGCGGTTTTAAGATATCTTTGGCAATCATATGTTTGGCGACAGGCCAGTAATTTTTATATTTTTCGCCCTCGGGAAATTCAATGCCTGAAAGATAATTGATCAAAGCGTCAAACCAGACATAGGTTACATAGTTTTTGTCAAAGGGAAGTTCGATTCCCCAGCTTAATCTGGTTTTCGGACGCGAAATAGAAAGATCTTCGCCTAGAGATTTTAATTCTTTAATGACGCCCAATACTTCTTTATAATACCTGTCGGGACGTATTAACTGCTCGTTTTTTATAAGCATTTCTTCCCATATGGGAAGGTATTTTTGCATTTTAAAAAAATAATTTTCTTCTTTTATAATTTCGGGTTTCTTTTGATGATCGGGGCAGAGACCTTCATCTGTAAGCTCTTTGTCTGTAAGGTAACGTTCGCAGCCGGTACAGTATTGCCCCTCATACTCGCTTAAGTAGATATCGCCTTTTTCATAAATAGCGTTTAATATCGATTGAACAACTTTTTGATGTCTTTTTTCTGTTGTTCTTATAAAGTCGCTGTTTGTGATATTAAGTTTTTGCCACGTTGTTCTAAATTCCTGAGATATTTCATTTGTGTACTCTTCGACAGTTTTTGACATCGCCTCGGCCGCTTTGACAATTTTATCTCCGTGTTCGTCTGTGCCCGTTAAAAAGAAAACATCTTTGCCCGATAGTCTCTGGTATCTGGCCATTGTATCGCAGGCTATGGTCGTATAAGTGTGACCAATATGGGGGCTGGCGTTTACGTAGTAAATTGGAGTTGTAATATAATATAAGGTTTTCTCGTTCATCAAATATGAGTTGATTAAAGACAGATTTGCCTTGTCAACGATTAAAAAAATCTTATTTCTTTGACAGCTTGCGATTTGCGGTAAAATTGGCTTTCAACGCCCATTTTGTCTGCCCCTAATTATTTTTCTCAAATATTAAAAAGCGTCTTCGCCCCATGCGGTATAAATGGCCGGAATTTTAATTTTCTTATTTTTATTTATAAAGTAACGTTGCTTGCCAAAGCCGATAAAAATCCACGGCGCCTTTTCTTGAATTTTCTTTTGAACTTTTTTTATGTTACCGGGGCTTTGCCAGATATTATCTAAAAGAGAGTCGATTTCTTTATCTTTTAAGTATGCGCGGTTGCCCAGACTTCCCGCGTTTTTTGAATGAAATAACGGAACCAGAAAATTATTAGCATGCGGATAATCGGCGACCCATTTTAGCAGGTAAATTCCCGGTTTTCGCTGGTTATTAAAGCGCAATATAGTGGGAAAGTCAAATATCTTAAGCTTAGCCTTAATTCCAAGTTTTTCAATGAGATCGCGCAAAATGAGACCTACAGTTTGTCTTTCTCTGTCAGAAGGCGAGTAAATAAAAACAGTTTCATCTTTTTTATATTTGGCGTCATATTTATAATTTTCGTTAAAATGATAATAAGCCCCGGGAGGTTCGCCTAGCAAATCGGGCACGGGATAATCTGCAGATTTATAGGCTCCTTTTAAAACTTTTTCGGTCAAAGCTTTTCTGTTTAGCCTGTAGTTTAGGGCTTGTCTAAACTTTACGTCATGTAAAATGGAATTTTTATCGTCGGGCAGAGTAACGGCAGCATAGAAAACAAGAAGGGTTTCGACGTCTTTTTTTTCAAACTTTTCGTCGTCGTAACTATAGTCCCTGAAAATGCCGCCTGCTTCGTAAACGTCAAGCATTCCTCTTCTGAAATAAAACCATCGGCCAGATTCGTCGGGCAGTATGTCGTATTTTAAAATTAATTTATTGTCTCTTGTTTTTATTTTAATAAACTGCGAATTGTTTTGACTTAAGAAAAATTGAGACGCTCCCGTAAAAATATTTTTTTCTTCGTAACATTTTTTTGAATATACGGCCGCTTGCGGCAGGGTCATCCGCGCTTTGATATCGGGCCAGATACTTTTGCGCCATTTTTCAAAATCTATTTTATCGTTTAAGAAAGGCTCAATTTCTAACAAAAAAGGCTCTCTTGCCGTGATTTTGTTTATGCCCTCTAAGACCCAGCTTTGCCTGTTTGAATTCATGAGACGGTTTAACGAAAATTCAATGTCTTCAGCCGTAAGTTCGACCTCGCAGGGTTTGTTAAATAGTATCCCTTTTTTTATTTTAAGATAAAGAATGTTTTTATTTGCATATTCTTCGGAGGTAAGTTCGTTTGTAATTTTTCCGTCGATTTGCGTTTTATAAAGATTTTTATGCAAAAGACTCAATACAATGCCCGAAGTTGTCTCTACGCTGAAAGTAGGGTCTTCTGATTGAAGACTGTCTCTTAGAGCAAATTTATATAAAGCGGATGTACTTTCTGTGCGGGGTTTTTCTTTACATTGAAAGAAAATTAGAAATATTATGAGAATTAAAAATCGCGCGTTATTGGCATTTTTCACTTAAAAAAAATGAGCGGGAAACGGGATTTGAACCCGCGACCCCCTCCTTGGCAAGGAGGTGCTCTACCACTGAGCTATTCCCGCATTTTTGCGAGCGGAGGGACTTGAACCCCCACGCCTTGCGACACAAGAACCTAAATCTTGCGTGTCTACCAGTTCCACCACGCTCGCTGCTTCGTCAACTTATTTAGAAAGCCTATTTTTCAATTGAATTTGACGTGTACAGCAAATTCAATAAAGAAATTCGCGCCCGGAGGGATTCGAACCCCCGGCACACGGATTCGAAGTCCGATGCTCTATCCAGCTGAGCTACGGGCGCTTTTTCTTGTTTATCGGCGTCCTTTTATCTTTTTCAAAAAAAAATGGGTGAGCGACGGGGGTCGAACCCGCGACCGCAGGAATCACAATCCTGAGCTCTGCCAACTGAGCTACACTCACCATGTCTAATACAACTCGCGCCTGAGAGGATTCGAACCTCTGACCCACGGCTTAGAAGGCCGTTGCTCTATCCGACTGAGCTACAGGCGCAAAATTTCGGGATGACTGGATTTGAACCAGCGACCCCCTGTTCCCAAAACAGGTGCGCTACCGCTGCGCTACATCCCGAACTAAGTATTTTGGCAGATTTGAAGTTAAAAACACGGTGTCAATCATAAAGAATGCAAATGCTAAATAATACATTTGCCTCTTTTTACTTTGCAAGCGGCCCTTAAAAAAACGAGAAAAATCCGTTTTGAGGAGGTTATCATGCATTATATCTTTACAAGCCTAAAATTTTATTTACTTTGACCAGATATGAAAAAGTATATAGCAATCATAGGAACCCTGACATTTTTTTTCTTTTGCGGCAAGCCGTCTTTTTTGCAAAAAAAACCAGATACCCTGGTATTGCATCTTTCAAACGATCCTGAAATATTAAATCCTCTGCTGGCTCAAGACGCCTATTCAAGTACAGTGGCCGGTAAAATATACGAGGCTCTAATCGAAAGAGATTATGAGACATTAAAGCTTAAAGGTCTTTTGGCAGAAAGTTGGAAGGTATCAAAAGATCACATGAAATATACATTTTATTTGCGAAAAAACGTAAAGTTTCATGACGGAGCTTTTCTTACTTCAAAAGACGTTGTTTTTACGTACAATAAACTTATGGATCCGAATACGCCGAATCCTTTTTCTAAGGGTTATTATCAAGACGTAAAATCAATTTCTGCGCCCGACGATTATACGGTTGTCTTTACCATGAAACAGCCATATTTTATGATGCTTGAGCTTTTGGGCGGTTTTGAAATTCTGCCCGAACATATCTTTTCAAAAGTCGATTTTGTTAAAAATGAATATAACCATAAAAATCCTATAGGCACCGGCCCTTTTGTTTTTGAAAAGTGGAACGCCAGAGAAAGAATATCCTTAAAACAAAACGAAAATTACTGGGGCAAAAAACCTGAAATTAAAAAGCTTGAATATATAATCATTCAAAACGGAGCGATTGCTTTTCAGGCTTTGCAGAAACGCGATATCGATTATTTAAATTTAACTCCTTTTCAGTGGATAAAACAGGCAAATAAAAAGAGTTTTGATAAGTATTTTAATAAATTTAAATATATATCGAGAGGGTATCGCTACCTTGGCTACAATACAAAGCGGTTTCCTTTTGAAGATAAAAATGTGCGGTTGGCGCTAACATATCTTATTGACAGAGAAAAAATTCAAAAAACAATTTTATATGATCTCGCCAAAATAACCACCGGCCCTTTCTGGATAGAAAGCAGGCAGTATAACAAGAAGCTTAAACCGCGAACATATGATCCGGCGAAGGCTCTTGAACTATTAAAAAAGGCCGGTTTTAAAGATACCGATAAAGACGGAATACTCGATAAAGACGGCAAACCGTTAGAGTTTGAAATCATGATACCCGCCGGATCTCAAGATTTTTACGAAAGGTTTATAAGCGTCGTCAAAGAAGACATGAGAAAACACGGCGTTCAAATAAACGCCCGCTCAATTGAGTTTCAGGCCATGGTAGCCAAGCTGAATAAAAGAGATTTTCACGCCGCCATGCTAGGGTGGAGCCAGGGCATCGAGTCTGACCCTTATCAGTTATGGCACAGCAGCAACATAAAGGCGGGTCATAACTTCACTTCTTTCGCAGACAAAGAGCTTGACGATCTGATAGAAAGGGCCCGCCTTGAGTTTAACGAAGAAAAAAGAAATAAGATGTATCATCGCGTGCATGAAATACTTTATGAAAATCAGCCCTATACGTTTCTTTACAGCGGCTATAATCTTGCGTCTGTTCACAAAAGATTTCAGGCCAAAGTTTATCCGATGGGCCTAGATTTTCACGAGTGGAAGATTGATTATAACTTTGCAGAATAAGCTAAACATTAAATCTGAAATAAACAATATCGCCGTCTTGAACCTCGTATTCTTTGCCTTCAAGACGCATCTTGCCCGCTTCTTTAGCCGGTTTTAATCCGCCGCAGGCGATAAAATCATCATATGAAGTGACTTCGGCCCTTATAAAGCCGTGTTCAAAATCGGTGTGTATGACGCCGGCTGCCTCAGGGGCCAGCATTCCGGCGGTGATGTTCCATGCTCTAACTTCTTTTTCGCCCGCCGTAAAGTAAGTGCGGTAGCCTAAAAGTTTATAAGCGGCTCTAATAACTTTATTTAAGCCGGGTTCCGTAATGCCAAGATCGTTTAAGAATTCTTTTTCTTCTTCGGTTGAAAGTTCGGCAAGCTCGGCCTCGATTTTTCCCGAGACGGCAATAGCCTCGCTGTTTCTTATTTTGGCCTCGGCCATGACTTCTTTAAAATAGGCGTTTGATTCGTAGTTTTCAATATCGCTTTCTGATAAATTGCATACAAAAAGAACGGGCTTTAAGGTAAGAAAAGCAAATTCTTTAATATTTAAAAGTTCGGTTTCGGTCAGGCCCGCCGAGATGGCCGGTTTCTGATTGCTTAAAATGGCGATAAGTTTATCAAGAATCTCGCATAATTTAATAGCTTCTTTATCGCCCGATTTCGTTTTTTTTATCAAAGAGGCGTGTTTTTTTTCGGCCTGTTCCAAGTCGGCTAAGATAAGCTCTAATTCAATGGTTTCAATGTCGTCTTTAGGGGCCGGTTTGCCCGAAACATGCGTGACGTTTTCGTCTTCAAAACAGCGTACAATATGCATGATAGCGTCAACCTGTCTGATATGAGATAAAAACTTATTGCCGAGACCTTCTCCCTTTGAGGCGCCTTTAACGAGACCGGCAATATCGACAAGCTCCATAGCGGCCGGAATTTCTTTTTGCGGCTTAACCATTTCGCTTATTTTCGCGAAACGTTCGTCTGGAACTTCGACAATACCCACGTTTGGTTCAATGGTGCAAAAAGGGTAGTTTGCCGCCTCGGCCCCGTGAGATTTTGTAAGAGCGTTAAATATGGTCGACTTGCCTACGTTAGGCAGACCGACAATGCCGCATTGTAGTGCCATATAAGCCAAAATAAAGTTTTTAAACAGGGCGGCCATTTTTATTTTGAGTTTCTAATGCTGTCTTTATAATTTATTTTTTCATAATATATCCTATTTTAAAAACCCTTTCACAAATTCCAGATTTCCCGCAAAATGCAGATGTATATACGAAGCGAGAGTATTGTTCATAATATAACCCTCATCGTTTATAAGTTCATCGTCTTTATAAACATTATAGGCGCATTTTACATCTTTTATTTTTTCAATTTCTGAATACCTAAATTCATGACCCCATATTTCTTGGCCTGTCGGCAGAAATATAGAGTTTTTGCCCGCGATAATTTTTCTATAACCAAGGGCCTGTCGCTTCGCGCGCATTTTCGTAACAAAGGAAAAAACGCCGCACATTTGAAATGATTTGTTTTCAGCGGCGAGAAGTTCGCTGCTTAAATACATCAATCCGCCGCACTCTGCGTAAACAGGCAAACCGTCTTTTGAGGCGCCGCTTATTTCTCTTAGCATATTTTTATTTTCAGAAAGTTCTTTGGCAAAAAGTTCAGGGTAGCCCCCGCCAATATAAAGACCGTCTATTTTTTCAGGAAGAGACTTCTCTTTTAGGGGGCTGAAAAAGACGAGCCTGGCCCCCATATTTTCTAAGATATCAAAATTCTCGCGGTAATAAAAATAAAAAGCTTCGTCAAAAGCTACGGCAATTTTTTTGCTTAAAACATTTTTGTTTTTTATGGCGGATGGTTTTTCTGTATAACTCTTTATTTCACAAAGAGACAGTATTTTATCAATATCAATTTGCGACTCAACTTTTTCAAGCTGTTTTTTATCTAAACTCTTGCGGCTTGAAAGCCCTAAGTATCTTTCAGAGATTTTTATATTTTCGTCTCTGTACACCGAGCCTATAATTTCAGTTTTGCAGTGTTTTTTTACGGCTTCTGCAACCAAATGCTCATGCCTTATGCTTCCTAAAAAATTTAAGATTACGCCCGCAATTTTTAAACGCTTATCAAAATTTTCAAAACCGTATAGCATTGCGGCTGCGCTTTTTGAGCTTTTTGAAACGTCTAAAACCAGTATTACGGGAATATCAAGTAAAATGGCCAGCTCAGCCGAACTGCCTTTGCCCTCTGAACCGTATCCGTCAAAAAGACCCATGACGCCTTCTATAACGGCCGCGTCAGCTTCTTTTAATAAACGCTGATAAGTTTCTTTTACCGCTTTTTTCGCCATGATTAAATCAAGATTATAAGACGGCCCGCCGCAAACTTTTTGATGATGAATTGTATCAAGATAATCGGGGCCCGCCTTAAATGGCTGAACGTTAAGGCCGCGTTTTGACAAGGCGTTCATTAAACTTAAAGCAATGGTTGTCTTGCCGCACCCGCTAGAAGGGGCCGCGATTAAAAAGGCTGTTTTTTTTTCATTATCATTCATTTCTGATATTTTTCAAATTGTACATAGGGCTAAAAGAAATGTGCCACAGAGAACACAGAGAGCACATAGAGCAAAGAGTTTATATAGAAAGAAACCTCAGTTTTTTCTATATAAACTCTTATTAACCAAGCTCATGTAATCCTTTATTTTGAAACCCATACTCCTGTTTTTCCTGGCTTCCTTATTTTATTTTTTTCATTTTTCTTTTGTATACTCTCTGCGTTATCTGTGCCTCCGCGGCTTTTCTTGAACCTGCCTCGTGTAATCCATTTATCTTGAAACCAACGGTACTATTCTTCTCTGTGTTCTCTGTGCACTCTGTGGCAAAAAATATCTTATCCACCAGCGAATTATTCAACATCACGTTCGGTACCGATATAATCGCAAAATTCTTTATACAAATCAGTCGAATTCATTTCTGCGGGTTTTATGTTTTTGCTTTCTAAAAACAAAATAAACTCTCTTACTTTTTCAAGCGTACTTTTCTGGTGAATCCATGAGCAGTGCATGCAAGAAAATACTTTGGTTCCTTTGCTTGATATAATATATTCGCCGAGTTCGTTATTTTCGCAGGGGTAAAAAACACAGTAACAGGTGTTGCATATTTCGAGATTATCATGACACGGCAGATAAGGGCATTTTTTCGCAAGATATGCCCCGGCTTTTACTCTTCGTATGATTGTTTCTCTTGAGGGTATGGAATATTTTTTTACGCTCATTTTCAGACTTTATATCCGCGGGCCGTTACCATTTTGCCTTTTTCAAAAACGGTCTGGCTGTTGCCTATAATCACCACCGAAAGCATGCCTATTTCGCAGCCGGTAAAACTATTGATATCGGTATGAACAATTTTCTGATTTTCCCTGTAGGCATTTTCAACAATAGCGACGGGCAGGCTTTGTGAACGGGTATTTAAGATAATTTCTTTCGCGCGCAGAATCTGCTCGGTTCTTTTTTTGCTTTTAGGGTTATAAAGCACAATAACAAAATCGCCTTCTGCGGCGGCTTTTAGTCTTTTTTCAATGACCTCCCACGGCGTCATTAAGTCGCTTAAGCTGATAACCGCATAATCGTTCATAAGAGGGGCCCCCGCTAATGAAGCCGCAGCCTGCGCCGCCGATATCCCCGGAACGATTTCAACTTCAAGATCGCTTTCTGTGTTTTCTTCATTCAGTATTTCAAAAACAGGGCCGGCCATGCCGTAAATGCCGGGGTCGCCGCTGCTGATTAGCGATACGACTTCGCCTTCTCTGGCATATTTTATGGCGGTTTCGCACCGCTCAATTTCGCGCCGCATTCCCGACGATATCACCTCTTTATTTTCAAGCAAGGGCTCAATCAACTCAATATATAACTGATAGCCCACGACAACGGTTGAATTTTCAATGGCTTTCTTTGCCGCCGGGGTCAGCTGCTCTAAAGAGCCGGGGCCCGTTCCTATTATATAAAGCTTTCTTCGGCGATGGCCGTCGTCGTCTCTTTGTGTGTTGTTTTCGGCAGTATTATTTTGCATCTGAACCCTCCTAAAATGGCGCATGGCTCTGCCACGGCAGATACGCCCAATGTTTTTTTTACGAATGTTGAACCCTGAAAATTCTCTTCTACTTGAGAAATAAGTTCTTTGCCGATAAATTTAAGCGGCACGTTTAATTTTTCTGAAAGTCTGTAAAAACCTTCTTCGTCTTCTTTATCTTCAACGCTTGCGATAAGGCGAAGCTCGTCGACAGATCTGTTTATTTTTTTTAACGCGCTTAAAAGAGATTCTTCAAGCGTCTGGGCCGATGTTCCTCTTTTACAACCCATTCCCGCGATTAGAGTTTTATTCGCCTCGCTGCCGGTTGTTACGACAAAATCTCCCCGGCATATAAGAGCGGCTTTTTCGGCAAGCTTGTTTGCCCCGCCTTCGTGCCCTGAAAGGGCGCTTATTACGTAGCGTCCCATTTCGTCTATTACAACAACGGCGGGGTCGGATAATTTATCTTTGATAAGACCCGATATGATTCTGTTTACAATACCAAGCGACATGATAAAAATAAACGCGTCATAGTTTTTCCATATATTTTTTGTCAGTTCTTTTGTCGAGCCGGTGTATCTTTCATGAATCATTACATCCGCAATATTCATCTCTGCCTTATCGGGGATGTACAAGTCGACGTCAAGATGCACGGCCAATTTAGCCGCAACCTTTAAGCCTGCTTGTGTTATGGCAATAACGGCTGTTTTCATGTTCGAAACTGGTGTTTGAAATTTTTATCATAAAGAAGCGATTTTTTTTCAGGTTTGCTTAAAGCTTCGCCTACAATAATAAGAGCGCTTTGCGTTATGTTTTCACTTTTCATTAAATCTAAAATTGTATCAAGGCTGCCGCGTATGATCTTTTCGTCGGGCCAGCTTACGCGGTAAACTACGGCAACGGGAGTTTCGCTTTTATAATGTTTAATCAGCTTCTCGACGGCTTCTTTCAGTTTGCCGGCCGATAAAAATAAAACCAGAGTGGGGTTTACGGCTGCAATTTTTTCAAGGTCCTCTTTTTCAGGCACCGGGGTCTGGCCGGCAATTCTTGTTATGGTTACCGTCTGGCATATGCCGGGCACGGTGTACTGCGTTTTAAGAGCGGCGGCTGCGGCCTGCATAGAGCTTACGCCGGGTATGACAGAATAAGAAATCTCAAGGTCGTCTAAAATTGCCATCTGCTCGTTAATGGCGCCAAAATAAGAAGGGTCGCCGCTTTGAAGACGCGCCACGTTCCAGTTTTTATCTTTTGCTTTTTGAAAAAGAATTTTCATATCGTCAAGACTTAAAGACGCCGAATCGTGTATTTCTTGTGTCTCTTTGGCGCATTCGGCGTAATTTAATATTTCAGGGTTGATTAAAGAGCCCGCGTAAATTATCATAGGGGCCTCTTTAATTGCTTCAACGGCTTTTAAGGTAATAAGCTTCGGATCTCCGGGACCTGCGCCTATGAAAGTAACCTTCATGGTTTTCTCCTTATGATAACGGTTGAAAGATAGTTTTTTCCTTCGGGCAAAACAAACGGCTCAAATCTGCCATCAATCAGCTTTTCGTCTTCAAGACCAAGGCGGCTGCAGAATACCGAAGAGTTTGAAAGGTTCATCTGTTCTATAACATCAAATAAATCTGGCAGATGTTTTGAGGCCTTATAAAAAATAACGGTATCGTTTTCTGCGATCATTTTTTTCATTTCATCGGTCGTATCGGGCAGGGCCGCAATCAATACTTTTTCTTTTTTCTCGGCAAGCGGAAAATTGAATTTAGCGGCCGCAGCCGAAGCCGTTGTTATGCCGGGGACGGTTTCAATCTTGATTTCGTCTGTCGCTTCGTTTAAGGCTCTGGCAAGATAAATAAAAGTACTGTATAAAAGCGTATCGCCAAGCGTTAAATAAGCCGCTGTTTTAAGATTCCTCATTTCTTTTATAATCAAGTCTGCTGCGTCTTTATATTTTTCATTTAAAAGTTTCTCGTCGCCCGTCATGGGAAAATGAATTTCAATCCATTTTTTTTCGCCCACATCAAGAGCCGATACAATTTCTTTCGCGAGAGAAGCTTCTTTGTCTGACGATTTCGGCACAAAAATACACTCGGCCTTTTCTATGATATTTCTGCCGCGAAGCGTAATAAGGTCGGGCTCGCCCGGCCCGATGCCTATGCCGTATAATATTTTTTCATTTTTCATAATTAATTTCTTCTAACAATCAAAACACTTAACGACTCTTCCGGCTCTTTATCAAATTTATCTAATTCAATTTTTCGGCAGACTTCATTTTCAACCGACAAATTTGAAGCGATGAAAAACTCGTGAGAGCTTGTGTCAAGACCTTCTAACAATATTTTAACATAGCCTAAATTATTATTTTTATCAAGATAAATTACAAAACCCTCTTCTTTTTCAAGAAGCTCTTTAATAAACTCTTTTGAAACATTTTCTGCGGCGTTATCATATCTTTTTTCTGCGCCGTGTAAGGTAATCGTTCGTAAATTCTTCCATGATTTTTTTTCTAAAGACGCCGCGTATTGCATCGCGCTTATTCCCGGTATAAATTCTAAGCGTTCTTTTTCATAGCGTTTAAGCAAGACCTCGCCAAGACTAAAAAACAAAGGGTCGCCCGATACTAAAAACACTGCGTCTCTGTTTTTATGTTTTTCTTCAATGCCGTCAAGTACATCGGCATAGCTTCCCGTAATTTCTATTTTTTCGCATTCTTTGTCTGTGGCAAATGTCTCTAAAAGTTTTTTAGAGCCGGCAATGACTTTTGCGCCTTCTATGGCGTTTTGCCCCCTGACGGTAATCATATCGGGCGCGCCGGGGCCGCATCCTATCGCGATTCTTTTGCCGCCCATGCTTGTCCTTTTTCAGATATGCCTATGATTTTTTTATCGTTATTAATTAATATAACAGGCGGATGGTTTTTTTCGCTTAAATATTTTTTTACGCAAAGGCTTATTTTTTCGGCCAAATCAGAAATCAATTTTTCATGCCCCCATTTTATTAAAGACCCGCAAATGCCTTCTACTGTGGGCATCTCTTGCAGTTCGTCTATTTGTTCTGGTTTAAGATTTTCTTTTACAAATTCAATGACCGCGCCGTTTGCGGCCTGCGCTCTGCTGAAATGAGTTTGAAAATTATTGTTTAATACCTTGGCAAGCTTTCCCGGATGCCCGGCTAAAATAAAGTCGAGATCGTTTTCAAGCGCTTTTTTCATGGTAAACCCGAGATAATCGCCCGACTGCACGATCATATTTTCGTTAACTTTCGTTTTATAATTTTCAAGCAATGCCGCCTCGCCAATGTTCCCCGGAGCTACCGCTATAAATTTAATATTATTTTCTTTTAAATATTTTATTCTCTGTAAAATGGTTCTTTTAAAAGAGCCAAGAGATTTCGGACGCATAATGCCCGTCGTGCCGAGAATCGAGATGCCGCCTATGATGCCCAGTCTTTCGTTTGTGGTTTCATTCGCCAGTCTTTCACCTTCGGGAACGGAGATAATTACATCTACCCCTTTGCTGGTAACATTTCGAATATTTTCAGCGATCATTTTTCTCGGCGCCGTATTAATGGCCGCCTCGCCCTTGGGCAAGCTAAGACCCGGTTTTGTAACTCTGCCTACGCCTTGACCTCCGTCTATGATAATTTCGTTATCGTCTCTTAAAGAAACTTCGGCTCGAATTAAAGCGTTATGGGTGACGTCGGCCTCTTCGACAGACTGTTTTTTTACTTCGCATACCGCTTTATTATTTTCTTTTATTATAGATTCAAAATGAATTTCTACGCCGGTTCCGTTAAAAAGATTTAACCTGACGCTTTTTTTCTCTGTGTTTATCGAATCGTTAAAAATTGCTGCAGACTTATCGTTTTCATGAACAAGAAACAAAACAGCGGCTTTCGCGGCCGCAGCCGCGTAAGCGCCGGTAGTGTATCCGAATCTTTCGTTCATTTATTTTGCTTCTATTTTGCGTCGATGACCTCAAAATACTTTTGAACAAAAGAAGAGTCTTCTCTTTTTTTAAGAAGAGTTATTAAAATCATGCTTATAAAAGGCTCAATGGCCACAATGACAATGTAAGAAGCGGTAAAAGTAAGCCACGCCGCAAGCGACGTTTGTACTTCGCCGATAAAAAGCCAAAAACCCACCATTGTCGTTACGCCCGCGTAAAATGCCGCGTCAAACTTGATGACTTTCTTAAAAGAAAGTTTATCTTCTGTGTTTTGAAAAAGTTTTTTACCCAGCGTAAAATGCGCCGTAATCAAAGGCAATACCAGCGAAAGCGAATTTACCGCAAGATGAATTAAATCTCTCTGCTCAAATAAAAGCCCCTGCAGCAAAAGCCCGGCCATAAAACCGAATAATGTTGGTATAAAACCAAGCGTTAGATAAATGGCAGTCGCCCCTAAAAAGTGAAGCTCAGAGGCTCCCACGGGCATATGGTAAGCCTGCATAAACACCGAAAAAAAGACGGCCGCAAGCAGACCTTTTATCAGCAATACTGGATTTTTAATCAAAAATCGGGCATAATACATAAAAACACCCGACGCCGCGGCGTTTGCCGCCATCGCCTTAACTGGCGATATCGTTCCCGGTTCAATGTGCATATTTTCTCCTTGTTATTTTTTTAGGATTGTGTAAAAAGATGGTCGCCGAGTGATTTATACGCCGCAACGATACAAAAATGGCTTTTTCTAAAAGAAAAAAGCCATTTTCACTCAATGACCAGCGTATAAATTGTATCGAGGCGTCTTTTTACACAACCCCAAATCTAAAATCATCCATATACTTTTTTTATGAATGCGTTTACTATGGCGGCGGCGATTGTACTGCCTCCGCGTCTTCCTATACATGTTATATAAGGAGCATCTGTGTTCATCAGCATTTTTTTAGACTCTGCCGCGTTGACAAAGCCAACGGGAATGCCTACAACCAGTGCCGGTTTTATTTCATTATTTCGAATCATCAAAACCAGACGCCTAAGCGCCGTAGGAGCGTTGCCCACAGCGACAATGGCTCCGTTTAATTTCGGGCCCAAGTTTATAAAAGAGGCTTCTGTTTTTGTAATGCCTTTTTCTTTTGAAATCGCTTCAGTCTCTTTTTCATATAACGCGCAGTTTACTTCATGACCGTGTTTTTTATTGATTCCCGACGATACCATGCTGACATCGGTATAAATAGGAACTTTTTCTGTTACAGCTTTTATGCCCGCTTCGATGGCTTTCTCATGAAAGCGCATGGTTCTTATAAAATCAAAATCGCCGGTTGTATGAATGACCCTTTTTGTAATAAATTTCTGCTCTTCAGAAATTGCGCCTTCTTCAAGTTCGTTTTCAATCATTTCAAAGCTTTTATCTTCAATTTTACTCGGATGTACATCGGCAAAGTCTTCGCTTATAAATTCTTCAAAAATCAAATCTCGAATGAAATTAAAAATACCGGGGTTTGAACCGATTGGGTCAAACATCTTAAAAGTAATTTTGTGCGCCGCCGATTTCGCGCATTCTTCAAGAAGCTCGGGAATATCGGTTGTGGTGTGAACGCCTTTTACTAAAAAATAAGGAAAAACAATCATTTCAGACACGCCGTCTTTAACAAGACTGTTTACGGCGTCGGGAATAGAAGGCTCGGCCTGCTCCATAAAAGCGGCTTTTACTTTTGCGCCGCTTAAGGCTTTCGCAAGGCGCTTGGCCATGACGATAACCTGTTCGTTGGCTTCTTTTCTTCGGCTGCCGTGCGCCAGGATCAATACGGCTTTTTTCATCTGCATACGCAGATGAATTTAATATGTACAAATTGGTTTAAATTGCGATTTTCGCTTTTTTGAAAATATTTCATCTGACTCTCCCTCGAGATTTATATTGAATCGGTATTCCGGCTTAAAGGGCCGCCTACTTGCCCGCCTTCCCATTTTATTTTATTTTTTTATTTTCAGCGCCTTCGGCGCTGAAAATAAAATTTCATAAAAACAGTGGCTTAACTTGAGCTTTCGTTCCCTTTTACGGCTGCGGGGCAGCGGAGGATTTTCGCCTCACTTCCTCAAATTCAATGTCTCCATATATATCATATTGATCAGTTTGTCAAGCGCGATCTGCTGACAACAGAAATGTGTAGAGATGATATGATTTTAATTTTATGTATCGTTACGGGTGTTTTATTTCAAAACTTAAATAAATATTCAATCTGAACGTAAACAATTTCCTAAATCGATATTTATATTAGACCTTTTTTCTCAATTTTGTTAGATTGTTTTCAATATTTAATAAAGTTAAGAACCGCAACAATGTTCAAGAAGATTGGTATTTCAAATTAAATAAAAAAATTTATGAATCATGATATTCTGAAAGCTGAAGATCACGAAAAAGATCATTCAGACATGGAAATCTCGCTGCTTATAAGCGCGATTCAGACTAAGTACGGTTTTAGTTTTTTAGAATATAAACAGGCCATTCTCAAACGGCGCATTTTAAAATTTCTAAACGATTCGGGTAAAAAAGAGATTTCTGAACTGATTCCTCTTCTTATTCATGATCAAATTGCCTTTCAATCTTTTGTAGATGCTGTCAGCGTAAACGTTACCGAAATATTTCGCGACCCGGGGGTATTTAAATATATCAGAAGTGAGATCATACCATATCTTAAAACCTTTCCGCTGGTAAATATCTGGTCGGCGGGCTGCGCGACAGGAGAAGAGCCATATTCGCTGGCAATTCTTATCGCTGAGTGCGATCTTTTGCGCAGAACTTCAATCTATGCCACAGATGTAAGCTCGCGGGCCATTGCTCTGGCAAAAGAGGGAGTCTACCATGAAGATGAACTTTTAAAAAATGAAAAACATTATATTGAAAGCGGGGGGCAGGGGCGTCTGAGCGATTACTACCATTCTAATTATAATAGTCTGATTTTTAACGAAGAACTGCGTAAATCGATCTCTTTTTTTGAACACAATCTGCTGCAGGATCAGAGTTTTATCGAGGCCCAGCTTATCATATGCTCGAATGTATTAATTTATTTTAATGCCGCGTCTCAGGAAAAAATATTTCAGCTGTTGTACGATTCTCTGGTTTTAGGCGGCTATCTGGCGATTGGCGTCAAAGAAAAGGTTCCCGATAAAATGCTGGGTTCTTTTTTTGAGAAAGTATCTCCCGAATATCCCATATATAAAAAGGCGAGCAGTGGTTGAGCGAAATGAAATAAAACTGATTGCCGTAGGCGGCTCTTACGGAGCGCTTGAAGCCATGAAAGAGATATTAAGTAATCTTTCGAAAGAATGCAGCATACCGATTGCGGCTGTTTTTCACCGCAATCGTGACTCTAAAGAAGAGGCTATGGTAGAATATTTGTCAAAATATACAACAATGAAAGTTAAAGAAATCAGCGATAACGAAGAAATATCTTCAGGAATTCTTTATTTTGCTCCGGGAGGATACCACCTGCTTCTGGAAAATCGCAGCCGATTCATACTCTATCTTGACGAAGCCATTAATTATAATCTTCCCTCAATTGATCTTTTTTTTGAATCGGCGTCAGATGTATTTGGTTCAGAGCTACTCGGCATTCTTCTTTCGGGCGCCAACCGTGACGGCGCTTTTGGTCTTTGCCATATTCAAAAACGCGGGGGAACAACGATTATTCAAAAACCGTCTTCGGCCCTGTCGCCAACCATGCCCGAAAGCGCCCTTGAGATATGCGAACCTGATCGAATTGAAGAACCAATTGAGATAGCTGAAATAATCAATAAATTCAACGGAGATAAAAATAGATGATGAATGCGACAGAGAAAAAAGAAACTCTAAGAAACCAGAGCAAGAAGAAGTTTTTTCTGATTGGGGTTGCTCCGTTTATTGTAATGAACCTGCTGATACTTGCCTTTATATTTATTGAGATGCGTTCCGAAGCTTATAAGCAGCTTGCTCTTACCAGAGAGTATGTGCGCAATCAATTTCTGGAAAACTTCAGAGATCGAATCAAAGACGCTCATAATCTGCTTGAAAGTTCTGCGGCGGTAAACCTCACTCCGCTGATATCTAATGTCTCTGCTGATAATATGAGAAGAATAAGTAAAGATTTGCTCAGTAAAACCTCTGCAGAGAAACTGACGCCCGCTGAAACCGCTCTGATCTGGCTGAAAAAATTCAGAGAGATTAACGGTTATGAAGAGATATTCTTTGTATCGCACGAAAGTCAGAAAATAAATATAGCGCTGAAAAATTTTCATTATATAGGGCACAGCCTGAATTCTGAAGACAAAGAGCTTCGTATTTTAAGCGCCGGGTACGACCATGCTCTGCAGAAAAAAGAAGTTTATCTCATGGATCAGTCCCTGTTGCTGCCAGAAAAACGCGCCTATATTGTATTGGCCGTGCCGGTCTTTGACAGAGCCCACAAAATTCTGGGCGTTTTTTTCCTTTTTTATTCAGCGGATCATTTCACTGAGCTGACCGCGCCTGCCCGGCAGGGTTCAGAAAGCATGGAGATTTACGCGGTGGGTCAGGATTACCTGTTTCGCTCAGGTTCGCGTTTTATCGGTAATGCTCCCATGAATGAGAAAGCGTTGACGACCGCGGCCCAGCAGGGCCTCAATCACGAGTCAGGTACCGCAATTGCCAAAGATTACCGTAACACGGCGGTTCTCTCTTCTTTCGCCCATATCAGATTAAATGAAGAACTGAAACTCGATTTTGACTGGGTGCTTATCTCTGAAATTGATATTACAGAAGCTTTTTTCAGTCTGTTTTTTCTGATAATATTTATTCTGATTATAACCATTGCATTGATAACTTTTAGCCGGATGATTTCAAAGAATTTCGCCCATGAGATAACCGAGCCTCTGGGGCGATTTTCAGAAATATTCCGAAAAATGTCTGTGGGAGAAATGACCCTTTATAAACAGAATTATGAAAAATATGCCGAGTTTCATTATCTTTCACAGGCTTTCACTTCTTTGGCAGATACCTTCAGCAGTATCGAATACTCTATCGCTGAGCTTTCGCGGGGTAATACCGCTTTTGAAACCAAAGAAAATGCGAATCATCCTATCATGCATTCAATTAATACCATGATACAGAGCCTGAATAAATACAGTGAACGGGCCAAAGAAATTGCCGATGGCAACTACAATATTGAGATTCATCCGCGGTCGTCTGCTGACAGGCTTGGTAATTCACTGCTTCAGATGACCAGCTCGCTTCGTTTAAAGCAGCAATCTCTCGAAGAGAGCGAATGGCAGCGAAACGGACGTACGGTTCTCGCTGAAATTGCCAATGAATCTTCTGATATCAGCAAAATGGCCCAGGCTTATATCCTTTTTTTTACAGAATACTTAAATGGCCGCAGCGGTCTGTTTTATACGGTTAATCCCGATTCAAACAATAAAGAACTTATGCTATCGGCTTCATTCGGAGTTCCTGAGTCATACGCGCCGCGTCAGAGAATTAGTCAAAATGATGGCATTGTAGGCAGCATGCTTAATTCTGAGGCGAAAATTCATCTTACTGACGAGCCCGGCGAAAACTATTTCGGTTTTGGCACCGGCCTCGGCGAAAGCAGTCGAGGCTTCATCATCACGGTTCCCTTTTTATTGCAGAATATGCCTCTTGGCGCGATGGAGATTCTCTTCTCAGAACAGGTCTTATCCCGATCTGTTAAATTCATAAATGAAAATTCTGATATTATAGCCTCTTCACTGGCCAGGATGTTTGAGGTCTCTAAAACAAGAACTCTTCTTGAAAAAACCAGTTCACAGGCAGAAGAGCTGCAGGCTCAACAAGAAGAACTGCGGGTAATCAATGAAGAGCTGGCAGAAAAAAATACTGTGCTTGAAGATCAGAAAAAAAATATAGAAAAAACCAACCAGTCGCTTGAGGCAATGACCCATGAACTGGCATTAAAAGCAGATGAACTGCAGAAGACCAACCGCTATAAATCTCAATTTCTGGCCAATGTGTCTCATGAACTTCGCACGCCGCTCAACAGCCTGCTTCTTCTTTCTGCAAAGATCGAAAAAAACAAAGACGGCAACCTGACTGAACGGCAAATTCAGTCGCTGCGCATCATTCACCAGAGCGGCAATGATCTTCTGGCTCTGATTAACGGCGTTCTCGATCTTGCCAAGATCGAAGCGGGAAAAATTGAAACAAATCTGGCTGACACCAGTATCAACGCCGTTGCAAATGATATTGAAAATACTTTTCGACACTCTTTTGAAGAGAAAAAAATAGATTTTAATATTTCAATTTCTTCTGAACTCCCGAAAGAAATTAACACCGACCCCCAGAAGCTGATTCAGATTCTGCGCAACCTGCTGTCGAATGCCCTTAAGTTCACTTCGCAGGGAAAAGTAGAGACCCGCTTTGAACTTTCTGAAAACAGGAACCAGCCATTTCTTCTCATTGCCATTCGCGATACAGGCGCCGGAATTCCTAACGATAAACTCGAACTTATATTTGAGGCCTTTCAGCAGGCCGACGGCAGTACGTCTCGCATCTACGGCGGCACCGGTCTGGGACTGACCATCTCAAAAGAGTTTATCAAACAGCTCTCAGGATACATCGAAGTTGAAAGCGAAGTAGGCAAAGGCAGCGAGTTTAAGGTTTATATTCCCTTTAATAAACCGGCTGAAAAGAGAGATACCCGGTCTTTCGGTTCTTTGACCGATAAACCGCCTGCCTCTGAATTAAAGGCAAAGCTGCAACCCGAATTTTCATCTTCAGCTTCTGGTAAGCAGCAGACAGTGCTTATCATAGAAGATGATCCAAAATTTGCCCATATTCTGATTGATCTAAGCAATAGCCGCGGTTTTCGCTCTCTTTATGCTTCAGATGGTACCGCCGGTTTGCAGATTGCCGAGACACATAAACTTGATGCCATTATTCTCGATCTGAAACTGCCCGATTTAAGCGGCGAAGAAGTGCTTGAACGGCTGAAAGGCAATAAACACACCGCAGATATTCCGGTTCAGATCATCTCAGGAAAGTCTAAAGCAGATACGCTCTTACAAAAGGGAGCCATCGGTTATCTTAAAAAACCGGTTTCAGAAGAAGATATTATTCACGCTCTTGAGAATATCCAGTCGATTATCTCAGAATCACTGGGGCGCATACTGATTATTGAGCCGATCAGCGAGCTGAAAAATATCATGGCAGCGAAGTATGACGAGCGGGTGATAATTGACTTTGTCGAAAATCCGCGGCAGGCCATGGAACTTTTGACGCGGCGCGACTACAACTGCATGATTCTTGATATCGATCTAAAAGATTTTGACCCCTTTGATTTCTTCAAAAAAATTAAAGCCATTAAAGAGAGTTTGCCGCCGGTGATAATCTATACCGAGAAAGAACTTTCTGAAGAAGAGCACCTCAGACTCAATGAATATGCGCGTTTTATTGTGCTTAAATCAGGCGATTCAATAAGACGCCTTCACGACGAGTCAATGCTTTTTTTAACCGCAGTCAAACGAAATGCGGCGCAAGAAAAGCCTCAAAAACAACTTTCGACTGCGTCAGAAAAACCGCGGGATGCTCTTAAAATTCTCGCTATTGATGATGATATGCGAAGCCTCTTTGCGCTTTGCGAAGAGCTGGAAGACGAGGGACACAGCGTCACCAAGGCGGCGAACGGATTGTTTGCCCTCAAACAGCTGAAAGAAAGCACGCAGCCGTTTGATTTAATTTTGACCGATATCATGATGCCCGAAATGGACGGCTATGAAACAATGCGGGAAATTCGCAAACTAAAAGAATACCAGAAAACTCCGGTTATCGCGCTGACCGCTAAGGCAATGAAAGGAGACCGCGACCTCTGTCTCGCTGCCGGAGCTACCGATTATCTTGCCAAGCCGCTCAACCGGGAGAAGTTAATCGCGATGATAAAAAGGCTGACATAGCATAAGGAGAGAAATATGAAAAAAATTGAGATACTCATTGTAGATGATAAATTAGAAAACCTGATTACTCTTGAAGAGATTTTAGACGATCTTCCTGTTGAAATTATAACAACGCAGAGCGGCAATGAGGCGGTTGCCATTTCTCTCGAACATGAGTTTGCTATTATTCTAATGGATGTACAGATGCCAGAAATGGACGGTTTCGAAACAATGAAGCTTATTCGAAGAAATGAACTTAACGCCTACACTCCGGTAATCTTTTTAAGCGCCATCTACTCAGACGACTTTTATAAGATTAAAGGAATTGAACAGGGGGCGGTTGACTTTATGACCAAACCGATTGCAGAAAAAATTCTCATTGGTAAAATTAATGTATTTCTTCAGATGTACGAACAGAAAAAAACTCTTGAACAGAAAATGAAAGAAATTACCATGCTCAACCGCGACATGCAGCATTTCAGTCAGATTCTAGCTCACGATCTGAAACAGCCGCTGACCGGTATCATCGGCTTTTCAGAACTTCTGTTGACAGACGATAAAATTCTCGAAAATGAAGAAAATCATAGTATGCTTGAGCTGCTTCATAGCAGCGGAAAATTCATGTTAGAGATTATCAAAGACGCTATCGATTTGATTAAGACCCAGAACGAGATGGTTGTCTATGAACCCATTGATGCCGATCTGCTCATTGCTGAAATTGCCGACTCATTTAAAACCAATACAGAACACAAAAAGCTGGAATTTCAGCAGGATAAACTGCCGCGCTTTATTTCGAGTCGGTCGCTTTTTCGCAGCATGTTTCGTAACATGATAGGAAACTCTATTAAGTATAATGAAAATGATCCGGTTAAAATAACCATACATTACCGTCTAAATAACGGTTTTCACGAATTTGATATCAGCGATAACGGTATCGGTATACCGGCAGAGAAACAAAAAGAAATCTTTCAGCCATTTAAGCGGGCCAATGAAAACTCAAAATATGAAGGCTCTGGTATCGGTCTTTCAATTGTTCAATCTGCCCTTGAAAAACTTGACGGTTCAATTGAAGTCAAAGAAAGCGGCGCTTCGGGTACAACTTTTATGATGCGTATTGCTGATCGAGGGGGGCAATAAAACCTACAGATAAATTTACATTTCAATACAATATAAAACAAGCTGGTATCAGATGGGTATATGCGTATATGCGTATTTGTCATATAAACAAATTGCAAACCCGGCAATTTTTACAATTCGCTCAAAAATCAACTTGACAAGTTTAGAAATTATTGTTATTATTAAACAATAAAATGGCCGTAAAAAGAATACTGACAATACAAGATAAAAGACTTTATCAGAAATCTGTCGAAGTCAAAGAATTTGATAAAAAACTTCGCGATAACGTAAGAGATATGTTTGATACCATGAGAGACGCTCTTGGCGTCGGTCTAGCGGGGGTGCAGGTGGGCCTTATGCAAAGAATCATGGTAATTGATCTTGAAGAAGCGGGTTTTATTAAGGGGTCGTTTGTCAATCCGAAAATACTTGAAACCTCTGAAGAGACGCAAGATTCAGAAGAAGGATGCCTGTCGGTTCCGGGAATCTCGGTGCCCTTAAAAAGGCCAAAGTGGGTAAAAATAAGTTATCAAGATTTATCGGGCGAAGAGAATACGCTTGAGGGAGAAATGCTTCTTGCCAGGGCTCTTCTTCATGAAATGGACCACATGGATGGCAGGGTATTTATCGATTTGCTCGAGCCCGATATAAAAAAACTGATAAAAAATGATATTGAATTGATAAAAAAAGGAAAAATTCCAAAAGAAAGTAAAATTCCCGAATATAGAGAAAAAACCGCAATTTAAATAGAACCCTTTTTTTTCTTGACTATGCGATTATCATTAAACAAAGAGGTAAAATGAGACAAAAGCAAACGACCGAACTTAAAAAAAATATAATTGGCCTTTCAATTGGCATATTTCTTATATCTCTGGGAACCTGGGGCCAATTACAGGGCAAAGCCGAAAGCGGGGGAATCTCTGAGCCCGAATTAAATGAATTATTTCATAGCGTATTGCATCATGTAAAAAACGATTATGTTGAAGAAACACAGGCTAAAGAGCTCTGGTTTGGCGCCATCAAGGGACTATTGGCCTCGTTAGACGACGCACATACAAGATTTATGACGCCTGATGAATTTAACGAACTTCAGGTAGAAACATCTGGTAAATTTGGGGGTCTTGGCATTGAAATTTCAATTAGAGACGGCGTTTTAACGGTAGTCTCACCTATTGAAGATACGCCGGCGATGCGCGCGGGACTTCAGCCGGGCGATAAAATTATTGAAATCGAGAAAAAGTCGACCCGCGATATGAGTCTGACTGACGCCGTAAGCAGACTTCGAGGCGACCCGGGCACTTCGGTAAATATCTCTATTGCCAGAGAAGGCGAAGACGAGATTTTATATTTTGATATAGTGCGCGAAATCATCAAAATAAAAATCGTAGAAAGCGCCATTGTGCCTTCGTCCAATGTAGGTTATATTAAATTGAAACAATTTTCAAAAACATCAACAGAAGAAATAAGAGAAGCAATTACTGAATTTAAACAGAAGAATATAAAAGGTATTGTTCTCGATTTAAGGTGGAACCCCGGCGGCTTATTAAGCGCCGCAAATGAGGTGGCAAATTTATTCATAAAAGAAGGCGTAATTGTTTCTACCAGAGGCAGAAGAAAAGGGCAAGATAAAATTTTTACGGCCATAGAATCTAATGCAATCGCGGGCGATTTGCCGCTTGTGATACTGGTAAACCACGGCTCGGCTTCGGCAAGCGAAATTGTTACAGGAGCGGTAAAAGATCATAAAAGAGGCAAAGTCGTCGGCACAAAAACTTTTGGCAAGGGCTCTGTTCAAAACGTAATTCCTCTGCCTCATAATACAGCGATAGCGTTAACCATTCAAAAGTATTATACTCCTTCAGGCGTTTCGATACATAAAAAAGGCATTGAACCCGATTATGAAGTAAAATCTCTTGACTTTACTAAAGAAGACAAGAAAAAACTTAAAGATATACGCGACCAAAAAATATTGTCTGATTTTACGAAAACACATAAAGATTACAATGAAAATTCAGTGGCCGAATATAAAAAGGTATTAAAAGAAAAAAATCTTGAGGTCTCAGATTTTACGGCCCGCTTTTTATTAAAGCAAGAAATTAACAGATATAAAAAGCGCAATCCTTATGATTTAGAATTTGACGTACAGTTAAAAAAAGCTTTAGAACTGCTTAATTAATCATAATAAGCGTTTTATATTGTCCGAGATTTTTTTGTTAATTTTGTGCCGGGCAAATTCAAGGGTAACACGAATGCCGTTTTTTACCGCCTGCGCGCCGCTTGAGCCGTGGCCAATCATGACGATTCCGTCTACGCCTAAAAGCGGAGCGCCGCCGTATGAAGAATAATCCATCGTATGTTTAACTGCCGAAAAAGCCGGTTTTAAAAGAAGCGCCCCTGTTTTGGCTAAAGACGATTTTTTTATATTTTCCCGCAAAATATTAAAGATACTTTTTGCGCAGCCTTCGATGGTTTTTAAAGTTATATTGCCCGTAAATCCGTCGCAAACAATGACGTCTACGAGTTTTCCCATTCCGAACAAATCTCTTCCTTCAATGTTTCCCGCAAAATGAAACGGCAGTTTTTTTAATCGTTTAAAAAGAGCCTGGGTAGATTCATTTCCCTTTGAATCTTCTTCTCCGTTTGATAAAATTCCGATTTTAGGGCTTAAAACCGATAGAATTTCTCTGCTGTAGATTTCTCCCATAACGGCAAATTGCGTTAAATATTCTGTTTTGCAATCGACATTGGCCCCGGCGTCTAATAAAAGAGAAACCGTGCCGTCTTCTTTGGGTATGGGAACCGCAATAGCGGGTCTTTTTACGCCGTCGAGTCTGCCTAAAATAGAGAGCGCCGCCGCCATTGTCGCGCCGGTGTTCCCCGGAGAAAAAAAACCGACTGCTCTTGCTTCTTTTACAAGCCTAGTTGATATGACAATTGACGAGTTTTTTTTGCTTCTAACCGCCTTAACCGGAGATTCATTCATTGAGACGACTTCGTCGGCATGTTCTATCTCTATCGAATTTTTTACATCGCGATAAGGGGCCAGCTCTTTCTCTAAAAGTTCGCCGTCGCCCACTAAGATAACTTTTGCCTTTAATTCGCGCGCCGCTAATACAGAGCCGATTATAACAGGATTAACCCCGTGATCGCCGCCCATGGCGTCTACAGCTACTTTCATTAGGGTTTATATTCAAATAAACTCTGTTTTTGCAAACAATATTTATTTAACTGTTATCGTATTTACCGGTTTGTTTGTATACTTGGTCGTTAAATGTTTTTTATTTTGACACAAGCCCCGGCGTCTCGAAATAAAAATATTTATACTTATCTAAAAAAAAGCTTGAAACCGCGTTTTATAATGCAGTTTTGACAAACCAAAAAATAAGGAAAAAATATGATAATTATCGAGTCATTAAACCATATAAATATTAAAACAGATGATCTAAAAAAATCTATTGAGTTTTATACAATGTTCTTAGACTTTGAACTGGTTTCTGAAGAAGAAAATTCAGCTTTCGTTTCTTTTGATAGTCTGACGCTAAAACTTCAAAAGGCAGAAAATAAATCTGATTGCGAAATGAGTTCTCCTTTGCTGTCGTTTATTATGGATGTAGATGATTTTACCGACGCTATGCAAGAAATTGAAGAGCATGGCTATGAAATCACCGCCGGACCTTCAGAAATTGAAAATGGCGAGAATGTTGTGATAAAAGACCCGGGCGGTAGCCTCATCGAACTTTATTATCAAGATTGATAATATATAATCCATTTTTGTATAAGAATGGAATTTATTGTTACGTCTTCAGTAGTAATACACATTGTCAGCGGTTTATTTTGGGGCAGCGGAACTTTGTTTTTAGCTTTTATTATGTATCCTGTCTTGAAAAAGTACGGCGAATATATGTATTTTATAAATTATAAAATAGAGCTAATGCAAAAATACATTAAGGCTCTGAATATTTCACTGGTTTTATCGACTATCTCAGGCGCGCTGCTCGTATTGTTCAATAAAAAAATGGATATAGAGAAATATATATTTTTCTCTATAAAAATGGTCTTTTTAATATTTTCATTTTTTTTGGCGTATCCGTACATGAGATATAAACATGCAGACGAACAAGTAGAAAGGCAAGATATATTCAAGCAAAAAGACCAAAATGTTCCGTCTAATACACGGGCAATTTTACTATTAATTTGCATAATCTCCATGGTTTTTATAAGTGTTCTTATCAGAAGAAAATTCTAAATTAAAAAATGAGACAACGATAAAGATGCGCAAAATACTTTCAGAAACTAAAATAGATAAAAGAACTTTATTTATTATTTTTATAAGTATATTTTCGTTTTGCGGCGCTCCTGTTGAAAATAAAAAACGCGAATTTTCTTTTTGTAAAGAATTAGCCGCTAATGAGTGCATGCCGCCTTTGCTTGAAAAAGAAGTAAATTATATTATTGAAAATCCGAACATGATAGGCACAATGAAAAAATTTATCGATTCGCTAGAAAAAAAAGAAACGCTTTCTTTTCATTTGAAATTTATAAACGAAATTGAAGAAGAAGAGCTAATATACTGGAAAAAACAATTTAAGGCATACTATTCTTTTGAAGAAGATAGCAGTCGCCATGAAATTAAAGATATTCGCATTAATGAAAACGGGGCGTTAGGCGAGCTTTCGCTTCCTTTGATATTCAAGAAAAAATTTCATGACGCTTTAAGCGCGCCCTATAAAGAAATTCCTTCTTTTACAATATACTATAAGTTATATTTGGGTAAAAAAATGCTTGGTACAAGAAGCATTACTTTACGGTTTAAGATAAACACAATAACTATCCGTTAAATGTACGATATTTTTCACGCATTTAAAACCGAAAAAAAAGACGAAAAATATCTGATATTATCTGAAAATGAAAATTTAATCTATACCGAAAAGTCGTTAATTCGCGAGACACGGGCTCTTGAAAAAAGAATACTAGAGGCGCGAAGCGAAGATAAAATTCTTTTTTACGCGGCGCCTTATCATGAAGAAATTCAAAAGAAAATAAGCGCCTTAGAAAGTAAGATCATCTGGTTTTCTTTCGCAGATTTTACCGAAAATCAAATCGGCAATAATCATCTTTTTTTAATTAACAGCGCAGAAAAATGGGAGTATTTCATAAACGAAGTAAACTCAAATGAAAAATATAAAATTATTTTTCATCCGCTTATCATAAAATTAAAAGAATATGGGCTCATTAAAAAGTATATAGAAGACGGTTTTCAAAAGTCGGCCGTAAGAATTAAAACAGTATATCATTTTCAAAAAATATGGAGCTATAATTATAGAAAGAATAAAGAGAAATTTAAAAAAATAAAACCTGTCTCGAATGAAATTAAAAAGGCGGATGTTTTTATCTTAGGAGGACCTTCTGTTGATCAATTTATTGAACATATTAAAAGAGTTCCCGAAGACGGTTCTAAAATTATATGGTGCGCCGATACCGCTTTAGCATCTTTAATAAACGCTAACATACATCCGCATGTCGTATTTTCGATTGACGCCGGTTACGGTTCATTTGAACATTTTTCTTTTTTATCAAAAAAAAACGCCGGCAATATTTTGTCTATGGTCGTTGACGCTTTGTCTTTTCCTGAAATCTTTTCAATAAACCGGGCAGAGTTTTTTGGCTATTTAAGTTCAAACCCGCTTTTACAAAACGATTTAAAAGGGTATCCTGAAATATATAACGAAACAGGAGACGTTTACGGATGCATGAAGGCTGTCTTTGAAAAATTATATTCAAAAGAAAAATTTCCTCAGGTAATAGGCAAAGACAATCGAGCAATATCTTATACGACGCATTTAAGGGGTTCGGCATATCACAGGCGGTTTAATTATATTCAAAACAGAATGAAGACAACCGAGAGTTTGTTTTTTTCTTTCAGCCGACTTTATGGGCCAAAGCAAAATCGTCTTCCTGAGAAATCTTGATTTTTGATCTTTTTGAGGCCAGAAAGGCTAAAGCGGGCTCTTTTTCTGCGCCAAAGATATTTCGATTTAAATCGGCGCCGACTTTTAAAGCGGTTCCGGTGCCTATAAAGGCGTCAAAAACAGTGTCGGTTTCATTGGAACTTGCTTTAATGATTCTCTCGAGAAGTCTTTCGGGTTTTTGAATGGTATTAAGATACTGTCTGTTTATAAGCTCTTTAGACCGATAGGTCAACTGCTTGATATCTCCCCATACGTCTCCCGGGTTTTTGCCCTTGGGGTTGAATTTCGTTTTATTGAAACGTCCCTGCTTTACAGAAGGCACGTTTTCGCATCGAAGTCTTTGGGTAAGTTCGACAAGCTGGGGAACCCGAATATCGTCAAGATTAAATGTCGAGGGCTTTCCTTTTGAAAAATAACAAATGATATCGTAATTTTTAGTGAAGTTTTTTCTGCCCTGCGCCAGTCTGCTTGGCTGGTACCATATAAGTCTCGCGTTTAAATTTAAGTAACGTCTGTAATCGATAAAGTCAATACAGTCGTCTTTGCCGAAAAGGTAAGCGCTGCCGCCCGGTTTTAATATGCGGCTGAAGTTTTTTATTAGATTAAGATTATATTCTTGTATACCCGATACTTTGTCCCACTGGTGCGTCGTTACGGCGTATGGCCCGTCGGCCACAATGAGATCAACGCTATTCTCGGGAAGTCGTCCCATTAAATCAAACGTATCTTCGATAAATATCCGGTTATGAAAATCTTTTATTTGGTTCATATTAAAAAAATTTTATGATCAAGCGGGTTTATTCTTTGCCCGCTTAACCATAAAAGAAGATCAATTTTGTACTGCTTATACTTTCGGCAGATTGAAAATATAATTTAGTTTTTATTGTAAGATTATCAGGTTTAGCCGCAGAGGCACAGAGAACAAAGATAAAAAAGGAAAAAAAGTCAGTTTCAAGTTAAGCGTACAGAGCGAGTAAGGTTACCAGATATAATCACTGAGAACACGTAGTACACAGGGTAAAAAGGTAGTTTTGGTCTCTGTGTACTACGTGCGCTCTGTGGTTTGTTTTTTTTTCTTATTTTTCTAACAAAATCAAAACAGATTTATCTGTAATAATTAATAATTCTGTTTGATAAACGAGGCGATTTGCAGCTCATCGACTTCTTCGTTTATTCTTAAAACATAACTTCCGAATAAAAAATCGTGAATGCCGCGATCGTTTTTGGTGAATTCCATGAGGGCTACCGTGAATAAATTTAAAGGAAAGGCCCTGAAAAATCCTCTCAGGAAATTCTGAACAATGCCCAAAGGGCGCCCGTTTTTGTTAACGACGACGATGCCTATTCTTTTGCGCATGAAAGTCGAACCTGAAGATTCTTGCTTTGCCAAAATAATGCGCCATATGGTTTTTAGCATAAGATAAGCGGCAAAAAGAATGACGCCTTTCTTTTTCATTGGCGCATCGGGAACAAAAAAATCTAATGAAAAATAAATGACGGCGCCTAATGCAAAAAATATCCATCTGAAAATCCAGTTGTCGTAATAGTAGCTCCATATTCGGTGGCCCGTTTTTTCTTTTTCAATGGGGGGCGCCTTCTTCTGCTTCAGGGTTTTTTGTACAATTTCATATTCTTTCTGTTTGTCGGTATTTTCCAGAACCTGAAGAATTTCGGTTAATTCGTCATGGTCTAAGTTTTTAAGATTTTTTTCCTGAAAGCGCACTTCTGCCTCTTCGGCTTCATGCATAAGTTCTTCATTTGATAACTCATGAACCGGCGTTTTATTGTTTTTTGACGGTTTATTTTTTTGATTTCGCATTATTTTAGATCTCCGACTTTTTTTAATTTGCCGGTAACGGCTTTATGAAAGACAAATCCCCGATCTTCCCATATGGCGTAAAATGCGGGCACCACAATTAAGGTGATAAGCGTGGCGAAAGCAAGTCCCCAGGCCATTGCAAGGGCCATAGGCATTAAAAAAGGGTCGGCCCCCCCGATACCGTAGGCTGTCGGCAAAAGACCGGCAACGGTTGTGATGGTCGTAAGCATCACCGGTCTTAAACGATGCAGTCCCGCGCCTACTATGGCGTCGTGGCGGTTTAGTCCCGATTGTCTTAATCTGTTGATAAAGTCGACAAAAACAATCGAGTCGTTTACGACCACGCCCGATAACCCGACTATGCCAAAACTCGCGATAAAGCTGAATACAAGATTTGGATCGAAGAATTTATGAAAAGCAAAAGCGTACGATACGCCTATAAAACCGAGAGGAATTGCCGATGTGATTACCCTGAAATTTCTCAAGTTACCAAAAAGAAGAATTAAAATTAAAACAATTCCCGCAAGAGCCAACAGGGCCGAGAATCCCAGATTCTGCATTGATTCTTTTGTATCCATAACTTCGCCGCCCGAATTCATTTTATAACCGGGATATTTTTTTAATACCGGCCCCATCATTTCGGTTATCAGGCGATTTACTTCGACCGCCTTGTTTTTTCTTTCGTCGATATTTGCTTTTACGTAAATAGTTCTCTTGTTTTCTACATGGGTTATCAGAGAAATGCCGGGATGTTTTTTGAAATGCGCGAGTTCTGTAATAGGAACAAGATTGCCCATACGGTTTTTTATTTTTACCTTTTTAAGAGTAGATAGTTTCTCGCGCATTTCTTTGGGATACAATACCCTTATTTCAATTTCTTCGTCTGAATTTTTAATAGATGTGGCGACTCTGCCGTCAAAAGCTGCCTGAAGGGTGGAGCCTATTTGCGCCACGGTTACGCCGGCTAAGGCGGCAATTTCTTCGTTTATTTGAACGTGAAATTCTTCTTTGCCTTCTTCAAAATTATCTCTGATATCGTATACGCCCTCAATGGCGCTTAGTTTTTCTTTGGCTATACCCGCTATTTCTCTTAATTCTTTAAATTCGTCTCCGCTTATTTCTAATGAAACCGGATCGCCCACAGGAGGGCCGCCGTGAATCTGTTTAAATTCAATTTTTTCAATGGATATTTTTCCCGGGTTTATGATTTCAATTTTTTTATCGGGGGTATTTGAAATTTTTAATATAGCGTCATGACTTCCAAAAGCGTACCATCCGTTTTTTATATCAATATGTTTTTCAATAACGCCCTCAATTTCTGTTTCATGTTTAATTTCGCTGGTTTCGAGATTAAAAGACGCAAACATATTGTTTTGTCCAAACCAGAGGATGTTCTGATTTTGACCGTCTTGTTTCATCCAAAAAACCGGTTTATTGTTCAAGCGATAAGCTTTGATAATTTCTTCTTTTTCAATGTCGTAAAGGTAAATGATTCCGTCAAAAGTACTCAAAAAAATACTTTTTTGATCGGTTGAAAAAGCCGCATGTTCAAGGCGATTTAAGCTTTCGGTGTCTGAAAAATCAAATGTCGCTCGGCCGGCCTCTTTTTTTATTAACGGACCGTCTTTTATAGAAACTTTTTTCGACAGCGAGCCGTCGTTATGAATTTCCCAGATTTGCGCCTCGCCTTCGTCGTTTGTGAGAATAAACATATTTGACGATAAATAAAAAGACGTTACAGAAGCGGAAGAACTGTATAAAAGATCTTTTTTGCCGTTTTCTATATTTATTTTATAAGCATAACCCAGTTCGGTAAATAAAATTGCGGCTTTAATTTTTGAAAGAACTTCAAACCTGACGGGTGTATCATAATTTTTTAATTCTATCTTGTTTTTTTTCAAGATTTTTTCATTTTCGATATCGGTTAGTATTAAATCGTTGTTTCCTGAATATAAAACGGCGGTTTTTTTATCTTCTAAGATACCGCCTCCGATAATAAAATCGTCGGATATTTTGATGTTTCTCGTCGGCTTTGCGTTATCAGATAAATTAAAAATATAGGCCGTATCTTTATTTGAGAATTTTATCGCTTCGCTTGAATTTATTTTCTCTAATAAAAATACGGGTTTTTGAGCGTTTATCTTGCCTTTTAAGTAGGCGATAATTTCATAAGCTTTTCTTTTTCTTTGAGATTCAGGGGTAAGATAAACGTTAAACTGGGCATAGTTATTGCCGCGCTTGGTAAAAGGATCGTTTGGTCTTTCCTGGTGTATTCCAACACGCGAAGCCATGCTGTCTAATTCGTAATCGGGGGCTTTTTTAGGAAGATCAAGAATGGCGTTTTGGATATAAGAGACGCGCTTATTCATTTCGTCAAGACTGATACCCTGAGGAGCTTCGGTTTTTAATAGGAACGTTTCGACGCCCACTTTGGGAAATAAGGTAAATTTTGTATATCCGATAAGAACTACCGCCGAAGCGAATAAAAGCAAAATAATGAAAATAACAAAATAACGATAATTTATGGCCCATTCAAGAGTGGGCCTGTATAGACCCTGCAGTTTTTTAAAAAATTTATATTCAAACGATTCTTTGTTCTTTAATATTTTTTCAGGCGTAGTGTTTTTGGTTATATCGACAATATGCGCGGGCAGAATAAAAAAGCTTTCAAATAAAGAGGCTAAAAGCGCTATGATAATAGCCGCAGGCAGAGCCCAGATAAACTTGCCCATCATGCCGCCCATAAACATCAAAGGAAGAAACGCCATAATGGTTGTTGCAATGGCCGCGGTAACAGGAGCCGTCATTTCTACCGTTCCTAAAACCGCCGCCCTAAGCGGTTTTTCTCCTCTTTCTATGTGACGGTAAACATTTTCGCCGACGACGATAGCGTCGTCGACTATCATACCCGACACAATGATAAGGCCGAACATGCTTATTAAGTTGACGCTGATTCCGAAGTAGCTCATGACAATCATGGTTAAAGCAAACGAGAATGGAATGCCGATTGCGACCATTAAAGAGACTCTCCATCCTAAAAAGAAAAGAAGCGACAGCAAAACCATGATAATGCCTAAAATAATATTTCCCTGAAGAACCTCAAGTCGTCTTCGAATGAAAAAAGACATGTCGTTCATTGTTGAAATTTCAAGATTATCGGGACCGTTTTTTTTAAAGTCGTCGATTTTTTGTTTAACTTCGTCTACGAGATCTAAGGCGTCGCCGAATTCGTTTTTTGAAACGGTTAAAATAACGGCTTCTTCGCCGTTAGCTTTTTCTATGTTTGTTTTTTTCTCAAAACTGTCGGTGACTTTCGCGATGTCTTTTAAACGAAGAGCTCCGCCGTAATCGTTTAATCGCACAACAAGGTTTTCAATCTGATTCGTATTTTCAAATTCCATTACGGTGCGAATGGCGTATTCTCTGCCGTTGTCGGTTACGTTGCCGCCCGGCATATTCAGGTTTCTTGAGCTTAACGCCTGAATGATTTCGTCTACAGAAATATTATATTCGAAAAGCTTATCGGGCGAAACCTCTACTTTTATTTCGCGGTCCCTGTAGCCTCTTTTATTGACTGCGGCGACGTCGTCTATCTCTTCAATATTTTCAATAAGATGATCGGTAAGCTCTCTTAATTTGAGTTCAGGTATAGATTTTTTTGAACCGGGTTTTGTGTTTAAGACGATATCAATGATAGGAAAGTTCTTTGAAGTCATTTCAAGAACAATGGGATCGTTAACGTCTTCGGGAAAATCGTTCTTTGCTCTTTCGACGGCGTCTTTTATGTCTTGAATAACTTTATTTTTTTCTTTTAACTCGGCTTCTAATTGAACAACAACCGCGCTTCGGCTTTCTAGAGACGTTGATCCCAGTTCTTTTATACCGTCGATGCTTTTTACTTCGCGTTCTATAGGTATCGTAACAAGTTTTTCAACTTCCTGCGGCGAGGCGCCAAGATAAACAGTCTGTATAAACACAATATCAAAATCTGCCCGCGGAAAGGCCTCTCTTTGCATCGAGAAACCGGCGATAAGACCGCCTATGATTACGGCCCCCGTTATGATATTGCCAAACGTGCTTCTATGAATAAAAAATTCTATGATTTTTTGCATTATTCTACCTTTGAAATAAGTTCTTCTATATTTATTTCATATTTTTCAAAAATTTCGTTTTTCGCTAAATCAAACTGTAATAAAGAGACATTATACTGAACCAGTGCTTCGAGTTCCTGCTGTTTTGCGTTAAAGATACTGTCTAAGGCGTTTTTTAAGGCTATAGAATTAAAGCGTCCCTGCTTTGTTTTTTTTAGCAATAAGTCATAATATTTTTCAGACTCTTCTCTTACATTTATTATTTTGTTCAATACTTTATACTGTAATTTTACCCGTTCAAGCTTGCTTAAAACATCGTCGCGAATTTCAACGGTAAGCTGTTCGTGCCTTATCTTGCTTTGTTTTAGTTTTAAGGCCGCGTTTCTTGAATTCGTTTTTAATTCTTTATCCCAGAGAGGGTACGACATTTTTAAAGAGGCCTGCCATGCCGGATATTCGGCCTTTAGCGAAGAGCCGATAGCGCTTGAAAAGTCCTCGTCTTGACCGGCGGTTGAGATAGAAAAATTTGCCGAAACGGAGGGCAGGGCGTTGTTTTCATGCATTGCCTGTTCGAGTTTGGCTGTTTGAATTTCTCGTTCAGCATTTTTGTAATCGGCCCGTTTTTTATACGCCGCTTCAAGAGAGTTTTCAATAGATAGAATATCGGGCAGAGTATACGTTAAATTTGTTACGCCCGATATTTCTGTTTCAGGCGGCAGATTAACGGTTCTAAGAAGTTTTCTCAGGGCTTCTTTATGCATTTGTTCGGCGAGAAAAACACGGCTTTCGGCTGCAGATACTAAAGAATTATACTGGTTTAAATCAAATTTTTCTGCGAGCCCCAGTCGTGAATTTCGCGTAATGATATTTCTTATATTTTTTGTCGATTCAAGCTGTAACCTGGCGTTTTTTAACGCCGACTTTTGAATGGATACCTGCCAATAGTCGACCAAGGCGCCTACAACCAGGGTCGCTAATTGGCTTAACAGGGCTTCTTTTTGCATTTCTGCCCTATTTTCAAGAATTTCGCGCATTTTTTGCTCTGAATAGCCGAAAGAGTTTTTTAAGAGTTCCTGCCTTATTGAAAAAAAGAGCGACGGCTTATGAAGAGCCGGGTCTTCGGGTTTATAAAAACCCATCGCAGGGTCGCCAAATTCTTCGTCGTTTGAATCTGCCCAGTTTTCTTTTATTCCGGCTGAAACCATGGTTCCCGTAGAAAATAATTTTGATATTGAGGTAGATATCTGCCACTGGAAAAACGTATCTCCGCTGAAAACAGTGTTCCCTGAGGCGGGCATTTTTTGCTTTTGATAGCCCGCTTCGGCTTCTAATACGGGAGCGTATTTTTTTTGATATGCTTCGGGCGCGGTATCTGACATAATAACATCATATTTTGCCGCCCGTAGGTTCAAGTTGTTTTGAAGCACGAGCTTTATGGCTTCTTTGATATCCAGGGTATGTCCCGAAACGGTAATTGTTTGTTTTTCTTTTGAAACAGGGTATAAAGCCGCGTTTGCTGAGAATAATATAAGTAATATTATAGTATTTATTGAGTATAAGTTTTTCATGAAGAGGCCCCTTTGATTTGAGTTTTTTTAAGTAGATTTTCAAGATTTTCGGTAAGCTGTTGAGAAACATTGAAATTTTCGTTATCAGACATCTTAGGAGCCAGCGCCTTTGAAAAATGATTCATTATAAAATTTATCAAAGTTTGTTGAGGATCTTTTCCGTAAAGGTTATCGTACAAATCTGTCTCTGCGTAAAACGGCCGGTTAATAGTGTAAAATAAAACAAGAGAAAGTATATCAATTACAAAAATAAAAGAATTTTCGGTTGCAAAAATTCCCTGGTTTACGCCTTCTTTAACGAGAGACTCCATTGTCTTTAGTCTCGGTATGAGAAATTTTTTTGCAAACTTAGTGAAATGTTTTCTCCCTTCGGCCATCTCCCACGCCATTATCTGATGAAAATCAGAATCTATAAATTTAATCTGGGCGTTAATCATTATGTAAATAGACGAGTAAAGCTTTTCCCACAAAGAAAGAGGGCGGTTTATTATATTTTCAAAGTCTACTTGATTTGCCTCAAGATTGATATTGAATAACTTTTGCAGAGTATGCGAATAAAGATTTTCTTTTGAGTTAAAATAATAATGAAGCATGGCCTTGTTTACTCCCGCTCGTTCGGCGATGCCGCTCATTCTTGCGCCCGCAAAACCTTTTGAAGCGAATTCGTGTTTTGCCGCTAGTAAAATTTTGTCTTTGGCGTCGGGTTCGTGCATTATAATGTGTATTCCTTTTTGGAAGTATTTAACCATGCGATTTAACCATGCAGTTAAATCGCATGGTTAAATATAAAAAAAGAAAGATATTTTGTCAATTTTTTTAAATATAACTTAAAATAATTGGCTCTCTAAGGCGATAAAATACTATATTTAACCCTAATTTATAAAAATATGACGCAAAAGCAAAAACTAATCTCTTATATTATATTTACAATAATATTTTCAGTAATTCTGGTTTATATTGTCCCTAATATTTACAATATGCCTGAAGATTCTTTAGAGCTAAAAGAAAACTTGAAATTAAAAATAGATAATAAAGCCGAGAAGACGCTCAACATCCCTTTTAGTTACATTACGGAACATGACAGAAACGAAAATTTAGGCAGTATAATCATAGAAGCGGAATTTATTTACGACAAAAATTACGACGAGCCTGTCTTAGTTATACCAAAGTCTTCAGGGTTTGGCGCAAGAGTCTTTATCAACGAAAAATTTATCGGCGGCAAAGGCGATATGAGAAAGGGACAATCTTCAATGCGCACGCTTGCGAAAGCTTTCAATATTGACAATCAATTGTTAAAGGTTAATGATAAAAATTATATTAGACTTGAAATAAAAAGTCTCTATAAAGCAGAGCTATTGGCGCCTTTATTTATTGCCGAAAGCGGCGCCGCATTTAAGTATGTCTTTCTAATTAACCTCATAAATACTCTCAGCTTATCTTTTGCCGTAGGATTCATGTTTTTCATGGGAATATTAATTATTATAATCAGAAAATATTTATTGAAATCAAAAAACGGATTTTACGCTTTCGGAGCGGCGTTTGTTTTTATCGCCGTTTATTTTATCGATTTTTTATATATAGAATTTTTGCCGTTTCGGTATGCCATACTGAAAAAAATAACGTTAAGTTCTCTTTATTTGGCCGGCATATTCTCTCTTGTGGGTATCGGTATATACTTAGAGAAAAAGATAAACCTTGCGGCGAAAATAACCATTATATTATTTGCCGCGTCGATTGCGGGATTTCTGGTTCTTCCCGCCGATATGCATAGTTTGTCAAATTTTTACAGGAAATCAAATTTTTTATTCTTCTTGTTCTTTTTAAATTTATTTTATGTCACGGGCAAGAATTTAACAAATAAAAAAAAATCGCTTCCAATATTTTTATGCTTTGTATTTGCGCTCCCCTTTGTTGTTAAAGACGTAGTATGTTTTTTTTATGAAGATTATGTGTTATTCTTAAATTACGGCGCGGTTTTAATATGCTTTATTCCGGGCGTTTTGATTTTTTATGAAATTCAAAATATTTATCTGAAAATGCTGAAAGAAAAAGAAAGAGCCGACCTTTTATATAAGCAATCGTTAAGAGATCCGTTGACAAAGGCCTTTAACCGTAAATTGCTCGATTTTATCGACGATATGATAGAAGAAAAATGCTCAGTTCTTATTTTTGATCTCGATAAATTTAAAAATATTAACGATAAATACGGGCACGCGGCGGGCGATGAAACATTGAAAAATTTCATGAAAGTATTAAGGGCCCATATTCGTAAAACAGATTATATAATACGTTACGGCGGAGACGAGTTTGTCGTGTTATTAAACGATTGTTCCCTTGAAGTCGCCGCAAGATTGGCAAAAAATATTCAAAAAGATATTCGAAAACAAAAAGTTCAGACAAATAAAACTTCTTTTTCTTTTAATTGCAGTATCGGGGCCGCCGAATTTGAAAAAGACGACGATTTTCAAAAAGTATTTGAACGGGCCGATAAGAAACTTTATCTGGCTAAGAATAAAGGCAGAGGCAAAGTTTGCTTTTGAAATTTTAACGGTTGCGCCATTATTAAAGTTTTCTTTTCTAAACATAGATAAAAAATGACTTCAAAAAAATATCATCTAATCTTAATGTATGCCATTGTGATTTCAGCCTTGTGCGGCGTTTTATTCGGATGGCTTTACGGCGCTCAGGCTCAAAAAATATCCTGGATAGGAGACGGCTTTTTAAATATATTAAAAGCTCTGGCGATTCCGCTTATTTTATTTTCGCTGACTTCGGCCGTCGCTTCGTTAAAAGACATTCGACAGATAGGGCCCCTTGGAGGTTCGACGCTTTTTTATTATTTTTTAACCACGGCCCTGGCGGTACTAACCGGTTTAATTTTAGTAAATCTTATAGAGCCGGGTCTCGGTTTTGCCCAGATTGAGAATGAAATACCCGATAAGGTTTTGCAAAAATCGGAATTTACCATGAACGATATACTTGCGGGAATTTCGGCTAATTTGTTCATTATATTGATTTTAATTTCTTTATCGGCAGGCGTTCTTCTTTCGTTGTTTCAGAAAAAAGCGGTCAAGGTTATAAAAATAGTAGAGACCCTTAATCGCTTAACGATGAAAATTTTGCATTGGTTTTTATGGAGCGCTCCGATCGGTATTTTTGCCATTGTAGCCTCAAAATTCGGCAAAGCAGGCGATGCCTTTTGGGTCGAGCTTTCAAAGGTTGCCTTGTATTCTCTTACCGTAATTATTGCCCTTTTCATTCATGCCGCATTTACCTTGCCCTTAATACTGCATTATTACGGCAAAAAAAATCCGTTTCAATATTTTAAGACTCTTTTACCGGCTTTGGGTACGGCTTTTTCAACCGCTTCTTCTTCGGCGACTTTGCCCGTAACCATTGAAAGCGTTTCTGAAGAAGAAGATGTTCCTAAAAGCGTTTCGAGTTTTGTTTTGCCGCTGGGAGCCACCGTAAATATGGACGGCACCGCTCTTTATGAAGCGGTTGCTGCCGTCTTTATCGCTCAGGCATACGGAATTGATTTGACGATTTTTCAACAGGTAATCATTTTTTTTACGGCAAATCTGGCGGCTATTGGCGCGGCGGGAATTCCCGAAGCCGGTCTTGTAACCATGATCATTGTCTTAAAGGCGGTAAATCTGCCCCTTGAAGGTATAGGGCTTTTAATAAGCATTGACTGGTTTTTAGACAGATTTAGAACAACCGTCAATGTCTGGGGCGATTCGGTAGGCGCTTTGGCAATAGCAAAATACATGAAAAAGAAAAAAAATACTTGCCCTCATGAATTATTGTAAGCATATTGTTGTACGGAGGGCGATATGAACACAAAGAAATTTATTTCTATACTTATTATCTATTTTTTCGCTGCGGGGGCCGTTTTGGCTCAAAAAGCAAACGCAGATTATATTAAAGATTTGAAATCAGACGATGAAAAAAAAGCCGTTGAGGCGTGCGAAGGTTTAGGCAAGGCCGTAGCTAAAGAAGCGATTGATGCGCTTATTGAAACTTTAACAAATAACGAAAACATAAAGGTAAGAATTGCCGCAGCCATTGCGTTAGGTCGCATGGAAGAAAAAGGCAAGCCGACCACGGCGCTTAAAGGCGCTGTAGAAAATGACGAAAGTAATGATGTTGTATATGCCGCGTTGTTAAGTATTTTAAATTTAAAAGATTTCGCAAACCCTGACGCCAAAAAAGCTCTGGAATACTGTGAAGAAAATAAATCCGACGACGTATTAATTAAAGACATTATCGATAGAATAAAAAAGATAATGCAGAAAACATAAATCAGAAAAACAGTTCATTTTATGAAAGGGCCGATATGGGCTCAGGTAATTTAGGAATTTATCTGGAAAATGATTTTATCAATAAGAAATCTGTAAAACGATGACAACAGTTTGTATCAGTCTTTTTTATAAAATATTGACAAAATGAGGCGGCTAAAAAAATGGTCGATATATAAATTGATATGTATTATATATATCAAAATAATGTGATATAATTTTTAAGTTAAATACTTTTTCTTGGGGAGTTTGGTATGAAAAAAGTTTTTATTTTTTATATATTTTCAACTTTATTAGTTTCACACGGCTTTTCTGAAAATAAGGCCCCTAAAAGAATTGCTGTTCTGCCTTTCTCTCACGATAAAAGCGTATCAAAAAAAGAAACAGATTATCTTACTGAAAAAGTGCGTACGGCGCTTATTCAAACAGGAATTTATGACGTCATAAGCAACGATCAAATTGAAAATATGATGAACATGCAGGCTAAAAAACAAGCAGTAGGTTCAGGGTCGTGCATGACAGATCAATGTATTATCGATTTGGGAAACGCGCTTGAAAGCGAAAAAATATTAGTTGGTAATATCTTAGAAGCGTTTGGTCAATATACGATTAACGCAAAAATTTTAGATGTAGCCGAACAAAAATACGAAAAAGCCGAAGAAGTTACCATTGTCAACAAAAAACAATTTCCTAACGCGGCAGAGTCTCTTGTCGCAAAATTAAGCGGCAAAGAAGTCAAAGATCCCGAAAAACTGGTAAACAGAAGGGTTCTTATTCTCGATTTTGTAAACACGCAAAAAGAAGATAAGTATAATTATTTAGCGGTAAGTATTCCCGACGCGTTCTTAGATCCGCTGCAAAATACGGGAACATTTGAATTGATGAACAGAAATCTATGGCAAAAGCAGGTGAAAGAAAAAAAATACGACATCGAAGAAGCATATGACGAAGACGTCGCGGTAGAGTTTGGTCAAAAGGCCAGGGCTGACGTTGTCGTTATAGGAAGTTTTTCTGTAGTAGGCGGTAAAATGCAGATGGTATCGAAAGCGGTCGAAGTGTCGAGCGAAAGAGTGATGGTAAGCAAAACAGAGCGAACCGACATAGACAGCAATATGTTTGAGGCCATTGAACATCTGGCCAATAAAATGAGTCAAGAGATGAAAAATAAGCTTCCTCCTTTGCCGCAAAAAGTGATTGAAAAGATTAGAATTGTAGGCTCAGGGCCGGTCACATATGGCGGTATGCTATGGCGAACGGCTCTTATACCAGGTTGGGGGCATTTGTACGCCTACCAGAAGCGCGGTTACGCCTATTTAGGTTTATGGGCGGCCGTTGGAGGAGCTTTTATCTGGTCACATTTTGATTATACAAAAAAACTTGAGGCGTATGAAAGTACCCTAAGTTCGTCCGAAGATGATTATATCAACAATTATAACGCGGCTAACGACGCGAATAAAATGAGGGCCTATATCTCGTACGCTTGTATTGGCGTTTTTACGATTGTTTTGACCGATATTTTAATTACGGGCGGCAGATACGCTCAAATGAAATATGTTGACTCAAAATTAAAAACAAGAGCTGAAATTTTCCCCGATTTTAATATTCTACGGCGCATCTATAAATCTAATTTTCAAGAAAATATTTATAATCTGGGAGTAAAAAAACTGTTTTAGGAGAACTGCAATGAAAAAAAATAAGAATCTATTAATAAAAGAAATCAGAAGAAATTATACCGGTTTTATACTCATACTGAGTATGTTTGTATACGCCTGTTCTCAGGCTGATATACCCATAAGTAACCCGACCGACCCGCTAAGCGATACGAAATATACGATTGGTGGTACGTTGAACGGTTTAGGCTCGGGGCTTTCGGTTACCTTGCAGAATAACGGTGTAGATAATTTAGAGCTTACCGAAAACGGCATATTTACTTTTGGAACGGATCATGCCAATTTAACAGAATACAATGTTTCTATCTTAAAACAGCCGGTTAATCAAACATGTACCGTTTCAAACGGCAAAGGCGCCATAAACGGACAAAACGTAGAAAATATTTCTGTTTCATGTTCGGTAAATACATATAAAATTGCGGGATCCATTACCGGGTTAACGGCGGGGGGCCTGATTTTAGAGACAAACGGTATTACATTGAATGTTGATTCGACACAGACGACCTTTGAGTTTACTGGAATATCAAACGGGGCAAATTTTAACGTTATCGTTAACCAGCATCCTGCAAACCAGTATTGTACCCTTACGGGAAATACCGGACTCGTTAATTTGCTTGATATAACCGATGTTGCAGTCGCTTGCGTTAATACCTATCTTGTAACGGGCAGTTTTGACACAACAGGCACAGGCTCAGGACTCGCTGACGGACTTATACTGCAAAACAATACTCTTTTAACCAATGAAACATTAAATATGACGGCGGGCGTCTCGACATTTGCATTTATAACGAGAGTACCTGACGGTTATCAATATAACGTATCTATTTATCAAAACCCTGCGGCCCAATCATGTACCGTTGCATCAGGTACGGGAACGATAAGCTCGGCTGACGTAAATTTAACTATAACATGTATTGACGATACTTACACTATCGGAGGCGCAATAAATGGATATTCAGATTCGGGATTAAAATTGACTCTTGCAATTAACGAAACGCCCACAGAGACCACTGCTGCAATCATCAATACAGAAACGACATTTTCGTTTACAACGGGCGTTACTGTGGGTTCTTCTTATGCAGTGACTATTAATACCCAGCCAGGCGGGCAAACCTGCAGCGTCAGTAACGGCGAGGGTGTTATGGGCGTAGAAAATATAGATAATGTCTCAATTAACTGTTCTACGAATACATATTCCGTCAGCGGCTCTGTTGGCGGTTATTCGGGTTCGGGGCTTGTTTTGCAAAATAATCTTGGCGACGATATTAGTATTACAAACGTCGCAGGCGATGAAACTTTTACTTTTGGTACCGTGATTCCTGACGGGGGTTCATACGATGTTACCGTAAAAACACAGCCAACTAACCCAAGCCAGAATTGTTCAGTATCAAACGGTACGGGTACCGTACCCCAGTATGATAACGGCGACCCCGAAACAGGAAACCCGATTGACGTCTTAGATGTTTCGGTAACATGTGTAACAAATCAGTTTACCGTTGGCGGTACAATTGCGGGTCTAAACGGCAACGGTCTAACACTTGATTTAAGCGCAGATGGCGGTTTAATTACTGAAACCCTTGAAATGCCAAACGGAGCGACCACATTTAATTTTACCAGCCAGATTGAAGATTTAAAAAATTACATCGTAACGGTAAGCCAAAATCCGACATCGTTGAGTCAGGTTTGTTCTGTAATAAACGGCAGCGGTAATTTATCGGGAGCCAATATTAGCGCTATTTCAGTAAGCTGTGTTACAAACCAGTATACTGTAAGCGGTAACATAACGGGAAATTTATCGGGCAATGTTACATTGCGTTTTATTGGGGGCGCCCATAATACAACGCTTGTAAAATCGGCAACAGGCGCCTTTAATTTTAATGCGTTTCCTGTTAACGACGGTACGTCATGGATAATTAATGTTGAAAGCGTAGCCGGCGGGGGGTTTTGTAACGCTTCTAATAATACAGGTATAATATCAGGAGCCAATGTAACTAACGTGTCGGTGGTTTGCGCTTTGGCCACACATAAAGTAGCGGGCATTGTGTCGGGTCTTTCAGGAAGCGGGCTTGTTCTTAAAAATAACGGAGGCGACAATAAATCGATAGGCGCAAACGGTTATTTCGAATTTGCGACACAGGTTGCCGAGGGCGCAAGTTATTCTGTTACCGTAGGCACACATCCTTCTGGGCCTCTTCAGTTATGTTCGGTATCTAACGGCAGCGGTATCATGGGAACAACCGATGTAACCAATGTAACCGTAAATTGCGTTGCCGATAACGCGCCTACGGCATCGATTAGCAAATATTACGGCGGCAGTTATGACCCGAACGGCAATTCGTATATGGTCTATGTGGGCGGTTCTTCAGATGACGGAGGCATCGCAAGTTATACTTATTATACAAGCACTTCATCGTGTAAATGGTCCAACAACTCTACATCTTATAGCGGAACATATTACTATTCGCCGGCCATGACCTGTACATTTGATTCTACGAC
Organism: Spirochaetia bacterium; assembly: GCA_029880265.1. Classification (GTDB taxonomy): domain Bacteria; phylum Spirochaetota; class Leptospiria; order Turneriellales; family JAOUOS01; genus JAOUOT01. The sequence goes on along the minus strand of JAOUOT010000011.1, from coordinate 41,942 downwards.
ATATCAGTCGGTTATATATGTGGGCGTAAAAGTAAGAGTTTATGATAACCGGGGTCAGTATACCGATTCAGGTTATATATATTTTTACGTGTACAATAACGATTATACGTTTGTAAAACCCGGCGGTACAAGCTCTTATGGCACAGATCCCGATTCGCCCGCAGGCACCATGCAAAATGGGGTAAACGGGGCCAATTCTAATGGCAGGCATTTTGTGGCGGTTCAATCAGGGACATATACTACGGGTACTGCTGATCAATATGGGGTAGAGATGGTAGCGGGAATTTCTCTTTTAGGAAATTATAATTCTACATATTCGGGCAGAACAATACGAAGCGCCGCGACAATTTTAGATTTTAAATATACCGGCGCAGCTACCGGGTATGCTATTTATATGTCGGGTTCGGCTTATACTTCTTCGACATCCGTTCAGGGAATTAATATCTATACATATACATATAACAATAGAAGAGCTATTTATATTAACGGGGGTTCCCCTTTAATTCAATATAACTATATTTATGAAAAATATTCGACGTCTTCTTATTCAACCTATGGTATTTATTGTTCCAGTTGTACTTCAAAAATTGAGGCAAACTTAATCGATATAGAAAACGGTTATGGAATTTATATAACAAATACCGGGCCCGATATTTACAATAATATTATAAGGTGCGACATGAGAAATCCTTTGGTAATCTTTTATACAGGTACAAATTGGGTAGATGTAATTAATAATACCTTTATCAATACATATACCAGCAAATCATGGATAGGGGCCGCCGTGAGAATGTATGGAACTTCTACCAGCAATGTTTCGCGTGTTCGATTTTACAATAATATATTATATGGAATGTATAGCATTTATGAAGACGGGGCCTATGCTGATCCTTATTATACTTATAATAATGATCTATATGGTCCGTCAGGATATTCTGTATATTATGATGCCGACGGCCAATGTTCATATAACTATGACGGCGATAACAACGCTTATACATGCGGCGCTTCAGATTATTATTATTGTTCAGTTGCGGGCTGCGGGTATAGATCTGCATATATTCATGTTAATCCCTCTATAGCGTATACTACGGCAACAACAGCAATGCCTGAAGCGAATATGGGCTCGACGAATGTTGATATCAAATATGGCGGTCGGTACTGGAGCGACATTACCTACGATTGGTATAATGCCGTAAGAACGTCTAATAACCCGGCAACCGGCGGCAGTACTCTGTCAAACGCATATGGCTGGTCAATGGGCGCAGACGAAGATTAACAAAATTTAGCAAATTCTTACTCTATTAGAATACCAGTATACTGTCTTTTCTTCAATAATTGTTGCATTTGTGGTTTGAATTTGCTTGTTTCTTTTAGGATCTTGTATAAAAAAACTTAAATTTTCTAAAAAAATACCGAAATAGAAGTATGGCATCAAAAGATTCAGAAAAAAAACTTGAAGAGCAATGGGATAGAATTTCAAATTTTATTGAGAAATTGGCCGAAGAAAACGAGCGCGTTGAAGAAAAACTTTATCAGCGGCAGAAAACAGACGAGAATTTCTATCATATTGACGAGTTGAGCGTGCAGGTTGCAGAAAAAATAAATCAGGAAAAACCGGTAAGCGTTAAGAAGAATTTTTCAAAATTCAGCTCAGATATTGAGGGACTTAAAAATTCTTTTTCTAATATTCATACTCGTTATGACGACGTTAAAAAAGATTTAAGCGGTTTACTTGACGAATTAAATGACTTTAAAATTGCTCGCAGCAATTTAGAAAGTACCTTGTTTTCTTCTAAGTTTTAACTTTATGTGATATCGTATTTATTATGCTTGCGAAATCTTATACTGAATAATCAATAGCAAGCATAATAAATCGAAAGAGCTATTCTAATAATCAAATAATTTTTAGAACAGAATATTATTTTTTCTTGGCGGTTGCTTTTTTGGCGGGTTTTTTAGCGCCGGCAGCTTTTGCCTTTTCTTTTTCTGCCGCTTTGGCTTTTGAAAGATCTTCTTTTAGTTTTTTTAAAGCTGTTTTTAATTTGTCTTGCGAAGCCTGATTTGTCTTTATATCTTTTTCAATTTGTGCAACTGTTCTTGGCATGATGTCTCCTTAAAAATATTTAATAAAAATATTTTTTTTAAATTTTAATAAGGTAACAAAAAAAAACTGCAACAAAATTTCAATATAAAAAATTAAAAAATTGTCGATGAGTCAAAACGTTAATATAATTATCGTTATGAGAATATTAGAAAAAACGAATGTATCTAAAAAGGCAAAAATAATAATAATTATTTTTTTTGCGATGGCTTCAACTTTATTTTGCGGGTCAGATGAAGAGAAGATAAATCTTACCGAAGAGATATCAAAGAAGGCGACAAAAATGTATGCTCCGCCGATGGTAAAAACTTTATTTGCCAAGGTAAAAGAAGCCGGCTATAAAGATTCGGTGCAGTTTTGCAGCGAATATGCTTTAGAGCATACGGCGCAGTCTATCGCTCAAATTGAAGAAAACATGAAAAAAGAATATAAGATATCTTCAATTAAAATAGGCAGAACCTCATTAAAGCTTAGAAATCCTCAGAATATGGCGACAGAAAAGCAAAAAGAGATTCTCAAAGAATGGGAGATAGCGCAAAAAAATAAACAAGAATTAAAACCCGTTTATTTTAAAGAAGGCGACTTTTATTTTGGCATGGCGCCGATAGTCATTAATTCGCCTGTATGTCTTGGCTGTCATGGCGGCGGCGAAGCAAGAGATAAAGAGGCGTATGAAAAAATAAAAAGTATTTATTCAGACGATAAAGCTGTAGATTATAATCTTAACGATATCAGAGGGGCGATTGTTGTAAAAATCGCCTATTAAATTATTTCTTCGCGAGAATAGCCGCGGCGGTTATTCCCGCGATAGAAAAAAAATTATTCGCGACAATATGAAATCGGGCTTTTTTAATAAATTTTTGAATATCGACCGGTCTGCAATCGATAAAATTGGGAAGCCTGTTATGAATGAACCTGTAAATTCTCATTGGTATTTTTTCTTTTTTGGAGCTTGAAACGCAGACAACGCATATTCTGCCGTTTTTCTTTAAGGCATGGTAAGCTTTTTTTAAAACAGATTCAATATGATTGTCGTTAAAAATTTCAAGCGTAAAACTGGTGAAAATTCCGTCAAAGAAGTTATTAGAAAGTCTGCTTTTTAAGATATCTTCATTTCTTAGTATAACAGAATTTAAAAGATTTCGCTTTTTTAGTTTTTTTTCGGTAATGCGATACATCCCTTTGGAAATATCAATACCGTAAACTTTTCCTTTAGGGCCCGCCGCTTCGGCAATTTGCGTTATAGCGTATCCTGTTCCGAAGCCAATTTCAAGAATGTTTTCAGAAGGCTTCGCGTTTAAAAGGTGAAGTCCTTTTCTTATATATCTTCGTTCAAAAAAACCGGCGATGAGGTCATAATATCGGCTTAATTTGTCATAGCGACGCGCCGTATCTGGTTGTTTCTTTTTATGGTTTATGCTATGCAAGAGACTGTTAAAAAAACGCGTTTAATCAAAATGTCAAGATAAATAAAATAAAAAAAGTGCGCCTTAAAAAGACTAAAAATATGTCATATATAGCGGGGATATAACGAATTGGCAAAATTGGCCCAAAATAATAAAAAAAACCGTTCTCTTGAAAAAGAAATACTTTCAATGGTGAGCCATGATTTAAAGTCTCCATTAAATGGTATTATTGGTTTTTCTCAGATATTATCAGAAGAATTAAAAGAAAAAAACATTTCGCCTGAAACTATTGAAATGGTTGAATACATTCATAACGCGGGCAGACAGATGTATCGTCTTGTCGATAACATTTTAACCACATACAAAATTGCCTCAGGCAAAGAAGAGCCAAACTTTCAGGAAGTATTTAATGTTGAAGACGAAATACAAAAAGTCATACAAACATTTGAAATAGAATCTAAGGCGAAACAAATTACTATAAGTATAAATCAAAAAAATATAATGCCCATTGTGAAATGGGATATCGAAAGACTAAGATTTCATGTTTTTAATAATCTTTTATCTAACGCTTTGAAATATACCCCTAAGGGGGGTTTTATTAATATTGATATTGAGAGAAAAAATAAAAATATATATTTTACCATTGAAGATACAGGATGCGGCATACCTGAAGAGATAATAAAAGAAATTTTCGGGTTTTATTATCAGCCAAACGATAAAAATAACGAACCGGGTCATGGAGTAGGGTTATATAACGCAAGAATCTTTGTTGAAAGTCATGGCGGTAAAATATGGGCAGAAAACAACTATGAAAATTCAAACGGTATTAAAAAACCTGTGGGCGCAAGGTTTATCATCGAACTGCCCGTAATCGCAGAAAGAAGAAAAGAGATTAACAGTTTTAGCATATAATATAAAGTTCTGATTTGAAAAAATATTAAAAAATCGGGTTGACAATATAGAATGTTTCATTTGATGATTACCTGTCTTTATTATGGATACTTATGGAATAGGAATTGAATCAAGCTGCGATGAAACCGGCGTTTCTTTAATTAAAAACGCGGCAGAGATCATAAAAAATCCCTTATTTAGTCAAATTGAAATACATAAAAAATACGGCGGAGTGGTGCCAGAAAAAGCCGGCAGGGCCCATCTTGAAAAAATTCCTTATCTTACAAAAGAAATTACAGATTTTATAACAGAAAAAAAAATAAAAGTTTCTTATATTGCCGTAACAATGCGTCCGGGGTTAATCGGTTCTCTTCTTGTCGGTTATAATACAGCTATGGCCCTGGGCCTGTTTTATAAAGCGCCTGTCATACCAATTCATCATCTTGAAGCGCATTTGTACGCTGCGGTTTTAGAGGGGCATCAAATCAAATATCCTTTTATAGGGCTTTTGCTTTCAGGGGGCAACTCGGCTTTTTATATTGTCGAAGGCCTTTCTAAAATAAAAAAAATAGGAGATACCTTAGACGACGCATGCGGCGAGGCCTACGATAAAGCGGCGGCTCTTTTGAATTTGCCGTATCCCGGCGGGCCGCATATTGAAAAGAAAGCGGCAGATTTTTTAGCGTCAGAAGGTTCATCAAAAGAGCGGGTTGACTCGATGAATCCGCTGCCCGTAATATTAAAAGATCAGCCGGCGTCAAAACTTGATTTTTCTTTCAGCGGCATTAAGACCGCCCTTCTTTATTATTTGCAAAAAAATGAAAATATGCATTCAAAAGAAGCCATGGCATATTATTTTCAAGAGCGGGCGATAGAGATTGTCGCAAGAAATTTGAAAAGGGCAATTCGAAATTATCAGGTATTAAACGTAATTGCAGCCGGAGGCGTTATGGCGAATAAAACTCTCAAAGAAAAAATAAAAAAAGTATGCGAAAAAGAAAAAGCCGAATTTATCGCCCCGTCGCCCGCTTTATGCACCGATAACGCCGGCATGGTCGCCGCTTTAGGGTACCAGTATTTTATAAGCGGAAGTTGGCCAAATGAAAACAGGGTATCATCGGCTGCGGATTTTTTTTAGGGCCTTTCGCAAAGAAACCGGTATGAGCGCCAAAGAGTTTTTGAAAAATTCGGGAGCATAAAAATCTGTGGCGGGTAAAGTTTAGCCTTCGTGTTCGAAGGCCTGTAGTGAGCTTGTCGAACTATGCGTTCAGGGGCTTTTTTTCGTCTGCAGAAAATCAATCCACCCGCTAATGCTCTCTTTATTTTTAATAGATATATTTAGAATTTGCGCATGCGGATTGATTGCTTCAATATCTTTTTTGACGTTTTCAATATTGTATTCAAAATGCGGCAGAAGGTCGGTTTTTGAGATTAAAACACAGTCGGCTTTTCGAATCATAACGGGGTATTTGGCCGCCTTGTCGTCGCCTTCGGGTATCGAGAGCAAAGCGACGTTTAAATGCGAGCCTACGTCGTAGCTTGCGGGGCATACAAGATTGCCCACGTTTTCGATGAAAAGATATTCTATGTTTTCAAGATTTAAATGAGAAAGACCGTGTTTAACCATGACGGCGTCTAAATGGCAGGTCTGGCCCGTGGTTATCTGGTATGCCTGTATACCATGCTTTTTAATTCTATCGGCGTCTTTATTTGTTTCAAGATCCCCTTCAATGACGCTCATTTTTTTGCCGAGAAATTTTGCGGTTTCTTCTAATAGCGAAGTTTTGCCGCCGCCGGGAGAGCTCATTAGATTTACGCAGAAAATATTTTTTTCGGCTAAAAATGCTCTAATCTCTTCGGCTTTTAGATTGTTTTTTTCAAGGATTTTCGCGATAACGGTAAGATTTATATTTTCTGATACATGTTTATGAACATGCGGATGGTTATGGCCGCGCTCATGATCATGAACATGAGATTTCGTTTGTGAAATTGAACATCCGCAGTCTTCGCACATATTTTTAGATCTCTCTTTTTTATTTATAAACCAAAAATGATACCGAGTCCCGCTAAAAAGATAATCAGCCCGGCGATAAAATGCGAATATTTTTCAAACTTTTTTGACTGAAATTTTTGGGCGCCTTTGTATCCTAAGATTGTTAATATAAGCATCGTGCCAATCGTTGAAAGCGAAAAAATTATAGATATTAATAAAACCGCGCCATATTGGCTTTGAATAGCAGGATACATAATTAAAGGAATTAAAGCTTCGCAGGGCCCTAAAATAAAAACAATAAATATGAACCATGAAGAGAATTTTTTTGTTTCTTGAATATGAACATGCTTATGATCTGTTTCTAAATGGTCATGTTCGTGAGAATGTTTTATGCCTTTGTCATGAGCATGAACATGAGAATGAATCTTGCCGCTTATTGCGGTTTTGATTCCCCATGTCATATATAAAAAACCGAAAGAGACCAAAAGCCATGCGGCCAGATCGCCTCTTATGCCGTCAATGGTTTCAATCGATTCAAGCGAAGAGCCTATGAAAAAACCTGTAGAGCCGATGATGACAGAAACTAAAGTATGCCCCAATCCGCAGATTATGGCGATAGAAAGCGTTTTTCTTAGCGACCATTTTTCAGAAAGAGACAGCGATATGAAAGGCAGGTAATGATCTGGCCCTAGAATTGTGTGCAAAATTCCTACTGAGAAGGCTGTTGTCGCAAGAAGATAGATGTTTTCAATGTTTAAGGTTTCCATAAAATGCTTAAATTGACTCAGTAAAAATTTAGAATATTTTCATTAGTTTTTTATATTGTTTCTTTGTATACTCTTTTTTTATAATGAATTGAAAGATAAGAATCTCCCCAAAAAACATACTCTGTTTGTTGACAAATACTAAATATGTTTATAAATTTGTAACAATAATGTGTTTTTTAAATATAATATATGCCGTATATATAATTAAAAGATTTAAATAAAAAAACAATGTTTTAATTTAAAATTTCAGGCAGGTTTTGAAAAATGAAGATTTTTGATATACAAAGACGAAATACAAAAAACTCAACCATTCATTTTTTTATAGCGTTTCTTTCAATACTTTGGAGTTTTAGATGTAACAACAATACGTTTGAATTGCTTGACCCATCCATAGAAATTCAAAGTAACGACAATATTTTGCCGGTTCTTTCTGTTGTGACAATCTCTTCGAATAACGTTTACAGCGCCTCATCGGCAAGAACAGGCGATACCGTAACGCTAAATATAACGGCAAGCGAAGCGTTATCGGGCGCGCCTGTTGTCACAATCGCGGGCAATACAGCGGCAGTTTCGGGAATAGGGCCATATACGGCGACATATATTATGACCGGTACAGAAACAGAGGGCGTAATACCTTTTACAATTGATTTTAATGACGCCGCCGGCAATGCGGGCATACAGGTAACGACAACGACTGATTTAAGCGGCGTTACCTATTATGTTCCGGCAGTTATAACCAATGTTACCTCTACGGCTATAGACGGGGCATATAAAGCGGGTACGAGCATACCCATTCAGATTATTTTCGACCAAATAGTGGTCGTCGATACGACTTTTGGGTTTCCCGCTATTGGGCTTGATGTCGGTACAATTATCTATTCTGGCGGAACGGGTACCAATACTCTTGAGTTTAACTATGCGGTAAATACGGGAGATACCTCAAGCCGCCTTAAATATACTTCAGCGGCGGCGCTTACGTTAAACTCAAGTACGATTGCAGATATATCAGGAAATCCTGTCGATTTAACTTTGCCGATACCGGGAACAATCGGCTCGTTAAATTTTAATAAAAACTTTGTGATTGATACGACTCTACCCACTGTATACTGGGTGACATCGTCATTGACGCCTGACGCAACTTATGGCCTGGGCAATATAGTATATGTAGAAGTTGTTTTTTCAGAACCGGTAATCATTTCAGGACTCGTACCTAAATTAACTCTTGAAACCGGAGCCTCTGACGCTATAATAGATTATTTTACCGGCAGCCATACATCGGCCTTAGTTTTTAAATATACAGTTCAGACAGACCATCAATCGGTAGATTTAGATTACAAAGCCAATAATTCGCTTTCTTTAGCCGGTTCTTTCATAAAAGACGTTGCCGGCAATAACGCTAATCTCGTATTGCCCAACCCCGGCGAAACTGATTCATTATCTGCCAATAAGAATATCGTTATCGACGGAATCGTTCCCGTAATAAGCAGCGTTACTTCTGTAACGCCTAACGGTTCTTATAAAGAAGGCGATATCGTCTCTATTCAGGTTAACTTCTCTCATGCCGTAGATGTAACCAGTGTGCCCGCCCTTAAGCTTAACACCGGCGCAACGGTAAATTACGCATCGGGTTCGGGTACAAATTCTCTAACTTTTGACTATACGGTAAACGTCGGCGATACCACAGGAGATTTAAGTTATGCGGCTCCTGAACCACCTAATCCGCCACCACTTTCGCTGTCCGGCGGTTCTACCATCAAAAAATCTACAGGGGCTGCTAATAACGCAAACCTGACTTTGCCGCCGCTTACAGGGGCGGGTTCTCTTTCTACGGCCAAAGATATTATAATAGACACAACGGCCCCGGTAATCAGCAGTATTACATCTACAACGCCCAGCGCCTCTTACGGGGCCGGGTCGAATATCAATGTTACCGTTACCATGAGCGAGCCTGTTACGTTGTCGGGGGGAACTCTGGACGTTACGCTTGATACAGGCGCGGTTGTTTCGATAACTGCCGGTTCATATCCCGCTGCCGTATTGACAGGTACTTATACAGTATTAGCTGGGGATAGCTCTGGCGACTTAGATTCTACAGCAATTTCTTTAAGTTCTGGTACTTTGCAGGATGCCGCCGGCAATAGCGCAGATTTGACACTACCTCTAATAAAGATAGCCACGGGCAGCGCCATCGTCATTGATACTGCTGTACCCGCCATAACCAATGTTACTTCAATCGCTTCTGATGGTTATTACAAGGCAGGCTCATTCATATCTGTAAATGTGACTTTTTCAGAAGTAGTCGATGTTACGGGTACCCCCGTTCTGGCTTTAAATTCTGCAGGCAGCGCTTCTTATTCTGGGGGTACAGGAACGACAACACTGACTTTTGATTATACCGTGGGAGCGGGACAAAATTCTTCTGATTTAGATTACAGTGCCACTAATTCTCTTACGGGCGGTACAATCGTAAAAAGCGGTGGCGGTGCATCTGCGAACCTAACTCTGCCCCCACTAGGAGAAGCCGGATCGCTGGGGTTTAATAAAGATATTATTGTTGATACAACCGTTCCCGTTATAAACAGCATTACATCTTCAACGGCTGATGGAACTTACGGATTATCGGCCATTATAAATATTACGGTTTCCATGAGCGAACCTGTGACGCTGGTAACCGGCCCGCTCAATGTAACGCTTGAAACCGGTACAACTGACAGAACTGTTTCTATTTCAGCGGTGTCTTATCCGGCGACAATATTAACCGGAACATATACCGTTATGACAAACGATACTTCAGCCGATTTAACAGCAAATTCTGTGGCTCTTGGCGCCGGTACGCTTCAGGATGAAGCCTTAAATAACGCAAATCTCGCTTTGCCGGTTGTTAATATTGCCGATGGCAGCGAGATTGTTATAAACACAACGCCTTTAACTGTGCAGTTTTCAGCGCCGGTATCTTCATCAAATATAGAAAATATTACTGCCTTAAATATACCGGTCGAATTATCTTCAACATCGGCAAGTTCTACGGAAGTTTGTTACAGCGTCACAGGGGGTACAGCGGCGGCCGTAGCAGACTTTACGATTCCAGCAAGTCCGCTTGTTATACCGCCGGGAAGTTTAACCGGAAATATTCCCATTACTATAAATAATGACGCTACAGATGAAAATGACGAAACCATCATGATTACTTTAGATATTATAAACGGAGCAAGTTGTGTTGCTCTTGATACAAATATGGTTTATACATACACAATAACAGACGATGACGCGGCCCCCAATGTTTTTTTTGCGGCCTCTTCAAGCGCCACTCTTGACGAAAGCGCGGGGGCGCAAAACGTAACCGTAAATCTTTCGGCCGTTTCGGGCAAAACCGTCAATGTCGATGTCACACAAACAGGCGGCACGGCGGCAAGCGGAACCGACTATACTTTTACCTCTCCGACGACTTTAACGTTTACGCCGGGCGTAACCAGCCTTGCCGCGAGCTACATTGTTTCAGCCGATACCGATATCGAGGGCGATGAAACAATCATATTCGGTTTGAATAATTTTGTAAACGCCTCTTTAGGCGCGATTTCTTCGCATACGGCCACGATAACAGACGACGACGGCTCGCCGACTCTTTCAGTGTTAGACGCTTTTATTGTTGAGGGAAATTCAGGATCGTCTCAGGCGGTAATTACAGTGAACATGGCGGGCGTTGACGCCGGCTCTTCTGTGACCGTTGATTATGCCGCTTCAAACGGAACCGCGGTCTTAAGCGATTATACAGCGGCAAGCGGTACACTTACGTGGGCGCCTGGCGAAACGGGGTCTAAAACGTTTAATATTACCGTTTACGGCGATACTTTAGGAGAGACAAACGAAACCGTTATTATAACGTTATCGAATGTTTCTGCGAACGCTGCCATAGTTGACGCAACGGGAATTTTAACCATAAATAACGACGACGTGACGCTGACCGTAGTTTCAGCCGAAACCCTTGACTGCGATCCGGTAAACGGTCTTCTTGACCATTATAGAATTACTTTTTCTGAACCGGTCACAGATTCAACCTTTGACGGTTATCTCGCAAATGCCGAGGGCGCGGTTACTTCAAAATGGCTCATTGCTTCTCATGCAGGAGTTCGCCTTGACCACGGTACGGCTTTAAACGCTATATGCGATACTGATACGCCAAATGACAATGTGGTCTACGTGAAATACAGTGAATCAACTTCAGTAAATACAGGAGTTCTACCTGAGCTGACTACCTCTTTTGCTACGGTGACAGCCGTAAGCGGCATTGGCAAGCTGTATTACAATACGGGAAATATTTTAAGTACCGATATCATAGAAACCGACACTGCAAAGCCTTATGTATGGTATTCTCTGGCTTCTCATTATGACGGAGGTATTGACGGTTCTGCAGGCGCCAATGATAAACTTGAAATACGTTATTCTGAAAGCACAAACGCGCCCAATTTAAGCGGCGTTGATTTAGATACAATTTTTCTATTAAACAATACTCATGATTTTGGAACAGCCTCTGATATTGCCTCTGTCGTATGGGGTAACACAAGCTATACAAACGATACTTTAACGGTTACATTCGCGTCAGATTTGCCTACCGTTTACGACGGCGATACAATAAAAGCGATAGGTTCAACAGTATCAGATTTAGCGGGTAACTTACCGCAAGATACAGCTGATGTATTATCGCCGCCGGCGATCGTGGGAACATTTGACGGCGGGGCAAAGGGGCCCGTGGTTATCTCGGCCGAATATCGCGACCTTGATTCAAACGGATTTATCGATCACGTAAAAATTACTTTTGATAAAGTTGTCGATGAAACAACATTTCCCGGTTATGTGGCCAATAACCAGATTAATAATGTAACTACGGTTTGGCAGGTGGCCGGTTATAACAATGTCGCTCTTGATACATCAGATAGTCTTAATGCAGATCCTATAGATAATATAATATGGTTAACTTTTTCTGAAAGTTCCGACTATGATACCGGCGCAAAACCAGACTTGACCGCTACACCCGGAGCAGCCGGGCTGCGCGACGCGACTGATAACTGCTACATAAATACGAGTCCTTTAGACTGTCTTGACAGCACAAAAGCGCAGCTATTAACGGCTGATGTTTCTGAAAAAGACGCCGCGGTGCCCATTGTGACGATGGCGGCGGCGAAAGAAGACGATCGCCTGTTATTTGTATGGTTCAGCGAAAATGTATGGAGCGATACGGGTATGCCGGCCTGCGGCTCGGGAGGGCAGTTAAACGCGGGCGATTTTGCCTATAATGATATAAATACTGGAGGGGCTTCTTTAGTTGCATCTTTAGATTTTGACAACTGCGGGGCAGACGATGGCTTTGTCAGGCTTTTAACCAATAATTTGTTTGTTCTATCAGATATACAAAACGATCAAATTGGCGCGGCCGCCGGCGAAATCTTTGACGCCGCGGGAAATAACATGTCAGGCGGGGTCTGGTACACAATTGTAGAAACCACGGCGCCTTATCTATTAACCGCGAGTTCTTATTATGATACAATAGGGTTAACATACTGGTTAAGGCTGGTTTTTTCAGAGCCGATGGAATCGGTCAGCGCGACAACAGCGTCAAATTATATCTTGTCTGTTGACAGCGCGGGAAGTTGTTCAGCGATAAACGCGGTGCCTCATTCTGTTCGAGCCGTGTCGAATACAATCTATGATCTTGAAACAGACCCCCAGTGCTCAGATACTGTTTATAAAATATTCGCCTCGAATAACATATACAATGCCAATCAAATTGAACCTGTCTCGGCGCCAAATGAAGCGACTACCATAGGAACGGGTTCGCTAGATACCACTTTGCCAAGACTTATTCAGGCTTTATCGCTTTCATCGACATCGGTTCAGCTTACTTTCAGCGAACCTATGAGATTAGGCGATCAACTAGGAAGCGCCGAATGCAGCGCGGCCTTTGTATCAGGCGCTACCTGCGTTGTTGATGTCGACACAACTGTACCCGGTTCGCAGGCCCTATACACCCTGACGCCGTCTTTAGGAACGGTGCTTTCGGTCTCTGTAACATCTGACCCTTCGGTTTTCATTTTAACGCATAATGACGTGCAATACGGCAGTTTTTATACAGTGACCCCTTACGCTAATAACGGCGTTGCTTACATACCTCAGGATATCGCCGGAAATAATCTGTCTCCCGCGCCCGAAAACAGGGCCACTTTTCAAGGGAACGGTACGATTATTGACGATCTTGGCGAAGGTTCTCTATTCGTTGACCCGTTTGCCGATGGAACCAGTTTCTCTTTTGCCTTTAACTATCAAAAGAGAATTTATCTTGGGCCCAACGACGAAAATTCAGGAGCATTTAGATTTGAGGCCGACGGAAGCTCTCCAATAATGACTATCTTTTTAGCGGGGGGATCGGTATGCGCAGGCACCGGAACATTCGGTTTTGGAACTTCTCCTTCGGTTTGTAATGTAGACCTTGGCCCTAACGGAGAGAGAGGTATCGTAGGCTTTAATTCGGGTACCATCAGCGCAGGCGGCGAAGATTTTGAAATTTTAATGGTGGGTCCTTTAAAAGACGGAGTAGGGCATACCTATTTTACCAATGATATTGATACTACTCTTAACTGGACAGGATGCGCCTTCTCGGCTACGGGCGGGGCCAACACCAAAAGCGTACAGACCGCCTTTGCTCTTGGAGACAGCTACTATGCCGGTTTGTCAAGCAATCAGGGGACCCAGGCTCCGATACTGGTTCGGCAAAAGCTTATAAATTCGGGAGGCGTGCTGACATGCGGGGCCGCTTCAGATTTAAGCGTTCGAACATTGGCTGATTTTGGCAAGGGAGGCAACAACCTGAAAAACACGCCCTCTATTGTAGGCGTTGACAGTATGGCTTATGTTCCAGCGGGAACCATAAACGCGAATTCTCATTTTTATATGGCCAATAACGGCGCTTTATACGCCTGGGATATTTCAGCAAACGGCGACGAACCCAATACAACAGGAACATGGACAAAGGTCTTTGCATGGTCGGCCAAAGACCCTGTAAACCCTTACACGCTGGTTCTGCCTTCTCTTGAGAAAATTCGTCCCGGCGAAAAAGGGGTTCCATTTATTCAAAAGTGGAACAACGCTCTTTATATTGCCAGAAATATAACCAGCGTATCGGGCGGTACAACTTCTTCAGGGGCGCAATTGTGGAAGTGTACATCGGTCTGCAATACTTCAGCGGGATGGTTTAAGGTCGCTGATTCAAATAGTTTCATAGACGCATCTACAGGAGGAGTTAATAATATATCGATAGGCCTGTTTCAAGTAAATAAAGATTCCCTTTATTTAGGTTTCGATAATGTGGCCGACGGAGTTATTATTTACAAATCAAATACGGCGGTAACAGAAATAGATGTCGATAACTCAGGAAACGGCGAAACCGATTTTACCATACAAGATAAAGCGGGCCTATCAGATCCTATTGCCTATAAGTATCTTTTTTCGAGTTCTTCGCTTGATAAGCAAGGCAAGCATTATATTTATATTACCGTAGGCGACAGTTTTGACGCGATAAAGGTCATAAGGCAGGTTGATTAAAATGAAAAAAATAGTTGCCAAGTTTATCATGAATATTTAATATCAATCTAGGGTGGGTTAAGGGAAAAACCTGACTTTCAATTCGAAAACCGAACATAGAATATCTTGAACTATCTTGCATAAAAGGTTTCAACCTTGGGTAGAAGAAAAAGGAGATAATTTATGTCATTAAAAAATCAGATTATAGAACTTGGTAAAAAAGAGATACCAAGAAAAGATTTTATCAGGTTTTGCGCTGTTACGGCGGCGACTTTAGGTCTGCCGGCTTCATACACTCAAATAATAGCTCGTGAAATTCAAAAAGCGGCCAAACGTCCTCCGGTAATCTGGATGCACTTTGCCGAATGTACAGGAGATACCGAATCTTTCATAAGAGCGAGCAATCCCAACATAACTGATATTGTACTAGATGTTGTTTCGGTTGATTATCACGAAACTATCATGGCGCCTTCAGGCGACGCGGCCCATAAATCCCTTGAAGACTCTATTCATGAAAATAAAGGCAAATATATTGTTATTGCCGAAGGGGCGGTGCCGACAAAAGATAACGGTATATATCTTACCATAGGCAGCAAAACCGGTCTTGAGTTGGCCACCGAAGTCTGCAAAGACGCTATGGCCGTGCTTTGTGTGGGTACCTGTTCTTCATTTGGCGGCGTTCAGGCGCAAGCTCCAAACCCGACCGGCGCAAAGGGCGTGCAAGAGGCCACCGGTCTGCCGAAAGAAAAATTTGTTCACCTGCCCGGATGTCCGCATAACGTGAAAAATTCGGTGGCGACCATTGTTCATTTTCTTCTATTTGGTAAACTGCCGGCCTTAGATCATGACAGAAGACCGCTCTTTGCTTACGGAGAAAAAATTCATGATCACTGCCCCAGAAGAACCCACTTTGAAAACGGCGAGTTTGTCGAGCGGTTCGGCGATGATGGCGATAGAAAAAAATGGTGCCTATATAAAGTAGGGTGCAAGGGTCCAGAGACTTACCATAACTGTTCCAAAGTTTTATGGAACGACGGTACAAACTGGCCCATTGGCGCCGGTCACGGATGCAACGGGTGTTCAGAAAGAAACTTCTGGGATACAATGACGCCTTTTTATGAGAGACTTCCCGATAGAACGCCATTTGGCAGCGTAAGCGCCGATAAAGTGGCCGCAGTTGTCGGGGGGGCCACTGCAGCCGGCATTGCCGTTCACGCGGCCATAAAAGCGAAAAAGGGCCGCCTTGGCAAAGGCGATGAAGAAGATACAAAAGAATAATAGAGGGAATAAAGGAGTAAAACATGGCAAGAGTAATAATAGACCCCATAACAAGAATAGAGGGGCATTTAAGAATTGAAGTAGAAGTTGAAAACGGAAAGGTAAAAGACGCCTACTCTTCAGGCACGCTTTTTCGCGGTTTTGAAGTTTTTATGAGAGGCAGAGACCCGAGAGACGCGTGGTATATTACCCAGAGAGCCTGCGGGGTTTGCACTTCGGTTCACGCGATAGCTTCGGTTAAGTGTCTTGATCACGCTTTTGGCGTTGAAATACCCGAAAACGCAAGAATCATCAGAAATTTAATCATGGGCGCGCAGTATCTGCATGATCATCCCGTACATTTTTATCATCTACACGCCCTTGACTGGGTAGACGTTGTCTCGGCTTTAAGCGCCGACCCTAAAAAAACGGCGGCTTTCGCGGCCAATCATAACAATTCGCCGAAAGATTCGGTAAATCATTTTAAAAAGGTAAAAACAAGACTTAAGAAATTTGTCGATTCGGGCCAGCTAGGCCCTTTTGCCAACGGTTACTGGGGACATCCGGCTTATAAGCTGCCTCCTGAGGCGAATTTAATGGCCGTATCGCACTATCTTGACGCTCTTGAACTGCAGAAAAAATCCGCTCAGCTTCAGGCGATTTTCGGAGGTAAAAATCCGCATATACAAAGCGTGATTCCAGGAGGGGTTACGGTAGGCGGCATTCTTGATGTTGATCATATAGCGAGTTTTAAGTATTTAATGCAGGAGATCATGAGCTTTATTGAAAATGTATACATACCCGATGTTCTGGCGGTAGCTCCGGCTTATCTTGACTGGGGCGGTATAGGAGCGGGCCACGGAAATTATCTTGCGTGGGGGCTTTTTCCTCAAGATACAAAACACCATACCAAAAACCAGACTTTTCCTGACGGGGTAATATTAAATCACGATTTGTCAAAGGTATTTGACGCAGATACCGCGAAAGTTGCCGAGCATGTGAAACATTCATGGTATGACGGGGCAGAGGCAAAGCATCCAAAAGATGGCAAGACCGATCCTAAATATACCGGTTTGAACGACTTTAAGGGAATTGACCTCGATAAAAATGAAAAATACTCATGGTTAAAAAGCCCTAGATATGAAGATCAAGTAATGGAAGTAGGTCCCCTTGCCAGAGTGCTTGTAGCCTATGTTCGCGGCAATAAAGACGTTCAAAACCTTGTAAATAGTACGCTTAAGACGCTTGGCGCTCCGGCTACGGCTCTATTCTCAACTTTAGGAAGAACAGCCGCAAGAGCTCTTGAGACGGTATTTATCGGTAAAGAAATGGAAAAATGGATAGATGAGCTGATTGGCAATATTTCAAAAGGCAATGTCGATACGGCAAATCCGATTGAAATTCCCGATTCAGGTTTCGGGTACGGCACGACAGAAGCTCCGCGCGGGGCTTTAGGTCATTGGATAGAAATTAAGAATAAGAAAATCGAAAATTACCAAATGGTGGTGCCGACCACATGGAATGGTTCGCCGAGAGATAATGCAGGCAAACGAGGCCCTTTTGAAGAATCGTTGATAGGAACTCCTGTTGCCGACGCGAAAAGACCGCTTGAAATTTTAAGAACCATCCACTCTTTTGACCCTTGTCTTGCATGCGCGGTGCATGTGATTGATCCGCAGACAAATGAGATTCATAAGTTTAAGGTGGCTTAATAAAGGAGGTTTAAGATGAGTTCACAAACAAACCAGAAACCTGCTTTTGATTTTTTTGAAAGAGTATTTCATATGGGTCATATCATAAATATGATCATACTTCTTTTAAGCGGTTTTCAGATTCATTCGGCAAGTTTTAATATTTTCGGGGCAATGGGAAACGCCAGAGTTTTTCACTTTTTCTTCGGATGGTTTTTCTTATATATAGGCCTCTGGCACACGTATAGATTTTATGTTCTTGGTACGTATAAAACCTCTATGCCGCATCCCATAAAAAATAGAAGAGAGCTTATACAAAGCATAAAATATTATTTATTTATAGAAGATTCTGAACCCATATCTGTTACGGGAGACAGAAAAGAATATGGAGAGCTGCAGAAGCTTACTTATACCAGCGTATTTATTATTTCGGGAATGCAAATCGTTTTAGGGTTTTTTTTATACTGGCCCGAAACTTTCATGGGTTTAAGCGCTGTCTTAGGCGGGCTCCAGTGGGTGAGGTATCTGCATTATCTTATAGCATGGATGTTTGTATTCTTTACAATGGTTCATCTTTACATGGTTTTTGTAGAGGGCTTAAAACGATTTAAGAAAATGATTCTTGGTAAAGCCTGATGAAAATATTGATTCTGGGCGTCGGCAATATTTTATTAAAAGACGAAGGCATCGGCGTTCATATAATCAGAAAACTTCAGGCAGAGTATGAATTTCCCAAAAATGTTGAAGTCTTAGACGGCGGAACGCTGGGTATGTATCTGACCGGAAAACTCGAAGAGGGTTTTGATCTGGTCATTGTGGTTGACGCCATTTTAACCGATGATATACCCGGTAGCGTTTACCGATTTTCGCTCAATGATATACCCTATAAGTTTCCCAATAAAGTATCTCCCCATGAAATCGGTCTTTTTGAAACCCTTACGCTGGTGCAGTTAAGGGGCATTGAATTTCAGACAATTATTTTCGGCATCGTGCCCAAAGAGATAAAGGCATGGGGTATGGAATACTCAGAAGAACTTGAAGACGGAGCGAATAAGATTGTTGAAATGATTCTAGATGAACTGAAAGAATTAAAGGCGGTTTAAAATCGCGACATAAATATCTTCCCTTGACGTAATATATGTAAGGGGATAAATCTTGACAATAAGCCGATATTTTTATATTCTACATTATAATCGGACGCGGGTATGATTTGCAAAGTGAATAAGAGAAATCGCGTCCATTCCTTTGGCAAATTTGGCCAGCGTTTTGCATAATACAAACATGTTAAAAAATTATATTGTTTTTTTAGTCTTTTTATCTTATATAACCGCTCTTAACGCTCAAAGTCTTTCTAAAGATGAAGAAACAGAGCATCAGACCGAGAAAGAATTCGATATTTTCAAAGAAACAGGCGATAAAATATTGCGCTGGAGATTTGAAACAGGCGATATTCTTGAAATTAAAAAGTATTCAAAGCAATATATTAAAGAAGAAAAGAATCAGGTAGATCGCGATTTATTTTACAGGGTTCTTTTAGAAACAAAAAATATAGATACTCAAAACGGTTATTTAATGCAGGGAAGTTTTTTCAGCCGCTTAAAGCAAGAGTCTAAAAATAAACCTGTTTATAAAGAAGATATCTCATATTTTTCGAATTTTTTTCTCGAGCCAAGAGGTTCAACAAAAGTGAGCCCAGAATATTTTATGCCAAATATACGCGGTATTCCAACTTTTCCCGAAAATAAAGATCCCGCAGATGCTCAAAATAAAATGTCTAAAGGGTACAGGTGGGCGATGCCAGCGGTTTTAGTTGAAGACTTTGGCGTTTTTATTCAAATTCCGTTATCGATAGAATATGAATATCAGGGAAAACTTCGAATCAACACCGACGAAGGATTAAAAATTGTGCATAAGATATCGTTTAATTACCAGATTAATTATGAATCAAGTTCAAAAGAGAGACAAGTGTCTGTAAAAAAAATGTTCGGATATGTTCAGGCGGTATTGCTGTGGGACGAAAAAGAAAGCATCCCTTACGCCATGCAAGAAGAATATACAATTTTAGTAGAAGATAAAAATAAGAAAAATTACGAAATTAAAGATAAGATAAAAAGCTTTTACAAAAAAATAAAAAGTTTAAAATCGGCGGAAAAGACAAAAATAAAAAACGAGCTTAATGCAAAAATAGAATCTCTAAATTTAGAAGAAAAACCTGTAGTGAAAGAAAATGAAAAAGGAATTATCATACAATTGCCCGATATTCTTTTCGGTTTCGATTCAAGCAAACTGACCTCTGAAAGTAAAGACGTTCTTTCTGATATAATTTCGATTCTTAAGAATTATTCTCATTTAAATTTCTTAATTCGCGGTCATACCGATAATATAGGCGATGAGACATATAATAAAAATTTGTCAGAGAAGCGAGCCAAGAAGGTGGCCGATTACTTAATCGAAAATTCAGATTTTAGTCCCGAAAATATCAGTTATGAAGGCTTAGGCTCTAAAGAACCTATTGTTGATAATTCTACTGTCGAAAAAAGAAGTAAAAACAGGCGCGTTGAGTTTATTATTTTAAATCAATAAATAATAAAAATATTATTTCATTTTATATTTTTTCTTAAACTTATCAACCCTGCCAGCTGTATCTACTAGCTTCTGCTGGCCGGTATAAAAAGGGTGACATGCCGAACATATTTCTATATGCAAATCTTTTACTGTGCTTCTGGTTTTATACTTTGCTCCGCATATGCATACAATTTCAGTATCTGTATATTCAGGGTGAATTTCTGGTTTCATAATTATTACTTAAGTCTAAGTATTTTTATTAGATAAACGGTCAATTTCTTTTTGTTTTTTTTAAGCTCTCTTTATAAAGCATGGGCTCTATAATTGTATCATGACGAGACGGTTTTGTATTTTCGGGAAAATTCGTCGAAAAATGAAGCCCGCGGCTTTCTTTTCTCTCTAAACATGAGCGAATAATTATTTGGGCCGTCAGAGCAATGTTTCTTAACTCAAGAAGCGGTCTTGTGATTATTGTTTTATCGTAAAATTTTCGGATTTCTCGATAAATGGCATCAATTCTGTTTAAGGCCCTTTCAAGACGAACCGTTGATCTGACAATTCCGACATAATCCCACATTATATCTTGAATTTCTTTCCAGTCATGACGAATTAAAATCCATTCATCCAGGTTTTCGGCGCCGGTTTTGTTCCATTCGGGAATATTTTCTTTGATATCCTCTAATTGAAGCTTTTCTTTAATTGTCAGAGAATGCATTACGGCCCGGTGAGAAAAGACAAGTCCTTCAAGAAGAGAATTTGAAGCCAATCTGTTGGCGCCGTGTACGCCGGTCGAAGCCGTTTCGCCCGCGGCATAAAGTCTTTTAAGGTCTGTTTCTGCGTTATGATTTACCAAAACGCCCCCGCATAAATAATGAGCCGCCGGTATTACCGGTATAAAGTCTTTTGACATGTCAATGTTAAATTTGTCTTTTAACGTATTGAAAATTAATGGAAATCTTTTTTTCAGATCAGAGCCCTTTTTTTCTGTGATATCTAAATAAACAAAATCGTCGCCGTATTTTTTTAGCTCTAAATCAATGGCTCTTGCGACAATATCGCGGGGGGCCAGTTCTTTGAGTTCATGATATTTATGCATGAATAAGCTGCCGTTTTTTAATCGAAGTTTCGCTCCATAACCTCTGACAACTTCTGAGATTAAAAAAGCCGGGTCTGTTTTAAAGTATAGCGCGGTCGGGTGAAATTGTATGAATTCTAAATTTCGAATTCTGCATCCCGCTCTATAGGCGATAGCCACTCCGTCTCCCGTATTTACCGCCGGATTCGTCGTATAAGAGTAAATTCGACCCGCGCCGCCCGTGGCAAGAAAAGTAAAATTTGCTATAATAGGATAAATATCGCCGTTTTCTTCATCTAAAACATACGCCCCAAAACATGTTTTTATTTTATTCTTTTCTTCTGTATAAAAATGGTGTTCGGTGATTAAATCGACAATCATGTGATTTTCGCGAATAATTATATTTTTATTTTTTTTTGATAGCTTTATTAATAATTTTTGAATTTCTTGTCCGGTATAATCATGAGCGTGTAAAATTCTGTGTTTGCTGTGTCCGCCTTCTTTGCTTAGATCTAGTTCGCCTGTTTCATCGCGCGTAAACTTAATTCCCCAGTCTATTAATTCCTGTACCCTTTCAATGCCTTCATTGACAAGTATTTCAACGGCTTTTTTATCGCAAAGTCCGGCGCCCGCTTTTAATGTATCTTTCATATGAGTCTGCGGGTTATCCATTTTGCCGATAGCCGCGGCGATGCCGCCCTGGGCGAACGATGTTGCGGTTTCCTGACTTTTGCCTTTTGTCAAAACGATGACTTTGCCGTATTGAGCGGCTTTAATTGCAAATGCAAGTCCCGCTATGCCTGAACCGATAACCAGATAATCTGTTTTTTCTTTAGGCATATTTATAGTTTATATCTTTTATAAAAACTATTCGGATTTTTTTGTTTTTTTCTTTATAGGCGTTTTTTTTGTCGATTTGTTTGGCGTTTTATTGTTTTTTAGGGGTTTTGGTGAACTTTCTTTTGGCGACTTTTTTATTTTTTTACTCGGTTCTTTTATCGTTACAGAGGTTTTTTTTCTTTCTTTTTTAACAATTTCGATTTTATGATTTGTCATGATTGAGCCGCATTGCTTGACAATTTCTTCGGCTTTTTTTAGTCTTAATCTAAGATTTTGTTTTAGCAGAGGATATTTTATAGGTTTTTCTATCAGAAGAATACCTGACTTTAACGCTTCTTTTTCAATTGTATTGGGCTGAGTTGAAAAAAGAATAAAATCTTCAGGTCTAAAATTTGAGCAGGTTGATAGAATGTTTTTAATAAACTCAAGTCCCTTAAGGCTTCTTTCAGTGTCTTGTTCAATAAGAATAAACATAAAACCCTCATCATTGATTGGCGCCTTTTTTAATATAGGCTTTTCAATTTCATGGCTTGGCTTTTTATTTTTTTCTTTTGCGTCTTCTTGATTAGACTCTTCTTCTTTTTGAGTCTCTGATTTTTTTAATTGTTGATAAAGATTTATCTTGTCTATTTCAGTTCGATTTATATAACTATCAAATTCTCTAATTATTTTTTCTGCGTCAATAAAGCGAAACTCTGATTCAAATTGAAACGGAAATTCATTAAGCATGACCTTTAAAGAGTCTATAAAACTGTGGTTATCGTCTATTATTAGTACCTTATACATATTTCTCCCAAAAAATAAGTGTCACAGATATTTCGCTTAACTTACAGGCAAGTCTTTTGTAAAACGAGTTTAGAAAATAATCATATAATAACATTCGCGGGACGTAAATTATATGCAATAACTATAGACGATTCAAAAAAAGATTGACCCGTCATTTATAAAACAAAAAGCTTCATTACTAATATAGAGGAGAAACATGAAAAAAATCACACAATTTACTGTCTTAACGGGGCTATTATCTTTTCCCGTCTTTGCGCAGGGTTCTTCAGCAGGCTTTGTCTCTGAAAGTATAATAATAAGTTTTGCGGGCGCAATTGCCGCCATTGCTTTCGCGGTTATTTTAGCCGTCAAACTCTTAAAAAGAGAAGAGGGTAACGAAACCATGATTAATATTGCTTCTGCTATTCGCGAAGGAGCAGACGCTTTCTTAAACAAACAATATAGAGCTATTGCAATATTTGTTGCTATCATCTTTGCGCTTTTATTTGTTTTATATGGAGCCGACGGCAATTACGGAATATTGGCTCCATTTTCATTTCTTACCGGTTCGATAGTATCTGCTTTAAGCGGATATATAGGAATGAAAATAGCGACTAGAGCAAACGCGCGTACGGCATGGGCTGCAAAAGAATCGCTTAACGGCGGCTTAAGAGTCGCTTTTTCGTCGGGAACAATCATGGGCATGACTGTTGTCGGTTTAGGTCTTCTTATGGTTTGCTTATGGTATATTATTTTATCTTCGCTTGGCGCCGACTGGACAGCTATAGGGAATATACTTTTTACGTTCGGCATGGGCGCCTCTTCGGTGGCTCTTTTTGCCCGCGTAGGCGGCGGTATTTATACAAAGGCAGCTGACGTAGGAGCCGATCTTGTCGGTAAGGTTGAAGCCGGCATTCCTGAAGACGATCCGAGAAATCCCGCGACAATTGCAGATAACGTAGGAGATAACGTAGGCGATGTCGCCGGTATGGGCGCCGATCTTTTTGAATCATACGTCGGGAGCATTGTAGCAACGATAGCCCTTGCGGCAGCGGCATTTCAAGGCGAAAAACTTCTGTCGGCGGCAATAGCTCCGCTGGGCTTAGCGGGTATGGGAATTGTCGCTTCAATCTTAGGAACTTTTTTTGTAAGAACGAAAGAAAAGGCAACCCAGGAAAATTTGCTTTGGTCGCTAAGAACGGGCATATATGTGGCTTCAGCCCTGGTTATAGTGTTTGCTTATCTGTTAATAGCAAAATTCTTAAATTTAGGAACCGGCGTATTTTGGTCGGTAATAGCGGGTCTTGCCGCGGGTAACGTAATCGGTTATTTTACAGAATATTATACATCTGATACCTACAAACCTACTCAAGAAGTATCTAAAAGCGCTGAAACCGGTCCCGCAACGGTGATTATTTCAGGTCTTGCGTTAGGTATGAAGTCTACTTTGATTCCCGTTATGACTGTTGTAGTCGCAATAGTAGTCGCGTTTTTCTCGTCTAACGGGGCAGAAAATTCTGCAATGGGTTTATTTGGTATAGGCATGGCGGCAGTTGGTATGCTTTCTACTCTTGGTATCACATTGTCAACAGACGCTTATGGGCCGGTGGCCGATAACGCAGGCGGCGTCGCCGAAATGAGCAAACTAAAACCTGAAGTAAGAGAAAGAACCGATGCATTAGATTCTTTGGGTAACACAACAGCCGCTACAGGAAAAGGCTTTGCGATAGGCTCTGCGGCCCTGACCGCTTTAACTTTATTGGCCGCTTTAAGTTCGATATTAGAGCCGATCATGAAAGAAAATAATCTTGTTTTTTTGCTGACAGATCCGAGAACACTAAGCGGATTGTTTATCGGCGGAATGATTCCTTTCTTTTTTAGCGCCCTTACAATGCAGGCAGTGGGAAAAGCCGCCATGGCAATGGTGCAGGAAGTAAGACGCCAATTTAAAGAAATAAAAGGCATTATGGAAGGCAAAACAAAACCTGATTATCAAAGATGCGTAGCTATTTCAACAGATGGGGCATTAAAAGAGATGGTAATGCCTACAATTTTAGCGGTTGTAACCCCTGTTATAGTAGGATTGCTGTTAGGTCCGGCTGCTTTAATGGCCATGCTTTCTGGTACCCTTGTGAGCGGTTTTTGTCTTGCCATTATGATGGCAAACGCCGGTGGCGCCTGGGATAACGCCAAAAAATATATTGAAAGAGGTCATTTGGGCGGTAAAAAATCAGAAGCTCATAAAGCCGCCGTTACCGGAGACACCGTAGGAGACCCATTTAAAGATACATCGGGTCCCTCTATTAATATTTTAATTAAGTTAATGAGCATGGTAGCGCTGGTTTTTGGATCTTTTTTAACTCAAACATATATTAAAATTTTTATAAAGTAAGTTTTTTAAGGCGCAGTAATGATTTATGGATATTTTCGCATATAACGTCCATAATTCGTAACTGCGCTCGCTTTTCTAAATTTGTTGACAATTTGCCGTCTTAAAGTACATTAGTATAAAATCCGATAATCAAGATATCGTTAAATTTGTAGGAGAAAAAAATGAATTTAAATTTTTCTATTTTATTTGAAAATTTATTATTTTTTGTGGTTATTGCATTTTTTGTAGAAATAGCAATAACGACATTGTTTTCAATCGGTTATATCGAAAATCTAATGAGCTCTTTTGGCAGCAATATAAAAAGTTTGGTAATATTAATTGTAAGCTTTGCTTTATGCATGAAAATTCCTCAGCTTCAAATCTTAAAAGGGCTTATGAAGCCTCCTTTGCAAAGTACCATCCATTTAGTTATATCGGCTCTATTATTGGCAAGAATGGTTGAATTTTTTGCCAAAAAAAGAAGTTAAATATTTGATACAACTGATAGTCGCATAAAAAATAAAAAGAGAACAAATTTAAATTAAAGTCTTTAGTTTATTTTTTTTTCAAAAAAGTTTTTAGCGGTCTGAATAATTGTTTTTTGCATATCGTCTGTAGTGTTTTCGGTCAAATCCGTAAAAATTAGGATATCTTTTTCTGATGGTATTCGGTGAAAAACCGCAAACCCCCCTTGGGGAACATTTTCTTTATCTTTTAAGTTTACCGATAAATGAACGGGTATTTCTAAATTGTCGGCAAAATACATAGAATCTAACAAGTTTAGATTTTCTTTAATAATATGCTTGTTCGCTTTTTTAGCTCGAATAAACGAGTTTATTTCTCTGGCATAGTTTGTTTTCGATATGTTTTGAGTAAGCGATAGCAGAGCAAAAGAAGGGCTTTCAAGAAATAAAGCCGAGGTCCGTTTCATAAACGATGCCGCGAATAACCCCATTGCGGCGCCGATGCCCGTTCCCCATATTCCTATTCGTGAAGAATTAATTTCTTTTTGAAGTCTTAAAATTTCGAGCGTTCTATAGGCGTCAAGATATAAGTTTTTCATATAATAATTATCAAGAACCAGAAGATTTTCAGAAAAATATCCGTATGATTTTTCTTTTATTTCATCAGATTTGATTTCAACCGCCTCTTTATTTAAGCGTTTAAAGTTTTCGTGCCCCCTTAAGCGAACAGAAAATTGCGCAAAACCTGCATTGTTAAGGCTTTTATATATTTTCGTTTCGCTGAAATAATCGGGAAAAAATACAATAACGGGAGGTTTCTTTACTTTTTCAGGAAGTACCAGCGTGCCTTTTATCTTTTGTTTTTCGGCGCTGTGGTATTCAATGGTATAAATAGTAGACGTTGTGTCTTTTTGTATTTTCTTAATTTCAAAAGGAATTGACTTTAGTTTTTCGAGTTCCTTGTTCCAAAAGGCGTTCCATTTTTTAGGTTTTTCTGTAAGAAAATTATAGGTATTAAAGCATTCGTCAAATAAGCTCATAGGTGTGGGTCAGGTTTGATAATAAAAGAAGTGAAGTAAAGATTTTTGAGTATGTAAACGATTTTCGGCCTGATCGAAAATTTTTGAATTTTTAGAATACATAACATTCTCGGTTATTTCTTCGCCTTTTTTAGCGGGAAGACAGTGAAGAACGATACAGTCGTTATTTCCTCTTTTAAGAAGATTGTCATTTAGCTGATAGTTTTTCAAATCTGTTAAACGCTGTTCTCTTTCGTTTTCCTGTCCCATTGAAACCCAGACATCGGTATAAAAAACATCGGCCTTATCTGCGGCCTCTTCAGGATCCGTTGTAATTTTAATATTTGCGCCTTTTGATCTGGCATTTTCTACGATGGTTTTATCTGGCCCGTATTTTTCGGGAGAACATACAAATATATTTGTTTTTGTCATTGAACATGCGTTTAAGAGACTGTGGCACACATTATTATTTCCGTCGCCTAAATAGCAAATTTTTATTGTTTCATAATCTTTATTATTTTCTTTAATTGTCATAAAATCGGCTATCGCCTGGCAAGGGTGAAATTTGTCAGATAATGCGTTAATTATGGGTATATTCGAATACTCTGCAAAAACTTCAAGCGTACTGTGAGAATTTGTTCGGGCAACAAGGCCGTCTAAGTATCTTCCCAGTACAATTGCGGTATCTTTCAGGGGTTCTCCCCGTGAAATTTGAATTTCGTCTTTTTTTAGAACAATGGCCCTGCCGCCTAGTTTGTTAACGGCCGCTTCAAATGAAATTCTGGTACGGGTAGAAGGTTTTTCGAAAAAAAGACCGATTTGTTTTCCTATCAGGGTTTCTGACCAATGATAAGGGTTTTTTTTTGTCCATATGGCCGAATCTATAATTTGCCTGAATTCTTCGGCTGTTAAATCGTTTAAACTTAAAAGGTTTCTCATGCTATTTAGAAACCTTTCTCTTGATAAACATTACATTTATTTTTAATTCATTTTTTATTTTATTATAAAGGTAATTTAGTTCGTTTTTTGAAGCAGTCTTTCCTGTGCGAATAAAATAATATTTACTTCCCTTGTCAATTCTTGTGGCGACGCCCTTTTGTTTCAATTCTTTTTGAAAGACGACAGCTTCAGATTCTTTTGAAAACGCTCCAAGCTGAAGAGAAAAATGTTCTCTTAGGTCGGTTTTTTTATTTGGCGCTTGACTTATGAAAGAAACTTGCGCGAGAGAAGAATTCTCCGTTTTAGAGATAGTTGTATCTTCCTTTGTGGGCGCAGAGTAGGGTTTTAAGATTTCATTATCAGAAGATTCCTTCGTTATAAGAGTTCCCTTTGGCTCTATTTCTGCCGGTCTCATATAAAACTCGTTTTCAGACGCGTTTAATTCTTTGGTTTCGGTTTCTTCAATTGTAAAGGTTTCAATTTCTTCAATAGGGCGCTCGTAACTTTTATTTTTTAAAAACGAAAGAAATTGAAGGCTTTTTTTATCGGCGTCAAAATAGCCCCCGAAAAAAAATGAAGTTCCCATGAATATAAGCATCATGCCGGTTAAAACAGCGATTCTTTTTGACGTTAAATTTAATACATATACTGTTTTCATTTATTAATCTCCTTTTGGATGCAGATTTTTCAATATATTTATAACCTGTTTTTTGGTATCGATAAGCTTTTTATTGTTATCTATTACATGATCGGCAGATTTTCTTTTTTTTTCAATGGAAATTTGACGTTTTAGAATATTTTCTATTTCATTTTCATGAAGCTTCATTCGTTTTGCCGCTCTTTTTATCGCCGTTTTTTCATCGCAGTAAACGACTATGATTTCTCTGACTTTTTTATTTAGCTTTGTTTCATAAAGTAAGGGAACGTCGTAGATGATAATGCTTTCTTTTGGCGCTTCTGTTATTTTCTTCTTAAAAATTCTTCTAACTTCGGGATGAATAATCTTGTTAAGTTTACTTAAAGCTTTTTCGTTTTGAAATACTAATCTTCTTAAAGCATTTCGGTTTAGTTTTGCTTTTTTATCAAACAAATTCTGGTTAGAGTCATTTAGTATCTCTGTCTTAAAAGCTTTTTCTAATTTTTCTTTGACATGAGAAAAATTATCGTATTCTTCTGAAACCGCTTCTCTGGCAAGATTATCGGCTCTTAATACCAG
Organism: Spirochaetia bacterium; assembly: GCA_029880265.1. Classification (GTDB taxonomy): domain Bacteria; phylum Spirochaetota; class Leptospiria; order Turneriellales; family JAOUOS01; genus JAOUOT01. The sequence continues at coordinate 13,007 of JAOUOT010000011.1, read as the reverse complement.
GCAGCCTTCCTGCTCAAAAATGTCGGCAACGCTGCTTTTCCCGCTGCCGATAACTCCGGTTAGGCCGTAAACAAAACGATAGGGATTCATTATCATAGATATCGTCACAAATAATATTGAAAACATGCTGAAAATAAAAAGAAGTATTTTGTAATTTTCGTTGACAATTTATAAGATATTAATTATCTTATCAAAAAATAATTCGATATGGCGACTTTTATCAGATTAATGAGGTTAGAGAATGTTTTCATTAAAAAACAGAAAATAGCCTCAGTATCTAAAAAATGTCGTAACATAAAGATAAGAAACGTCAAATTAAAAGGATAAGTTAAATTTAGAAAGAGATGTTTTTACTAAATTTAAGACATAGGAGTGAAATATGATTAAAAACAAAATTATGAAAATAATTTACGCGGTTTCTTTTTTGTGCATTTTTTCGGGACATGTTATGGCCCAGGGCACGGTTCAAGACATGCTTGAAGGAGAAAGCGAGCAACCATCAGAGCAGTCAGCGCCAGAGCCTCAGGCGGCCCCAGAATCTGAATCAGGCGAAACTGCCGATTCTTCTGACGATTCGACTTCAGCGGCGGCGTCGTCTTCAGGCACAGGCGATGAAATGCAATATTCAATTGTGGCGGGGGCCACAACCGTTGACGGTATGAACTATCAACAAATAGGCATAAGGGGCGATTTCCCCATTTTCAGTAAACTTGGGTTTGGCCTTGATCTTCAGATTTTACTTGATGAAGAGGGCAACATTCGAAAAGAAGACTGGGATGAAGGCGTAGATTATTTAGATAAGATTTATTACATTCGCTGGGGTAAAAAAGGCGATCCGTTGTATTTGCGAGCAGGGGGACTTGATTACACATATCTTGGATATGGTTCTACTGTTTGGGGTTATTCAAATATGGTTGAATATCCTACGTATAAAAGAGTCGGTTTTGAAATGGGTTATAATAACGAAAGCTTTGGCATGGAGTATTTTATGAACAACTTCAAAGAGCTTAAGAATGCAAATCCGTCAGTTATTACCGGCGGAAGACTTGTATACAAGCCGATAGACAGAATTTCTGTAGGCGCCTCTTTAGTCGGAGACATAAACCAATACAACGGCCTAAGAGATAACGACGGCGACGACTATCCTGACGCTATTGATTACGACCCATATGACGGCAATATCGCAGTAGAGAAAGATATTTATAGTAATGCTTTAGATTCAGCTACCGCGGATATCGTAATTCCCGCTTTGGTTAACGCCGGTTTGATATCAGGTACAAATAAAGAAGATTTATTTACCATGTCAGGTAATAAGTCAAGAGTCGCCATATACGGCGGCGATATCGGATTTGAAGTAATCAAAGGCAAAGACGAGCAGGGCAAGAAAAATTTTATGCAGCTTGATGTTTACGCTCAATGGGCGATGATTCACCAGACAAAAGGCTGGGGGTTTGCGGCTCCGGGCGTTATGCTTAGGGTTGGTCCCATAAAGTTAATGGCCGACTACAGACAAAGAACCGATAAATTTATTTTTAGATATTTTAACAATACCTATGAACTTGAAAGAGCAGGCTTTGTAGAAGATGAAAGCGGTAATCCTGTTGCTTCGACAAAACTTGACCAAGTTCGCCAAGAAACGGCTAAACGAGGTATTTTTGCCAGTCTGGGATTTGATATTTTTGGCCTTGGCGAAATAAAGGCCGATTATGAAATATTAATGAAATCAGGCGAGCCCAACGACCAGTCTCTAACGGGAGAATTGAAAATTAAAGACGGTTTGATTCCCAAGATCAGCGAAGTTAAGGCCTATTATGTGCAAAATAATATCGCTAACTTAAAACACTGGAAGTCAGAAAGTACCATATGGGGCTACAAGGCCGGCATTAAGATATCTGAGGGCGTTGCTGTTGTATTTGATACCAGATACACGTATGAAGATAAAAATGCCGACGGTAAAATTGCCGGAGAAGACGAAACAGTTAAAACTTTTAGTATTACAACAACTTCTGTTTTCTAAATGGTAAATGAAAATTATTAACTATAATTTTCATTTATTGTTTATACTTCTTTATACCGGTTTCTCTTTTGAGCTTTTTAGCCAGAATGAGAAACCGGCTGAAGAAGCCTCTGTTGAAAAAAAAATAAATGAAAATACAAACGAGCCCGCTTCAAAAGTGGGCGGTAAAGTGGGCGGTTATATACAAATTCAAACTTATCTTGAAAACAAAGGGGCGGGGAACATAAAAACCGATACCCATGATGACGGTTTACGGGTAAGAAGGGCTCGTTTTTTTATTTCAGATAAAATAACAGATTCAATATCTCTTTTTTTTCAACTAAACGCCAATGAAAAAGGCGTTAATCTTGAAGACGCAGAAATAAATTATAAATTATCGTCAGATTTCAGCCTGAAAGCCGGCCGCGTTGTTCTGCCTTTTGGTCTTGAGATTTATGAAGATTCTGATAGTATTTCTTTTGCAGAAAGAAGCCGGTTTTGGTCGTATCTTTTTTATGAAAAAAAATCTAACGGATTACGTCTTGATTATCAGCATGACCGTTTTTTATGGCAAAACGCTTTTTTTTATAAATATACCGACGGCATAACTTCTATACGCCGACAGGAGGTTTTAAGCAGAATTTCCTTAGACGGCAATTTCTTTTCGGGCATAGGTTTTTTAGCGGCATTTAACAGAGTTGAGAGCGTTGATCAAGATTCAGATATCAAACTAAACGCCTTTTTGGGAGTAAAATCAAAGACATGGCGTTTATACGCCGAAACACTGGGCTGGTTTCAAGATTTTCAAAGATTTAAGACAATAGGGCATGGTGCCCATTTGACTTTTGAATACTTTTTATCGCCCCAATGGCTATTGGCCAATCGAGCCGCATATGTATATCTTCGAAACACGACTTCTCGCGAATCGCAGGAAGTTGGTTATTATGAAAAGGTAACAGATGTTCCTTCTAAAGAATCTGTCGATTATACGCTGAGTTTGGCTTATTATTTTAAGCCGCAGAAAGAAAGCGATAATAAAAGCAAGATAAGCGTTGATTATAATATGAGTTTTCATAAAAGCAATATTTTGGCGCATTCATTTTATCTGACCATGCAGGCCTGCTTTCGGTGAATGATTTATTGCTTTATAGTTGCGTAAAAAAACCGAAAATAAAACTTATAGGAACTCATTATGCTTAATTCAGGTAATCTAAGAAAAAAACAGGCGCGAAACGCGTTTTTTGAGCAGGCATTGCGCGAAGAAAAAAAAAGAAACTATAAAGACGCATTAAATTTTTATAAGCTGGCGTTAAAGATTGACACAACATTTTTTGACGCATGGTTAAACTCGGGAGCGGTATATTCAAGAATAGGCAAGACAGATAAAGCCATTTTTTGTTACAAGAGGGCGGCAAACTCAAAACCTGACAAACGAGCTTTTTATAACCTTTCGGTTGAATATTTCAAATCTAATTTGTTAAAAGAATGCCAAGAGTCGCTTGAAAAGGCTTTAAAAGAAGACGATATGTTTTTTCAGGCATATCTGCTTTTAGGATACACGTACGGTAAATTATCGCAGAATGAGAAATCAGAAGAGTCGATAAAAAAAGCTCTTAAAATAAATCCCGACAGCAAACCGGCGCTTACCGCTCTGGCGCTTTTATATTTTCATACCAAAAGATATGAATTAAGCTTGAAGTATGTTCAAAGGCTTATAACAAATTCGCCTAAAGACGGGTTATTAAAAAAATTATATGCAAGATTGAAACTAATAGAAGGCGATTTAGGCGATTCAATTGAGGCGTATAAAGAAATTGCCGAAAATGATCCGGCTTTGCGCGAAATGTATCAAGAGCTGGAAAAAGAACAGTCTTTACTGCAAAAGCAAAAAGTAATCATAAAAAAACGAATGTATGAAAGAAAGACAGATAAAAAACCCAAAGACTGGCTTGATTTATCTGTTTTATCTTTTTTTAACGGCGAACCAGCCTCGGCCATGGATTATTTATTAAAGGCTCGCGAGGCAAACTCAACGGGAAATATTTAAAAAAAAACTGAGGACGGTCATCCTCAGTTTTAATCGGCAGGTATTTATTTAGAAAATTGGCTTTAGTTTAATTCGACCTCAATTTTCTTTTTAACGGGTTTTTTCTTTGGCAGCGTTAAGCGCAAAACTCCGTTGATAACCTTTGCGACTATGTTTTCGCCGTTAATTTCTTCGTTAATTTCAAAAACTCTTCGGAAGTCCAGCTCTTGAAATTCGGCGTGGTATTTTTCTTTCTTTTCTTGTTCAGTTCTTGAATTTTTGCCCTCTATAGTAAGAATATCTTTTTCAAGAGTGACATTAACGTCTTTTTTGTCGACGCCAGGCAAATCGGCGATAATATAAATATTATCTTCATCTTCTAAAATGTCAACGCCAGGCATAGCTTTTTGGGCGCCTTTCATCGATTCGCCTTTTGGCGTTTTTTGAAGCGTATTTTTTAACATGGTTTACTCCTTTTCGTTTTCTTAAAAAACTTTTAATCTGCCGTAATTGAGATTTTTTTCGGCTTTTCTTCTTCAGTTCTCGGAAGTCTGATTTCAAGAATTCCGTTTTTTGAGTTCGCTTTGATGTTGTTTGAATCAATCGTAAACGGAAGTCTTAAGCTTCTTGAAAATTTTCCTTTCCATAGTTCATTTCTATGCAATGAAATATTTTCATTAAAAGAATCTGTTTCTCTTTGACCGCTGATGTTCAGCAAGTCGCCCGTGACAGAAAGTTCAATTTTTTCAGGGTCTACCCCCGGAATTTGAACGATTGCCGTGGCTCCGTCAGCGTCTTCAAATATATTTATGGGAGGGAACGCCTTTCTTTCTGATATACTCATCGGAAAAAAGTCTTCGTCTAAAGCGTTTTGAACCCTTCTGAGGTCTTCCCATAATCTCTCTAGGTTTGTCTTTTGAAATGTCTCTAAAAACATGGTTTTCTCCTTTAACTTTTTAATTATGACTGGTTTTCTCCATATTCGCCTGCCAAAATGGCATACTGTCGCATGGAGTGGTAGCAGTCACCTTGTCATAGTGCTAATGTCGTAAATTTTATTCAAAGCGGCAAGTTTTTTTTTTATTTTTTGTTAATTTTTTTAATGGTGGTCGGTATAGGCATCTAATTAATCAAAACCGTTACCTTATCAAGAAGATATCAATATTAAATAAGGAATTATCGAATTATGAATAATTTCTCTTTTTGTTTTCACTTGTATCGAGCCCGGTCGAGATATGGCCTCCTTATGCAAATTTAGTGTCTTATTTTATAAGGAAGCCATGAATACAGGAAAATATTTTATTAAAATAAAAGCTATCTTTTTTATAAAAAATGCGATTATACGATTCTTTATAAAGATTTTCTTGGCGAATGCTATTTATGGGGTCTTTTTTAAGAAAAAATCATGACAAAGAAAAATATAAAATCATTGTATTACTCTGACGGTACGCCCATTTTCGAGAACGTTGATTCTGGTTACCCCGGAGGTTTTGATACTTTAGGCGAAGGCGAAACTTTTACCGCCTTGCAGACGGGTAATATCTATATACTGCTGAATCCTCTTTTTTTATACCGGAGATGTCGGCGTTCAAATAACTTCTCCTTATTAAAAAGGCGAACGGCCCGCGAAATACAACCGCAACTATTCTTTAAATCTAAAAATATCAAGAAAAAAGGTTGATCGTAAGACTCTTTTTCAAGCTTGTGTTTAACCGAAATTTTAAGACTGGCAATGGGTATCAAAGATTCGCTAGCGCGATATTGAAATTCATTGCGGTATAAAAAAGGAGAACTTTGATATGAGTTTTATAGACGAATACAAGGCGCATGTGGAGCAGCGCGAAAAAGAAAACGTACCTCCTCTGCCGCTTTCAAAAGAGCAGACAGAAACTGTCATCGAAATGTTGAAAAATTCTGAAGGAGATCAGAATTTATTAAAAGATTTGCTTTTAAACAGGATTAATCCGGGCGTTGACGACGCAGCCGGGGTAAAAGCAAAATTTTTAGACGAAATTATACAGGGCAGCGCCCAGTGCGGATGTATAACAAAAGTAGAAGCCGTTGAAACGCTGGGTAAGATGCTTGGCGGTTACAATGTACCCGCTTTAGTAAAAGCGTTAAAGGTTGACGAAACAGCCGACGCAGCCGCAGCCGCGTTAAAAAAGACATTATTGGTATATGATTCTTTTAACGACGTTCTTGAGCTTTCAAAAAGCAGCGCGAAAGCAAAAGAGGTTGTAGAATCATGGGCAAACGCCGAATGGTTTACAAACAGAAAAGAAATTCCTGAAAAGCTGACAGTTACCGTATTTAAGGTTGCGGGCGAGACCAATACAGACGATTTGTCTCCGGCGAGTCAGGCTTTCACAAGAAGCGATATCCCCCTTCATGCGCAGTCAATGCTTGTGGCGAAAATGGCCGACGGTCTAAAGACAATTGAAGAGTTAAAAACCAAAGGAAACACAATCGCTTATGTGGGCGATGTAGTGGGTACAGGGAGCTCAAGAAAATCGGGCGTAAACTCTGTGCAGTGGCATTTGGGCGAAGACATCCCCGGCGTGCCTAATAAAAGAACGGGCGGCGTTGTTCTTGGCGGCGTAATCGCGCCAATCTTTTTTGCGACCTGCGAAGATTCGGGAGCGCTTCCCATTCAGGTAGACGTCACTTCATTTGAGACAGGCGATGTTATTGATATTTATCCTTATGAGGGCAAAATTGAAAAAGACGGCAAAGAAGCCGCCACATTTACGTTGAGCCCAAACACCATAGCCGATGAAGTAAGAGCAGGCGGCAGGGTTCCGCTTATCATCGGACGCGATTTGACGAAAAAAGCTCGTCAAGCTCTTGGTCTTGGCGAAACGGATGTTTTTCAAAATCCCGAACAGCCCGAAGACGACGGCAAGGGCTATACTCTGGCGCAGAAAATGGTAGGCAAAGCCTGCGGTAAAAAAGGCGTAAAACCCGGCACATACGTAGAAGTAGAAACGCTTACCGTAGGAAGCCAAGATACAACAGGCGCGATGACCCGAGACGAGATTAAAGAGCTTGCCGCGTTAAATTTTAACGCAGATCTTGTTATGCAGTCATTTTGCCATACGGCGGCTTATCCGAAACCGGCAGATATTAAGCTTCACGGCTCTCTGCCCGAATTTATTTCAAACAGAACAGGGGTTTCGCTAAGGCCCGGCGACGGAGTGATTCATTCATGGCTAAATCGAATGGTTCTTCCCGATACCGTCGGCACAGGCGCCGACAGCCATACGCGTTTTCCGGTTGGAATTAGCTTTCCGGCAGGTTCGGGGCTTGTAGCCTTTGCGGGCGTTACGGGAATTATGCCTTTGACAATGCCAGAATCGGTGCTGGTAAGATTTAAAGGCGAAATGCAGCCGGGCATTACGCTTCGCGATTTGGTAAATGCGATACCCTATGTAGCCATAAAGCAGGGTCATTTAACGGTTCCTAAAAAGAATAAGATTAACGTATTTAACGGCACCGTTCTTGAAATTGAAGGGCTTCCCGATTTAAAAGCCGAGCAGGCTTTTGAACTCTCTGACGCTTCGGCTGAAAGAAGCGCGGCAGCTTGTACCGTAAGGCTAAACAAAGAGCCGGTGATGGAATACATTCAATCAAACGTAAAACTATTAGAATCTATGATTAAAGCGGGTTATCAAGACGCTAAAACGATTCAAAGAAGAATCGATAAAATGAAAGCGTGGCTCGATAATCCCCAGCTTATGGAACCCGACGCCGACGCGAAATACAAGGCCGTTATTGAAATTGATTTAAATGAAATTACCGAGCCTATTATCGCGTGCCCGAACGACCCTGACGACGTGGCGACTTTATCAGAAGTACACGCCGATTCAAACAGACCCAAAAAAATTGACGAAGTCTTTATAGGTAGCTGTATGACAAACATCGGACTTTTCAGGGCCGCTGCCGAAATCTTAAAAGGCGAGGGCCAGGTCGAAGGCAGACTTTGGGTCGCGCCTCCTACTAAGATGGACGAAAAGCAGCTAGTTGACGAAGGATATTATTCTATTCTAGGTTCAACGGGCGCCAGAATGGAGATGCCCGGATGTTCTCTTTGTATGGGAAACCAGGCCAGCGTAAAAGAAAACGCGACTGTTTTTTCAACCAGTACGCGAAACTTTGACAACAGACTTGGCAAGGGCTCGCAGGTATACCTTGGTTCGGCAGAGCTTGCAGCCGTTACGGCAAAACTGGGACGCATACCGACAAAAGCCGAATATATGAGCGCCGTTGCCGAAAAACTAAAAGGCAAAGAAAAAGAAGTTTACCGTTATCTGAATTTTCACGAGATTAAAGACTATAAATTATCGAATCGGTAAATGATAAAAAGGCCGCTTTAAGCGGCCTTTTTTAATATATAGCTATGGAAAAACATAGCTTTGCCCCAGCAAATCTATTTGGGAAAATATTTAATTTTTCCTTTAATCTTTTTGAAATCTTTGTCCTGGGTCCATAAAGTAGCGTCATATTTTAAAGCAGTCGCGTATATAATGCTGTCTGCCATAGGAAGTTTATTCTCATAACTGATTTTTGCTGAAAGAAGAGATAAATCCTGATCTAAATCAGCAATTGTTCCAAGCTGCATATAAGCGATTGCGGTTAACGCTTTATCTTCATTTGTTTCAATTAATAGTTTTTTGAATACTTCAAAAATTGTTATCGCTGGCACTATTAGTTTTTCGGTGCTTTCTATCGTTTCAGAAAAATAATCGGCTCTGTTAGAGTCGCTAAAATATTCAAACCATCCCGACGAATCGACTATATTCAAAGTCTGTCCTTTTCCCGCGAAATATCTGTGTCGATACCTTTGGCAATGCCCCGAACAGATTTAATATCAGTTATAGGAACAACCTCAATTCGTCCGTTATAATAAAATATCTGGACCTTTTGCCCCGGTGACAGATCATGTTTTTCTCGTATCGATTTAGGAATCACAATTTGATATTTAGAAGAAATGGTAACTGTATTCATTTTCTACAAAGTCTATAGCTTAGTATGGGATATGAATGAAATCGGATAAATTGTTGTAGAAATGAATTATCGTGCAACACTCTGGAAAATCTCAATGCCGCCTGCACAAAACTCAGCTTATGTTAATGTAATATTTATAAGGAAAGCAGGAAAACTGTAACTAACAGAATAATTAATAATAAATACTGTACAGTACACAAATACTTTATTATCTATATAATATATGGCAAAAGAAGATATAATTTCGCGTATCACGATAAATCAAAATATTTTGCATGGTAAACCGTCTATTCGAAATTTAAGATATGGGGTTGATGATATTTTATCATATCTGGCAGGCGGCGATACTGTTGAAAGTTTATTGAAAAGGTTTCCTGATTTAGAAAATGAAGATATTCAGGCATGTTTAGAATATGCGTCTAAAATGATAAAATCAAAAAGTGTTTATCTAACCGCTTAATGAAATTCTTGATAGACGCACAAATCCCAAAAGATATATCAGACTTTCTTAAAGAAAAGGGTTATGATTCAATTCATACCAGCGAATTAACTTTAGGAAATAAAACCGATGATAGTGAAATTAGCTTTATTTCTATACGTCAGAAAAGAGTTTTAATCTCAAAAGATTCTGATTTTTATTATTCTTTTATTCTAAAAAATGAACCCTATAAACTTGTATTAGTAAAAAACCGATAACATTTCAACTGTTGATCTGATAGAATTATTTAGAAAAAAATTTACATCAATAGTTTCTCTTTTAGATGAAAATGGTATTATAGAACTGAATTGGACAAATGTAAAACCTATCAGGTAAATATCTATAAGTTAGCGCCTGTGCCGGGTTATTTTGCAAAATCACGCTCCCTTCCTCCCATCTGCGTTCATATATTCAATCTGCGTCATCTGCCTTCGGTTAGCTTCGCTAGCGACTGCGCTCGATACAAGCGTCAGCAGCGCCCCTTTCTTTTCCTGCTTTCACTGTGCTGGCAGCGAAGCTGGCCTAAGGCCCGCCTGTCGAAACATGGGACATTCTCAACACATTTTCCCCAAAAAACGCGTCGAAAATCCCCGTTTTATTCGTCTACATAATATAGGGAATAGTTGTGCGCCGATAATATTATTATCGTGAAAAGAGAAGCTTCTTTCCTTTATATTGATTATTATATAATAGTTGACAGTTGTTTTTAAATGTATATTTTTGTTAAAAAAAGATGTGAAGGTAAGGGAAAATGGGACTATGAGCGAATAAAAGTGAAAAACAAGACAAAGAAAAACATTAATTATTCTCTTTTTTCTAAAAAAACCGCCGGTTTTTTACGGGTTATTTTCGCGCTTTTGGTAAGTTTAATTATTTTTAATAATATTTATTCTTTAGAATCAAAAAACGAAACCTCAGATAATGAGAAAAATGAACTAATCGCAAATCTTAAGAAAAGTACTTTAGAAATCAGGCAAAAGGCCCATGTTTCAAATGATTCTGAAATACAAAACTTAGTTTTGCATATTGAAAATAATCTAGATGTATTGCAAAAAAAAGATATAATCAAAGACAAAAAAGAATTTTATGAAATAATTTATAAAATCAGAAGAGATACTCAATATTTATCAAATCATATAAAAATATCTAGTAAATCAACAGAAGAAAAAAACCAAAGAAAAAATAAGCAGACAAAATATATGAATGCTTTAGAACAACTAAAAGATAAAGTTGATTTATCGAGGCCTGATGCAAAAAGAATAATAGAAAAAATACATGATGATTTAGATTCATTAAAACAAAAAGATATAAGCTCTTCTGAGTTTGTAGAAATTTCAAATAGAATTTTTGTAAAGCTTCGCGAATTAAGCAAGCAACCCAAAAAAGTAATAAAAATAAAAGACGGTAAAAAATAAAGATTTGTATAAGATGAAAAATATAAAGAAAAAAATAATATCTATTTTTACAAAAAAGAATAATTATTTATTTATTATTTTATCTTTGCTGGTTCCATTTTCTCTGGTCTATGCAATAGCAGACGCCTATGAACCTGATAATGTTTATACTTCAGCGGCTTCGATTACCGTTGATGGCGCTATTCAAAATCGCACAATCGATCCTGTTGGCGATAATGATTATGTTAGCTTTAACGCTGTCAATGGCTATATCTACAGAATAACGGTTAATTCTGTCGTTGGTTCAACAGATTTAGATTTTGATATTTATGATACCGATGGAATATCTTTACTGGTTTCTTCTGCCAGCGCTTCAAACCCTGAAGTATATGACTTTACTGCGCTTGCTTCAGGAATATATTATGTTAATATTTTTGATTATTTAGATGATGAGAACGCTGATTATGAAATAAGCATTCTACAAATACCGCAAGATTCATATGAGCCAGATGATACTAGCGCAGCCACAACGAATACTATCTTAGTTGATGGCTCAATACAAAATCATAATCTTATTCCTATTGCAGATACCGATTATATTAAATTTGATACTCAGGCTGGGTTTGATTATACGATAACGGCTTACACAACTTCAGGTTCAATTGATATAGATTTTGATATTTATGATACTGACGGAACTACTCTGCTTTATTCAGCGTCTTCCGTTTTTAGTCCTGAAGTGTATACTTTTACGGCGCCGACAACCGGTACTTATTATGTAAATGTTTTTGATTTCTTAAATGATGAAACTGCTGAATATGAAATAAATATTATTGAAATAGGAGGCGATATTTATGAGCCAGACAATGTCTATACATCTGCAAATATTATACCAATAGATGGAACAAGTCAGGCTCATACAATATTTCCTGTTGGCGATGAAGATTGGTTAAAATTTAATGCTACAATAGGATTAAATTATAATATTTCAGCCATAGCGGTTGCCGGTTCATTAGATATTGATTTTAATATTTATGATACAGACGGAACTACCTTATTATCATCCGTTTCTACAGCGAGTAACCCTGAATCTACAGTCTGGACAGCTCCGGCAACCGGTGTTTATTACATTCAAGTAATTGACTGGATGAATGATGAAACGTCAGATTATAATATAAGCGTTAAAGAACTAATTCCTCTTTCTGCGGATGCATATGAAGTTGATAATTCGTCTGCAACTGCAAATATTATTTCAACATATGGTATTGTTCAGGACCATACTATTTTTAATATTGGCGATAATGACTGGGTAAAATTTTCAACTCAGGCTGGTATAGAATATAAAATAATCGCTAATTCTTTATTGGGCCCAATAGATTTAGATTTTGATATTTATGATACTGACGGAACTACTCTTCTTTTCTCATCAGCCAGCGGTTTAAACCCTGAGATATTTAATTTTACGGCCCCTACAACCGGTACTTATTATGTAAATGTTTTCGATTTTTTGAATGACGAAGATACCATTTATGAGCTAAGTATTTTAGATAAATCATCAATTTATTTTGTTGCTCCAACGGGAAACTGGTCAAGTACAACGAGCTGGAGTCGAAATGGTTGTGACTCTATAGCAGATGCGGGAGCGGTACCTTTAGCAACCGACAATGTTGTGATTTGCCCCGGCAACACGGCAACTGTTGACTCTAGTGGCAATGCTTTCAATTTAACAATAGACACGGGCGGTACGCTAAACGGCGGCGCGAATACAATAAATGTTTATGGCAACTTTACCAACAACGGCATATTTAACGGCAATACGGGAACTGTTACTTTCACGGGCCCCGGCCCCCCTCGCGCAATTCTTACCGACGGCGCGGTTAACGGCTCTTCTTTTAATAATGTGATTTTTGACGACGCGGCCGGGCAATGGCAGCTTGCAGGAAAGCTGGCGGCAACGGGGTCATTGACCATAAAACAGGGTATTTTTGATACAACGGTCTCGAATTACGCGGTAAATGCAGGGGGCAGCGTAAACATTGGCGACGGAGTGGGGGCGGCAAATACGGCTGTTTTTCTAGCAAATAGTTCTACCATTACAGTGGGCGGTTC
>JAOUOT010000050.1 GCA_029880265.1 Spirochaetia bacterium | reverse complement strand
TGAACTTGTTTTGGGCAAAGTAAACGTGACATTTGACGAGAAGCCAAAAGAAAATGTCATTGAAACCTCTTTTTCATATCTTAAACAGCGGCTTGGCAGCATTAATTTATCAGATAAAGAGATACAAGATATTTTTGAATCGTTAAATTTTAAATGCGAAACAAAAGACGTTAATTTAACGGTAACGGTTCCTTCGTACCGTTCACAGTTTGACCTGACCATACCCGACGACCTTGTCGAAGAAATCGGACGCATTGCCGGCTACCAGAATGTAGAGCCTCTGCCTTTCATGGTATCGTGCGAGGTTCCGCAAGATAAAAATGAGTTTAGAAAGTTAGAGCACAGGCTTCGAAAAATTTTATCAGACGCCTACCAGTTTATGGAGGTCTATAATTACGCCTTCCAGAGCGAAGACGACATTGAGCTTGACAGGCGTTACGCAAAAGAGCCGATAAGAATGCAAAATTCGATTGCCGCCGATTTAAACTGCATGAGAATTTCGCCTTTAACGGGTCTTTTGAAAAACGTGAAGAAAAACCAGAAAGAGCATGACTCGCTGCGGTTTTTTGAGCTTGAAAGAATTTTTGTTCCCAAAGATTTGAACAATAAAGAAGGCGGCGAAGAGAGCCTGCCCGATGAAAGGCATTTCTTAAGCGCCGTATGGGCAGAAAATGAAATAACAAACGAAAAGCTTGTCTCTTTTGCCTCAATGGCAAGCGATCTTGTTTTCAGATGCGGCGTTCACTATAACGAACAGCTTCCCGAAAGAATTAAAGAAGAAATTTTTCACGCAGGGCGCGCCGGCCAGATTAAATCTTTAAAAGACGGCAAAGTATTGCTGAAATGGGGAGAGATAAATCCTCGTCTTTTGAAAAAGGCGGGCGTTAAAAAACGCGTTTTATATTTTGAAACTTTCGTGGGCGATTTGCATAAGTCGCAAGATGGCAAGAGCCATTACAAAAGAGTTCCCAAATTTCCCGCTGCCGATTTTGAATGCACCATTTTAACCGATATCAAAGAAGATTTTATCAATATCGCCAATACCGCCGGCCGTCCCGACCCTTCAAAAAAAGAAGGCGATAATACCTATGTTGAAAACTTAGAATACCTGACCGAATATTCGGGCGACCCTATTCCGGCGGGTCAAAAAGCGGTTTCTTTGAGGGTCACATGGCGAAACGCCGAAAAAACCATCTCGCATGACGAGCTGAAAAACCTTCAGGAAGATCTGGTAAACAGACTTTCTGGCGCGGGCTATAAACTGCGTTCTTAGTTAGATTCTAAAAAATGTGCTTGATTTGATGAATGTCTCTTTCTAATAGAGCTCTGTGATAACAAAAGATAAAATAAATCAAATTGTAAAAATTATCATCGAAAAATATATGCCTGATAAAATCATTCTTTTTGGTTCTTATGCAAAAGGTGCGCCGCAAAAAGACAGCGACCTTGATCTGCTGGTGATTAAAGATGTTGATTTGCCAAGACATAAAAGGGCCGTTGAAATAAGAAAATATCTCAGGGGAATATCTACGCCGCTAGATATCCTTGTTTATACAAACAGTGAAATTAAAAAGTGGAAAGACCTTAAAACATCTTTTATTTCGAATGCTCTTGAAGAAGGTAAGCCTCTATATGTCAAAGAAAGATGAGCTTTTAAAGGAATGGCTGAAAAAAGCTGAGAGTGATTATCAAACGGCAGAATTAATATTAAAAGAAAAACCGGAACTCACAGAACCTGCCTGTTTTCACTGCCAACAGGCTTCTGAAAAATACCTAAAAGCTCTGCTTATTTTTTATGATATTCGTTTTTTAAAGTCGCATGACCTAAGTTATTTATTAGACCTGTTATCTGAAAAACAAGAAATTCCCGAAAATATTTTAAACGCTGCGGCTGAATTGCAGGGATATGCCGTAGAAATAAGGTATCCTGACGACTTTTATTCGCCTGATCTTGAAGAAACTAAAAAAGCTTATGAATTCATGAGTATAATAAAAACTTTCGTATTGGAATACCTGTAACTTTAAAAAAAAAGGCGACCATGCATACATTGAGAACCTTGAATACCTGACCGAATACGCAGGCGACCCTATAAGCGGGTTATAAGCTCAGGGGTTAGTTTTTCAAAACTTGATTGTATTTTTTTATGTTTTCTAAAATAGATTTTTGATCTATATTTATATTTTTAAAATAGTTTTTTGAGTTTTTTATGGCGTAATAGATAGCGCCGGGCCAAAAGAATACGAGTAGTAAAACAAAAATACCCCAATTAAATTTTGACGGCGGTTCAATA
>JAOUOT010000027.1 GCA_029880265.1 Spirochaetia bacterium | reverse complement strand
TCTTTTGTTCGATATTGTACATGGCTTGCTCCTATATTGTTTTTTTTGCTAAAACCATTTTCGGAGCGAGCCGTTTCTTATTCAATCTATAAAAAACCAACTGTAAGATATGTCATTGGATTCTATAATGTCTTTGGGTTTTGAAATTGACGCAAAATATCAGTCTATAAGAATGGACGATTTTTCAGGGGCTCTTAACTTAAGCATTCAAAATCTGCATATTCTGTTCATGTCTAAAGAATTTCAGGCAACCAGTCTGGTAGCGGCTTCGTCGGCAGGGCTTTTGACATATAAAGTAACAGACTGGTTATCGGTTACCTCGGGAGCTAAGGTATTTATGTTTTTAAAGCCGAAATATGAGCCTTCAAAAAGAATGTATGGCTTTCCTTTCTCTTTTGATATCGGTAAATCTTTTGGCCTTATGCTTGAAGGTACATTTTTTAAAAATCATTATATTGACGATCATTCATGGGATTTCGGCGCCGCTTTTCGATATAATATAAAATAAAAATGCTTGACCCGACCAAAAGATTCTTTTTATAATATATGACTATACTTATGAAAAATAAATTTCTAAATCTTATATTTTCTAAAAAATCTTTCATTTTTCTAATCATTTGCTTTGCCGGTTTATTCTCTTCAAATCTTTTTGCTTTAAGCAGCTCGTCTAAAAAAATTAAAATCGCGGTTTTGCCCTTTGTTTACGAAGGCGATATCTCGCCCGAAGAGGCTGCAGAGGCAGTGAAGGCCGTAAAATTCAGGCTTGAAGAAAGTTTGAAATTTAGGGTTATTGACGATGTTCTTGTTGATGAGGCCCTGAAAGACGAAAAACTTCAATTATCAGGCGGCAAAGAGAATTGTCAAAAAAGAAAATGTCTCGTTAATTTAGCCAGAATTATAAAGGCTGAAAAAATTCTAACAGGTTCTATTGATGCTGTTGACGAAGAAATTATCGTAAAAATAAGAATATTAGATGTTATTTATGGAAGTTTTGAAAGAAAGGGCAAGAGAAAATTTGAAGATAAAAACAGACTGCCATTTGAGGCCCAGAGTCTGGTAGAATCTCTGATAAATATTTATTCTATAGACGATATCAATTTCTTTTTTATTGAAGCAGAAATAGGCTGGAACGGCGCCGTGGGCCTTGGCGGCAGGATTGACTTTCGAATTTCGGAACACATGACATTGAATCTCGGCGCGGGTATAAGTAATTGGTGGGATAAACGTCTTTCTGCGGCATTAAGATATTATTTAAGATACCCTTACGGTTATGCGTTTTCAGTGGGCGGCGCTGTCAGTTTTGGTCGTCCTCACAAACGGCCCATACCTGTATTAAATTTAAGCGTCATAAAAAGCTTTAGGCTTTTACCGTCTTCAAGATTTTATTTTGAACTGGGTTATGCGATACCCCTTGTAAAAAAATTTTATTATGATGAGCGTACCGAAGAGTACTATTCTACTCTTGCAGAAAAAGAAATTCAAAAACCCTGCGGCCCTATGATAAGCTTTGGTTTTGCATGGTAGTATATATGAAAAAATGAGAATACACGTTATTTTAACCTTCTTAAGTCTTGCTCTTGTAAATTGTGTTGGTTTAAGCAATAGTAATTTCAAAACGGCGAAAGTCTTGAAAGAAGGCGAGAGTCAAATTTTAACCGGCGTTCATACCATGGGCAGTCATAGAAGTATTGATTTTATGTACAGAAAACCCGTAATTCCCGATCATTTTGATGCGGGAATAAAACTTAACTATAATTATTTCATTTTAGGTCTTGAATTAGACGCCAAATACCGCTTTCTGCATCTTGGTAATTTTTCTTCGGCTCTTGATCTCAGTGTTCTAAATCTTCCCGCCTTATTTATACCTAAAAAATATAAATTATACAACCTTATAATGATTGATCCTGCATGGCTTATGACATATCAAGTAACAGACTGGTTATCGTTTACTTCAGGCTTTAAGGCGAGGTTTTATGTCGCTGCTGAATATAGAAACGAGTATGGCCTGCCTTTGGCTTTTGATGTCGGCAATTACGGCATGGGCGCAATGGTAGAAGGCGCATGCTTTTTTAGTAAAAGTTTCAAAAGCGGCCCTTGTGATTTCGGCGCCGCTGTCAGGTATAACTTTGAATCTGACGACGATTAAAGGGCGCAGATTTCACCGAGCGCAAAGAAATCATTATGTTATACTCAAATTTAAAAAATTATTGTTGCCACAGCAAGGCTGTTCTAGTAGCTTATTTAGGTATTGAAAAATCAATAAAATTTCAAAATATAAACAGTTAAATACATGAATGAAAACTTTTTTTACCAGCGTTCAGAAAAAGTATGTCTTTGCAAAGACGTTACAGAAGAAGAAATTCTAAATTCCATAAAAAACGGAAATATCACCGTAGAAGCCATTGCCGACGATACAGAAGCGACAACAGGCTGCGGCACCTGTCTTCCTGAAGTAGAAAAAATTTTAAAAAACAGCCGATACTATAATAAATGAGAGTAAGTTTTCATACGCGCAAAACCCTCCGCGCTTTATGGCTTATATGTATTTTGCCTCAATTTATATTTTCGCAGGAAGATACTGAAAAAGAGCTTGAAAGATATAAAAAGGTCGATATCGAAAAAGTTCATGCGTCGGGCAATAAAATTGCCGAAAGCCCCGGCGATACGGTAAAAGAGTTAAACGAAATGCTGAATGAATTTTATCTTTCAGACGTTTCAAATAAAAAATTAAGGCGCGATTTAGATCTTCAAAGCGACATGCCTTATGATTATCCCATACCAAAAAGCTGGAACAAAAATATTCAAAGGCTTTTTATAAAAGATTTCTTATCTGAAAACGGCAGAAAAGAGCTTATTAAAGACGCTCCGAATCTTTTTTACGCTCATTATTATTTAAGCGAGGCCTATCGCAGACAAGAGAATTTATTTCTTTCTTCGTATCACGCGGGAATGGCCTTTCGCTACAGAACCATGAAATTTTCTCCCGAAATATTTATCGACAAAGATCGCATTGTCCTTAGAAAAGATAAACCGAACCAGACCCAAAACGCCTTAAATTATATCAGGGCCAAAGAAGACTATCAAAAGGCGGTTAAAGAAGAATATGCGTTAAAAGAAAAACTTATAATTTCTGAAGATAAAATTACAAGAGAAGGCAAATTAAGCGGCCCTGAAATAAAAAATATGATTCAAAAAAATAAAACCGATCTTGAAACTCAATCAAAAAAAACCAAAGATTTTCTGGCGAAATATGAAGAACAAAAAAGAATCTATACGACCTTTGAAAAAGAATACAATATTGAATCTGCCGAAAAACTGGTTCATGCGGCCGGTATCGTAAAATCAGTTGAAGATTTTGTGAAAAAAAAGCAGAGAATTGTCGATCAGAAAACATTATACAAAACAACCTATAACGCCGGTTTTATTAGAGATTTTTCGCCAGAGAGAAATTTTATCGCTTACGAAAATTTACTTGAAACGGCCTCCAGGCTTTACCCTGAAAATCCGCAGATATCTTTTACGCTTGCCGAAGAATACCGCACGTCTGAAAAAACAAGAAAAGCCATATACGCTTATGAAAAGGCCCTGAAAGCGAAACCCGATAAAGACGGCCTGAAACTAGACGCAGGAAAAATTGCGTATTCTTATAATATTTTAGGAGCTCTTTATTTTCGCGAAAACCGTTATGTCGATTCGGCTTATTATTACGAGAAAGCGCTTGAAAACGCCGACGCAGAGATGGCCGAGAACCTGACTTTTCAAACGGCAATACTTCATACCGAAAAAACCGGCAACTTTAAAAGGGCCGAAAAACTGCTTCAAGATTATGACCTGAAGTATATGCAGAAAAAGCCCGATGACGTTTCTCTTCTTTCAAGGTACATCAAAACAAAAATAAAACTTTTAACGTCGTTTGCCGAGGTCTACGCTAAAACGAGGCGCATTAAGAACATGAAGTCATTTTTAAAAGAAGCCGTCGACGTTCATGAAGAAATTGAAAATATGATATCGGCCGAAAGAAATAAAGAAAAAGAGCTTTATGAAAAAACGCTTGAATTAAAAAAGCCTCTTCTTGACGAAGAAGCCGAAGAAGACGCGATGAAGGCGTACTATGAAGCCAAAGAAGAATACGAAAATCAGAAGATTTTAATAAGAGAAATAGAAGCGGTAAGAAATAGCCTTCCCTTGAAAAAAATATACTTTACCCTTGCGCAAACCAGCGAAAAACTGCAAAATATAAAAGAAGCCGTAGAAGTTTATCGAAAAGCCGAACTCTTAGGCGTATTTCCCGACGCGGCGAGAAAAAATTTGGACCGCATTCGAAAGAAATATAATTTGCCATGAAATTTGAAGATATAAAAGTTTTATTCAGCGACATAGACGGAACGTTAACCGACGGAAGGCTATACTATTCAGCCGATGGCGAGGCGTTAAAAGTTTTTCATGTTAAAGACGGCATGGGCATAAAAAACTGGCAAAAGAGGGGTTTTATTTTCGGTCTGTTAAGCGCCAGAAAATCAAGGGCCGTCATAAAAAGAGCCGAAGATCTCGGCATTGAACATCTGGGGCTTGGCATAGAAAATAAAATAGAGTGGATGCAAAACTGGCTTAAAGAAAATAATCTTCAGTGGGAAAACATCGCCTATATAGGCGACGACTTAAACGATCTTGAAATAATGAAAAATTCGGCTTTTTCGGCCGCTCCGTTTGACGCCGTAGAAGAAGTTAAAAACCGGGCGAATTTTGTAGCCAAAGAAAGCGGCGGTTTAGGCGCCGTAAGAGAAGTCATCGATTATATGTTAAAGAAGAAAAGTTAAGCGAAGATGTTTTCTTAGAAATATCCCATAAATTCAAAAATCAGCATTCGCGTAGGCCGTCTGTCAAAGCCGGTCATTAAGTCGAGCTCTACGGCTAAACCTTCAAGAATATTAAATCTTAGACCAATGTTCATCAATACTTCGCGGGATCGTTTTGAGTTAAAAAATACCCGCTCAATTTCTATCATGGGAACAAAATACCCTATAGGAAAATCAAACCCGGCGTATACTTCGGTGTCTTTTGAGAGATATCCAGGTTGTACGGGAACCCGTACGCCCATATGAAAATGCTGTTCGCCCCCAAGAAGAAAAATCGGTTTTGTAAAAGAAATATGCGGCCCGTATATAATTCGGTTTTCTAATGTTATTTCGCCTTCTTTTGTTCTTCCCGTGTAGTAGGCGTCATATCCGAAAGCTAAAAAAAACGGGTAATCTTGCCAGCCTTCGGTTAGCCTGATTTTTGCGATAACGCCCGGTACATTGAACTTAGGCTTGCCCGCGCCAATCGCGTTTTGAACGTCAAAAGACGCTCCTAAATAAACTCCGTCGCTTAAACCCATGACGGCCTTGGTAAGAATGCCGCCGTTTTCGTAGCCCCAGAAGCTTAAATTATAAGTGGCCCGCGGCAAAGTGATTGCCGTGGGGGTGTCGACAACGTCTAACTGCGGTATGATAGAATATGATTTCGCTGTAATAAATAAAAAGACGGCAAAAAACACAGGCATTCTTTTAGAATATACTTTTAGCTTCATATATTAGTTTTCGGTCGTTTCTCAAAAGTATTTAGCGGTTTATTTCTCAAATAAAGAGATACTAATATTGATTTAAAATCAAGATAGACTGCATAAATCTCTTGCAAATCTTGATTTAGAAGAAAAAATATCCTTCAATGAAAATTTATCTTAACCAGACGAAAACAGAAAACGATACGTACAAAAATTTTAATAAACTTGAAAAAGTTTTTGAAAAAGAAAATTGCGATTTAATTATATCGCCCGAACTTTTTTTAGCGGGGTTTGAATTTAAAAATTTAAGCGAAAGAGCCGCTGAAGAATTTGATTATCTGCAGAAAATTCAAAAACTTTGCGCCTTGCATAAAAAAGCTTTTTGCGCCTCTTTTCTGGTTAGAGAAAAAAAAGATTTTTTTAACAGAGCTTTTTTTATAGACGATAAGGGAGGCTTTGTTCAAACTTACGACAAGAATAATTTAATTGCGGTTTTGAAAGAAGATAAGTTCCTGAAAAAAGGCGTTAAAGAATCTTTTTTCAGGTATAAAAATATTTCTATGGGGCCCGCGATTTGTTACGATTTAAGGTTCCCCGAACTTTTTAGAAGATACGCCAAAAAAGAAACCGAGGTTTATCTGGTTATGGCGCAGTGGCCCCATGAAAGAATAACGCAGATGATAACTCTCGCTAAAGCAAGGGCCATTGAAAACCAGTGCTATGTTATTCTGGTAAACGCCGTAGGTTTATGCAAGTCGATTAAAATGGGCGGAAGTTCTCTTGTAATAAACTCATACGGCGGCGAACTCTTGAACTTAAGAAACGCCTTGTCGGGTAAAAGCTTTGAATTGAACCTGAAAGAAATTCATAAACATCGAAAAGAATTTCCCGCGCTTTATTCTTATTCCAGAGGCAGAAAGTAGTTTCTTCGAAGTCACAGAGAACTCAGATTTTATAAATAGAGTCAAAAGAATTTCTCTGTGCGCTCTGTGAACTCTGTGGCCCCTCTTATTATTCAGGCGCAGTCAACAGGTTAAGATAATTTTATATTTTTCCAGCATTCTCTGCGCACAATTCTTACAATCTGCTGTCTTGATACGTTGAACTTTCGGGCGATGGCCGCTAGATTTTTCTCTTTGCCCCCCGCTAGTTTTAAAATCATTCTGACTTCTCTTTCTTTTAACGAGGCGTTTCCGTTTTTTTCGCCCGATAGCCTCGCGTGGCCCTTTAGTACGCGAACTTGTTTAACCATAATTTTCCAGTGTTCGGGATTTACGCAGTCTAAATTTTTGCATAAATTTCTAAGCCTCTGTTCGGGCTCTATCTTTTTTTTATACAAATAATAAACAACGCGGTGAGCCTTCTCGACAGTTTTCGGGTCAATCCAGATTTGACCGTATCCGTCGCCGGTTAAGGCTCCTTTCCACTTCCAGCATTTTTTTCCTTTTTTTATAAAGGGCTCTACTTTTTCTTTCGCGGGTATCACAAGCGCACGTACGGGCTTAGGAACCCCTTTTCTTTGGGGTTTTGTTTTTACGGCCTGAGCGGATGTTTTTTCGGCCGCAGTTTCTTTTTTCTCTTTTTGTTTTTTCCAGAATAGCATAGTTTTTGTATTTTCCTTATTTAATTATTGTCGTCAACAGTATAGAAATGTTTTAGTTTCACATGGGGTATGTTGTTTATTATACAGGCCCGCGAATAACTCTAAAAGTTCTTTTTTGAACGCTTACGTTTTTTCTTTTTTTAGACGATAAAATAATAACGTTTTTTAAAAATTGTGAATATACATTTTAAATATTTTATGCGATATAAATTTGCCCTTATTATTTTTTTGCTTACGGCAGAAAAAGCCTTTTCTGTGACTTATCCGGTTCACGCATATAAAAATTATACCACGCCCATTATGCAAGAGATGGAGGTCATAGGGCAGGTAACCTATCGCAGTCACAGAATGGCCGAATCCAGGAAAAAAATACTAGATTACGATACCAGAGAAATGGCCATTACAGCGAGACTTTACGAATCAGAAGGCTTAAGACTAGGCGACGTTGTCTATATTATTAAAAAAGATCCCGACCACAAGCATTATAAAAGCGGATATATTGTAGGCGAGGCCGTCGTTTATTCTATTTTTGAAACAGAGTTTCAGGGGTGGATGTTAAAAGCTTCGGGTAATTTATCGATGGTAAAAAAAGGATATTTTATAGCCAGACCGTCATTAGGAGACACCAGAACCGAAGCATGGGTACTTTATAAAGAAGGCGATAAATATGACGCTTTAGGAGATTACGCTAACGCGTTTGTAAAATACCGCGAAAGCCTGAATAAAGACCCTCAAAAACCCGAAACATACCTTCGGTTGGCCCTTTTAAGCGAAAAACAAAATCGAATACCTCAGTCGCGGGAATATATGAGAAAAGCCTGGGAGTTTTTAAGCAAGTTTGAAGACCCTAATGACGTTCTTATTTTGCCGGGCCTATATTTAAAATGGAACATCAACTCTGACAACGCCAAAACGAGGGCAGACGCCCTAAGGCATAAACTGTATCTTTTAAATGAAATCAGAAACTTTAACGGCAAACTCAATTGGTTTCAAGATTCTTTCAGTCTTGAAGTATTAAGAATGCTTGAAAAAAAGGGCCTGCCCGACAGATTATATCAATTTCAAATGGGCCGTTTATACGAAGATATTTACGAGATTCTTAATAAATCTAATATTGATAAAGTTCTTTTATGGCTGACCAAAGAAGAAAGAGAAATTCTTTTTCAGCCCCTATATATGCCTTACCGCGAAGAAAAATACGCGAAACCGAGACATGCGTGGGAAGACGCTTTTTTTAACGCGGCCCTATATCATTACGAACTGGCGCACGAGCTTGATATCTTAGAGTCTGATTCGGCCTATCAAATTGTTCAGCTTTGCTATGAGAAAATCAAGAGAGAGCCGCCGCGCGTTAAAAAAGAAATGTATACTTCTATATTAAAACATTACGCCTATGAATTTTTAAGAACTCCCTCGGCGGCGTCAAAGATGTCCCGCGTCAGAGAATTGTTAAACACGGCTTCCCATTTTTGATATTCTCTTAGTCTCTCTGATCTTTTATATTTAGCCGCGCCTTTTATTAAAATTCTTGTCTTATATAAAATTTCTTTTTGCCATGATTTTGAGATTTTCGCAAAAAGGGGATGACGCTTGTATAATCGAAAAAAACGGTGAAGCGCCAGAACTCTTTGTCTGTCAATTTCGAGCGACGAGCTTAGTTGTTCCCATGTACCGGATCTTTTTATGGTGAGCGGTTTTTCGATAAAGCCGATTGAATATAAAAAATTAAGCCTCAGCCATAGTTCAAAATCTTCGGCTACGCGAAAGGTCTCGCAAAATTGACCCTCTTTTTCCCAGAAAGAACGCCTGAACATCGCCGAAGAAGGCGAGATTAAACAGCGGGAGAATAGACGTTCAATAAAAAAACCGCCTTGTTTAAGGTAAATATTTTTTTGTTTTATTTCGACGCCGTTTTTTATCCACTTTTCGTTAGTATGAACCCAGTTATATTCTTTATTTTGTTCCAAAAATTCTATTTGGCGTTCCAGTTTTTCTTTCTCCCATAAATCGTCGCTGTCTAAAAAAGCAAGATAGGGGCTTTTTCCCAAAGACGCCCCTAGGTTTCTAGCGGCAGACGGGCCCTTATTGTCGGGGGTTACAATATGTTTTATTCGACTATCTGATTGAAATACTTTGGGATCGATTTGCCCGCATCCGTCTTCTATGACAAAAATTTTGATATCGGCAATAGACTGGTTTTTTACGCTTTCGACGGCCTCAAGGGTAAGCCTGGGCCGTCTATAAGAAGGAATGATCGCATCCGCAATTGCGGATTTCATATTAAATTCTCAGCATTTCGCCAAGATGCGACATGATTGTTTTATTTTGAGGCGCTAGCTTTACGGCCTTTTTCAACGATTTTCTGGCCTGGGTGGTATCGCCTCTCTTAAAAAGAATCATACCGATAGTATCAAGGTAAGCCGCGTTTTCAGGCTCTTTTCGAAGAGCTCTTTTAACAAGAGAAAGGGCCTTGTCAAGGCGCTTATTCTGCCGGTAATAGATATAGGCCAAAGAATTGCAGGCGTTTACATTTTCGGGGTCTTCTTTTATAATTCGTTCAAAAAGCAGCGCCGCGTCATCAAGTTTATCTTGTCTTTCTAAGGCAAAACCCAGCATTCCTTTTAATTGAATGTCGTTTCTGTAATTTTCGGTAATATTCTTTAAGAACTTTTCGGCCTCTTTATATTTTTCAAGTTTTAAAAGGCACAGCCCCAGCATTCTCGGCAAATGGGTCAATTCGCGCCCTTCGTCAAGCTCAAAGAGCTGGCTTAAAATTTTTTCGGCTCTGTCGAGATTTCCCAATTGGTACAGGCACTGGGCCTCAAAAAATAATAGCTCCAGATCTCCTGGCAGAATTCGAATGGCGTCTTCAAGGCGTCCTAAAGCTTCGACGAATTGTTTTCGTCTATACAAAGAAGTCGCTTCGTTTCGAAGATCCACAAGATTGTCTAACTGTTCTATATCCAACTCTATATTTCCTTTTTTTTTGGCGCCTTCGGGCTTTTCATTTTCTTTGCTTATTAAGAAATTTTGACTGATAGCGTCAATATCTTCCTCGTTTATGTTAATTTCCTGTTTTGAATCTGTCAGGTTTATATTCTTTATCGAAGATTTCATAGTCTGTTGCATCTCTTTTCAGGGGAGTGATTGAAACATAATTATTTTCATACGCTTCAAAATCTGTTCCCTTTTCCTCCTTATGTGAAAGCTCGGACCCTCCTAAATTAAAATAATATTCCTGTTTATTTATTCGGGTCTTCTTATATGTATCTCGGTAGATTCTTCGACCGAGTTTAGTCCATTTTATTCCCGAGACGTTTTTTGCCGGTACAGGATGGTTTATATTCAACAAAACAGGTTTTTTAAATAGAGAAGCGTTTTCTTCAATAAACGATTTTACAAACTTTGAAACAGAGGCGTAATCGCCGTTTTCGTCAAGATATCCGCATGAAACGGCCAAAGAGGGGTATCCGTGAATAAAACCGTGTCTTGCGGCTCCTACGGTTCCCGAATAATAAATGTCGTCTCCCATGTTGACGCCTTTATTTATGCCGCTTACAATAATATCAACAGGTTCGTGAATGAGCCCGCCGTGAAGGCCTATATTGATGCAGTCTACGGGATACCCGTTTACTATAAAAGTATTTTTATCAAGCGGCTGCACGTAAACGTCGTCAAAAATACTTAATGCCTGAGAGGTTCCGCTTTTTTCGCGCGTGGGCGCGAATACAAAAACTTTACCGATACTTTGCAGCTCTTCTCTTAAAATAGAAAGCCCCGGAAAGTCAATACCGTCGTCGTTTGTAAGCAAAATATTCACGGGACATAATCTATTTTACAGACGAAAAGTCTATTTTTAATTTAGCGTTCTATTTTATGAAAAAAATAAAAAATATTGTTGTATTTTCGACATGAATATCGTTATATAGGTTATAGACGACTTATATTTATAAAAACAAAGAGAAAATAAAAAAAAATTATGTTTTCATGAATTTTATTTGAGAAAAAAGAATTAAATATGTATATTGCATTAAGTTTTTGATTCTTAAATAAATGTTGCTCAAATAAGAAAACTAAAAAAATAGGGTAAAAAAATATGGCGGAAAAATCAAAAAATCTACTTGAAAACAGACAAGCTTTAAAAAATAACTCGCCTAAAAATACAAAGAGTTCTCTGGTAAAAAAAGAATTAATAGCAAATAAAAATAAAAAAGAACAAAGCAAAAAGATTAAAACGGCTCTTTCTTCTAAAGAAAATGCCGGCGCGAAAATAAAAACGAAAAAATCTTTGCTTATAGATTCTATTGAAGACGATGAAATTGAAGATCAAAACGATTTAGAAGAAGAAATTGAAAAAGAGGGAACCAAAGGCGTTTATACCGAATCTAGTATACAATGGTATTTAGAAGAAATTAATAAAATACCTTTATTGACAAGAGAAGAAGAAGATAAATTGGCAAGAGCCGTAACCACGGGCGATGTTGAGGCAAAAAATAAGCTTATTGTTTCAAATTTACGTTTTGTGGTTCAGGTCGCTAAAAAATACCAAAAGTACGGCATCAGTTTATTAGATTTAATTAACGAAGGCAACATGGGACTGATTAAAGCGGCCGAAAGATTTGATCCCGATTTAGGCTATCATTTTATCAGTTATGCCGTCTGGTGGATTCGCCAGGCTATAATTTTAGCGATCAATCAAAAAGCTTCTATTATTCGTCTTCCCATGAATCGAACTATCGATTTAAATCGCATTGAAAAAATACAAAAACAGCTTGAACACGATCTGGGGCATGAACCCACGCTGGCTCAAATTGCCGAAAGACTTGATATACCCGAAGCCGAAGTCAAATGGCTCAAGCAAATTTCTTCTGATTATGTGTCTTTAGACGCTCCTATGTCTAATGATTCTGAAAATACCCAAATATCGGCCGTGCAAGACGATAAATATGAATCTCCCGAAAGTACGGCGATGAATCAGGCTTTGTCTGAAACTATTAATTCTATCTTAAAAGAACTTACTGTAAATGAAAGATTGATTATTGAATACAGATTCGGGTTAAACGGCAAACAGCGTCTTTCTTTAACGCAAGCCGGCAAAAAATTTAACCTGTCAAAAGAACGAGTAAGGCAAATCGAGAAAAAAACTCTTTTAAAACTTCAGAAATATGGCCGAAAAAAAGAAATACAGGCATTTTTAGAAACTGAGTAAATAAGATGTTACAATTACCGGAAGTCGCCAAAAGGGTCTTTCGGCGGCCAATGTACTGGCCATACCGCTATATAGTCGCAGCGGTATTGCTATATTTAACGGCCGTCGGATTTTTCTACGCTATGCAAAGCATGGAAAAAAAAGATATTCTCGATAAATTATTCGAGCAAAATCTTGAAAACCGAAGGCGCGAAATTTCAGAAATCAAACTCTCGGCGGCCAAGCCCTATATCTGGAAGCCTCTTCTTTTGTGCAATTCTATTAATTACGAAATGAAAAGCGATAAAGAAGATAATTTATGCGTAAAAACTGCGTTTAAATTTTTGCCGCAGCTTAAAAACGAAAAATATAATTTTTATTATTCAGAAGACGGTTTTATTCACTATCTCGAAAAACCGCCTAAGCCGTGCTCAATATGCCATCAGAAAAATTTAAATAGCTTTGTATTATGGACTTTTTCGGCTAGCGCGCCTGAATACTCTCTTCATTTTACGAATATAATTGAGCATGCTTACTTTACGGCGGCTCATCTTATCTTTTTTTCTGTCATATTATTTTATCTGCTGTTAAGAGTTTTTTACGGTTATTGGCCGGGGTCGCGGCTAACCTCGGCTGCTTTTATTTTTCCTATCGGGCATGAAGAAATTATAAACGTATTATCGAAAATCGAAAAAAAGTTTATCTATCTTGAAAAATCTGATCATTACTTTCGAGGCTATCTGCCCCGGCACAGCCTTGTTCGTTGGGTAAAAAAGAACTTTACGCATGGTGTCGATGTTCCTGAAAGGGACATAAATTTAATTAGGGCGTCGGCAATTCTGCTTCCCGCGGGAAAAGGTCTTAATTTTTCTCTAGAAGGCATAAGAATTGCGCATACGATGGCGCTTCGTTCGCCCTCGGGATGCCTGATGGTTCATGATAAGCTGATAAGCAGGCTTGTCGAAAAATCGCGTCTTAGCGTAGATAAAAGAAAAGGAATTTGGAAAGTGAAAAATCAACGGGTAATCTTTTATCTGTTATCTTTTAAAAGAAAAAATTCCGTTAAAAATGAAAAGGGAAACGAAACCGCTCAAGAAAGCATTCCCGCCCCGGTTACAGAGTAAATTGAAATGGCTAAGAAAGAAAAGAAAAACGAAAAAAACTCTTCGCAAAATAAAAAACTTGTTATTGTCGAGTCTCCTACGAAAATAAAAAGCCTTTCAAAATTTTTAGATAAGAATTATATTATACAATCTTCAAAAGGGCATTTAATTGATTTGCCAAAAAGCAGCATGGGCGTAAATATTGAAAACGGATTTGAGCCCAAATACATCACAATTCGAGGCAAAGGCAAAACGCTGGCAGAATTAAAAAAAGCCGCGAAAAAATCAAAAGAAATACTCTTAGCGACAGACCCCGATCGCGAGGGCGAGGCAATAAGCTGGCATTTGAAAAATGTTCTGCTTTCGGGCAGCGCCAGTATTAAACGAATTGAATTTAACGAAATAACGAAAGAGGCCGTTTTAGAGGCGATAAAAAATCCCCGCGATATTGATATTTTAAAAGTAAATTCTCAGCAGGCAAGGCGCATTTTAGACAGAATCGTAGGATACAGCATTTCGCCTATTCTTCAGGAAAAGTTAGGCGCCAAAAGATTTTCAGCGGGAAGAGTGCAGTCGGCCGCGTTAAAAATTATATGCGACAGAGAAGAAGAAATAGAAAAATTTACGCCTAAAGAATACTGGGAGATAGACGCTTTATTTTCAAAAGAAGGGGGCGCCGAGATAAATTCTGAACATATTTTTCGCCTTCTTCAGGTGAATCAAAAGAAAACGGATGTAAAATCTCAGGCAGAGGCCGATAAAATTGAAAATTTGTTAAAAAAATCAGAGTTTACGGTTGCCGTTAAAAAAACAACCGAGAGAAGAACAAAACCTCTTGCGCCTTATACAACTTCAAAATTACAGCAAGAAGCCTCTACGCGGCTCGGTTTTCGCGCCGGCAAAACGATGTCTGTGGCCCAAAGCTTGTATGAAGGCGTAGAAATGGCAGACGGCGGGGTTACGGGGCTTATTACATATATGAGAACCGATTCTACCAGAATATCAGAAGCGGGCCTTAAAATGGCTAGAGATTATATCTCAGAAAACTTTGATAAAAACTATCTGCCCGATACGCCGAATATCTATGCCGGTAAAAAAAACGCGCAAGACGCTCATGAAGCCGTCAGACCCACTTCTGTAGAAAAGTCTCCCAAAAAGATAGCCGCTTTTTTATCAAAAGATCAACTTAAACTTTATACTTTAATCTGGAACCGTTTTGTAGCTTCGCAAATGACGCCCGCTGTAGACGAAATTGTTTCTTTAGACGTTAAGGCCCCGGCAGACGACGAACTGTTTTCAGAATTTCTTTTCAGATTGTCTTCGGCTAACCAGAAATTTTCGGGATTTCGCGCCGTTTTTTCTTCGGGTGACGCCAAGAAAAGTTCGGCTCCCGATTTTAATGAAAACGATAAACTCTCTCTTGAAAAACTTGATAAAAGACAAAAATTTACCCAGCCTTTGCCGAGGTACACCGAAGCTTCGTTAATTAAAATAATGGAAGAATCAGGAATCGGCCGTCCGGCGACATATGTGCCCACGATTGCCACATTAGATAAAAGAGGCTATGTTGAAAGAAAGGGAAGGCAGTTTCTGCCGACTACTCTCGGCAGAGTTATTAACCGGCAGGTTGTCGCGTTTTTTCCTGAAATTGTAAATCTTGAATTTACGGCAAAGATGGAAAAACGCTTAGATTCAATCGCCAGCGGCAACGCAAACTGGCGCGAGACGCTGCAGAATTTTTACGACCCCTTGAAAAATGAACTTGAGATTGCCTCAAAATCAATGGAAGATTTGAGCCATTTGATAAGAATTCCTCTGGCAAGAGAATGTCCCCAGTGCCAGGCAGAATTATTTAAAAAGTTAGGCAAAAACGGTTATTTTATAGGCTGCGGCAATTTTGCCGGAGGATGCAGATATACAGAAAGCATTTCTCTGGGAACATGCCCGCGCTGCGGCGGAAACGTCGTTAAAAAAGCTTCAAAAAAAGGCCGCCCTTTTTACGGATGCGAAAATTACCATACGCAAAACTGCGAATTTATTATGACAGAAAAGCCGGCTGAAAAAAGTTGCGTCAAATGCGGTTCGATCATGGGCGAAAGAGTGAAGAAAACAGGCATTGTTTTTACCTGTCAAAATAAAGACTGCGCCTATACGGTAGAAGAAAAAAACGACGACGGTTAACGATTTATTGTGAGCGAAAAAAAAAACTTAGAAAATATTGATATTGACTCTGTTTTAGACGATTATTTTGCGTATTTATCTTTAGAGAAAAATTATTCTTCAAATACCATTGAAAGCTACAGTCTTGATTTAGGGCAATGGGCGGGTTATCTCGAAGAGAATAAAATTCATTTTTCAAAAATTACGGCCAAAAATCTGACGTCTTTTCTCGCCGAGCGCATAAAAAAAGGAAATCTTGAAAAAATTTCTTTGGCCAGAAAAACGGCTTCTATCAAAGCGTTTTATAAGTTTTTAGAAAAGAAAGCAATACTTCCGGTAAATTTACTTAAAGAGGCAAAAGCTCCAAAATATCGAAGAAAATTGCCCAGACCGTTAAGACCCATTGATTTAGAAATTTTCTTAGAAGACGAAACCGTTCAAAATAAATCGCTTCAGATAAGAGACAAGGCTCTTTGGGAACTCATGTACAGCAGCGGAATGCGCATATCTGAAATTCTTACGCTTGACGTATCAAATGTTTTTGACGCCGAAGAACGTATTTATGAAGAAATAAAAATTATGGGCAAAGGCTCAAAAGAAAGAGTGGTTTTTATAGGCAAATTGGCCGCAGGGTCTCTGGCAGAATACTATAAAATCAGAAAAACTCTGGTTAAAGACGATAAAGAAAACGCTTTATTTTTAAATCAAAAAGGTTCGCGGCTAAGCCGCAGGGGCGCGGTTTATATTATGAGCATGCGAAAGAAGCATCTTAAGATTGACGCCGAGTTTACCCCTCATAGCATGCGTCATTCATTTGCAACCGATATGATAAACGGCGGCGCAGATATTAGAATGGTTCAAGATATGTTGGGGCACAGCAGTATATCGACAACGCAAAACTATACGGCGGTAGCTAAAGAGTCGCTGCAGGCTGCTTTTAGAAACTGTCATCCGCATGCAAAAAAAGAAGGATAAATAATGAGCGATAATAAAAATATTTTTCACGGCACAACCATATGCTGCGTAAAAAAAGACGGCAAGGTCGCTATGGCGGGCGATGGGCAGGTAACCGGCGGACAAACTGTTTTAAAACAAAACGCGGTGAAAGTAAGACGAATTTATGAAGATAAAATTATAGCCGGTTTCGCCGGCGCTACGGCAGACGCTTTTACGCTAATAGAAAAATTTGAAGAAAAACTAAACAAATACAGCGGCAACCTGATGAGAGGGGCCGTCGAGCTGGCTAAAGAATGGCGCATGGATAAGTACCTAAGACGTCTTGAGGCGATGATGATAGTATCAGACGGCGAAAAAGTGCTTCTTTTAACGGGAATGGGAGACGTCATAGAACCCGAAGACGGTATAATCGCCATCGGTTCGGGAGGCAACTTCGCCCTGGCGGCCGCTAGGGCTCTAATAAAACATACAAAAATGAAAGCCGAAGATATTGTCAAAGAAGCTTTGAATATCGCAGCCGATATTTGCGTATATACCAACAAGTCGATACAGCTTGAAGTTATCGGCTAAAATTGTTGATATTGACGAAAATATTCTTATTTTCTATAATTATGAGTTTGCCGCTGTAAGTAAAATATAAGGATAATATATGATAGAAGATTTAATGCCTGAAGAAATTGTAAAGAAATTGGGCGAATTTATTATTGGGCAAGACGACGCTAAAAAAGCCGTGGCCATTGCGCTTCGAAACCGAAGCCGGCGCATGGCTCTCGGAGAAGACAGTCTCAAAGACGAAATACATCCAAAAAACATTATCATGATGGGGCCCACCGGCGTAGGAAAAACCGAAATTGCGCGAAGACTGGCAAAACTGGTCAACGCTCCTTTCGTAAAAGTCGAGGCTACAAAATATACCGAGGTGGGCTATGTGGGACGAGACGTAGAAAGCATGGTTCGCGATCTGGTAAGTTCGGCTCTTAAAATGGTTAGAGAAGAACATGAAGTGAAAATAAGAAAAAAAGCCGAAGAAAAAGCCGAAGAGAGAATTCTTGATATTTTGCTTTCAGGCAGCGAAGAGAATAAGCATGACGAAAAAGAAAAACCCGATATACAGACGGTAAATGAAGAAGAAAAAACGGCAAGAGAAATTTTCAGAAAAAAATTAAAAACCGGCACGCTTGAAGACAGAGAAGTCGAAATAAAAACAAGCACAAAATCCGGGCCGGTAATGCAGGTTATGGCGGTGCCCGGTATGGAAGAAATGGAAAGCCAAATGCAGAATTTATTGGGCGATTTGTTTCCTAAAAAGAAAGCTCGAAAAAAAATAAAAATAAGCGAAGCGAGAAAACTTCTTATCGAAGAAGAAGTCGAAAATCTTTTGGATCATGAAAAAATAAGAGAAGAGGCCGTAAAAAGAGCCGAAGAAAGCGGAATTATTTTCATCGACGAAATAGACAAAATAGCGTCGCGTTCGTCAAAAGCGGGCGGTCCCGATGTTTCAAGAGAGGGGGTACAGCGCGACATACTTCCTTTGGTTGAAGGCTCAACCGTAAATACGCGCCACGGCCCGGTAAAAACAGATCATGTTCTGTTCTTAGGAGCGGGAGCTTTTCATATGTCTTCAATATCAGATTTAATTCCCGAATTGCAGGGAAGGTTCCCTTTAAGAGTCGAATTAAAAGCTCTTAAAAAAGACGACTATTCTTCTATACTGCATAACCCGAAAAACGCTTTAACAAAACAATACCAAGCGCTTATGTCTACCGAAGGTATCGCCCTTGAATTTGATAATTCGGGTATAGAGGTAATTTCGCAGATTGCTTTTGACATGAACGTAAAGAATGAAAATATCGGGGCAAGAAGGCTGCATACGATTATGGAAAAAGTTTTAGAAGAAATTTCTTTTTATCCCAAAAAATATAAAAATAAAGAAATTAAAATAGACGGCAAATATGTAGAAAAGCAGCTTAAAGACATTGTTACCGATCAAGATTTGTCGAAATATATACTGTGAGTCAATTGTTTTTTACAAAGAAAAAAATCGTATATTATAATATTTTAATTGGCTTTCTTTTATTAACCGTTAAAAGTGATCCGGTTTTTAGCCAGGGATTTTCAGCCGAGAAAACATACAAAGCGGCTATTTCGGCGTTTAAAGAAAGAAATTACTATTCTGCAAGGCTTCTTTTTCAGGAAATATTATATAAGGCCCCCATGGGAGAATACGGCGACGATTCTCAATATTATCTGGCGCTTACATATTATTACGAAGCCGATTATAAAACCGCTATTTACGAATTTAACGTTCTAGCCCGCGACTATCCCAATTCAAAAAATCTTGTTCCCTCAAAATACTGGATAGGAGAATCTTATTATTTTTTAAAAGATTTTAGAAAAACGCTCGAAAGTCATTACGCTTTTTCTCGCAAATATCCCGAGAGTCCCAAGGCTCCGTATGCCGTTTATACTATCGGCTACATATATATGGAGCAGAAAAGATATGACGAGGCAATCGCAGAATTTCAAAAGGTTCTTGAACTGTATCCTGAAGCTAAAATTGCGCCCGAGGTTTCTTTGCAGCTTGGCGTCTCTTATTATAATTCAGAATCTTATTCAGAGGCAAGATCGCAGTTTCAAAATTTAATTTTGAGATACGGCGCGTCAGAAATGGCCGACGACGCCCAATTCTGGACGGGAAAAACTTATTTTGCCGAAAACAGGTACGATGAAGCCGAAAGAGAGTTTCAACTTCTTCTTGAAAAATATCCCGATAAATCAATGGCCCCCGAAGCCGTTTATTTAACGGCGCTTTGCCGGTATAAAATTTCAGATTTCAAGGGAGCCCTTGAAAATTTAGATTTAATCGTTAAAAAATATTCTAATTGGGATAAAATTTCTTCGGTATATTTTAGAAAAGGTCAAATTTTTCTTGAGCAAGACAAAAAGAAAGAGGCGGCCGAAGAATTTTTAATCGTCGTAAAAAAACATCCCGACAGCGAATTTTATACGGGTTCGTTAGAGCTTTTAGGAGATACATGGCAAAAACTGGGAGAGCATAAAAAAGCCTTAGGGCTTTATAGCGAGATACTCGGTAAAAATGAAATTTCAGAAGAAGTTTTTAAAACCGTCGTCAAGAAAAAAGCCAACGCTCAGTTTATAACACATGATTACGAGGGGGCGGCAAAAAGTTTTAATACGCTAAGCGACAAATATCCAAACGAGAAATCGGCGGCTGAAAATATTTTCATGGAGGCTCAAAGTTACTTTAAGGCGGGCTTGTACGACAAAAGTCAAGATACGGCGGATATTATAATTAAAAAATATTCTTCGTCGCCTTTTAAGGCCGACGCTTATTTTCTAAAAGCCGAAATATATTTTAACTTAAGAGACTTTAATTCGGCCCTGAAAGCCTATGCGATGATTGTAAGATTCTTTAAGGAACACGAAAGATATTTTGAATCGCAAATGGGAATAGGATGGTGTTATTTTGAGCTTGCGCAATACAGCCGCGCCGCCGATCAATTTAAAGGTCTCAATAAAGAATTTAAAACAGCCGAAAAACTGGCGCAGATAAAACTGGCTCTTGCTTCTTCTCTTTATAATCTTAGAGAGTTTGAAAAATCGCTTGAATTATATAACGAGATAATAAGTAATTATAACGATTTTCCTAAAGAGCAAGACGAAGCGGCTTTTCAAAAAGCGTGGGTTTTTTACCGAATGCAAGATTATGAGAAATCTGAAATATATTTTAAAGAATATCTGCAAAAAAATCCTACGGGAACGCGAAGGCTTGAAGCGAGATATTTTTACGCGTGGAGCCTTTTTCACCGAAATAATTTTGTAGAATCGCAAAAAGAATTTAATATAGTATGGGAGAACGCCCCCGAAGAAAGTCCTTTTAAAGAAAGAGCCCTTCTTGATACGGCGAAGGTTCAGCTGGCCAGAGACGACGACTACGGCTCAATCATTACCCTTAAAAAATTTCTGACGAAATATCCGCAGTCAAGCATGTATGAAGAAGTTTTATACAATCTGGCTTCGGCTTATATAAATAGAGACATGCCGAAAGAAGCGATGAGCGTGTACGATTTGTTAAAAGAGAAATCGAATAACTCGACTTATTTGTCAGAAATTATAAGAAACCTGGCCGATTATTACCGAAGAAAAGGAAAAACAGAAGAAGCAGATAAGATATACAGGCAAATTATAAATGAGGCCAAAACAGGAGACGAGAAATGGGAGGCTTATTTTCTGCGGGCCGACTTGTATCTTGAAAAAGGCGACATAGAAAGGGCCGTTGAAATATTTTCAGAGATATTGCAAAGTCGTCAAGAAGAGGCCCTGCCTTATCAAGAAAGAGCCGTTTATCATTTTCTTGAATATTTCTTTTATAATAAAAAATACGTCGAGGCTCTTGAATTTATTAATAATAGAAGAAATCAGTTTTCGCAAAGCAGAAAAGCAAAAATTGAGCTTGAAATATGGGAGGCGCGGTTTCATATTGAGCTTAATCAGCATGAAGCGGCCGTAAAAAAAATTGAAAAATATCTTGGGCACTCGGTTTACGGTTCGGCGGCCAGATTTTATACCGCCAAGGCTTATTTTTTACAGAATGATTTAATTCGCTCGTATGATTTATTTAAGGTTGTTTCTCAAAAAGAAGACGACCCTTTGGCTCCCGAGGCCTTGTTTTATACCGGCGAGATAAGTTTCTTAAAAGAAAAATACGAAGAAGCGGCCCGCGCCTATACAAAGATTGTTTATCTTTATTCGGCCAATGGTATCTTATATGAAAAAGCCTTATACAAATCTGCGCTCGTTTTTAAACGGCAAAAAAAAGAAAAAGAATTTAACTCTTATTTTAATAAACTTAAAGATGCTTTCCCTGAAAGTCAATATTTAAAAGAACTGCTTGAAAAAGAGTAGGGGCTCTTTCAATATTCTGGTCAATTTGTTAAAAGAATTAAAACAGATATTCAGGCAAAATATAAAATGCAATTTTTATATGACGTTAATTTTCAAATTTTACAAACAAGGGCATCTCGTCGGCAATTTTTTGCATCATGTCGGTTACTTCTTCTATTTTGGTTTCTATTTCTGAAAGATGAGATTCTACTTCTTTGGATTTTTCTTCATTCGCTTTTTCTTTTGAGAATTTTTCGAGATTTTCTTTTAGGATGCTTTTTGTTTCAAGAAAATCGTCTATATAAATATGCAGGTCTTCAATAGATCTTTTTACAGATTCATAGATTTTTAAAGTATATGGATTTTCGGTTGAAATAGGCTTTAACTGTATTCGCGGTTTTTTGTTCATTGAGAATAATATATAATTTATTTTCAGGAATGTAAAATGTTTTTTATTAAATATTTATTCAATATCTAAAAATCTTTGTATTGAAATATTAAATACTGTTGAGAGTTTTTTGGCCAACTTCAGGCTTATATTGCGGCGTTCGGTTTCAATGTCAGATACAAATTGACGCGAATGACCTATTTTTAAGGCAAGTTCAGCCTGCGGCCAGCCTCTGTTTTCACGACTACCTGCATAGTATACCTCAATATAAATAGTTTCTTTTTCTCATCGCCAGCAAGCTATCTAATGATAAGACATGAACGCAACAGTGACCATATTTTATGGTATACCGTCAATTTGAAAAGACCAAATAAAAGAATTTACAGCCTGATTAAAAAAACCAATCAACACGCATGATTCGTGTCGGCATACTTGGCGCCGGAACCGTAGGTTCAGGGCTTATTCAAATTATTAAAGAAAACAACTCGCGCATTGAGATCGCGGGCGTTGTTGACAAAAGAGTAAAAGAATTATCGGGTTTATTGGGCGATATTTCGACTTCTGAAAACGCCGAGACGCTTTTAAATGACGACAGCATTGACGTTATTGTTGAACTCATAGGCGGGGTATCGCACTCGTATGAGTTTGTTAAAAAAGCCCTCGAAAAAGGAAAGTCGGTTGTAACCGCTAACAAACATCTTTTGGCAAAACATGGTCTTGAACTGTTTAAGCTCGCCAAAGAAAAGGGCGCGCATATAGGCTATGAGGCGGCGGTCGCGGGGGCCATTCCCGTCATTCGCAATCTTAATTCTTTTTTTAATAAAGACAAAATTTCTTTTTTAGAGGGAATACTAAACGGAACCTCAAATTACCTGTTGACAAAAAT
Source organism: Spirochaetia bacterium (assembly GCA_029880265.1). Lineage (GTDB taxonomy): Bacteria > Spirochaetota > Leptospiria > Turneriellales > JAOUOS01 > JAOUOT01. The sequence goes on along the minus strand of JAOUOT010000027.1, from coordinate 3,847 downwards.
TCGCAGAGAAGAAATTCCTTATGAAACGGCGCTAACACAGGCGCAAGAAATGGGTCTTGCCGAGGCCGATCCCGCGCTTGACGTAAACGGAGGCGATGCCTGCCATAAACTGGCCCTTCTTTTTTACGTGATTACGGGCGACTGGGTCGATTACGAAAAAATCTATACCATAGGCATTCAAGATATTAAGCTGACCGATATTTTATGGGCCAAAAGCAAAAATTATAAAATAAAACTGATAGCCACATTTCTTGAAGAAGACGGAAAATACTATTTATCGGTAGAGCCCACTTTGATAAACAGCAAACATCACTTGTTTGATATCGAAATGGAAAATAACGCTATTTTATTTCACGGCAAATATTCAGATACGCATATGTTCATGGGCAAAGGCGCGGGTTCTCTGCCTACGGCGCATTCTGTTTATGCCGATATACTGCATTTCGGCAAAAAGCATAAAGACAAGGCAAAACCTTGCCAATGCGAAATAAGGCCCGTAGAAGCCGCTAATCTTGAAGAAAGAAGATCTGAGTTTTATATTCGACTTTTGCTTCTAGATAAACCGGGGGTATTATCAAAGATTTCTTCGGTTATAGGCGGCAATAATATTTCTATTGCTTCTGTTCAGCAGAACATGAAAGACGACGTCGAAAAAAACGGCGATGTCGAAGTTATGCTTATAACCCATGACTGTCTGAGAGGCGATTTAAATAAGACAATCGCCGAGCTTGAAAAGATGACCGATCTCGTAAAAGAAAAGCCCGTAATCATGCCGCTGGGTATATAAGTGAATAATTATTGCTTCAGAAAAAGGCTTTGCCTTTTTCTGAAGCAATAATTATTCATATTTTAAACGCATCTTCTGTCTGCTTAACCAATTCCATCATGGCTTCTTCGGCTTTTTTTCTGCGATTTTCAAAATCTTTTTCTGTGATATCATGCGGTATTGTTATTGGTTCGCCAAAGGCGACATGGGCCTTTGTGAAAGGTTTAGGAACGATGAATTTATCCCATGAGTTGAAAACCCATGTCTTTTTTGCCGAGTATGTTACGGGAACAATCGCAACCTGCGTCATTTGCGAAAGAGCCAGGGTTCCCGCCTGAAATTTGTAAACAGGACCCTTTGGGCCGTCGGGGGTCGTTACAACGGCGCCGTTTTTTCGTCTTAAATTTTTTATGAGCCCTAAAAGGGCCCCTTTGCCGCCGCGCGTTGTAGAGCCTCTTGCCGTGTCGCCGCCCCACATTTCTACAATTTTTGCTATCCACTCGCCGTCTTTTGACTGGCTTATTAAAACAGTTAAATGAACGCCTTTCTTAAAAACTTTTTTATAGAGAAAATAAGAGCAGAAAAATATTCTATTGTGCCAAAAACTGAAAATTACGGGCTGTCTGTTTTTCAGTAAGTTTTTTAATATTTCTTCGCCGGCGATGATTTTTACTCTTACGGTTCTGCCTATTGCCTGCATGAAACATCTGATGATGAAAGCGACCGTCCATACAAAGATTTTATGCAAAAACTTTTTCATTGGTTTCAGGCCTTCGCCTAAGGAACCTGCGCTACGGCCGCGGTTGACCATTTCGTGCAGTCTTCAATGCCCTCGCAGCTTCTATCTACAAACGCTCTGACAGCCAGATAATTTCCCGAAGTCAAAGTCAGCGCAGAAAGATAACAATTCAGGCCCACGTCTGCGCCCCCCGCTTGAACTTTTATAAGATTCATATAATTTGTAACGTTAATTTGAAAAGTGCAATATCCGTCGGCTGTTGCGGTATCTTCAATTTCAACGCCGTTAATGTATATTCTGTCTTTGGCGGTTTGCATATCTGCCGCCTGAAAAAAGGCGTAACCCGAAAAAGCGTCTTCGGTATTATCTGAGGTAAATTGAATTTCATGATAAGAACCCATGTCTATTATAACAAGACCGGTAGGCGGATGTATATGCTCCATTTGCACGTTTGACGCGTTAGAGCACGAGTTTAAGCCTAAAACCATCCACCATGCGGCAGATATTAAATAAAATTGTATTTTATTATTTTTATTAAAAATCATTTAAGAAACTATTTTTTTCACAAGATCGCTTAGTAGAAAAATGAAAACAATCGTTACAAGAGCGGGCGTAATGTACCTGAGCGTAAAATAAAAAACGTCAAAGCTCCATTTAGGGTATTTATGCTTTATAAATTCGTTTTCAAGAAGCGTTTTTTCGGCTTTATGACCCATAAAGATGGCGATTAATAGACCGCCAAGCGGCAGCATGATATTTGTCGAAAGAGCGTCGGGATACTCCATGAAACTAACGCTTATGGCCGAGGGAATGCCCACTAAAAAAATGGCGCCCGCCGCAATAAGCGAGGCTTTATCTCTGTCTAAGTTCCATTCGTCTTTTAAATAGGTGACGGCCACTTCAAGCAGAGATATTGCCGAGGTTAAAGCCGCTAAAAATACCAGAATATAAAAAAGCGGGGCCAGTAAATAACCGTATGAAAACTTGAACAATTCAAGGGGCAATGTCGTAAAAAGAATGCCGATTCCCCCGCTGGTTGGCTCTAGCCCGTAAACAAAAATAATGGGAAAAATCATCATGCAGGCAATCAGGGCAATTAAAGTGTCAAGACCCGTTACCCACAAAGCGTCTGAAACCACGTCAGAGTCTTTTTTCATGTAACTACCGTAAGTAAGCATGGCCCCCATGCCCAAAGAAAGAGTAAAAAATGCGTGCCCCATCGCTTCGGGTATGCTTAAACCGTGAAGCTTGCCGGGGTCTCCGAAAAGAAGAAATTTTACGCCCTCTTGCTCTTTATCGAGCATCAGAGAATTTATCATCATAAAAAACATCAGAAGCAAAAGCAGGGGCATTAAGAATTTAGTCGTTTTTTCAATGCCTTTTTTAATGCCCGAAGATACAATCAAAAGGCAGATGCTCATAATGATCAGGTGCCACAAAGAAACCTTGGGCCAATTGTTAAGAAAATCGGCGAACAAAGAAGACGAGTAGACCGGCAGCAGAGTCTTGTGCATGAATTCGTTAAAATCTTTTCTTTTGCTTCTTTTCGCGAGAAAATAATTCTGCCAGGTTTCAATTTGTTTGTTTTCTTTTAATAAAGAGATAAGATTCTTTTTTTCTTTTTTGAAAAGTTCATTTATCTCATCAAACGGCATTTGCTGTATAGTTTTCTGAGATAATGCCGCATGCAAGATTTCTCTTTTTTCTATATCGGTAAGGGGCTGCGTAAGGGCCTCTTCAAAGACGGCTTTTTGAAGGGCCTTTACTTTTCTATCGTCGGTTAAGGCTTCTTTATAAGATTCATAGGGTATGCTTTTAAAATCGGAGCTTATTGATTTAATTGAATATTCGATGCTCCACCCTGCGACGACAGAATAAAAGCTTAAAATAACAAACGCGCTTAAAACGCCTAGAATGCCCACATAGCGAAAACGGGTTTTTCTTTTTGAAACAAAATCAAACGCGCCAACAGGATCGCGGGAGCTTATTTTGCCCAGAGCAATTTCGGCAATCATGATAGGCAGGCCAATAAGCAAGATGCATAAAAGATAAATTAAAACAAAAAGACCCCCGCCGTTTTGCCATGTGATGTAGGGGAACTTCCATAAATTACCGAGACCCACGGCCGAACCCGACGCCGCGAGAATAAAACCAAGTTTACCAGACCAGTGTTCTCTCTTTTGACTCATTGGGTATTTTCGGGAAAATTTAATTAGGGTGTCAATAATAATACCTTTACACCAAGTCGCGATTTTTGATTTTCTAACCTTATGGGCAGTACCATAGGCAGATTATTTCGCGTTACGACCTTTGGCGAATCGCACGGCAAGGCGGTTGGCTGC
>JAOUOT010000010.1 GCA_029880265.1 Spirochaetia bacterium | reverse complement strand
TTAATTATCTCTTAAGTTTTCACTTCTTTTGCCGTTGTTTTTACTATAGCAGTTATTATTCTTATTATCTCTCTTGAGTTTTCTAAGTATTTATCATAATTTAAATTTACCAGCTTCGATTCTTTAAGCAAACTCAACCAATATTCAGTTTCTCTTGCTTCTTTTGAAGCTATAGACATTTTAGATAAAAAATCTTTCTTGCTTTGTGCCGCTTGCGCTTCTTTCACATTTGCCCCTATACTCGTACCGCTTTTCAATAACATTTCCCGATTTCTTCATTCAAAATTCAACACTCAAAATTCTTTCCTGATAGCCATCTCATAAAAAGTCTCTGCTTTGTTGTTGTATGTGTAACGCGGCAGAATGTTAAAATCGGGTAAAATTTTATTTGAATGGCCGCCGCCGTAACCGTTATTATGCGCCATGTAACCCTTGCCGGTTAAGAACATATCGCCCAAGGCGACCGCGTAAATACCCAGAAAGGCGAAGCTCATATACATGCGCGTGTAATCGGCGCTTTCATATTTAGGGAATGTTTCTTCGACCTCAGCGACCGATTTCGCGTTCTCATAAGCGCTAAATTTTGTATTATAGTTAAAATGCGACCAGACAAATACTCCCGCAGAGGCCGCCCAAAGACCAAGATATACCCAGCCCCGCTTCTGGTTGGCATGAAGATGCCCCCAGCCCGGCGCCAAAGCTGTGCGCCATAACATGCCCATATATGATGAATAAGCGGGCGATGTAAAACCGCTTTCGCCGTATGGCTCTACCAGATTTTGGGTTACGTCTTTTGCCGCATTAGGAAAATCGTCTTTATCGCGCGTTTTTGACTCTGCCGACATCTCGTATTTTTGCGTAACTACGTCTAAAATTTTTGCCGTAACAGAATATTCGCCAAAAGCAAACGCCGCCTTGCCGGCCAACATTTTCTCGCATTCAAGCGCATTACCTAAATCGATAATACATGCTTCGGTATTGCATGAACCGGGCCCTACCGCCTGCTTTGTCGATTTAATGTTCATCATTTGTTCAATTTGATCGTTGCTGATTACCTCAAAGATACCGGTTCGAATAAGCGTATTTCTTACCGCCTCTGTCAAATAAGCGGCCTCAGCGTCTGTAATACCCTCGCTGTGCTCAAACGGAAGTACCGCAATTCTTATTTTGGGTCTTTTTTCTTCTGCTTCTTCCTGAGCGAATACAGAAATTGTCGCACAGAGAAAAACGAGAAGCGTAAAAAGTTTACTACTTTTCATTTTAAATCTCCTGAATTTTGATAGATGGGTTTACTTTTCAAAAATGTCGATGAGAATACAAGATCGGCAGCGTGAAAAAAGTTGCCTTGCTTTTTCTTAAATCTATAAATTAATAAATTCAATACAACTTCAAGTATCAAAGTCAATATTTTTACTTTTTCAATTGTTGAATTCTGCAATATTCTATTTAAGTTCAACTCTTCCCTCGTTCATCACTATTTTAAACCGCCAATCTTTCGGCGCGGGTATGTTCGCGCCGTAAGACTTCCTCCCAAATCATATCTGCCGGCAACTCAAAATTATAATTCTCTATCGCCCCAATTGACCAAAGGCATTATTGCCGCATGCGTACAAGCCGGCGTTTGTTTTTATGGCGACGCTATGATCCCAGCCCGCAGAAACCTGCGACCAGTCGTAATTCAGGCCCACAAGATGAGGCAGGCTTCTGTTTTCATAAGAGCCGTCGCAAAGCTGGCCGTCTTTGTTACCGCCCCACGCCCATAAACTGCCGTCGGTTTTCATTGCCAACGTGTGTTCATTGCCGGCAGATACAAAGGCCCAGTTGGTATCTGTACCTATTTTAAGAGGCGCGTAACTGCCTGTTGTTCTGCCCCATGCCCATAACGTACCGTCGGTTTTTACCGCGGCGGTAAAGCGATCAAATGTTGAAACCTTCGAATAACCGTCGCCAATAAATTTAGGAACAAGACTGTTTGTCGTCGTGCCGTCGCCAAGCTGTCCATTATCATTTTTCCCCCATGCCCATAGCGTACCGTCAGTCTTTACCGCAACAGTATGGGTAAAACCGGCAGAAACAACGGCCCAGTCTGTATCGTAGTTCCAAACGCCGAAATTTGTTTCGCAATCGGCTTGCGTATAAAAACCCTCTATGGTGCATAATCCTAAAAGCTGCGGCGTTTTTCTTGTCGTTGTATCGCCAAGACCAAGCTGACCCACGTTATTAAACCCCCATGTATACAGTGTACCGTCTGTTTTTACGGCGGCAGTATGAGAATTGCCTGCCGATACCATGCGCCAATTGATATCTGTACCAATATTTTTAGGAACATATCTCATACTGCTGGCGCCATCGCCAAGCTGACCATATAAATTATAACCCCAACCCCATAAACTGCCGTCGGTTTTTATGCCCATTGTATGCGATCCGTTGCCCGCAGAGACGCTTAACCAGTTTGTATCTATCCCAATTTGAACAGGCGCATATCTTGTAGTAATCGAACCGTCGCCAAGTTTGTAATTTCCGTTGGTTCCCCAACCCCATAATGTGCCGCCCGCTTTTATGGCCATCGTATAAGAAGAGCCCGCAGAAACCATGGCCCAATTAAATTGGGCGCCTGTTTGAAGCATTATGGCATCTAAGTTCATATTTGGCGTAACCAATATAGGCAAACTGCTGTCAACGGTTGTGCCGTCGCCAAGCTGACCATCGTCATTTTCTCCCCATGCCCATAGTGTACCGTCGGTTTTTACCGCAGCCGTATGAGCATAGCCGGCAGAGACATCTATCCAGTCGGCATCTGTAGTTTTTTGACTGGGCGCAGAACCTGCAGTCATTGTCCATAAGGTACCGTCGGCTTTTACTGCGGCAATATTTCCCGATACAGAGAAGATTGACGTAAAACCGCTGTCGATGAAAATCGGATCATACCCCCATCGGTATAATGAGCCGCCGGTTTTTAAGGCGGCGCTAAGATTATTTCCCGCCAAAGCAATCGACCAATCTGTATCGTAGTTCCAGATACCTGAGTTTGTTTCGCAATCGGTTTGAGTATAAAAGCCCGCTATGCTGCAGGCGCCTACAAGCTGGGGCGTTTTTCTTGTCGTAGAATCTCCAAGGCCAAGCTGGCCATTGCCGTTTCTGCCCCATGCCCAAAGCGTACCGTCGGTTTTTACCGCAAGAGTATGCATAAACCCAGCTGAAACAAAGGCCCAATCGGTATCTGAACCTATTTGTACAGGCGATTTTTTTTGTGTCGTAGAATTGTCGCCAAGCTGGCCGTCGCTATTCCACCCCCATGCCCATAAGGTACCGTTTGTTTTTAGCGCGACAGTATGATTATTGCCGGCAGAAACGAAAGCCCAATCTGTGTCTGAGCCAATTTGCACAGGCGTATTTTTACCTGCCTCTGTACCGTCGCCAAGCTGACCAAATACATTATAGCCCCATGCCCAAAGCGTTCCGTTTGTTTTTATCGCCATTACATGATGCCAGCTGCCCGAGACAGACGCCCAATCGGTATCTGCGCTGATCTGCACAGACATATGTTTTTTTATATTTGTTCCGTCGCCAAGCTGACCGTAAACATTATATCCCCAGCCCCATAAACTGCCGTCAGATTTCATGGCGAGAGTATGAGACGTTCCGGCGTAGACTTTAACAAATACGGCTTCGTTTAGGCAAGCGTCTGAGCAGCCGTCGCCGCTTGTCAGGTTACCGTCGTCGCACTGTTCGCCTGAAAGTATGCTCAAAGTTCCGTCGCCGCAAGCAGGCGCAAGGCACAGGGCGGCGTCGCAAAGGTAAGAGTCTGCCCCGCCGGTATCGCAGTCTTCGCCTGCGGCCAGATTTAAGTGAAAGTCGCCGCATACCGCAAATGTACAATTATAATCGCAGGAATTTGTATCAATGCCCCCTCCGTCGCATTCTTCGCCTGTATCGGCCACGCTGTCGCCGCAATAAGGCAAACGACAATTTGTGCGGCATGAATTGGGCAGCGTATCGCTGTTTAATACGCCGTTGTCGCATTCTTCGCCGGCCAAAGCGTTAAAAAAAGTGTCGCCGCATACCGGGGCCTTGCAGTCGATTTCGCAAAATTCGGTTTGAATTCCCTCTGTATCGCAGTCTTCATACGCTTCAACCATCCCGTTGCCGCATATGCCCTCTATAAGACAATTATCTGAACAACCGTCGCCCGATACGGCGTTGCCGTCGTCGCATTTTTCGCCGTTTACGGTATCAATAACGGTATCGCCGCAGTACGATGTCGCCCCCGCGATAGACTGGCATGAAGCGTCGCATACGGTACAGCCCGTAGAGCCGTAGGTACATTTTTCTGTGACAGAATTATTATCGTCGCAGGTTTCAACCCCGTCGTAAATAAATCCGTCGCCGCATGAACCCTCAATGCACGAGTTAAGACACGCATCGTTATTAGACTCGTTGCCGTCGTCGCATATTTCGCCTGTCTGCGCTATATTGTCTCCGCAGTATTCTGTCTGGCAGACAGAAGAACATCCGTCATTGTCATCAAGGTTGCCGTCGTCGCAGGTCTCGCCGGCCGCCTCGTTAGAATAACCGTCGCCGCATGCCGACAATTTACAGGTTAAACCGTTGCAATCGACAGAATCTGTACCGCTTGAATCGCATTCTTCGCCCGCCGAAGAGTTCACCGTACCGTCGCCGCAAATTTGAGCCGAGCAGTCTGCGTCGCAATCGACGGTCTCGCCGCCTGAGCCTGTTCCGTCGCCGTCGCAAGTCTCGCCGTTTGACGCGTCTGTATATCCGTCGCCGCAATAAGATGCAACGCCCGCTACTGAAATACAAGAAGAATTACATACAACGCATGAAGTCTCGCCGTATAGGCAGGTTTCTGTTACCGCGTTGCCGTCGTCGCATTCTTCGCCGTTGCCAGAATCTGTTTCATTATCGCCGCAATAGGTTATTTCGCAGGGTACATACTGGCAGTTTGATCCGCAGGTTAAAATTGCCGTCGTATTGCCGTAAGTACACTTCTCTACAAAGGCATTGCCGTCGTCGCAGGCTTCGCCCGCGTCTGTAACACCGTTGCCGCAAAGATTGCCCGGGTTTTCATTGTCGTTAAAATAAGCGCTTTCCGGATCATTCGGGTTAGAATGCTGAGGGTCTGCGATACAATTAAAGGCGAATATTGCCGTAATACCAATAATGACATATAACCTTGAGATTTTCATTTTAGCCTCCAATATTTTCATCTTTAACTCATTACCAGCTCTCGTTCAAAATAATTCTCCCTTCTTCTCGTGCAGGCTTTGCCTGTGGAACCGAAATGTATGAAACGCGTAATACGGTTTCTCAAAAGGAGGCGCAGGAAAGCGCCACACTCTCATTTTATTTATTAAACAATTTGATAAAGCTTCGCTTTTAAAATCAAACGAAACAACCTGAGGGTTTACCACCGCGCCGTCTTCTTCTTTGATCATTTGCACCGAACATTTTTCTATAGCATCCTGCATGCCCTCTTCGCCCTTTACAAAACTTTCAACAGAAAGAATTGCTTTATCGTTATCGATTTTAACATCAATAATTTTTATGTCTTTTAACCGTTTCTTGTACCTGTCATTGTACTCTTTTATCGTATCTTTATCTGCCTCATCATAATATGCGGCAATATCTTTAGAACTCAGTTTTTTCAAGGTTTGAAAATCATTATTCTGAGACGCCTTCGCATATTCAAGATAAACCTTGTCAGGTCCCTTTTGGCATGATAGTATTGGTATTAAAACCAAATAAATCATGTTCATAACGTATTTTTTTTTCATTTTTTTCTCCTTAAACCTTACTCTCATTTCTGTTACTTTACAACAATAGAATTAACATATGAATCTTTTGTCGCATCAATAGGCGTAAGGGCGTTCCATGTTCCGTTTTTCCAGTAGCCGGCTACAGACACACCACTGCTGTTTTGACTATAGCCGCCCGCATAGATATCTGTTCCGTCTATAACAAGAGAATTAACCCTGGAAGATTTTGTCCAATCAATGGGTGTAAGGGCGTTCCACGTGCCGTTTTTCCAGTAGCCGGCTACATACAAAGAACTACTGTTTACACTATAGCCGCCCGCATAGACGTCTGTACCGTCTACAACAAGAGAATAAACCCTGGAAGATTTTGTCACATCAATAGGCGCAAGGGCGTTCCACGTGCCGTTTTTCCAGTAGCCTGGTACTTGCACACCACTGCTGTTTGTACTATAGCCGCCCACATAAACGTCTGTACCATCTACAACAAGAGAATAAACATGCGAATGTTTTGTCGCATCAATAGGCGTAAGGGCGTTCAACGTACCGTTCTTCCAGTAGCCTGGTACAGACACAAAGCTGCTATTGTAGCCGTAGCCGCCCGCATATACGTCTGTACCATCTACAACAATAGACTCAACATACGAAGATTTTGTCGCATAAATAGGCGTAAGGGCGTTCCACGTACCGTTCTTCCAGTAGCCTGGTACAAACAAAGAACTACTGTTTCCACTAGAGCCGCCCGCATAGACGTCTGTTCCGTTAACAACAAGAGAATTAACATACGAAGATTTTGTCGCATCAATAGGCGTAAGGGCGTTCCATGTGCCGTTTTTCCAGTAGCCGCCTACTTCCACGTCACTGCTATTTGTACTATACCAGCCCGCATATACGTCTGTACCATCTACAACAAGAGAATAAACCCTGGAAGATTTTGCCCAATCAATGGGTGCAAGGGCGTTCCACGTGCCGTTTTTCCAGTAGCCGGCTACAAACACACCACTGCTGTTTGTACTAAAGCCGCCCGCAAAGATACCGCCGGTAACAGCCGCAGCCGCTGCGCTTGGTGTTCCGGTGTGCCCCGCTGAATCTTTTGCCCGCACACGAAAATAATATGTAACCGGTGCATCTAATTCTGTTATACTTATCGCAGTCTCGCCTAGCAAAGTCGTCTGGCTTACAGAAAACGTATCGCAGCTTGATGTCGATATACATACCTCGTAAACAAGAGATTCCGGCGCTGTTGTATCGTCAGTCGATGCTGTCCAGCTCAGGTTAATCTCGCTTGAACCAATAACAGGCGTTGCCGTAAGGCCCGTTACCTGATCGGGCGGTGTAGTATCTTTCATCAGTACAGTCACCTGAAATGTGGTTGTCGCGGTTTCGCCGTTTTTTGAAACCGTTGCCGTAATAGTTACCGTAACATCGCCGCCTGATGTAGGTTGTGTTACCATCGCTGTGCCGCCCACAAAAACAATTGCGCCATTATCGCTTGCCCAGCTTATGCTTGTACCGCTGTCGCCGTATATTGGTGCGCTAAAATTTTGCGTTACCGATGATTCGTTATCACCCGCGCCAAAAGTAAAATCAGCAAGAGAAAGATTACTCGTATCGGTATTTACATCCTGTAAATCGGCATTATCTGTAACCGTATAATTATCTGCCTTAGGATCAAGCTCATTATCCCTCGGTATCTCTTCTGTCGAACAGAACATAGCCAGCAGTAAGATTGCCGGCAGTATTTTTATTATTTTTGTTAGTTTCATTTTTTTCTCCTTTTTGCAATGTTTAATTTTAAATTTTTAATGTTTAATTATCTCTTAAGTTTTCACTTCTTTTGCCGTTGTTTTTACTATAGCAGTTATTATTCTTATTATCTCTCTTGAGTTTTCTAAGTATTTATCATAATTTAAATTTACCAGCTTCGATTCTTTAATTAAACTCAACCAATATTCAGTTTCTCTTGCTTCTTTTGAAGCTATAGACATTTTTGATAAAAAGTCTTTCTTGCTTTGTGCCGCTTGCGCTTCTTTCACGTTTGCCCCTATACTCGTACCGCTTTTTAATAACATTTCCCGATTTCTTCATTCAAAATTCAACACTCAAAATTCTTTCCTGATAGCCATCTCATAAAAAGTCTCCGCTTTGTTGTTGAATGTGTAACGCGGCAGAATGTTAAAAACAGGAAAACTACTGTCTTTGAAAGACCCGCCGGTATGGTTTTCTGAGGCCGTATAGCTTTTGCCGGTTAAAAGGGTATCTGTCAAAGCCGTCGCATAAACCGCGAGAAGAATGTAAGACATATATCCTCTTAGAGAATGAGCGCTGTTAGCGGCGTCATATTTGGCGTCAAAATCGCTTTCGGCGGCGGCATATTCGTCGACTTTTGACGAATAATTAAGGTGCGACCATAGAAAGACCCCGGCGGTGACGCCCCAGACGCCCAGATAGGCCATGCCTCTTTTTTGATCGGTGTACATATGACCCCAGCCGGGGGCGGCGGCGGTGCGCCAAATCATGCCGGTATAAGATATACCGCCCGAAAATTCATTATAATCGCCCACCAGTTTTTTTACCACGTCTTTGGCCGCTTTAGGAAAGTCTTTTTTATTGTTAACGCTTACGTCGGCGGCGTTTTCATACTGCTGCAGCACAACGTCTAAAATTTTAGCGTTAATAGAAAATTCTCCGAAAGCCTCGCCGGCCGAGCCTACAAGCATTTTTTCGCATTCAAGAGCGTTACCGAGATCGATAATGCACTGCTCGGTATTGCAAGAACCGGGGCCAACCCCCTGTTTTTTGGCCTCCATGGCCATCATGTTTTCAATCTGGTCATTGCTTATGACCTCAAACTGTCTAGTTTGTATAAGCGCGCTTCTTACCTTTTCGGTAAGATATTTGGCCTCTTCTTTTTTAATTTGGCCGCTGTATTCAAACGGCATCACCGCGATGCGTTTTTTATTTTCCTGAGCGTCTGTCGAAAATGTTACGCTCAAAAACGCAAGCAGCGTTAATATTTTTAAACTTTTCATTTTAAACCTCCTGAATTTTGATAGATGGGTTTACTTTTCAAAAATGCTGATGAGAATACACGATCGGCGGCCCGAGAACAATAGCCTTGTTTTATATAAAATTTACAAATTAGTAAATTCAAAGTCAACATTTTTTCATAACCCCCATTTAATACTCAACATTAAACATTATCTAAAGCCGCCAATCTTACGGCGCGGGTATGTTCGCGCCGTAAGACTTCCTCCCCAAATTATATCTGTCTTAACCCAGCCTCCATGAGACAGATATTTCTTGAAAACAACGGTCATTTTATAGCACATATCAAAAATCTTGTCATCCGGATGCATGATTTGCATAGTCAAACAAATACGCCAAAATGGTATTACTTTGTCGCTTTTTAGCTTTGGCGACTGCGCCAATGAGACGCGCGATGCAGCGGTGTTTCATTTTATTATGATTGACCTTTCATGGTATAAATATTTTTTTAGACTTTAGAATCAGTAAAAATGGAAAAGATAATCGTCTTATTTTTTTGCGTATTGTTTTTTATAACCGGTTTTGTTCATGTCTATTTTTACAAGAAAATAAAAAATCCTTATTACATAACAAATTTCTTTTTTCTTGGTTATACCGGTTTATACTTATGGATGTATGAAAGCGGTTTTCTTATAAACTTTCCTTATCTTTACGGCAGTATCTTTGTCGTATACGCCTCTATTGGCCCTTTTATTTATCTAGCGTTTAGAAAAGCTGTTGAACGCGAATTCTTCTGGCAAAATAAATATCTTTTATTGTTTTTACCCGCGCTTTTTCAATGGGCGGCGCTGCTGCCTTATTATTTATTGGACATAAGCAAACAAAAAGAAAAACTACGGGTCGTATTAAAAACCTATCTGCCCGAAGTTTGCTATATTGAAGCCGCGAATTTTTTGCTTTTAGCGAATTATACTTTTTTCCTCGTTTTCCTGGTTGTTTATTTGGCAAAAAGAATAAGTTTTAAAGACATTCAAAAAGAAAGCGCGCAGGCAGAAGTATTAAAGATATTATTAATTTGGGGCGTTGTTCACATGTTTGCGCTGATATTCTTCTCTGTTTTTGTCACAGAAAGTAAAATATGGTTTATCGTTGGTCATTTTATAACGACACTAAGCGTCTATTTGTTTTTTGTTTTTTTAACGCTTGTGCCATATCTTGTAAAGCTTGGCGTTTTTACGAAACCTGGGGATGTATGGAACGCTCATGTTTTTTCAAAATCAAGGCTCTTAAACGTAGATATAGAAAAAACAGAAAAAGAGCTTCAAAGGCTTTTTGAAGAAGAAAAATTATATTTAGATGAAAAATTAGAATTAAAACATATCGCTAAAAAATTAAATTTAAATGTTTATCAGGCTTCAGAGCTTATTAATTCGCGGTTTCAAAAGCATTGTAACGCGTTTATAAATCATTACAGAATTATTGAGGCTAAAAAAATTATGCGAACCGAAAAGAACCATAATATTACGAATATCTGCTATGAATCGGGGTTTAATTCATACTCTTCTTTTCATGAAGCCTTTAAAAAAGAAACCGGCATGTCTCCTGAAAATTGGCGCAATGACAATCTTTCGGAGCGAAATGAAAATAATGCATAGCTTTTTTACAAATTGAAATTTAAGCGCTAAATACGTTTCTCCACAAAATACATATTTTAAATTGTTTCATTTTTTTACTTTTTTTATAAAATACGAACTATATTGCGCCAAACAATTTTAATAAATATATAATAATCATATAACATCGTTGCGAAAATTGAAATATCGAAAAATAAAGGAGATTATATGTCTAAAATTATTGTCTTAGGTTCTAATTTTGCGGGCATGACCGCTGCAATAAAAGTAAAAAAATATCTGAAAAAGAAAGGTGAGGTTACGGTAATCTCTCCGTCAAAAAATTTTATATATATACCTTCTTTAATATGGGTTCCCTTCGGCAGACGAAAGCTTGAAGACATTACGTTTCCTGTTGAGCCTGTTTTTAAGAAAAAGGGTATTGAGTTTATTCATGACAAGGCCATGAAAATTGATCCCGATAAAAATGAAGTTGTTACCGAAAAAAACGGAAAATTAAAATATGATTATCTTGTCGTGGCGACGGGAATTTCTAATAACTTTAAGGCAATACCCAACCTTGACCCTGCGGCGGGTTATGTAAACTGTATCGTTGAACCAAAGCTTGCCGAGAAAACTTATGAAGCGTATAAAAAACTGAAAAAAAATCCCGGGCCGGTCATTGTAGGCGCGACACAGGGGGCAAGCTGTATGGGGGCCGCTTACGAATATCTTTTTAATCTTGAAAAACAACTGCGTAAAGATAAAATAAGAAAAAAAGTTGATCTGCATTGGATAACTCCCGAGCCATTTCTTGGTCATTTTGGCATCGGAGGAATTGCCGGCGGCGCAACGATGCTTAAAACTTTCATGAAGATGTTTAATATAAAATGGCACACTAACGCTTCTATTAAGAAAATTGAAAAATCAAAAATAACCCTAAACGACGGCACGGTACTGCCTTATAAAATGGCTATGCTGATTCCTCCGTTTTTAGGCGCTGAAGCTCTAAAAAAATCGCCTAAACTTGTCGATGAAAAAGGGTTTGTCGTGACAAACGAAGGCTACCAGCATATAAAATATAAAAATGTTTTTGCCGCCGGTCTCTCAGTTCAGGTTATCGCGCCTTTTGGCAACTGCGCCGTTCCTTTTGGGGTTCCGAAAACCGGATATCCCAGCGATATCATGGGAAAAATAGCCGCAAAAAATATTTACTACATGACAAAAGGCGGTAAAAATTTCAAGAAAAAACCATTCGGAAAAATTCCCGGCATATGCATTATGGACGCCGGCAGAAAAGAAGTATGGATATTTACAAACAGACTTTTTAAACCGAGAGCGTTTGCGGTGATGATACCAAATATTTTTGCCAGTCTGGTAAAAACAATACTCGAAAAATATATGCTTCTCAAAAACAAAAAAGGATGGGCCTTTTTACCTTAAAAATATTTTTTTGCGCCGCTTTAGCCGTTTTATTTTTGATTTATAATAAATCTGTAATTTCTTTTTCAAGTTCTTCGGGCTTATCTTTTGAAGCGAATCTTTTTACCGCTGTTCCGTTTTTATCAATCAAGAATTTTGTAAAGTTCCATTTTATTCTTTCGGTACCCGCCAAACCGGGCTTGCTTTTTTTAAGATACCCGTAAAGGGGATGTTCGTTTTTTCCGTTAACATTTATTTTAGAAAACATGGGAAAGGTTACATTATAGTTAATGCTGCAAAATTTCATTATTTCTTCTTCATCGCCGGGCTCCTGCCCGCCAAACTGGTTACAAGGAAATCCCAAAACAAAAAAACCTTTATTTTTATATTTTTTGTATAATTCTTCTAGCCCCGAATATTGTTTTGTAAAACCGCATTTACTGGCGGTGTTGACTATTAAAAGAATTTTATTTTTATATTTACTTAAAGATGTCTCTTTACCTTTTATATCTTTGGCAGAAAACGCATATATATTATCTTCCATTTTATTAGTATAATCATAAATGTTTTAATTTGCCTGTTTTTTTAAGTTTGCTTCCTTTCGCTTCAGCATACTTCCATATTTCTGCCCCCCCAAATTAGACCACCAAGGTAGATTTTTTATTCTGGAAAGGAGTGAATATGAACAGAGAAAAACAAACCTTATTTCATCCTGAAAATAGTTCCATAAATGGGAAAAGGCTTATGCAGTAAGCTACCCGCTACCCGCAGGGCACAAGCGGGCACAACACGTCGCCGCTTGCGGCGTTGCTTGCGCATTAATTTATAGCAATACCTTTCTTGCGGCCTTTGTCGGCATATCTGTGAGCCTCTACAATTTGATTCAGCGAATATCTTTTATCTATAACCGGTTTAATTTTTCCCGCCTCAGCTAGTTCTTTTAAAAGGAACAGGTTCTCGGTACTGTCTTTAGTAGGCGATTTAACGGTTATATATTTGCCATTTTTACCCAAAGAATTTTTAGCGTAAGAAGCCGAAATTTTACCAACCGCGTCAAAAACAAAATCATAGGTGTCGCCATTGTGAGTAAAATTCTCTTTCGTATAATCTATTACTGTATCGGCCCCCAGAGATTTTACCAGTTCAAGATTTGAAGTACTGCACACTCCGCTTTGAATCGTTTTACTTCTTTATCAACAGACTCAACTTCTCCCGAAAATTCATAACCCAGAATATTTTTTCTGGGTTATGTAAGTCCAAAGATTAATCGAATAGCGAGAGTATATAATCTGGAATCTGGGTATTTGCCGGCCCGGGCAAACATTACCCCGGCTGAAACCGTTGTCGCATAAACTTTTACGAGCATTTGATTTTCTTTGGGCGTGGGTTTATCAATATCAATTAACTGAAGAACCTCGGGCGGCCCATATTTTTAAATTTATTACCCCTCATAAATTATTCACTTATTTAATAAATATTTGTATTTTCTCTTGACATCTTATTCGAAATCGCCTATTATGACTATAGTAATATGACTACTTATGGAGATTCATTATGAAGATATCTGCGGGAGAATTTAAAAGTAAATGTTTGAAAATTATGGATAATGTCAATTCATACCATGAAGAAGTTGTTATCACAAAACATGGGAAACCTGTAGCGAAATTAATTCCATATAGTAAAGAACCTAGTAAATCTTTATTTGGCTATATGAAAAATACTGTAATTACTCATACCGATATAATTAAACCTATTGATGAATTATGGAATGCTGACTAATAAAATATGATAGTTCTTGATACTCATACTTGGATTTGGTTACTAAATGGCGATGAAAAAATTAAAAAATCTGGTTATTTAGATATTATTAAAAAGAATATAAAAGATCATACAATTTTTATTCCCGCGATAAGTCTATGGGAAGTTTCAATGCTTGTTGCCAAAGAAAGAATAATATTGTCTGAAAATACTTTAGATTGGGTCAAGAAAGCCTCATCTGCACCAGGGATGAGTGTATATCCCCTTTCTCCTGAAGTAGCCTATGAAAGTACTATTCTGCCCGGTGACTTCCATGGTGATCCAGCCGATAGAATGATCATTGCAACAGCTAGAGTCTTAAATGCTACTTTATTAACTTTTGATAAAGAAATTATAAAATATGCTTCAAAAGGATTTGTTAATATTATCAAATCAATTAAA
Source organism: Spirochaetia bacterium (assembly GCA_029880265.1). Taxonomy (GTDB): domain Bacteria; phylum Spirochaetota; class Leptospiria; order Turneriellales; family JAOUOS01; genus JAOUOT01. The sequence continues at coordinate 101,180 of JAOUOT010000010.1, read as the reverse complement.
TAAATCTTGAAAAACGTCGCATAACGAGCCTGTAGAAGAACCCTTTTATAAATATAATTTATATCCACTGGCATAGCTATACATCAGATATTTTTTATAAATATTTTTTTCACTTTCATTCTCTATATTCAAGCAAACTAATTCTCCATCGCCTTCGCAATTTTGCCGATGTTAGCGGCAATAATTGGTTATTCACTTCTCTTTTTTTATTATTTTATATTTAATATTAGTTTTAAACTTTTATTTAATTTTTTTAAAATACCTGGCGTTAGTGTACCGGCCAATTCTGTTAAGAAAAGTTTATCTACCGTTATTATTTGGCTTATATTTATTACAGAGTCTTTACTTAATGATGAGTCTTCCTTACTGATAAAAATATTACCGGGAGCTTTTTGTAATTCTATATTTGAAGTAATAACAGCGCAAATTATAGTATTTATTTTACTTCTATTAAATTCATTCGCCTGAATAATAACTACCGGCCTTTTATATCCGGGTTCCGAACCCCGTGGATTATTTAGATCAGCCCACCAGATTTCACCACGATTCATTATTTTTTTCTAGGCTATTATATTGAATATTATATATACCAGAGTCAATTTTTGAAGATCTATTTTCGTATATGTCATTTAGTTTTTTTGTTATGTTTTTATTTTCATTATCTTCTAAAAAGCTTTTAATCGCTCTTTGATATAGTTCACTTCTGGTAATTTTTAATTTATCAGCTAGTTTTTCAGCATTTTTATATAAATCATCAGGAATCGAAATCGCTGTTTTCATATTTCCAGTATAACATAGTTTATACCGGCAGTCAATTATTTTTTACTTTAGCCAATTAGCCCCCTGACTAAGCTTTTCAGATGAGCGGCCGACTGAGCGGGCTGCAACCCTTCGACCAGCGTCGCCCTCATCAGGCCTACAAAAATGATTTGCAGCGACTTGTAAAACTTGCGTTATGAGCGTGTAGCCTACAACCGGCGCTCAACCCTGAAAACAGCGTAAAAAAAATATAGCTCAGATGTGCAAAATATTGAAGATGGCTCGTTGAAGTATAAAAGTTTAAAACAATGCGTTAACGACCTTGAAAAAAACGGTCGGTTAATTCGAATAAAAGAAGAAACAGATCCGCATCTTGAAATGGCAGAGATTCACCGGCGCGTTTTTGAAGCGGGCGGCCCTGCTCTTTTATTTGAAAATGTGAAGGGAAGCCCTTTTGCGGCGGTATCGAATCTTTTCGGAACGCTCGACAGAACGCGTTTTATTTTCAGATCTTCTTTAAAGCAGGTAAAAAAGCTTATCAAGATGAAGGCCGACCCTTCGTTTCTGATGAAAAAACCCTGGGAACTTGCGGGCATTCTTCCGGTTTTATTAAAGACCCTGCCCAAGAAAAAAAGAGGCGGCCCGATTTTTTACTCAAAAACCTCTATCGATAAACTTCCCCAAATTCAAAGCTGGCCCGACGACGGCGGACCCTTTATTTTACTGCCGCAGGTTTATTCAGAAGACCCTTTAAAGCCGGGCATATTCAATTCAAATCTGGGGATGTACCGCATTCAGCTTGCCGGCAACCAGTATAAAACCAACGAAGAGATAGGGCTTCACTATCAAATTCGCCGCGACATAGGAATTCATCATACAAACGCCTTAAAAAAAGGCGAACCGTTAAGGGTAAGCGTATTCGTGGGCGGCCCCCCTTCTCATACGTTTGCTGCCGTCATGCCCCTGCCCGAGGGTCTGCCTGAGGTTCTCTTTGCCGGGGCCCTGGGCAAGCGCCGCTTTCGCTTCAGCCGAAAAGACAATCATGTGTTTTCTACCGAAGCCGATTTTTGCATCACGGGAACGGTACTGCCAAATAAAACAAAACCCGAAGGCCCCTTTGGCGATCATCTCGGATACTACAGCCTGAAACATCCCTACCCTGTTTTAAAAGTAGATTCGGTATACCATCGAAAAGACGCCATCTGGCCGTTTACCGTTGTGGGAAGGCCCCCCGCAGAAGACACCGCATTCGGCATGCTCATTCAAGAGATTGCCGCCCCCATGGGGCCGGTTGAAATTCCGGGGCTTAAGGCCATGCACGCTGTTGACGCCGCAGGGGTGCATCCTTTAATGCTTGCGATTGGCAAAGAGAGATTTGCGCCTTACGAAAAAAACGAGCGACCGCAGGAAATATTAAAAATTGCCAACGCCATTTTAGGCTACGGGCATCCTTCTTTCGCGAAATATCTTTTTATCGCGGCAGAAGAAGACAACCCGAGTCTTGATGTTCACGATATTGAAAATTATTTTCGCCATATTTTAGAGCGCGTCGATTTAACAAGAGACCTTCATTTTCAAACCATGACGACTGTCGATTCTTTAGATTACACAGGCAGCGGATATAACGAAGGCTCAAAAATTATTATCGCGGCAAGGGGCGCGAAAAGAAGAAAGCTGGCCAAAAATGTTCCCGCCAATTTACCGCTTACTGGCCTTTTTAAAAACCCCCGAATCGTCTTTCCCGGAGTTCTTGCTATTGAGTCGCCCGCTTTTAAAAATTACAAATCGGCAGCCGCAGAAATTAATAGTTTGTGTAAAAAACTTACCGGCGTCAAAGAACTGAGCGAGATGCCTCTGATACTTCTGGCCGACGACAGCGCCTTTGTCGGCAAAAATATCAATAATTTTCTCTGGGCGACTTTTACGCGCTCAAATCCGTCTCATGACATTTACGGCATACAAAGTTTTATTGAAAACAAACACTGGGGGTGCCGCGGCTCCCTCGTAATCGACATTCGTCTTAAACCCCATCACGCGCCGCCTCTGGTAGAAGATCCGAAAATTACAAAGATGGTTGACGAGCTGGGCAAACCCGGCGGATGTCTTCACGGTATTATTTAAATACCGTAGAACAAATTTATTTTTTTAAAAAAAGTTGACAACATGCCAGTATTTAGATATTATTCTAAATATCTAAGAGAGATTATGGAAAACTCAGTATTTAAAGCTTTGGCCGACCCTACGCGCAGACAGATATTAAAACTGTTAAAAGGCGGCGATAAAAACGCGGGAGAACTTTTAAAAAACTTTAATATGACCGGAGCCTCGTTAAACCATCATTTAAACTTATTAAAGAATGCAGATTTGGTAACCGTTGAAAAAAAAGGTCAGTTTATGATTTACTCTTTAAATACTACGGTTTTTCAGGAAATTCTCGAATGGATTTTTGAAATTAAAGGAGAAGAACATGAAACTTAAAATTTTAATTTTTCTAATCTCTGTAATTTCTGTTATCGCGACAGCGGTTATATATCCCCAACTGCCCGAAAAAATACCCGTGCATTGGAATATTTACGGCGAGATAGACAGGTATTCAGATAAAGCCTATGCCTTTTTATTGGCGGCTATTCCTTTTATTATGCTTATACTTATGCGCCTGATACCGAAAATAGACCCCCGAAGAGACAGCTACCAAAAGCATAAAAAAGCTTATGAAATAGTGATTTTATCAATCGTTTTATTTATGATTGGCGTTCATTGGGCGTCAATGCTTGCCGCTTTGAATTTCCTGGTAGACGTTTCTTTTCTCGTTAAAATGTTTGTGGGAATTCTGTTCATTATAACAGGAAACTATATGACGCAGGTAAAACATAACTATACTTTCGGCATTAGAACGCCCTGGACGCTCGCGAGCGAAACAGTCTGGCACAAGACACACCGCGTAGGCGCCTATTTGTTCTTTATTTGCGGATTTATCTGGTTTGCCTTATCTGTCGTTAACAAGCCGGTTGTATTTTTCATATTAATATCGTTGACCGTCGGTATGTCGCTTTATTTAATTATCTTTAGTTATTTTCTTTTTGAGAAAGAGAGAAAATCGTCAGAAAATGAAAATAAAAAAAACCAGAATTAAAGTAACATTATTTCGGCTCTGACCTGTTATAATAGTATAAAAAAGAGTAAATTCTCGGTGAAAATAGACATTGAAGAATCTTATAAAAAATACGGCCCTATGGTTTTAAGAAGGTGCCGGTTTTTATTAAAAGACGAAGATTTAGCGGTAGACGCAATGCAAGATACATTTTTAAAACTGATTGACGCCCAAAATAAATTAAAAGGCGATTATCTTTCGGCGCTTTTATATAAAATCGCGACCAATGTCTGCTTAAACATGTTAACCTCAAAGAAATCAAAAGAGATTAAAACTGAAGATAATTTTTTATGGCAAATTGCTTCGTATGAAGATAACGAAAAAAAGTTTATCGCCGTCGATTTGCTAGATCGCATTTTTAAGTCTGAAAAACCGTCAACCCGCGAAATCGCGGTGATGCATTATATCGACAAAATGACGCTAAGCGAAACGGCAAAAGAATCGGGTCTTTCGGTATCGGGCGTTAGAAAGCGTCTTAGAAATCTTCGCGAAAAAGCAAAATCCATGGGAGATGTTTATTATGCCGAATAAAAAGCTTTCGCAAATAAGCCAAATAAAATTAGAGCGTTATCTTTTAAAAGAACTTTCGCATGCCGAGTTAAAAGAAATTGAAAAAGAGATTGAAAACGATAAGAGTTTGAGAAAAAGATTAGAGAACATAAAAAAATCAGACGGCGAAATTTTAAAAAAATATAAACCGTCTGATATGGCGCGGCAAATTTTATTAAAACATAAAATAAGCGAGAGTCAAAAAGTAGAGAAAAAAAAGGCAAAATCGTTTCTGAGTAATTTTCAAATCTTATCGGCGGCGACAGCCGTATGCGCGCTGGCCATAGTATTGCTTTTGCCGAATATACAAAAAAATTCAAGCGATTATAATAATCTTGCGCGGCTAGAAAAAACCCGCATAAAAGGCGACGCTTCAAAACTTTTTATTTATCTGCAAAGAAACAACAGAATCGATCTTTTATCTGAAGGTTCCGTCGTTTTTAAGGGAGATCTTATACAGGCGGCTTATTTAAGCGAAGCCGATTTCGGCGTAATACTGTCAATCGACGGGCGCGGCAAGGTCTCTTTGCATTTTCCGTTAAAAGAAAATTTGACGACAAAACTCAATAAGAATCAAAAAACAAAACTGCCCTATTCATATGAACTAGACGACGCCCCCGCTTTTGAAAGATTTTTCTTTTTATTTTCTGACAATGAGATAGATCTTAAAAAGGTTTTAAGATCGGCTGAAATTCTGGCGCAAGACAACGCAAGAGCGTTTGAAGAAAGCCTTGACGCCGGCGAAAATACCGGGCAAATAAGCTTTCGCCTTATTAAAGGAGAAAGAAACTGAAAAGGTTCATTATATACACGATATACACGGCTTTATGCGTTTTATTTATTTCAAATATCAGGGCGCAAACTGAAAACAATAAATCGGGCTCTGTAAAAAGGTTTGTATTGGCTGCCGCCGCAAATTACGGGGGCCCGCAAAGAGAAAAACTAAGGTACGCTGTTTCTGACGCAGAAGCGTTTATACAGGTATTAAAAGATATGGGCGGCGCAAACAAAGACGATATCTTTCTTTTAATAGAGCCCGATAAAAAAGAACTTATTAAAGCTCTTGAAAATATTGATATAAAAATTAAACAAGCGGGAAAAGAACATAGAAAAACAGAAATAATTTTTTATTATTCAGGTCATTCAGACGAAGACGGATTAATGCTAGGCGAAGAAAAATTGCCGTATAATATTATTAAAAACAGCATCACCCAATTATCGGCCGACGTTAAAGTCGCTATTTTAGATTCCTGCTCTTCAGGAGCCCTAATTCGCGAAAAAGGCGGTCAAATGAAATCTTCTTTTCTTTTAGATTCGTCATATAATATGAAAGGCTACGCTTTTATCACGTCAAGCTCAGAAGACGAGGTCTCGCAAGAATCAGATAAAATAAAATCTTCTTTTTTCACCCACTATCTTCTTTCGGGTCTGCGAGGCGCCGCCGATATGACGGGCGACGGCAGAATTTCTCTTAATGAAGCATATCAATTTGCCTACAATGAAACCCTGGGGCGCACTCAAAAAACAATGGGCGGCGCCCAGCACGCCGGCTATTACATAAAAATGTCGGGCACGGGCGACGTCGTGATTACCGAGATCAAAAGAAGCGAGGCCCGGCTTGAAATAGAAAAGGGTCTTCAGGGAATTTTCACCGTTCGCAGCAACGAAAGCGGTTTAATTGCCGAGCTTCAAAAAAAACCTGAACAACGAATTCAAATTGGCGTTGACGCCGGGGAATACCATATCATTAACCAACAAGGCTCAAATATCTCAGAGGCTTCGTTAAGAATAGAAAAGGGCTCAAGCGTAACCCTGACTTCTCAGATTTTCACGAAATCAAAAAGAGAATATACGTTCTCTCGCGGCGATAAATTAAGCGGTTATCATGTACTGCCTTTTAATACCCAGTTATTTCCCGTTTTTTTAGAATATTATGAAACCGCTTTATGTAAAGCGACAATTTCTTTAGCGGGCAGTTATTGCGGCAAGCTAAAGGGAGCAAGTATTAGCGCGGGAATCGATATCGTAGAAACTGAAACTAAAGGCCTTCAATTTGGCGCACTGGGCAATCTATCAAAGGGAAAAGTTACGGGGCTGCAAATTTCAAGCATTTTCAATATGGCCGGCGCCGATTTTAAGGGCGCGCAAACAACCGGAATCATTAATATTAACAAGGGAAATCTTAAGGGTCTGCAAACATCGGGAATCATTAATATTAACAAAGAAGATCTAAAGGGCCTGCAGATAACAGGAATTTTCAATATAAACAAAGAAAACTTAAAAGGTCTTCAAATAAGCGGAATCGGCAACGTCTCAAAACGAGACGCTGTCGGCCTGCAGGCAGCGGGAATTTTTAATATAAACGGTTCTGATTTCAAAGGCTTGCAGGGCGCGGGAATCTTCAATATAAACGGCAATAATTATAAGGGGCTTCAAGGTTCGGGAATTTTTAATATAAACGGCAATGATTATAAGGGAATGCAGGCTTCGGGAATCTTTAATATAAACAATGGAGATATAAAAGGTTTTCAGGCGTCGGGTATTTTTAATATAAATAAAGGAGAAATAAAAGGCCTGCAGGCTGCGGGAATATTTAATTATGCCAATCAAAATAACGGTTTGCAGCTTGGCATAATAAATTATTCGAAGAAAGCCAAAGGCATTGCTTTAGGGCTAATAAATATAACCCCCAAAGACGGTATGGATATTTTATTTTGGGCAGACAATCAATCTGTAGTAAACTTAGGATTTAAGTTTAATTATAATAATTTATATTCAATTATATATCAGGGTTTAATTTATAATCTTGACGATTCTACAGGCGTCGGTTCAGGCTATTTATTCGGGTGGCAAATACCAATTCGCCAAATTTCTATCTCTGCAGATTTTGGTTTTTTTGCGAATTTTGCGAAAACAAATATAATCGCGCTGCCGGCGGCTTTTATTTATAATAGAAACGAATATATTTCGGGATATAAAACGCAGGCAAGATTAAGCGCAAGCGTTAAGATAGTCTGGAACCTTTCGGTCTATGCGGGCGCGGGCCTGCACGGTAAAGTTAAACCGACTTTTTCTGAGATGTTTTCAAGCTTATCTTATTCAAGTTTATCAAAAGTCTCAAGAAAAGATTTTCATTCTATTGTCTTCGCTGGTACCGGATATAATTTTAACTGGTAGAGGCCCGACTTGAGCGGGGGCTGTGCAGAAATATACAAATCGCGTCTTTCGAGGCCGTTCAGGGCGCGGTAAATAGCAAACCATAAAAAAGACTTTCTCATGTGTTTCTTTTTGCCATTTTGACTAATCATGAGCGATAATTTAAGAAGCCTAAGCCAAAAATTAAAATCGGGCGAGACCGATCCCGTTAAGCTTACGCGGGAATATCTTGAGAAAATAGAAAGTCTTGATAAAAAAATTAATTCATTTATAGACGTTGAAAAAGACGAGGCGCTAAAAGCCGCCGAAGAATCTAAAAAAAGATACGAAGCCGGCAGTCCCCTGTCAGATTTTGACGGCATCATTGTGGGCATAAAAGATAATATTGTTCAAAAAGGGCGCGCCTCTCAGGCGGCTTCAAAAATTCTAGAAAACTTTGTTTCACCTTATTCGGCCACTGTTATTAATAAACTGCAAGACGCGGGCATGATAACCCTTGGCCGCTTAAACATGGATGAATTTGCCATGGGCTCTTCAACCGAAAATTCATCGGTTAAGACGACAAAAAATCCTTTTGATCTTGAAAGAGCCCCCGGCGGTTCGTCGGGCGGCAGCGCGGCTTCGGTTTCAGCGGGGCTTGTTCCGGTTTCTTTAGGTTCCGATACCGGCGGGTCAATAAGACAACCGGCTGCTTTTTGCGGCATTACGGGTCTTAAGCCTACCTATGGTACGGTTTCAAGATACGGGCTCATTGCGTTTGCCTCAAGTCTTGATCAAATAGGGCCGCTCTCGACATGCGTCGACGACGCTGAAATTATTTACGATATCATCAAGGGTCATGACGATTTTGATTCGTCTTCTGTACCTGCTAAAGATTTTCAAGATAAAGATATTGAACCTGAAAACTTGAAAATTGGATATCCTCCCGAGATGCTTGAGGGTCTTGACGAAGAAATAAAAAAATCTTTTTTTGAAGTTTTAGATTACTTAAAAAAAGAAGTCTGCAAAAATGAAATAAAAGAAATTGAACTGCCCTACCAGAAATACAGCGTACCCGTTTATTATCTTACGGCGACAAGCGAGGCCTCTGCCAATCTTGCCCGCTTTGACGGGGTCAGGTACGGCAACCGCGACAAGTCGGCTAAAGACCTTGAAGAGCTGTACGAACTTTCAAGAACAAACGGTTTCGGAGACGAAGTAAAAAGACGTATTCTTCTTGGCACATTTGCCTTATCAAGCGGTTACTATGACGCTTTTTACGGCAAGGCGCAAAAACTTAGAAAGCTGATTCAAGACGATTATAAAAAAGCTTTCGCAGATATAGACGTAATTATTTTGCCTACCACGCCCACGGTTCCTTTTAAAATCGGCGAGAAAACAACAGATCCGGTTTCAATGTATATGTCAGATGTATTGACCGTAGGGGCCTCTCTAGCCGGAGTTCCCGCGTTGTCGCTGCCTTCGCCTTTTGAAAAGCTTCCCGTAAGCGTACAGCTTCAGGGCCCGTTTTTCTCTGAAAAAACTCTTTTTAACCTTGGCAGAAAAATTGAAGCGGCCTACCCCGCGAAAAAACCGGCTTTATAAGATGTCAAATTTTCTTTCTACAAAACCATATAAAGGCGCGCGCGATTTTTTTCCCGCCGATATGCGGCTTCGCGATTGGATGTTTTCTGTCGCCGAAAAAACGGTAGAATCATTCGGCTTTGAAAAAATAGACGCTCCTTTAATCGAGCCCATTGAAATTTATCTGGCAAAGACATCCGAAGAAATTGTAAACAAACAAATCTATTCATTTGAAGACAGAGGCGAAAGAAAAGTAGCCATACGCCCCGAAATGACCCCGACGGTTTCAAGAATGGTGGCCGCCAAATCGCGCGAGTTGCCCAGACCCATCAGATGGTATTCGATACCAAATGTATGGCGTTACGAAAAACCCGGCAAGGGACGCCTTCGGGAACACTGGCAGTTAAACGCCGATATATTCGGGGCGGCCGACGAATTTCTTGCCGACGTTGAAATTTTACAGATGGCCCTTGAAATTTTAATTAACCTTGGCGCGAAACCCGAACATTTCAAACTGCGCCTGAACCAGCGAAATCTTTTAAACGAAGTTTTTGAAAAAAAATTAAACTTAGATCGCGGTGCTTGGCAGAGCACGGCCAGAATTCTTGATAAAAAAGATAAAATACCCGAAGAAGAGTATCGCGGTATGCTTTCAGAAAACGGTCTAAACGAAGCTCAGATAAACGAGTTAACCCGCTATTTTGAAGACGGATTTCAGTATCTTGAAAAAAACAAAGACGTTCTTTCAAATGAAAGCGCGGGTTATTTGTTTAAGCTATCTGATTTCTTAAAAAGCTTAGGCTACGGCGATTATATCGAATATAATCCTTCGGTGATTCGCGGCTTTGATTATTACACCGGCATTGTTTTTGAAATTTTCGACACGCATCCCGAAAACAGACGCTCTTTATACGGCGGCGGCAGGTATGACAACCTTGTCTCGTCTTTTATCAAAGAAAATTTAAATGCCGTCGGTTTCGGAATGGGCGACGTTACCTTAAAAGACTTCTTAGAAACGCACAATTTAATTCCGCCCGATTTGACAAAAACGCAGGTTTATATCGCAAGCTTCGCTGAAGATCATTTGCAAGAATCGGCCTTTAAGCTGGCCGCTCTTTTAAGAAAAAACGGATTTTCAACCGAGGTAACTTTGGGCCAAAGCAAACTTGGCAAACAGTTTCAAGAAGCCGACGCCAAAAAAATTCCCCTCGTTATCGTTCAGGGCTCTGATGAAAAAGAAAAATCAACCGTCACCGTAAAAAAAATGACAACCGGCGATCAAGAAACCGTTTTAGAAAGCCGATTGATTGAATATTTGAAGTCGAATCTCTAGTTTTTGGTTACTTTTCTTTGCACCCTTCGGGCAGACCACGCCAAAGAAAAGTAACCAAAAGAAATCGCTGCTGGCCGAGCAACATATTGTGATTTTAACTAGAAAAAAAGTTCTCGACGCAATTTATCATTTTCTTGAATTGTCGTTATGAATAAAAATGAATTTATTTTAAGTCATAGTACCCCAATTGGTTTTTTGGGTCTTGGTATCATGGGTATGCCATTGGTTAAAAGACTTATCGAAGAAGACTACAATGTAATCGTCTACAATAGAACCAATGAAAAAGCTTTAAAATTAAAAAAAGAATATCCTCAAATTAAAATTGCCGAAAGTTACCAGAGTCTGGCCGAAAGCGCAGAAATTATTTTCTTATTATTATCTGACAATAGAGCATGCAGGCAGGTCTTATTACATTATCCGGGTAACTTATCTGACTACTTAAAAAAAGATCAGACACTTGTTAATCTTTCTACAATATCGCCCGAATTATCAATGAGACTTGACGCCGAGCTTACTTGTTCTTATTTAGAGGCCCCTTTAGTGGGCAGCAAACAGCCCGCCGAGCAAGGAGAACTGGTACTCTTGACGGCCGGATATAAACATGTTTTTGAAGCACTGGAGCCTATATGGAAAATTTGGTCAAAAAAAACATATTACTTAGGAGATGTAGGCACGGCGGCAAGATTTAAACTGGTAAATAATCTTATCATGTCGCTTTCGCTGCTTTCTTTATCTGAAGGTATGGCCCTTGCAGAAAATTTAAATCTTGATATGAATATTCTATTAGACTTATTTAATCATAGCGTAATCTCAAGCCCTCTGGTACAATTAAAGGCCAAAACCATTAAAAATAAAGACTTTACCCCGAACTTTCCTCTAAAGCACGCGCAAAAAGATTTAAAGTATGCGCTTCGCATGGCTGAACACGAAAAACTTTCTTTGCCTTCGGCTTCAATTGCAAATGAAATATTTAAAAAAGAAGTTTCAAACGGATCGTCAGACGACGATTTTTCGGCAGTAAGCCGCTATTATCAATAATAAAAGATTTTTTTAATGATAACTGCGAATAGCGGTTATTACTCTTTCTATATTTATTTTCGTTAAACTCGGATAAAGAGGCAAAAGCAATCCCCTCTGGTATAGTTTTTCAACATTAGGAAATTCAGTAGCAGGCTCGCCTATTAAGGCGCTTAAAGGCCCGTATGTCATGGTCTTTCTACAGTCGATTTTTCTTGACTGAAAAAAACTTTTTGCGGCGTCTACGTTTTTATCGCAAACTACGGGAAAAGCTCCGTATGTATCAATTTCTGGATATTCAAACCATGTCAGCATCTTGCTTTGAGAAATCGCCTCTTTATAAATTTGCCCAAGTTTTCTTCTTCTATTGATAATATTTGTAAGCTGGCCAAGCTGTTCAATGCCCATAGCCGCCTGATAGTCGGGTATGGTATAGTCATATCTAACCTTATAGACTTTTTTGACCCCGTGCATTCTTAAATCTTTTACGATAGAATAAATATTTTTTGAATTTGTAAAAATAGCCGCGCCCTTGCCTATGGTCATTATCATATCTTCATGAAGACCTAATATGGCGATATCGGCAGAATTGCCCAGAAAACCGGTATTTTCTTCAGAGCCCGCGATATAAGAAATGTCTTCAATAACTTTGATTTCTTGCGAATTTTCGTTGTTTCTTAGAAATTCTCTCAGTATTTCATAATTTTGGTAAGAACCGTATGCGTGAAATAATATAATTCCTCTGGTTTTTGGCGTGATCTTCTCAATAAAAAGTTCGCTTGAAGGATTAAAGCTGTTTGAAGCGATATCGGTTAATACTGGCTTGGCCTTAAGATAAGCGATAGCGTCTAAAGCGGCGACCGGAGCGTTTGCCGACAAGATTATCTCATCGTCTTCTTTTATATCTAGAGCCATTAAGGCTAAATGATATGCAGAGCTTAAAGAAATTGTCGAAAGCGCTTTTTGAAACTCAAATGCCGAAGCTAATTCTTTCTCAAAGCTTAATACCACATTGCCGAATGATATTTCGTCTTGAATCATGCATTCTAAAACTGATTTTAGTTCTTTTTTAGATAGCGTCGGCTTATTAAACACAATCTCTTGTTTAAAAACACTTGGGTCGACTTTTAGCTTATTTTCAATTGTATTTATATTCTCTTGCATATTATGTCACATTATTATGTGACATAATACGGCGGCAAGTTTTTTTTTAGAATTCTATAAAAATAAATAGGATTGTGATTTAGTTTTTTTGCCCGGGGGGGGATTTGAACCCCCACAGAATTTTACTTCCACAGGCACCTCAAGCCTGCGTGTCTACCAGTTCCACCACCCGGACGATGTTGTACAGGGGTTGTATTAAATTCAGATTGAAGCGGTAAAGCGTTTTTGAATTTCAAATATAGAACTTTGCTTCTTTTTTTGTCTGCCGATATCTTCTTTCATATTCGTTTGATTCAAAATATTCAAGAAGAGAACTGCAATTTGGCGCTATCATTTCTCCCAAATTGAAAGTAAACGCTTCTTTTTGATGGTTAGCCTGAAGCGAAACTTTCTTATTTTCGATTAATAATGATAACTCTTTTAATGACCGCGTTTTAGCCTCCTCTCTTAACAAATCAAATAACGCCTGGCTTTCGGGCTTTAGATACTTAAAGTGTCTTGCAAACAGTACCGCGTCGTGAAAATATTCGGGAACGCTGGCGGCGGCGTTTATATTTTTATCAAGCACAAGACTTTCGATAAATCGTTTTATGATTAAAAAGATTCCCAGCCCATGATGCTTTTGTCCGGGATAAAGTTTCTCTTTTTCTTTTTTACTTTTTTGGCGAACGTCTTGAAGCAAGAGCCAGTCAATAAATAATATATCTAAATTAGCGAGCGAACTTGATAATTCTTGAGCCGAAAAAAGGGAACGATGAAGACGCATGAAAATTATTTTTTCTTTTGTTTTATTGTCAATAATCGTAATTCTATTATCGTACCTTGTGCTTATCTCTATTTTAATATCTAAATCATCATACCCTTTTTTTCGTAAAATTATAAAAACCCCCTTCTTTTTCAGGAACTTTTTTATTTCATGATTTTCAAAGGCTCCTAAAAATAATTTTTCGTCAAAAAAGAATTGTCTGCCTGGCAAAAGAACGCTTTCATCTAAGTCTTCAAAAAGAAAGTCGTTTTCAGATAAAAATTTTAACTTTTGTTTAATACGGTTTTTTTTCATAATAAAAACTCCAGTAGAGCAAAAAGGCGGCCGCGAAATATTTACTTTATTTGCGTCTTTTGCCGTGTATATTAAATATACCTTTGTTTCACGGTAACTATTATACAAATTACTTTTTTTAAAATCATCGGGCAAGATTTTTTTTAAGCTTTACGGCTTACCCAAAGCTTCTAATCTTGCAATACATATTATACGGAGGTTATTATGAGTACCCTAAAAGATATAAGAAAGATGGCTATATCAAAACTGATGAAAAAAGAAATCATTACCGTAGATAGACACGAAACTGTGGCCAAAGTAATGAAATTAATACAAAATTCAGAAAAAACCATGGCAATCATAGTTAAACCGCGCGATGAAGACGACGCCTATGGCATTGTTACAGAACGAGATATCTTAGAAAAAGTTATCGACCCTGGTAAAGATATATATAGAGATCCATGGAACACGCCGGTATCTGACATTATGAGTAAACCTCTAATAAGCGTATATCCTGAAATTCGGGTAAAATATGCCATTCGACTTATGAGAAAAACAATGATTCGACATATTGCCGTAATGGAATCAAGCAAGCTTGTCGGCATTTTGTCTGAAACAGATTTAATCAGCTATATTGCGGATGTATTGCCTGAAGACGGCGAAAAACCGGCCTTATAAAAACCGCTTATAAATTTATGAATCATTTCGATATAGTCATTGTAGGAGGCGGAGGCGCGGGATTATATGCCGCGATGGAAGTCTTAAACACTAACAAGTCTCTAAAAGTTGCGGTGATTTCAAAAATATATCCTAATCGTTCTCACACATCGGCGGCTCAAGGCGGCGCAAACGCGGCGCTGGCAAATAAAGATAAAACCGATACAGTTGACAAGCATACGTTTGATACAGTAAAAGGCAGCGATTATCTTGCCGATCAAGACGCCGCCGCCGTTTTATGCGAAGAAGCTCCGCGGGTAATGAGAGAGCTTGAAAACTTAGGCACGCCCTTTTCAAGAATGGAAGATGGCAGTATTGCGCAAAGGCCTTTTGGCGGAGCTTCAAGCCCTAGATGCTGTTACTGCGCAGATAAAACCGGACATACTATATTACAAACATTATATGAACAATGCCTTCGTCTGGGAGTAACTTTTTATAACGAATATTTTATTTTATCTTTAGAACATAAAGACGGCAAATGCCAGGGAATCACTGCGCTAAATATTAAAACCGGAAAAATTGAAATATTTCCTTCAAAAATTGTAATTTTTGCTACCGGCGGCTACGCGAAAGCGTATTGGAACCGTTCAAGTAACGCGGCCGGTAACACAGGCGACGGTCAGGCGGTAGCCTTAAGAGCGGGAATTCCTTTAAAAGATATGGAATTTGTACAATTTCATCCTACCGGGCTTCGCAAAAGCGGTATTCTGGTAACAGAAGGCGCCAGAGGCGAAGGCGGGTATCTTTTTAACAATGAAAGCGAGCGGTTTATGTCAAGATATGCTCCTGAAAAAATGGAGCTAGGGCCAAGAGACCTTGTATCGCGCTCTATTGAACGAGAAATTTTAGAGGGACGCGGCTTTGACAGCGACGCTGGAAAATATGTAAAACTGGATCTAACTCACTTAGGTCCCGAATTGATCACAAAAAGACTACCGCAAATTCGTGAACTTTCAATAAGCTTTGAAGGCATAGACCCAATTGAAGAGCCTATACCCATAAGACCAACCGCGCACTACTCTATGGGAGGTATTGACTGCGATAAGACGGGACGAACCATAATGCAGGGGGTTTACGCAATTGGCGAATGCGCATGCGTTTCGGTTCACGGAGCAAATCGTCTTGGCGGTAACTCGCTTCTTGAAATACTCGTATTCGGTAAAATTGCCGGACATGAAGCCGCCAAGGAAGCTCAAGGTTTCTCAACGCCGTCTATACCAGATACCGTAATTGATAAATATACCAGATATTTTCGTTCATTAGCGGGCGAATCGCAATATGAAAGATACGCCGTCATACGAGAAGAGATGGGGCAAACTCTTGCCGATAATGTGGCGATATTTCGAAACGCTAAAGACATGAAAAAAGCGATTGAAGACATTAAAACTTTAAGAGATCGTTTTAAAAGAGTAAAGCTTCACGATACCGGAAAAGTTTTCAATACAAACCTTATAAATATTCTTGAGCTTAGAAATATGCTAAGCATCGCCTTAACCATAGCGGCGGGAGCGTATGTCAGAAAAGAAAGCAGGGGCTCTCATTTTAGAACCGATTATACAACGCGCGACGACGAAAACTGGCACAAACATACCATGTTTAAGTTATCGAAAGGCGAGCTTAAAATTGACTATAAACCGGTAACCATGGGTAAATATCCTCTAGAAGAGAGGACATATTAATTAAGAAATATGGACGAAAAAAAAGAAATATCATTTAGAGTACAACGCTTTGATCCCCAGCTTGATACGGGAATATATTACGATAATTTTCGAATAACTATTGAAAAAGGCGTTACCATTTTACGCGCTTTAAATTACATTAAAGATAATATTGATTCAAAACTTACATTCAGAGTTTTTTGTCAGGCGGGAATTTGCGGGTCTTGCGCCATGCGGGTAAACGGAGTTTCAAAACTAGCCTGTATGACGCAGGTTTGGACCGAACTTGAAACGAGTTCTGAAAATGATCTTATCTTAATTGAACCTATAAAGAATTTTTCTTTAATAAGAGACCTTGTCGTTGAAATGGAACCCCTTGTAGAAAAACTTAAAAATTATTATTCATGGGTAAAGCCTAAAATGCCGGCTTCAGAAATGGGTAAAAAAGAATTTTCAATTTCTGAAGAGACATTTCAGAAATACGATCAGGCGACCGATTGCATTTTATGCGCGTCATGCGTTTCAGAATGCCTCATGATGGAAGTCAACCCTGAATATATTTCGCCTGTTATTTTACTTAAAAGCTACCGAATGAATGTGGATGAAAGAGACGCTATGAATGAAGTCAGGCTAAAAAAAGTGGCGAGCGACAAAGGAGTCTGGGACTGTACCCACTGCTATAAATGCGTAGAGCATTGCGTTAAAAATATCGATATCATGAAAGGCATACATGAATTAAGACATGAAGCCATGACAAAAGGATTGCATCGTTCAGAGGGAGCAAAGCATGCGCAGGCTTTTTTTAATGACATAAAAAGGAAGGGACATCTGGTAGAAGCTACCCTCATACCAAGAACTCTTGGCATATTTAAGACTTTAAAAATGGTTCCTACTGCAATTAAAATGTTTTTTAAAGGCAGAATGCCTCCTGTTTTTGTCAGATCGATACCCCATAAAAGATATGTTAAAAAGATATATAAAAATTTAAAAAAAGGAAACTATAGTTCAAAGCGATAAAACATAATGAAGTACGCCTATTATTTAAGCTGTATTAACGAATCAATGACTAAAGAAGTCGACCGTTCTTTAGATAAACTTAAAACCGATCTTGGCATTGATTTTATTAAACTTAAAAAAGGAACCTGCTGCGGCGGCAGCAACCTTGAATATGTCAGCGAGCCGCATTACTTAGCGGTAAATGCCAGAAATATAGCTTTGGCCGAAGAGCTGGGTTTAGATTTAGTTACTTCATGCAATACCTGCCTAATGGTTTTAAGAACGGCAAAGCATCATTTAGATTCTGACGAGACAACCCGAAACACTGTAAACGAACTTCTAAAGAAAGAAAAGCTGGAATATACCGGCAAAGCTAAAGTTAAACATCTTTTATGGGTTATTAACGAAGATTATGGTCTTGATAAACTTGCCGAGAAAGTAAAAAATCCTTTACGCGATTTAAAAATTGCTCCTTTTTACGGGTGTCATATATTGAGACCTTCTAAGTACTTAGGTTTTGAAGACCCGAACGCCCCCTCGTCTCTTAACCAGTTAATAGAAACAGTCGGGGCGCAGGTAGTGCCCTATGCATCAGCTCTTAAATGCTGCGGTTTTCATACTCTTTTAGTAGCCGAAGAAGAATCGCTTAAGATAGCCGGTAATTCTCTTGAAGACGCCATCAAGACCGAGGCTGATTATATTGTAACGCCATGCCCTCTTTGCCATACTTCGCTAGATTTATATCAAGAAAAGGCCCTTAAGGGAAGAAAAAATTTGTCTCGAAATTCCATACCTGTTATACACTTGTCTCAACTCATAGGTCTGGCTTTAGGTTACACTAAAGAAGAGCTTGGAATTCATAAACACATGATTAAATAAAAAAAAATCTCTAATCTGGTAAACCAGATTAGAGATTCAGAGTTGTACGGCGATATATTTATTTGTGCGCTTTTATCTTAAAAGCTGTAGAACGCTCTGCGGAGTTGTATTGGCCTGCGCCAGCATTGCTGTACCGGCCTGCGTCAACACCTGCAGTCTCGTAAAGTCGAGCATGCTCTCAGCCATATCGGCGTCGCGAATTCTTGATTCGGCGGCTTGTATATTTTCATAGGCGTTAAATAAGCCTTTTGCCACAGATTCAAGTCTGCTGTAATATGCGCCAAGGTCAGCTCTTTGCTTGCTGATTGTTTTTAATGCATCATCAGCAAGGCCAATTACGGCATTCGCTTTTCCCGGAGTCGATATCGAAATAAAAGTCAATACGGTCGGATTTCTTAACTTTAATGCAGCAGTCGTCATTGTTTCAATAAAGACCCTCTCTCTTTGGTGCATGTTTGCTCCCATATGAAACCACATACTGCCTGTAGGGTTTAGCCTAGCAAAAGCTCCGGTCAACAGCTTCATCTTATTAAATTCAGCCTGAGACGCGATTCTGTCAATTTCGTCAATAAGGGCCGATACTTCAACCTGAATAAGCTGTCTGTCTTCTTCTGAATAAATTCCGTTTGCAGACTGAACAGCAAGAACTCTGATTCTTTGAATAATGTTAGAAGTTTCCATCAGATAACCTTCGGTTGTCTGAATAAAACTCATACCGTCTTCAGTATTCTGCTCTGCTCTTCTTAAGCCTTTTACCTGAGTGCGCATCTTCTCTGATACGGCCAAACCCGAGGCATCATCCCCTGCGCGGTTAATTCGCATACCGCTAGCGAGAGACTCCATTGATTTATTCATATCCCAATGCTGGAATTTGAGAGTTCTATGCGCGAAAATTGCGCCTAGATTATGATTAATTATCATTTTTGTTTCCTCCTTGAAACTTTTTGTACGCTTTTTCAGGCTTTCCTGCCCTAAGCCATTGGTATTTTAAGAGTTTTTAACTCTGTCTTATTATTAGGCCTTAGGCTCTACGCCTTCTTTTTGTTTCTTACATAATATTTTCGATTTTTTTATAAATTCCATTAGTCTTTTTTTAAAAAAAAACAAAAAAAAACTAAGATGGGGGTAACTAACAAAGCATTCAGGAATGTAATCATTATGGTCTTTTCTAATTTGGCTTTCGCAGTTTGCCTTTTTTATATCTGACTTAATAAACGTCGTGTAACAAATCAGTATGTTTAATACTGTTTCTTAGTTAATCTAATTTTCAAGAAAGTACTGGTTCCTGCTTTACATATTTAGTATAATACAAATATAGTCCGATAAAGTCGTCCCTATAGTTAATGAGTCAGGAGTACTTGTGGATTTTTATAACGTATCTGCCCAGGATGTTCTCTCAGCTCTTAAGACCACGCGTCTTGGGCTTAGCAAAGACGAGGCGCGTAAAAGGCAGGAGAAATACGGTCTTAATGAACTCGATACTAAATCTAAAATTTATCCTTTTATTATTTTTATCAATCAATTTAAAAGTTTCATTATATATATACTCCTATTTGCCGTAGTATTTTCTCTGATTATTGAAGAATATGTCGATTCAGTCATTATTCTTGTAATTCTTTTTACAAACGCCTTAATCGGTTTTTTTCAAGAGCTATCTGCAAACAAATCTCTGGAAGCCTTAAAAAGCATGACCTCTATTAATGCTCTTGTGATAAGAGACGGAACAAGAGAAATCTTCGACTCAAAATTTCTTGTTCCGGGTGATGTTTTTTTTCTTGAAGCGGGCGATAAAGTACCCGCAGACGCCCGAATCATTGAAGCAGTTAGACTGAAAATAGAAGAAGCTACTCTCACAGGAGAAAGCGTTCCGGTTGAAAAAGACAACTGCGATATAACTGAAGAAGTCACGCTGGGATCGCGCAAGAACATGCTTTACTCGTCTACTTCGGTGGTAACCGGCAACGCAATGGCCGTTGTTGTTTCTACCGGCATGGAGACAGAAATAGGAAAAATAACCCATATGCTCACAGAAGCCAAAGAAGAAATGACGCCGCTTCAAAGACGATTAGAAGTTTTCGGAAAAAAACTCGGATATGCTATCATTGCTATTTGTTTATTTATTTTTCTGGCATCGTTTACCAAAAACTTTTTTACAAACGGAGACGTTAGTCAGGAAGCGTTTGTCGCTTTCGCTTTCATCGCAATCAGCCTAGCTGTCGCAGCTGTTCCCACGGCGCTGCCTGCTGTTGTTACCATTGCGCTTAGCGTGGGAGCCAAAAGACTTCTTGCGAAAAAAACGCTTGTAAGAACGCTTTCATCTGTAGAAACCTTAGGCAGTTGTGACCTGATATGTACCGACAAGACAGGAACTTTAACCGAAAGCCAGATGACCGTTCGTTATGCATGGACACTTGACAGTGAAGCGGAGCTTTCAGGCGCGGGCTATGACCCTGAAGGCGGTGTTTCTCGCTCTGTTGAAGAAGAATTATTTATAACCGGTCTGGTATGCAATAATGCTACATTAAATCATAATACCAAAACGTGGAAGATTACCGGAGATCCTACTGAAGCGGCTCTTCTTGTGAGCGCAAAGAAGGCGGGAGTTCAGACTAAAATATCAAGGCTTGATGAAATACCTTTTGACGCCGATCGAAAGCTGATGAGCGTACTTGTTCTTGATAAAGGCAAGAAAAAACTTTATACAAAAGGCGCCCCTGACCGCGTGTTAAAACACTGTTCCCACGCGCTTATAGAAGGCCGCATTGAAAAAATAAACCAGACGATTAAAGAGAAAATCATGGCCCAAAATGATCTGTATGCTTCAAGGGCCATGCGTATTCTGGCTTTTGCCTTTAAAAATATTAACAGTGAAAGTGAATTTGAAGAAGAGCGGCTAGTTTTTATCGGGCTGCAGGCAATGATTGACCCGCCAAGACCATCAGTTATTGAGTCAATAAAAAAGACAAAACTTGCCGGCATAAGAACAATAATGATCACCGGCGATTATAAAGAAACGGCCCGTTCCATAGGCCGTGAAATAGGCATTGAAGGCAAAATTCTCACCGGAGATGACCTTGAAAAAATGGACGACGCCGAGCTTAACGCCGCCCTTCGCGACAATACGAATATCTTTGCCCGTGTAGTTCCCGAACACAAATTAAGAATTGTTACCGCGTTGCAGAAAATGGGACACAATGTCGCCATGACAGGCGATGGCGTAAACGACGCTCCCGCTCTGAAAAAGGCAAACATCGGGGTCGCCGTAGGAAGCGGCACAGACGTCGCCAAAGAAGCCTCTGACTTTGTTCTTCTAGATAACAGTTTTTCCAGTATTGTCAATGCCATTGAAGAAGGAAGAGGTATTTACGATAATATCCAGAAATCTATTATGCTCCTTTTATCAGGAAATCTCGGAGAGGTTCTTATTATCTTCTTAGCCGTAATCTTCGGACTAAATCTTCCGCTTACGGCTATACTTCTCTTATGGATAAATATGGTTACCGACGGCGCTCCCGCTCTTGCGTATTCTGTGGATCCTTATGGTCAAGAGATTATGACAAGAGCTCCCAAATCAAGGGACGAAGGAATACTTCCATTGCCGCACCTGCTTTTAATATCTGTGCTTGGCGCGGCAGGAACGCTTATCGCCCTTTTTATTTTCTCATATTTTGGCGGAGCGTCAACGGCAACGGAAGAACTTATTCGCGGACAAACCATGGTCTTTAATTTTATAGTTTTGTATGAACTAATATTGGTTTTCATTATAAGAACAGGATACAGAGTTCCTTTCTTTTCAAACGGCTGGATATGGGCATCGGTTGTTCTATCGGTTGCTTTACAGGCGCTTCTTATGTACACTCCCCTGCACGCGCTATTTAAGATAGTACCGCTTAATGCAGGCGAACTTCTCGCTCTTTTTATAAGCGGTATCGTTTTTTACGGTTTTTTCTTTCTTTATCATCATGCGATATCTCCCGCAATTTTCAGAATGAACCGATATTAATGAAGCTTTTACTCTTTTACGAGAATAAACTCAACTCTTCTGTTTCTGCTTCTATTATACCATGATGTATTAGGCAAAAGCGGCGAAACTTCGCCTAACCCCTGGTATGAGATTCTGTCAGATTCGATACTTTCTTCAATAAGATAATCCATAACGGCTTTGGCTCTTTTTTCTGAAAGCTTTAGATTATATTCTTCTTCGCCGATATCGTCAGAATGGCCTTCTACTTTGATACGATATTTAGGATATCGGCCCAAAATTTTCGCCAGTCTGTCAAGAAGCCCTTTTGATTTGCTTTTTAAATCAGCCTTGCCAAATTCAAATTCAACATTTGACAAACGCACTTTCAAACCCCTTTCTGTTACCAGAACAAGAATATCTGTCTCAAATTTTCCGGGCGAAGACGTTATCTTATTGCCATATATATCTTCGCTGGATAGTTCATATTCATAAACTGTCGCGCTTTCAACAAGGTGACCGGCGTCGCTTTTTCCGTCCCAAATTATTTTTTCGGGAATTTCGCCGCTCATCTGAAAGCTTTTGAAAGGCATTCTTATTTTTCTCTCTTTATTATCATAGCCAATTTCATAAATAACTAAAGCGCAATTTTTAATTTTACTTTTACCTTCAATTCGAGGCTCATAAATTTTATCTTTAACATAAATATTAAAAATTTGTTCTTCGTTTTCTCCGTCGCCGTCTGGCGAAAAAGTAAATATCTCGGTTTCTACCTGCGTTTCAGGAGGAGTTTTATCTACGATTATTTCTTTACTAAATGAAACCGGCTTATTGCCGCTTTGATACTTCGCTCGCATTGTTACATAATACAGACCGTCTTCAACCGGTTTTGAAGCGTTATCTGCGGCTTGCCATACAAATTCTTCAGGCATTGAATCGATGTTGTCGCCTTCCCATTTTTTGATAGTCTCTTTAGGAAATTTATTATCGGGATCGCTTGCCGCGTCTACTTTTTCATCTGTGATAGCGACTTCCCAAAATGTAAGCCCTTTTTTATTTGAAATAGAGGGTTTTATTACAAGCGTATCTGAAATATTATCGTTATTTGAACTTATTCCTTTTTCTGAAAGAGAAATATCTACAGAATCAAAAGCCCTTATCAGACTGATATTCTGAATTTCATTGATTGTTTGATTTCCGGCGCTGTCTTTGGCCGAGATGATATAATTATATAAACCCTCAGGCGCAGGCGAATTTTCTGAATCGGTACCGTCCCACGAGAGCGACTGCGGAATATTAGAACCGTTCCATTCATATTTTCTAACAACAACACCGTCTGTATTTTCGATTTTTGCCTCGATCAAATCGGCCTGTTCTAATTTTTTCTCGTGCATAATTTCAAAGGTATCGAGAGCTCCGTCGCCGTTTGGGCTGAATAAGTTAGTCGCCGAGGCCGTTTTTACAACAGGAGGGGTATTATCAATTTTCATTTGTCCGATAACGGGAGCCGAACGATTTCCCCTTGAGTCTTCAACTGAAAACTCGTAAGAATAAATTCCGTCATTTAATACATTTGATTCTTTAGACGCCTTTTCTATTTTTATATCGGCTTTTTCAATAGAAACCGGGTTTGAAGTGCCATCCCAGCGTATTTTGCTGGGTACGACTAAAGATTCCTGGCTTTTAAAGAAATGCGCAAAAAAGTCTCCTACCCCGAAAGATTTTTCCATAAGTCTTTTGTCGTTTTCAAAAGTTCTAACGACATTTCC
The DNA here is from genome assembly GCA_029880265.1 of Spirochaetia bacterium. Taxonomy (GTDB): domain Bacteria; phylum Spirochaetota; class Leptospiria; order Turneriellales; family JAOUOS01; genus JAOUOT01. The sequence goes on along the minus strand of JAOUOT010000010.1, from coordinate 77,469 downwards.
CGATTTATCTTTTACCGTTAAATGCCAAGCTGTTATGGGACTATCGTCAGATACGCTGACGTCAAAAGTTAAATAATCGGCAACGCCGTCAAAATTCGGCGAAAAATCTTTTACTTCAGTTTCTATTTCAACTTCGGGGGCCTCTCTGTCAATGGCTCCGTAACTTCCGGTTAAAGAAATAAAATGATATGTAGACGGACGCTCGCTGGTAGGCAATATGGCCCCATATTGAAGCGAGATATTTCCTAATTCGTTTGCATAGTCAACTCCCGCGCCTAAACTTATACCTTTAAATAAAGTACTTTCTTTTGAGTGCATATATCCAAACCTTAAAAAAGCTATCTTATATCTTAGACTTAAAGCAGAATGAATGGGAACTGTTTTAAAATCGCCTATACCAATAAACTCTGTTTGTAAGTTTGTTGAAACAGTATCGTCTTGGAATATATCGGTTTGAAAACCCAGATGAGTCGATATTCTCGGGGCGGAACCTTTTCCTGAACCGAAATTTAGCGCCAAATTGCGAACATTTAAGTAAAACGCGAAATCGCTTAAACCAAACCCTTTATAAAAATCTATTTCTGAATGCGTATTATAGATAACGCCAGGCTCTATGGCAAAACCAAAAAAGCCGCCCGCTGTAGCCGAGCCGAAAGACGGCTTTAATCTTAAACCAAAAGAGAAATTATCGGTAAACTTTCTGCCATAAGATAAATCAATATGATAATACTGCTCTAAGTCGTCTACGACATTAGAAGAAGCGGTATATCCAATCGAAAGACCAAGTACGCCCAAAGAAGAAGGAATATAAAAAATACCCCAAAAACCGTTTAACCCCGGTCCGTTAACATAACCTAAACCGCCCCCTTTTCTTTCAAAACCGCCAAGAAGCGAGGGATTTACAAACGAACCTTCCTGGGGAAAAATAAGTTGTGTACCAATGCCCGCAGACCCGGCTGACGCAGCCGTTGACCCTATTTCTTGCAATTCTCTTACGCTGTAGGCAAGTAAAAACTGCGTTTGCGCCAAGATTAGTATGATTATTGTCTTTAATCTTCTAGATAGATTTCTCATTTAATTTCTCCATTTTGTATATTGATTTTATCGATAGAATTTTTGTCAAACAGATACTGATGTCTCGGCTTGTTTCATTTCTTCAATAATTTTACCTAATTCGTCATATAAGTCTTTTGACATATCGACTATTACAGAAGGCTTATTTCGACTTTTTTTACCGGTTCCGTATAGTTTCGACAAATATCTTTTAGAAGCTTCAAGCATTTTCATTTGCTCGGCTTTTGAATCGGCTAACTGCGAATAATATTTTTTTGTTAAATAGGCATTCAAATATATTATACCGTCATATCCCCAATTATGATCTTGATCGGGACCCAGCATATATGTGGCAGACTCTACCGGCTCTTTACCGGTCTGCATTAAATCTAAACATTTTTGATAGTTATGCACGGCTTCCATGTAATAGAAATCTCTGGCTTTATCATAGGGTCTGTATGAAGCTTCTTTATACAAATCGTGAAGCATCCATGCCGCTCTAATAGAAGCAACCGCTTTCTTTGGCGTAGGGGCAATACTATTCTCCCGAAAATGATAGCAGTCTATGGCCAGTATATAAGAAGCGGTTCCTAAAACAAGATCTCTGTCTTTTTTAAAGTCAACTTCTGTAAAAACGGTTTTCATTAATTTTTCTCTTAAAGGAGCCGAGTTTTTCAAAGTTATAATTTCTTTTTCAGAAAGCTGAGCAAAATCTTTCGGAAACGAAGAGTATAAACATTTCGGACATACGTCTAAAATATAAGCTAACGGATATATTTTACCGAATTTTTTGTTTTCTTCATAAAGTCGTCTTAATTCGGGGGTGAGCTTTCCGGCGATTAAACGTCCGCCGCCCGACATTAATTCTTCCCGATGCTGTTCTTCTTTGCAGACGGGGCATACAAGAGTATCTTTTGCCCGAAAAGATACCTTTTTATTAGCCGATGAGAATACGCCCATAAGTATAAATTAAATTAAGCCTAAATTTGTAAAGAAAAAAATATGCGATTTATTGTGTTTTGCGGTTTGCGCGCAGACGCAGGCCCGCCGCGCAAACCGCAAAACCGGCCGTTTTATTCTTCCCATAAATAATCATATAACGCAATACCGGCTGCCGCATAAATAAAAAGAAACGCCGCCAGCAAATTTAGAAGACCCGACATTTCTGACCATTCGGCCTCTTGCCATGCCAGCCGGCAAAAAGAGCTGCCCGCAATTAAAACCGGCAAACTCATGGGAAAAAACAGAATTAAAAGCAAAATATGCCGAAATCTGCTATGAAGAGCCAAAACCGCGGCAAGCTGCCCTAAAAATGTAATACCCAGCGTGGCCAAAATGCCCACTACTAAAAATTTAGAAAAATATTTTATCAATATGACAGGTATCGACGCGTCTGCCGGCAGAAACGACCCTCCAAAGAAAACGAACCAAACGGTTAAAATAAATATCCATAATAAACTTAACGCGACAAAGGTGGCTATTGACTTGCTTAAAAAAACCGTATGCCCCGCCGTGCCGCTTAACCGAACAGCCCGGTAAGCGAACCATTCCCATTCCCATTCCTGCGCCGCTAAAAGCGAGAAAAGACAGCTTATTACATAAGCTCCCCAAAGAATACTGATCGCCGTTTCAATATTCATATTATGCGCCGGCAAAGTAAATCGAAATAACGTAAAAAGGCCTACTGAAAAAACAAAAGAAAGCCATATAAAACCCGTGCCCTTAAAAAGCAGGTTTAACTCTTTCTTAAAAACATTATAAAAGATTCTCATATAAGGTTTTTCTCCAGATTTGCGTAAGAAAGGTCTTTTTTAGTTGTTTTTTTCTGCAATGTTCCTTTTGACACGAGCCAAAAGAGTTCTGAAAGCTCATAGGCTCTTTTATAATCATGATCGACTAAAATAAAGCTTTTAATTTTCCAGTTTAATTCTGGAATGCCTCTTTCTTTTAAGATATTATAAAGCATTCTCTGCCCCGCCAAATCAAGCCCCGTAAACGGCTCGTCTAAAAAAACCATTGAGGGACGAGCGGCAATAAATCTTGCCAGAGAAAGCCTTTGCAGCATGCCTCTTGAAAAGCCGTCGGCTTTCTTTCTTTTAACATGCGTAAGCCCCGTATAGTCTAATGAATATTTAATATTTTCATGAATTTCTCTATCGGGCCTTAATCTTAAAAAAAAATTCAAATTTTCTTCGGCAGAAAGCCTCGGGTAAAACATGCTATGGTGGCTCAATAAATCCATCTCGCCGTAAAAATGCTGAAGACTTTTAAATCCGTCGTAGTTTACGATGCCCTCATGAGCTTTGTATAAACGTGTTAACAAGTGAAGAAGGGTAGTTTTTCCAGCTCCGTTAGGGCCCAAAAGAGAAATATATTCATTATTCATTATTTCTCCCGAAGCCTTTCTGACGGCCCACCGGTAATCAAACTGTTTGCCTAAATTTTGAAAACTTATCAGTTTTTCATGGGTTTTTGCGCCGATTTTCTTTCCCGATGTTTTTTTCAGGGACATCTTTTATACCTAATTGTTCAAGCGATGGTTGATTAATTCAAGACGATTATTGAGTTTACTTTTTAATTTTTCTTTTTCTTCATCAGAAAGAGGCAGCGCATCGGCGGTTTTAATTTTACTCATAAGTTTTTCTTTTCGTTTTAGCCAGATACTCTTTAGCCAGAGGGGTTTTTGCCGCAGATATGTCAGTAAAACAAAAAACAATAAAACCGAAAAAACAGATAAGAATAATTTTTCAAGCGCCGTAAATGGCGATACCGCATAAACCTGCTGGTCTGCAGCGGGACGACTCGCGGCTTTTTCTTGTTGAATTTGAGCAGGCGTACCCCCTGAAAAAAGCAGCGTTACAGTTTTTTCGATAACGGGCAAAGGCAGAGAAGTTTGACCCTCGGCTTCGGCCTTTTTCCAGTTTGGCTTCCAGTCGGGTATTTCTTTAATTCTTACATTTACGTTATTCGGCTCTATGGAAAACTCAACCGGCATCGATTGTCTGTAATAATGTTTTAAATTCAAAGAAGCGTTTTTGCTTTGATATGGTAAAGTATAAAATAACCTTATATATTGAACCCCCGGCTTTGAGCCTACAGGAAGACGGTATCTTCCCGGTTCTCTGTTATCGGGTAAAATCTCAACAGACTGCCATTCAAATGAAGCTTCGTCGTTTTCAATGCTTATGGCCGCCCCAGGATTTTTAATTTCAGGCGGTATATAAACAATAAGCCCCCCGTCTTTTTCTGAAAATGCTTTATTTGACTTATTTTCAAAACTATAGAGAGCGTGAACCACGATACTGTCGTTAACATAACGCATATCATACATGCTTCTTGTAACAATCTGCGTCGAAAATGCAGAGGTTTCATCGTAAACTGAAAGTTTTGTTTTTAGCGATTTTTCGCCCTTATATGATAGAATCTTAAAATATGAATTTTTTTTGTAAACGGCATGAATTAAAAAACCTGTAGAGTTATTCATCTGAATATTCTTATTTTCATAAGAAGAACCTGCGTTTTTTTTGGTTTCGGCCAAAACCAGATCGTTTCCTATTTTATAAATATGCAGCTCTTCAGCCGACCCCGCTGACTTTTTAGTTTCGTTTATAATTTCAATCGATAACTCAACGGCAGAAGCGGGTCTTGCCGATAAAAAGGCAAAAGAAAATAATATAATTGCCGCGCTTTTAAGGCCTTTATTCTTTTTAAACGGTTTTCCGCAAAAACTACAGAATTTATCTTTTAGCGGATTGCTTATTTCGCCGCCGCATGACGGGCAAAACTTCGCCGATTGCTCTTGCTTCGTCTTTTTAGTTGATTCGCCTGCTTTTTCTTTTTTATCAGATTTTACTTTTTTATAACCCGGATTTTTCTTTAATAACGCGTTATATTCTTCTTCTACTTTTGCCCAGTCTGATAGCATTTCTTTTTTTAAGGCGTCAAAATCTTCAGACGATATTTTGCCTATTTTATGCTCAAGGTCTAAATCTCTAAGGGCCAGACGCGTACTTTGAATTGTATCTTGCAAAGATTCCAGTTTTTTTTCGTCGTCGGTTATTTTTTCGCCGCCTGATGCCCTTTCGTGCAACAGATTATACCCGTAACCCTCTGATAAAGAGAACACAAGATAGAGTATGGCTGAAATTAATATTAGCGCAAAAAATATAAAAGTCATAAAGAAAACCTGTAGAAATTCAAAATTAAGTCGCCGTGTAAAGACTTTTTCTTTTAATTTCAGTCTCCTATTTCGTCAAGCTCGTTTGCCGTTTTAAAAATTACAACGCTGTCAGGGGGAGGCTTTTTACCGGCATATTTCATGGCCGTGCCCAAAGACGATAAGAAATAAATTTCCGTCGATTTGCCGGCGTATATTTTAGTCGCCCAAAACGGAATTTCGGCGATTCCTGCGTTTTTGGCTTCAACCAGCCTGTTCTTTTTTAAGAAATAATAATGTTCGGGCGATATAAACGCGGCGTCTTTCCAGCTTTGGGTTTCAATTTGATATAACGAATTCTTTGAGTCATTGCTGAAAAAATCAATTTTATGCTCTGAGGCCCCGCCCGTAAACACGCCGATATGTTCTTCTGAGACAAGAAAATATACTTTATTAAAAGAAGCTTTGTCTGTAATTTTTTGAATGTTCTTATCTTTAATGCTATAAAGGGTGTATGTTCCGAAATTTCCATATAGAAGGTAGGGAGTATTTGACGCAGAGTAAAACACGCTTCCTAAATTTGTAATATCATTTAAGGTCTTATCTAAAGAATTTTCAATATATTGGCGAACATAGGGATTTTTCTTAATATCATAAGCCATTATTTTTTCGTCTTGAACAAACAAAATCAGTCCAAAATCTGAAACAGCGGGCTTTTCGCGGCAATTAAGAGGCAGGTTTTCTATGGGATGATATTCTTCTTTAGCGATATCCCATATTAAAATGGCGCATTTTTTTTCATCGTCTTCGTTTTCATTTTCTACTGTACTTTTTAACATTAAATTTTTATTTGCGTCGGGATCAGTCAAAAAAACGGCATATTTGCCCGAAGGAGAAAGGGATAAAGAATAAACTTCTCCTTTAATTTCTGCGCCAAATCTTTCGTCGTTTACAAAGTCAATAATTTCAAATTGATTTATTTTACCCTTCTTATTTTCTTTTTCTTCAAGAAAAATAGCATGTTCTCTTTTTGCAGATAAGGCAAATGTAGAAAAAGAGCGATCTCTGTCTAAAAGAAAATACTCGTCGGGCAACGAAGACTCATAGGCCTTTTGAAAGTAGCGAAACGCATTTATACTGTTTTCTTTTGCAAGTTCTGTCTTGGCTTTTAAGATATAATCTTCGGTAGAGGGAGAGCAAAAAAAAAATAAAGAAAAATTTAAAAGAAGCCAAATGAAAAGATATCTTTTTGTAAAAACGCCTTTCATTGTTTAAGTTTACTTAGATTCTTTAGAGTTTTCTTTTCGAGAGCGGCCCGAAGGAAATTCAAGGGCAATTGTTCCCGTTCTGGCTATTTGCATGATATTGTATTCTGAAAAGACTTTAATAAAAGTTTCAATGCGCCTTGGGTTGCTGCTCATCTCAATCATAACGGCGCTATCTGTCATATCGACAATAATTCCCTTAAAAACTTCGACCAGAGCCAAAATCTCCTGACGGTTGGCGCGGTTGGTCTCGACAGTTAATACGACGAGCTCTCTTTGCAAAGATTCTTTCTGCGTTAAATCTTCAATTTTAATGACATCGACAAGCTTATAAAGCTGTTTTTCAATTTGTCTGACCATTTTCGGCTCTTCGTTTACAACCATCGTGATAATAGAATATTCAGGGTTATCGGTCTCGCCTACAGAAAGCGAATCAATATTGTATCCCCGGCGGGTAAAAAGACCCGAGACATGAGATAAAACCCCGTAATGATTTCTGACAAGAACTGAAAGTAAATGCTTCAAATTTTTCTCCTATTTTCTCATTTTTGCGGATTATGCGGTATGATTGACACCAGGCTTCCTTTGTCTTTTTTATGTTCATATTCAATCATATTTTCATAGTTTCTACCCGCCGGAATCATCGGAAAAACTTTTTCTTCCCATGGGATGCTTACTTCGAGCAGGCAAGGGCCTTTTGAACTTAAAAGGAAACTCAAGCCTTCTTCTATTTCTTTTTTTGAGACAATTGTTTTGCCGGGTATATCGTAAGCCGCGGCCAGTTTAATAAAGTCTGGGTTGCCGCTCATGGTTGAATGAGAATACCTTTCTTCAAAGAAAAGCTCCTGCCACTGTCTGACCATCCCCAGATAACCGTTATTAAAAAGAATAATTTTAACCGGTATATTATACATTTTAGCCGTGCCCAACTCTTGTATATTCATTTGAATAGAGCCATCGCCAGAAATTAAAATAACGTCTTTATCGGGAACGCCTACTTTCGCCCCAATGGCAGCCGGCAGCCCGTAGCCCATTGTTCCTAGCCCCGAAGAGCAGATAAACTGACGCGGATGTTTTACCGGATAAAACTGCGCCGTCCACATCTGATGCTGGCCCACGTCTGTTACAATAACCGCCTCGCCTTTTGTTTTCTTCCACAGTTCATAAATCAACTGCTGGGGCTTAATTTCTGAGCCGCCCTCGTCAAACGCCAGAGGATGAGCGATTTTTAATTTTTGAACATGTTCGGCCCACGGGCTTTTTGAAACGCTTTCTATCTGAGGGTTAATCTTCTGTAAAACGTCGTTTAAATCGCCCGATATAAAAAAATCTACGTTGACCCTTTTTTCGATTTCTGCGGAATCAATATCAATTTGCGCCTTTATAGCATTTTTAGCAAAATCTTCGGTATTGGTGGCCACCCGATCGTCAAAGCGGGCGCCAAGCGATAGAATAAAATCGCATTCCATAACCGCTTTGTTGGCATAGGCCGTGCCGTGCATGCCGAGCATTCCAAGGCTTAATTTATGATCGCCGGGAAAAGCTCCCAAACCCGTCAAGGTAGAAACCACCGGAATTTGCGCTTTTTCGGCAAGTTCTATAATATTTCTTGAAGCGTTTGATATAACCGCCCCGCCGCCTACATATAAAACCGGTTTCGCCGACCGGTTGATAGCGTTTATAATTTCGTCAACACTGCCGCTAATTTCGGGTTTTTCTACATGAAACGCCGGTATGCGCATTTTTACGTCTTTATAATTTGAGCTTAAACCATTTTGCACGTCTTTAGGAAAATCAATCAAAGAAGGCCCCGGCCTGCCCGATAAGGCGACGGCAATCGCTTCTTTTGTGACCCTTGCCGCGTCATCGGGCGATTTTAAAAGAGCGTTATATTTTGTAATGGGTATAGTCATACCGTAGGTATCGACTTCTTGAAAGGCGTCTGTGCCTATCTCGTAGGTGCCGACCTGACCGGTTATCGCAAGAATGGGAGTAGAATCCATCTTTGCGTCGGCCAGGCCCGTCATGATATTCGTGGCCCCCGGGCCCGACGTGGTGATTAAAACGCCCAGCTTTCCCGTAGCTCTGGCATAGCCTTCGGCCGCGTGAACCGCGCCCTGTTCGTGCCTTACCAGATAGTGCTTTAATTCTGAAGTATGAAATATAGTATCATATACGCGCAATATGGCCCCGCCAGGGTAGCCAAAACAGTCTTTTACCCCGTTTTCTAAAAGCGTATCAATCACAATTTTTGCGCCGGTTTTTTCGGGCACATTCTCATTTTTCGTATTATTTTTTTTTTCTTTCGCCATTTTCTAATTTCAACACAAGATTTGCGGGTCATGCCGTCAACCTTTATAGAATTTAACATTTTAAAATTGACGCGCTGTCTTCTTGTTCAAAACATTCCATATATACAAGTAATTTATTGCTTGCATATAAAACAAAAGGGCCTATAGCTCAGTTGGTTAGAGCGACGGACTCATAATCCGTTGGTCCCAGGTTCGAGTCCTGGTGGGCCCAAACATGTCTTCTGATAAAAAATCAGAAAAGAAAATACATCCCCAGTATGCCCGCAGCATTGCGATTGAAAAGCTAAGGAAATTCTTTGAAGAAAAGAATATAAAAGAATGCTTTACCAATCTTCTTGTAAAATCGGGGGCCATTGAGCCTTATATAGACACGGTTAAAATTTCTGTTCAAGATAAAACTTTTTTTCTGCCTACATCCCCCGAATTTGCCTTAAAAAAAGCCTTCGCGCGAAACTCGTTAAACGCGGCGGGAACTTACGAAATAGCGCACGCCTTTAGAGACGATTTGACCTCGAATTTGCACGCGATTGAATTTACCATGGTCGAATGGTATCTTAAAGAAACAAACTATTTAGAGCTTATTTCTTTCTTTACTTCTTTATTAACTTCTGCCGTCTCGGCGTTTGAAAATTCTTCGCTGAGAGAAAAAGATATTCTTAAGGCCGAAAGAATCAGCGTGCGCAGATTATTTCAAGAAATCTTAAACGAAGATATAGAGCCTGATTTTTCATTAAATGATTATCAAAGACTTGCGAAAAAATACAAAATAAACTTATCTGAAAAAACAAAAACCGATTCTGAAACAGAAGACGAACTTTTAAAAAGCGAGGCTTTTACGCTTTTATTTGACAACCTGATTCATCGGCAATTAGAAAAGTATCCCGTTTGTTTTGTTTATGACTATCCTTACTTTTTACGGGGGATGGCCGAGGTTTCTCAGGAAGGCTGGGCCAAAAGAGTCGAATGCTATACAAAAGGGGTCGAGACCGCCAGCGGCTACCAGGAGCTCAGCGACGCAGACGAATTAAAAAAACTCTGGGAAAAAAATAACGCCGTAAGAGTTTTAACAGGCAAAGAGCCTCATCCTTTAGACGAAGAGCTTATCGCGGCTTCTTCTTCAATGAAAAACGTAAGCGGTATGGGCATGGGGCTTGAGAGAGTTTTAATGCAGGTTCTGGTAATTGAAAATATTAACGCTTTTTCATAAAAAACACTTGCCTAGATATCTTCTTAAATTATTTGCATAGCATGGAAAATTGTATATTCTGCAAAATCGCTTCAAAAGAAATTGAAGCTGAAATTGTTCACGAAGGTGACGGATGGATTGCTTTCAAAGATTTAAATCCCATTGCGCCGGTGCATGTTTTAATCGTTCCTAAAGAACATATCGTTTCAATCGAAAAAACCGATAATACCGCCCTTTTGGGAAAACTCTTGACAGCCGCCGCCAAAACGGCGCATAAGCTTAAGCTGTCAGAAAACGGTTACAGGGTAGTGAATAATATAGGCGTTTACGGGGGGCAAACCGTACCGCATCTTCATTTTCATCTATTAGGCGGCAGACAAATGGGCTGGCCCCCTGGGTAAATTTATGCCGATATTTTAATTAAAGAGAAGTTATTCATATATGGAACCAATACACATTGCCGATATCCCCAGAAATAAAACAGAAATTATCAGGGTAGAAATAAGCGAATATCAGGGTAAAAAACTGCTGAATATTCGCACATGGTATGATAATGAAGGCGAGTTTGCGCCCACGAAAAAAGGCGTCTCTCTAAACATTGAAAAATTTAACGAGCTTAAAGACGCCATATTAAAAGCTGAAGAAATTATCAAAGAAAAGTTCTAGAAAAAGTTATATGCGTTCAGAATTAGTCGACAGATTTGGCCGCGACTTTCCCGAAGGTACCGTTATTTTTCGCGAGGGAGATTTAGGCGAAGAAATGTTTATCATTCATGAAGGTATCGTTAATATTTCAAAAAAAGCAAAAAATGCCGAACAAGTACTCGCCACTCTAAAAGACGGAGATTTTTTCGGCGAAATGGCTTTATTTACCGATCAGGAGCGATCAGCAACGGCGACAGCCAGGGTAAAATCTGTTATTCTAAAAATAGATAAAACCTCTTTTGATTTCATGCTTAAAAACAATGTCGGCTTCGCCCACAAGATGATAAAAACTTTATGCGAAAGACTAAGGCAGACCGACAAACAAATAGAAGAGCTTTTAGTTTTAAGTAAAGAAACCAGAATATTAAAGGCCCTTGATATTTTCTGGAAAAAAGAAGGGCGCAAAGACGCCTCGGGCGAGGTTTTACTCATTGCCTATGAACCCTTCTTAAATTATATACAAAAGAATTTGGGTATCTCTATGGAAGACGCTAAAAAAACGCTTTTACAACTTAAACAACAAAGTCTTTTAAATGTGAGGCAAGATACCCAAGGGGCAAATTATATCGCCTTTTCAGCCAAAGTATTTGATTTTTTTGCCGTCAGGTAAAATAAATCAATTATTCTTTCCAACGAATGCATTCGCCGGGACAATCGTCAATAGATTCTTGAATTTGATCAGTATCTTCGTCTGAGACGACCGCTGCGTTAAGATTCTCGCCGTCATTGTGAGTTTCTGCAATATCGTCATCGTCCATACGAAAATATTGCGGCAGCGTATCGGCACACAATGAACAGCTTGTGCAGTCGTCTTTATCAACAGTTACTATTTTACTCATATGATTCTCCTATGCTCTGTAATTCTAATACTATATGCCATAATACAAAAAAGAGTCACGCCTGCAAAAAAAAATAATTACAAAAAAGGAAAATTATGGCAGAAAGTATTATCAGGGCAATGGCTCCATTGCTTTAAAATAACGCAAGTCAAAAAGCACTGACAGATATTTTTATTTACAAAATTTTAAGGTATCTCATTTTGCCTAATAAACATGTAGAGATGAGGTTTATATGAAAATAGCGATTATTTCTGATACACACTTAGGAGACCCCTGCAATGTACTTGTAAAAGGCAGCAGGGCCAACTGGTCAAAAGGAAGATATTTTGACCAGTGTCTCGACGCTTTAGGAGAAAATAATGATTATCTTATCATGGTGGGGGATGTTTTTGAATTCAGTACGGCTTCTTATATTGATTCATATTCAGCGGGAAAGTATTTTTTTAATGCGATAGTATCTAATAATATTGCTAAAAGAATAGTTTACACGGCCGGAAATCACGATTATGATTTCTGGGATGAAGTGGAATATGAAGTAAATATAATAAACCGGATAAAATCGGGAAAAGAACCAAAACCTTTCAAATGGGTTTTACCGGGAGTTCTTGACGAAAATATTCAAGGCGAAGATAAGTTTTTTTTACCCGATGTATCGATTCGCGAAGATAATCTCGGCAACCGATACGGCGGCCTTTTTTTAGACGGATTAACCGATGATAAAAATCTTCCTTTTTACGTGGCTTATCCTAATATTTATTTAAGAACCAAAGATCAAACCATACTTCTTACGCATGGACATTTTGTGCACACATTCTGGACATATATCGGCGAATTAGCCTATCATTCAGGATATATTTCAAAAAAAGATTATAACTTAAAAAATACGGTAGCGGCGAATCATTCCTTAAACCAGTTATCCGGTTCTGGCGTGGGACAATCTGGCATTTTAACGCCTCTTGTTCAAAAAATTCAAAAAGATACCAGAGAAAAAAACATAAAAGATCTGGAAGAATTATTAAATAATTTTCAAAAAGGTATGGATAAAATGATTGAGCCTAAATCTTTTTTTAAAGAAAAAGGTTCCGATTTATTACTGGAGATGGCAAAAAGATTCATGCTGCATACGATCCGCAAATCTGAAAATTCAAGATTTAATTCCGATTATATTTACAAAGAAGAAATTAAAGAAAGAATCATAAAATACCTTGATTTATGCGCCATAGAGTGCGAAACTCTTAATATACCAAAACCAGATAGAGTGATTATAGGACATACTCATGTTCCTTTAGCATGGGATGTAAATGATCAAAATTTTGTTGAACATGAAGGTAAAAAGATCTTTTTTCATAATACCGGCGGCTGGGTAGAAAGAGCAAAGGGAGACGACACTTTGTTATACGGGGCTGAAATATTTACCTATGAAACTGGTAAAGGCATAAAGAGCGTTAGAATTAAGTAGTTTATCAAGGGCCCTACCGAATTTCTTCAGATTTAATTCAAATTTTCTTGACGCAAAGAGCAATTATATTTATTTAGTAAACAAAAGGAAGCTGAAAATTATTGGAAGTGAGGCGAAAATCCTCCGCTGCCCCGCAGCCGTAAATGGGAACGAAAGTCAAATAAGCCACTGTTTGAAAAAATGGGAAGGCTGGCAAGTAGGTTAACTGCCCATCAAGCCGGAATACAAGTTCAGCGTTTTTCGAGGGAGAAAATATGAAACATCAAAATCTTACCGGTTTTGTACCGGGCGACAAATCTTTTTCGCATAAAAAACAAGTTTTAACTTATAGAGCGGCCTTTTGTTATTAAGCAAATATCAAGCTAATAAGATAAGAACGTAATAAATTTATAAGCTTACGAATAATTTACATTATTTAGGTCATGAAAAAACTATACTTAATTAGACACGGCGAGGTCGTAGAGTCAACAAAAATGCTATTAACCGGTTCAACCGATCTGCCTTTAACGAAATCTGGCGTAAGAGAAATGGAAACCATGGCCGCGCAATTTAAGTTATCTGAAAACGCCCTTATACTGCACAGCCCGTTGCTAAGGGCCAGACAATCGGCAGAAATACTATTTAAAGACAGAAAAATAGAATCTCTGCCAAAACTATGCGAAATAGATTTTGGCCTTTGGGAAAATCAGCGCCTCAAAGAAATAACAAAAAAGAATAAAGAGATGATTAATAAATGGGAAAACGATTTTGAAAACTTCGCATTTCCCGAAGGCGAAAGCGTTAAAAACTTCATTAAACGCATTGAAGAACTGGCCGATTTCTTTATTTTAAGTAAAAACAAAGAAATTGCGGCCGTCGCCCATAAGGGTGTTATCACTTTTCTTCTCTGCCGTTTTCTGGGAATTCCTTATCAAAAATATGCGGCTTTTCAGGTAAGCACCGGTTCTTTAAGTATTTTAAACTTATTTGAAAAATACGGAACCCTTTCGGCTCTTAATATTACCTATGAAAAAAAATAACATAATATACATAGCCGGCGGCGCAAGAAGCGGAAAAAGCGGTTACGCTTTAACCCTGGCCTCTTCGTACCAAAATAAGATATATATTGCCACGGCTGAAGCTTGCGACAACGAGATGAAACAAAGAATCGAGCTTCACAAGGCCCAAAGAGATAAAAGCTATCTGACGATTGAAGAGCCATACCGCCTTGGCCCTGTCTTGTTAAATATTCAAGAACAATATGACGTTGTAATTATTGACTGTTTAACGCTTTGGCTTTCGAATTTATTTGTAAAAGATGAAAAAGAAAGAGCGTTTGAAATTGATTTTTTTCTGAAATCTTTATGCTCTTTTTCAAAGCCTCTCATTATTATCAGCAATGAATTAGGCATGGGAATTGTTCCCGAAAACAAAATAGCGCGCCAGTTTAGAGACGAGATGGGAACACTAAATCAAAAAACGGCGCAAAAATCGGGCGAGGCTTACTTTATGGTAAGCGGACTGCCCTTAAAAATTAAATAAAAAAGGAAAAAAAATGAAAGAGATAATTGAACTTGCTAAAAACATAAATCCGACAGATAAAAACTTAAAAGAAGAAATTCAAAAACATCAAGACGACTTAACCAAACCACAGGGCAGTCTCGGAAGGCTTGAAAATTTCGCAGAAAAATTCTGTTTAATTCAGAATACAACAAAACCGGCCTTGCAAAAAAAGGCGATTTATACCTTTGCAGGCGATCACGGTATTGCCGAAGAAGGCGTGTCGGCTTTTCCGCAGGCGGTAACTTACCAGATGGTTTTAAATATGATAACCGAAGGAGCCGCCGTTAATGTTCTGTCAAAACACGGGGGCATTGAAAATGTAATTGTCGATATCGGCGTTATCAATGAATTTGCAGATCATCCCCTGTTAGAAAAAAAGAAAGTAAAAGAAGGCACAGCCAATATGCTCAAGGGCCCCGCTATGACCGAAGAAGAATGTCTTCAGGCGATAAAAGCGGGCATAGACTGCGCAGAGGCCGCCGCAGAAAAGGGAGTTGATATTCTTGGCACAGGAGAGATGGGCATTGCCAACACGACCCCCTCTTCGGCTATTTACGCGTGCCTTTTGCCCTGCCCCGTATACGACGTAACAGGCGCGGGAACAGGTCTTTCTGAAGATAAAATAAAAATAAAGGCTGAAATCATTGAAAAAGCCCTTGAAATCAATAACGCGAAAGATAAAAACCCTCTTGAAGTTTTAACATCTGTCGGAGGTTTTGAAATTGCGGGAATTTTAGGGCTTATTCTAGGCGCCGCAATTCGTAAAATTCCCGTTGTTGTCGACGGATTTATATCATCAGCCGCCGCTTTAACGGCCGTACGTCTGAATGAAGATATCAAAGATTATCTTTTTTTCAGCCACCTTTCTAAAGAAAAGGGACACATAAGATTACTCGAAGAATTAAACGAGAAACCTATTTTAAATTTAGACATGCGCCTTGGCGAAGGAACCGGCGCTGCTTTGGCAATTTCTATCATAGAAGCGTCAATTAAGATTTATAACGAAATGGCCACTTTCTCTTCTGCGGGGGTAACCGAAAAAAGCTGATGTATTCTTCTTTTCTCACGGCATTACGAACGCTAACCGTTTTTAATTTGCCCGGCAAGAGCCAAGATAATTACGCTCAATCGCTTATCTGGTTTCCCGCGATTGGATTTTTTTTATCTTTATTATTTTGGCTCTCTGTTTTAATATTCAAAACGGCAAACGTAGTATCTTCTGAGCTGATTGCCGTTTTCATTCTATTGTTAAGCGTTATTTTTACCCGAGGTTTGCATTTAGACGGGCTTGCCGATTGGGCCGACGGTTTTTTCGGAGCCTATGAAAAAAATAAAATTCTCGCCATTATGAAAGATACGCATATAGGCGTCTTCGGAATGATTGCCTTACTTTTAATACCGCTTATAAAACTTATTTCTATTGCCAGGCTGATAGATCATAATAATGAAATGTTTTTATTTATGCCTTTTGCTATTTCGCGCACGGGAATGGTTCTCTTGGCGGTTTTTCTGCCATATGCCAGATCTCAAGGCACAGGATATAACATTGTTACGCGGGCGAAAACCGCTCATTTTGTTGCGGCGCTTATGGTATCGGCGCTTACGCTGTACGTATTATTAAATTTTACAGGCGTTGCTTTTTTATCAGGCGGCATGCTTTTTACCGCTCTTTTGGGTTTCTGGTTTTATAAAAAAATAGGAGGAGTGACCGGAGATCTTTTAGGAGCCTCTAACGAAATAATCGAAACCCTTATCTTATTTTTTTGCGCGATTCTTATTTTATAGTTGTTTCCCCGTCATTTACCTTGTTAAAAGTGTAAAATATCGGATAAAATTATCATGGAAGATAAAATAAAAGAAGTCTTAGAAAAGTTAATTCCTAAATTCGAAAAACCAGGCTCGACGAATACGATACTATTGTGCCAAACTACGGCAGATATAATAAGATGGCGTATATATATACACAAGAAATTAAATATCGAATCTTTATTTAATGTCCGTTTTTTTACTTTAGACGACTGGCTCAAAGATACGATTCAATATTTTCAAGAATTTGGCCGGCATGAAAAAATTCAAACTTCTCCTTTTATAGAAGAAATTATTCTCGAAAAAGTTATTAACGAAAATAAAAAAGAGAACTCTTATTTTAGCGCCATAGAAAATCTTTCAGGATTTAAAACCGAAGTATTAAATTTCTATAGAAAATATATCTGGCTTCACGATACTCTTATGAAATCTTCACAAGAGAAAAAATCGGCAAAAACCGCCGCTTTACTTGATATTTTTTCTAGAATAGACAACGAATTAAAAAAACACGGGTATATAAATTTGCCTTCTTACCTGCGATTGCATAAAAAAGAATTTTTAAATCAGGAAAACAATGAAACTGAAAATCAATTAACGAGAAATATTATATGGCTTTTCCCATTAGAGCTCAACGAGGTTGAATATCATAAATTAGAAATATTAAATTTTTTTTACAAACTAAACTGGAACATATTGACCATAAACTCTAAAACAGAGAATAGTTTACAAAAGAAATTTCTGACTGAAATAGAAAATAAAAAAATATACTCTTTCAAAAAAAATAAAAACGATACAAAAATACAAATCTTCAAAACAGAATCGCTATATTCAGAGGCCTGCCTTGCTCTGGAAAAAACCTTATCGGCCATAGAGAGAAATATTCCTCTTTATGATATTCAAATAATGTACGCCGATAAGAATATTTTGCACTATCTAGCCGAATTATTTAATGAAAGAAAAATTCCCCTTGATATTAGAGATAAAGTCAAAGATAAAACTTTCGGATATTTCTGGTTTATTGCGCAAGTCATCGATATTTTAATCCTGGGTTTTTTCAGCAGACGTAAAATTCAAATTGACGAATTATTAAAAATCTTCACGTCTGCATTTTTTAAAAAATCTTTTCTTCATAGAAAATTAAAGAACAAAATAACAGACCCTTATTTGTGGCAAAAAGAATTTAGCGAAAAAGTTAATTTTTTGGCCGGCGATCTTGAGTTTTTGCTAAGCATTATTAAAAATCATCCATCTAAAATAATAATTAATTTTTTTGATACGCTTTCTTTATTAATCGATGAAATTAAAGTTATCAAATCTTTTGAAAAGCCTTCTTATTACGCCGATATATTGCATCGTATTATTCGAAAATATTCTTTTACAAAAGAAACAATCTCTGCGGGAATAAATAAAGACCATGAACATTATGTAAAAGATATTTTTAAGTTATTAGACCAATTCAGATTCTTAGACGAAATTTATCCCGAAAATATCAAAAGAGACAAATTTTTCGAAATGTTAAAAAGAGAAATAAATTCAACCGCGCACAATATTTATCGGGCAAACGATATGAATAAAGACGATTCATTGGGCATTACCATAAGACATGTCTCTGAAGGTCTTCATTCTGCCCCCCATGAATTAATTGTCTGCGCCTTGAACTTTGCGTATCCTTCATTTTCTTCGATTTCAGGTATTCTTGATTTCGAAAGCGAATTTACAAAAAAACTAATCAAATCAAATAAATTTTACGAGATATCTAAAAATATCGAATATTTCACGACTGCAAAATATCTTACGCTTTCTTACAATGTTGAAAAAGAGCCATATCCCAGCGATATTATAATTGAAATTTTTCGAAATTTCTCTTTTGAAAACGCGAATAACGCCTTAAAAAACAAAGAAAGCGCCTCGGTTGAAGAAATAATTGATTGCATACCTTTTTATGAAAAGATGATTTTCGAGGGAGAAACGATCTCAGTAAATAATAGTTCAAATATATTATTAAAGCGTTATGAAAAAAACATAAAACAATTCGCTGTTAACGAAAAAGAAAACGACCTTAAAAACGGTCTCGATAAGAAAGATCAAATTATTGAAAACAAAATTTCTGTTTCAAATCTTATTACATTGTCTGAATGTCCCAAAAAATATTGGTTTCAAAATAGATTAAATTTGAAAAATAACCTTTCTAAAAAATCTAATTTTAATTATACAGGCTCTCTACGCGGAGAATTATTTCATTCGGCCGCCGCTCATCTAATGAAGAGCCTTAAAAAAGAAGATAAAAACTCTTCATATCGTCAATTCGCCTTAAAAATTGAAAAGAAACATTTAAGAGAACTGTTAAACGATTCTTTTGATAAGGCGCTGTTTAATATAAAAATTCCCGGACAAACCGGCAGACTTTTGACGGCCGACGAATCGCTTCAAAGAATTAGATTTATTGAATTTTTTGAAAATTTTTTTCTATTGGCCCGAGAAAACAAGCATCCTTTTTCTGAAAATATTCCTTTTGATACAGAATATAAGTTTGAAGATATTTATATAGAGCCTTTTTATATTCGCGGCAGAATAGACAGAATAGATTATAATTTAGAAAAAAAACTTTTTACAATCATTGATTATAAAACTGGAAAACAAACCGCAAAAAATGAAAATCTTTTCTTTGACAATTTATTTGATTTGCAGCTGATAATTTATATCAAAGCGGCCGAAGAAAACTTCGGCTCAACAAAAGATAAAAGTTTGTTTTCGGCGGCGATTTCTTTTATTCAAGATTATGGGCGCGAGAAAATTACGCCTGCCGCGTTTCTGCAAAACCTAAGCCGTGAAGAAATAAATAATTTTGACTTTATGAAAAAATACAAAGAATCATTTCATACGCTTTATAACATATTATTAGAAAAGAGGTTTCTTCCTGTTTCAGAGTACTTCAAAAAAGACAAATATTCTAAAGTAAAAGACATTTGCGAGAATTGCCTTTATCACGATATCT
The DNA here is from genome assembly GCA_029880265.1 of Spirochaetia bacterium. GTDB lineage: Bacteria > Spirochaetota > Leptospiria > Turneriellales > JAOUOS01 > JAOUOT01. Next base: position 58,151 of record JAOUOT010000010.1, on the reverse strand, counting down.
GCAGATATTAAAACCTAGATAGGCGAAATTTTCGGGCCGTTTATGGGCATTATTTTCTTTATATAGAAAACAATTGTTGCCGTTTTTTAAAGGTTTTAATAAGATAAAACAAGAATACATAGAAAATCTTGGGCAAAATGAGAAAATATCGATTAAACTCAGAAAAAATATGGTAATATAAAAAAATATTGTTATTAAAAATAACTTTGTTTCGTCATTATAAAGTATAATGAATTAATAAAAAAGAAGGAAGGAAGATCATGAGAACTAAACCATTAATAACGGGAATGATTATGGCGACGCTTTTTATCACCCAGCTTTACTCTCAAAAAGCAAAAAGCGACGACAGTCAATTGTCTAAAGAGCTTGAAGAAACCGAAAAAAAATTGGATAAAAAAATAGTAGATATGAACAAAGAGTTTACAGACTTTTATTCGTTAAAAGGAAAAGACGTAAATTATTCTCCGGCTCAAACAAGATTTCGTCAGGCAGAAGATTACATAGAGCTTGAAAGCTATTCGTTTATCAACCACACCAGAAATACAGGAGAGGTTGTCGGCATGAAATCTAAAATAATGAGGCTATACTACAGCGGAAACTCTCTTAAAAAAATCGAGACTACGGTGATTGAAGAAAATTTTCAACAACAGACCAAGATTGAAAATAAAGTTGTAGATCCGAGCCCTCAAACTGAAGATTCGCAAGATATTGAAATTACCAATATTTTTAACGACGGAAGACCTATAACGGTAGCCTTAAAAAGTATGCAAAACACAATAAGTAACCCTTTAAGAATTAAATTCAAAAGAGAATTTTATTTAAAAAATCTAGCATATTTTCAGAAGATGTACACGTATACCATAGGATATCAGGCGAGATACGGAACAAGCACAACCGATAACCTGATTGAAGACTTAAAAAAATCTTTGGCGGGCTACTAAAAAGAGTCATGAAACAGAGAAACCGGCCTAATATGCCGGTTTCTTTATAATCAAAACAAATCTGGCGCTTAAAAATTTCTTGTCAACGAAACCCTCTATAAAGTTTCGTGCTATAATGCAGATAAATTCGCAAAACTTGTTTGATTATTCAAATGATCTCATTTTTGCCGTAAACAGTTCAAGAAAAATTATTAACGCGAATAAGCCGGCGCTAGATTTTTCAGGAAAGAAAAAACGCAAAGAACTCGAAAAACATTTATGCTATAAGGCGTTATTTTCAAGAAAAGAACCCTGCGATTTTTGTAATATCTTTGACAATAATGCAGCGTCTATTAAAAATAATTTAAACAATTCGTTTGAGATCTCGATTGAAGAACCCGACGACCCTGTAGGCAGACTTCGATATTTTAATATCAAACAGCATATCGTATATGATGACGAGAATAAGCCAGTCGTCATTGAAGTTATATCTGATATAACGCGTTACCGTCAAGACGAAGAAGAATATGCCCGAAATTCGAAACTAATAGCCTTGGGCACATTAATTCAATCTGTAGCGCATGAACTTGCAAACCCCTTAACGGGTTTAAGTTTAACGCTTCAAAATATAGAAGAAAAAATTGACAAAGAAGTTTCAATAAACAGCGATTATATTAAAAATAAAATCAGGCTTTTAAAGACAGATTTAAAAAAAACATCGCATATAATATCTGACATTAAAAGCTTTCATACAAAAGAAACTTATGAGATTGATAAAATAATAATTTATGAAACTCTTAGAGAGTCAATAAAAGAAATTAAACGAATTTATAAAAAGAAATTAAAAATTCAATTTAAATGGCGCCTGGGAAAAGACTATCAAATCAGCGGAAATAAGTCTAAAATAATACAGGTTTTTATTAACTTATTTAAAAATAGCTTAGAAGCTGCCGAACCCGAATCTACTGTAACCGTATGGCTTATAGGCAGAATGGCAAATGACTCAAAATCAGAAGACGATAAAAAGTTCTTAGAGGTTCAATACATCGATAACGCAGGCGGAATTTCGGGCGATATTATCAGCCGAATTTTTGATCCTTATTTTACGACTAAGAAAGGAAAAAGCGGAAGCGGATTAGGATTGTTTCTGGTTCAGAAAATATTATTCGAACACAACGCCGTTATTGAAACAGACTCAAGAGGAAAACACACGCGATTTCGATTAAAATTTTATTGAAAATCGTTAATTAAAAATGCCCGTTAAAGATTTTGAAGACCTGAAAAAATATAAGATTCTTATTGTAGAAGACGTAGAATCAATATTATTGGCGATTAAAGATTATTTAATGCCCTATTTTATCGTCGACGCAACGGATTCTTTAACAAACGCTGAAGACTTGATTCAAAAGTCAATAGAAGAGAAAAAACCTTATGATTTAGTTATTTCTGATATTAATTTATCTGATAAAAGCGGTCTGGAACTTGTCAAGATCATAAAAAAAAAGAATCTCAAAACTAAAATAGCTTTAATAACCTCTTACGATATAAATGACTATATAGAATTTATAAAAAACGAAGAAATTGATCAGGTAATGACGAAACATTCAAATTTAAGCCTTCACGATATTTTTGTAATGGCCTATAAAAGCATAACTCAGGATATCTTCGGCATAGAAAAGTATTTTAATGATATTAAGATTTACTTCCCTCCCGAAATGAAAAGAACAATTGAGCCTGAAAATAAAGAAGTCTACAGCGTAATCATTAGAAGCATGAACGATAAGATTATGTGGACTGAAAGAATCTGTAAAATTCTAAAAGATAAGAAAAAAATACCGATTTCTTTAAGCAAGCTTGTTTTAGACGAAATTACCGCCAATGCCATGATAAGAGCTCCACGCCACAAAGACGGCAGTTATAAATATCAGGAAATAATAGAAGAATCAGACAAACTGATTCCGCATGAAAATATTGTTTTGCAAGACGAAGACGCTTTTATTCTTCAATACGGCTTTTATAACGATTGGATAATTTTAGTCTGCCAGGATCCGCACGGCTCTTTATCTAAGAAAGAAATACTATACCGTCTTTACCGGCATACGGCTCTTTGTTCAGAAACGGGACTGCCGAAAGGCTTATCAGATACACACGGCAGAGGAATTTTTTTATTGCGTGAACATTTAACGCAAGTGATATTTAACATACAAAAAGATAAAAAAACCGAAGTCATATGCCTATATAATCCTGTTCAAAATATACCATACAAAAACATATCGGTATTTCAAATATGAAAGAAAAGACCGCCTCGCAAATGATACTTTTAAAAAATATTTCTTTTTCATACGGCAAAAGAAATATTTTAAATGAAATAAATCTTGAAATAAATCAAGGCTCTATGGTAAGCCTTATAGGCAAATCGGGCTCGGGAAAAAGTACCCTGCTTTATTTATTAGGAGGTTTTCTAAAAGCACAAAAAGGAGAATATTTCTTTAAAGATAAGCCTTACCACAGGGCCGGCGAATTTAAAATGGGAAAGTTCCGCAAAGAAAATATCGGCTATGTGTTTCAAGATTTCAGATTAGTTTCTTACCTGAGCGTATATCGCAATATACAGTTTCCGTCTTTTTTTACTTCAAAAAAAGTGAAGAAAATCGAAATTTTAGAGGTCATGAACAAACTCGGAATTCTGCACAGAAAAGACGCTTATCCGAAAGATATTTCAGGAGGCGAGGCCCAAAGAACGGCATTAGGCAGGGCCCTTCTTTTAAAACCGCCCTTGCTTTTATTAGACGAACCGACGGGAAACCTTGACGAAAAAACAGAAAAAGAGATATTATCTTTGCTCTTAAATCTGAAAAAAGAAAATTTTACCATTATATGCGTAACGCATAGCAATCTTATTAAAGAAAAATCAGATATGATTTTAAGCCTTGAAAATGGCAAATTAATTAAAATTAAAGACAAAAAAAGAAAAATAAAAACATGAAAGAAAATATTATTTTTAGAAAAATGATTTTATACCTGAATATTCTTTTCTCTTTTCTTTTCAAAAGAATTTATCTGATTATTTTTTTGCTTAAAAAACACGCTCTTAAAAACATTGCCGCCACCTTCGGCCTTTTTCTAACGCTTATAATTTTAATTTTTTCTCTAGGCATGATTCGCCCCCTGAAATCAAAGTTTATAGAGACGCTGAAAACTTCTCTTCCCGCAGAATTTATAAAAATAAAATCAAAAAAAGCTCCCGAAAAATCTCTTTTGTTTTCTCTATTCGGCTCAAAGCAAGGGGTCAATATGGGAATCTCTACCCGCCAAATTCGCGAAATGAAAAAATGGCCCCACGTTGAAAAAGTAACTTATACCCAAGTTTTACAGTCGCCCGCCCTGATGTACGTCGAACATCCGGCTCTTTCAAGCGTCGCTTTTCAAATGGATATGATCTTTCAGGGAATAGACGCGTCTGTCGTAAAACCCTATCTGTCATGCATGAATGATTTCAGGCCAAAGCGTAAAATCTTGCCAAAAGGCGGACAAAGAACCGTCATACCAATTGTGGTTCCCGAGTCTTATATTGACTTGATTCAGTCGTATGCCGTAATGATTCCGTCTATTCCGGTTATAAAAAAAGAAAGCGCCATTGGCATAGAAATGCCCGTTCAAATAGGCAGAAGTGTTTTAATGAGAAACGCCGAATTAAAAGAAATAGTGAATATAAAATTATGCGGATTTGTGCCCGACCGGTTTATCTCTTCGGCTGGGGTTCCTCTTTTATGGGTTCAGGGCAAACACCGTCAATGGAAAATGATAAACGCTTTAAACTCATATGATCAGGTATTTATAACGGCGTCAAATACCGAAAAAGCCGAAGAGATAAGAAAAATAGCGCAAAAACGGGGATATCTTTTAAATGAGAGAGAAACTGAATATTCTCAGTTATACGAAAAATTAAGTCAAATAGATATTATTTTCTGGTCGGCGGCTCTTATTCTTTTAATCGTCAGTTTAATTTCATTGTTTAACTCGTTTTCGCTCATCGCAATTAAAAATAAATATGAATTTGGCCTATGTATGGTTTTCGGGAGTTCAATTTACTTTATTTGGTTCATAATGTTTCTTGAGGGCGCAATCTGGGGATTCATTTATTCTCTGGCCGCTTTTTATATTTCAGAAAATATGTTTGTCTATATTCAGCAAAGCGCAAAAAATCTGCCCTTAATTGGCGAAACGATCATTAATCAAAATAATCTTCTTATTACGGCCAAAGAAAAATTGAGTTTAATATTTGCGACGGCGCTTTTAGCTGGATGTTTTTCGCTGCTTCCGACAATCATTTTAACGGCCAAAAAAACCATCCAGCTTGTGAAAAAAGATTAATTTATATTATTCTTATTTTTGCTCGGCTTCAACGCCTTTAAGATAATTTTCAATACCCGCTACTATTTTCTTTTTTGCTTTTTTGTAAGGCTCTTGAATTCGGCATCCCGCGGCGTTTTTATGTCCCCCGCCTCCGAAATTCTCGGCAATTTTAGCGACATTTACGTCTCCTATCGAGCGCAATGAGCACTTTAATTCGCCTTCTATGGTTTCGGTGATTAAGGCAGCAATTTTAATATCTCTTACCGCTAATAGCGTATTGACAATGCCGTCAGTCGCAGAATCTCCCAGGTCAAGATTCTTGCCGGCGTTTTTTTTATATTCAGCAAAAACATAGCCAAACTCTTTATTTAAAGTCATTTTTTTAAGTAATCTTTTTAATAATACGAGCCTGTCGGGCGGATGCGCCTCAAATATTTTTTTATACATCAAATCAGAATCAATACCGAATTCTAATAGCTCTCCTGCGGCAAGGTGGGTTCGAAACGAGGTTTTGTTGTATCTGAAGTTGCCGCTGTCTGCGATAAGACCCGCGTATAAAATATTGGCGATATTCTTATTTAGAGGAATTTTCATATAATGAAACAAATCCCATATAATTTCGGTAGTCGCCGGATACGACGTATCTATAAACAGGTTTTTTTTAACCGGAGTTAAGTGATGGTCGATAGATATCCAGTTTATATTTAAATCTCTGATTAAATTTGATATGCAGTCAAGGCGCTTTAATTCGGAACAATCGAGAACAATTAACGCATAATCGTTTAGTTTTGCGCGCCAGCGATTATAGTCTTTATAATGATCTTTAATAAAATTAATTTTATTTTCAAAGTCAATAAACGTTAAAAGCTCGGGGGGTTTTTCGCAATTTAATATAATTACTTCTTTTTTTAATTTTTTTAATAAATAATAGAGGGCCACTTCACTTGATAACCCGTCGGGATCGGCACCTATATGCGTCGTTAAAATAAATCTCTTGTTTTTTTCAATAAAGGTTTTTATTTTAGGCAGAATAGAAGACGAGGGCCTATATTTCTGCAAAAGACTTTTAGCAAGTTTTCGATTATTCATATTTTAACTTCTCAACTATAGGAAAATAAAAAATTACTATTCATGCAGACAATGATTTTTCATTATTGTTTCAATTATGAACATGAATCATGACATCAAAAGATATTTTCTAAAGTCAAAGAGGTTTGCTTTTTAATCTTTTGATACTCTTTCTTAACTGAAATTTATGAACTTGACTATAAAAGAAGCTTTTACGGTATTTGAAAATTATTTGAAAGATTATAAAATTGAAAATGCCCGCCTTGAAACGCGCATCTTGTTTTGCAGAGCGTTAAATCTGCTTCCTACGCAGATTTTCACAAAAGAAAAAGAGGTAATAAGTTCAAGAGATTATAGAACTTTAAAAAGCTTATTTAAAAAAAAGATCAAGGGATATCCTACGGCTTATATTACCGGCGAAAAAGAATTTTTCTCTCGAAATTTTCTCGTCAACAAGAATGTTCTCATTCCCCGGCCCGAAACAGAAGAACTCATAGAATGGATTATTTACAATACTTCAAAAGAAAAAAAAGAAAAATTAGACCTAATCGATATCGGCTGCGGTTCGGGCTGTATAGGCATTACTCTTTTCTTAGAATTAAATATCAATTGTTTGACCTTTATTGATATTTCAAGAAAGGCTCTTAAAGTTTGTCAAAAGAATGTTGAAAAACTCATTTTAAATGACGCGGCCAATATTGAATATATTAAAAATAATTTTTTAAACATGAAAGATTTCAGACCATTTGATATGGCCGTATCAAACCCCCCCTATGTATTAATAGACGAGTTTAAGCAATTAGACAAAAGCGTAAAAGACTTTGAACCAAAAAAAGGGCTGCTTGTAAAAAATCCCGAAGTATTTTTTAAGACTTTTTTTCAAAACGTTTTTAGCCTGTTAAAAGGCGGCGGAACTTTTTATTTAGAAACAAACCCTCTTTTGATTGAACTTAAAAGAAATTTATTATCAGAAGCGGGATTTTCAGATATTGAAATTAAAAAAGATTTATCTGAAAAAAACAGATTTATTAAATGCGTTAAAAAATAACGCATTAGTTTTGCATAATAAGAAACCCTTTTTTTAAATCTTTTTGCCAGTTTTTAATTGATTTAATTTTTTCTCGAAGAGACGGAACTTCTAATATTGTCTGATTTGCTTTTTCTGCCAGGTCTGAATGATATCTTAAGTCTGCGACCTTAAATTCTGAAAAACCTGCCTGCTTTATGCCTAAAAGCTCTCCGGGGCCCCTTATTTCAAGATCTTTTTGCGCCAAATAAAATCCGTCTTCAGATTCTATCATCGCTTCTAATCTTTTTTCGGCCTCTATGGTTATTTTGTTTGATTTTACGAGTATGCAAAAACTTTTTAAGTCTGCTCTGCCTACGCGCCCCCTAAGCTGATGCAGCTGCGATAAGCCGAACCTTTCAGCGTTTCTAATCAGCATTACCGTAGCGTTAGCAACGTCAACCCCGACCTCTACGACCGTTGTAGCGATAAGAATTTGAATGAGCCCTTCTTTAAATTTCTGCATAGCCCTTTCTTTTTCTTCGCCGCTTAAACGTCCGTGCAAAATGCCTAAACGGTAACCTTTAAATTCATTTTTTTCCAGTTTTTCATAATCTGCCATTAATGAGGCCCACGCAATATTTTCGCTTTCGTCAATTACCGGATAAACGATATACGCCTGCCTGCCTTCATCCACATATTTTTTAACGCCTTTATACAGGCGAGAAAGTTCAAATTCGTCAAAAAGCTTTGTTTCAATAGGCTTTCTGCCGGCGGGTTTTTCTTTGATAAGAACGGTCTCTAAATCTCCGTACAGCGTAAGCGTAAGACTTCTGGGAATAGGCGTCGCGGTCATGGCCAGCAAATCAGGGTTTTCGCCTTTTGCTCTTAGGGCCTCTCTTTGCTCAACGCCAAAGCGGTGCTGTTCGTCAATAATAACATAACCGAGGTTATAAAAAGCGACGTCATTTTGAAATAGACTATGCGTTCCTATGATAAGCTTTGTTTCTCCGCGTTTGAGCCTTTCAAGTTTAGAAGCTCTTTCTTTAGCCTTCTCTGCACCCAATAATATATCAATAGGAAAAAACGGAACAGACGAAAGATAAGACAAAAAATTTTTGTAATGCTGTCTGGCTAAAATCTCGGTAGGCGCCATAAGCGCCGTTTGAATTCCCGCTTCACAATAATGAATAGCCGAAAGCAAAGCTACCAGCGTCTTTCCGCAGCCGACATCGCCCTGCAGCAAAGCGGCAAACGGATACGGTTTCTCAGACAAAGAATATAAAATATCGCAGGCTTTTTGTTGATCTTTGGTCAACTTAAAAGACAGGTTCTCTAATATATTTTTTTCGTATTTAGCCGACTCTCTTGAATTTATATTATATTTTTTTTTAATTTTTTTTCTGTTTTCTTTTTCTTCATGCATAATACAAGAAAAAACGATGAGCTCGTCAAAGGCGAGTCTCTTTTTCGCCGCCGATAGATTTTCCCATGACCCGGGAAAATGCATCGTTTCAATAGAAGACGATAGACTTTGAAATTCGTATTTCTTTATAATATCATTGGGCAAATATTCTTCGATAAAAACCGAATATTTTTTCAATACTTTATGAACGGTATCTCTAATTACTCTGCTTGTGAGAAAATTTTTCTGCATTAATTCGGTAATTTTATAAACAGGAATTATTTTTCCCGTATGAATAAAGTCGTCTTCTGTTACGATTTCAAACTCGGGATGCGTCATTGACAGTCTGCCCCTGAATAAATCTATTTTTCCTGAAAACGCGGCCTCGACGCCGGGTTTTAATATTTTTTGATAATAAGAAATTCTCTGAAAAAAAGTAATTTCGATAAGATTTCTTTCATAAACGCATGTAATCGATAATCTTCTTTTTCTGCCATAATTTACTTTTGCGGCCTGAATCAACCCGATGAATGTGACAATTTCATCGGGTTGAATTTTGCTTATTTCAAGTTTTTTATTTCGATCAATATATTTTCGCGGAAAATAAAACAAAAGATCGCGAATATTATTAACGCCCCTTTTTTTAAAAGCGGCTTTTTGCGCCGATGATAAAAAAGAAAGTTCAGCTATAGGGGTCATTGGTAAAAATAAACAAAAAAATCAAAAGATTTTTATAACAAAACGGACAGTTTTAATCAAAAGTCGAAATGATTGTTTCAATTGTGCCTTTGTCGATATTGATTTTATCGGCAATCTCGTCTACTGTCCAGCCCATTTTGCCCAATCTTAATACGACTTCTTTTTTATCGCCTACCCCAAAATCTTTGACAATCTTAGGCGAAGATAACTTTTCGTCGACAGCCGAAATAAATTCTGACATTTTTTTAACTTTAGATTCGGCGTTTTGTTCTATCATTTCAATAGCCTCAACGCTTGAGGTCATCTCTAATCTTAACTCGTCGAATCTTTTCTTTAGTATATCTATCTGCTGCTTTCGCTTATCAACGTCTTCTATTAAATCTTCAATTTCAAGAAATTTCTTCTTGACGTCTTCTATTTCGCTTTCGTGTTTTTTTAACGCGCTCATTTGCTCTGAAAGCTCTTCAACTTCGCCGTTCATAACAGAAGTCTTATTGTCTAGTTTTTCAAGCAGCCCCGATAGATGGGCAAATTGTTCCTGCAGGTTTTCGATGCCTTTATTTTGAGAGCCGATAGATTCAATCGCTTTTTCGACAAGTTTATGCTGGTTCATAAATTCATTTAATACTTCGTCAAGATTCTCTTTCTCTGTCGATAAGTTTTTATATACGGAACTTATTTCGTTTACTTTCTCGTTTATGCGCTCTAAACTTTCGCCTTTTTCTTCAATTTCATCTCTTAAATTTAATATTAACTGAAGCTGTTCTTCTAATTTGTCGACCTTATCTCTTTTTTGAGAAATCACGGCTAGCTCAGAATCTAGGCGCACCCTTAGATCTTTCATGCTTTCAACCTTGGCGAATATTTCGTCTAAACTTGTATTTTTCTCTTTTACAAGTTTTAACTTTTGGTCAAATTCTGAGATAAGTTTTCTTATCTCAGAAGCGCTTGCCTGCGCTTTTTGAGCGATTTTTGTTTCTTGCTTCAGTTCTTTAAGCATATCTTGCAGAAACTGAATTTCATCTCCGGTTTTTTCAGTTTCGTCTACAATAGACGACATTACATCTTGCTGTTTTTCTCTGAATTCGGCCAGAGAACTTTCTAATTCTTCTTGAATCGACGATATATTTTCGAGATTTTCTTTTGACTTCTCGCTAAAATCGCTTAAATATGAAGACGCAATGGTATCCATTTCTTCGCTGAAAAGATTCAGCTGTTTTTCGGCAATGCTTTGAATTTCAATTACTTTTTTCTTTTTCTCGTCTTCAATGATCTGTATTAACTTAGAATTTCCGCTTTCAAATTCTGTTTTAAATGCTTGAATTTTACCCGAAAATTGGTTTAAATCTTCGAGTACCTGATTTTCTTTTTGAATAATTTTATCTTTAAATGCGTTTACAGAAACGGCCATACTTTCTTCATTTTCTTTTCGCTTTTCTTCAGACATCTCTTTTATGCGCAGAATTTCATTTTCAATCTGATTTTCAATGCCTGAAGATATTTCAGAGCCTTTTTTCTCTAATTCAATATATTTCTTATGTATATCTTCGCGAACCGATTGAAAGTTTGTCTCGAGTTTTGTCTGCCATTTTTCGGCGCTTTGCTCAAAAAGAGCTTCTTTTTCTTCAATTCTTTTAAGAACGACTCCGGCGTCTTCATCCCATTTCTTAACCAGCATTTCTTGAGACTGTAAAAGATTTTTCTCGACAAGCTGTATTTTAGAATAAACGTCTTGAACTTTCTTGCCAAAATCTAAACCTGATTTCTCATGAATATCTTTCATATCGTCTTCTAGAGCCGCTATTTGTTCAGAGATTTTCAAATATTGTTCGTTAAGTTCATTTTCAAACTCTTCTTTATACGCCTGTGATGAAGTTTTCAATTCAAACAGATACTTATCAAATTGTTTTTTAGCGTCTTTTGTCGATTCTTCAACCTGCACCCCAAAATCATCCAGCTTTTCTTGCAGATTTTCTTCAAATTTATCTGCCTTAAGCAGGCGATCTTCAAGCGTTTTTATTTGTTTATTTATTTCATTTTTAGAATTTTTTTCAGAGGCCTCTAGTTTTGCGAGATACTCTTCGTATTGTCCGTTAAATTGTTTTTCGAAACCTTCAAACTTATTAAAGCTTGCGTTAAATTCTGACATTATGTTAGAAGATATTTTCATCAATTCGTCAGAATGCTTTTTAAGATCTTCGCGCGATATCTTTTCTGAGTTTTTTAAAAGAACGGAATATTCATGGAGTTTTTTATCAAGAATATCTTCTGAAGATTCAAGTTTTTGAAGATGCGAATTTATATTTTCGATAACGCCCTTTGCCATAACTTCAAATTGTTTTCTTGAATCGCTAAAAACAGTCTCGGCTTCTTTCTCAAAATCTCTGATATTTTGCGCATATGACCCAATACGGTTATCAAGGTCATTGAACCGGTCATCTGCCTGCGTTACATTCGACAATATCTCGTTTTTAGCCTCTGCGACAAAATTATCAAATTCAACAACATTCTTGCCGATATTTTCTTTAGCCGCAGCCTCGGCTTCTTTAATATCATCTAGATATTCGTCAAAATTATTCTTTAAGGTTTCTTCAAACGCCCTTGCATTTTGAGCGTATTCAATAATTTCGTTTTTTATACCGCTGCCCGATGAGGTTAGGTTTTCTATCATTAAATTAATTTCTTCTTTTGCCGCCCCTTGGGTCGCGAGAAGCTCGTTTAATAAATTATCAAAATGCTGTTTAAGAGAAGGTTCGGCTTCTTGATTTTTTTCAAGCAGTTCAAGAAGTTCGTCGTTTATTTGCAGAGCTGTTTGCTTAAAGTCTTCGGCGTAATTTGAAATGTCAGACAATGCGTCTTTCGCCGATTCATTGACTTTTGACAAATACTGTTCGCATGTATTCTTGACGCCCTCTTCTATTTCATTAATAGATTCTAATTTCAGGCTTATTTCGTCGGTTATAATATCTACTTTTTTTATAAAATCGTCATGCTGTCGGGCAAACTCGCCGGCGCTTAACTCTTGCGCTTCTTGTAGTTTTTTTAGATATTCAGAGAAATGTGTTTCTGACTCTGAATTTAAAAGATGAATTTTTTCTTCTATTGCCGTATACTTATCAATTAAATTTTTATGAATTTCTTCAAATTGCGATTTTATAATTTCATATTCAGAAGACAACTGTAGGGTATTTTTATCAAAATCGGCCTTATGCTGTTCAAATAATTCTGAAGACTTATCGCTTATTTCATGAATATTTTTGTTTATTTCTTCGCTAAATAAAGCGGCCTGCTCTTCTATTTCTAATTTTGCTTTTTCGGCTTCAGAATTAATATCTTTTGATTGCAGTTCTGTTACTTGAGCCGATTTTTCTTCAATTGCCGCAATTGCTTTTTGAAACGTTTCTTCAATAGAAGAAACGTTTTCTTTAGATAATACTTTTAATTGTTCAATTTCTTTAATAACGTCATTTTTGCTTATTGATAAAAAGTCGTTCGATTTTTCTTCAATCTTAGCCATAGCCTCGTTTAACGCGTTATCAATCATAGAAATGTTTTCGCTGGCCTCGGCCTGCAGCTGTTCAATTTCTTTTGCAATATTCTCGATATTAAACGACACAGCCGACTGAGTTTTCTCTTCAATTTGACGCAACGCGTTTTCAAGAGACTCATTTATCTGCAAGAGATCTTTTCTTATATCATGCTGAAGCTTTTCGGCTTTTTCAAAAAAAGAATGGTAGCTTGCTTGGGCCAATTGTTCTGATTTTTCTTTAATGCTTGCTATAGCCTCTTCAAGAGAATTTTCTATTAAAAGAGAAATCTCTTTCGCATTTATTGAAAAGCTGTCTTTTTCAGCCGTTATGACTTCTATATTTTCAGAAATTATTTCTTTTGTTTTATTTTGAATTTCAGAAGACGCATTCTCGACCAATTCTTCAACTGCAGATAAGCTGTTTGCAATCTCAAGTTTGGCCCTGTCTATTTCTTTGAAAAACTTATCGTTATTATCTTTAATAAGACTTTCGGCTTTTTCATCAATATGAATAAGAGCTTCTTCAAGCATATTTTCAAACGCTGCGATATTATGCTTTAGTTCATCTCGAGCCGTTTCTATTTCTTTTTGAAAATCGCCGCCGTTTTCTTTTAACATCTGCATTGTTTTATTTTCAATATGAGATAAGGCTTCGCCGACAGCCTCTTCAATCTCTTGAGTATTTTTATGCATTTCAAGCCGAAGTTTTTCGGCTTCGCCCGATACATCGGCGAAATTATTTTTCAAGATTTCATTTGAGCGTTTCTCAATTTCTACAATTGAGTTTTTCACGACATTTTCGAGTTCAGAAATATTTTTACCGATTTGAGTTTTTAATTCTTCGGCCCTGTTTTCAACCGAATCAAAGTTAACGTCTAAAATTTTGCCCGCCCTTGCTTCAATTTCCTGCAGGGTTTCTTCAACGGTACTTTTAACCTGTGAAAAAATCTCTTTTTTCATTTCATAAATATCAGACAACGCTTCGGAGCTTTTTTCTTCAAAAGCCATTGTCTTTTTTTCGATTTCATCTTCTTTCTTTTTGGCGGTATTAAATAAACCCTCGCCTGCTTTTTGATAAAATTCTTCAAGTTTATAAATATAGCCTTCGACTTTTTTCGCTTCGGCCCTGGTCGCCTTTATCAGTTCGTCTTTTTTCGCGAGAGCCTCTAAATCAAGATTTTGAATTTGATTTCGAATATTCTCGGCTTCTTCAGAGACGTCGCCAAACAAAGCCGCCCTGTGAGATTCCATTTCAATTTTAAAGGCGTTTAGCTTCTTGATTAAATTTTCTTCAAGCCGTTCCATTTCAATTTTTACGGCTTCAAGCTTTTCTTCTTCGGTCGACAGGTCTGTCTTTAGAGAATTTTTGATATCTTCAACCATTGAGGGAATTCTATTTTGAATGATTTCTTCGTTTACCTCGATGCGCGAACTCATTTCGTTTATTTGAGAAAAATATGTATCAATGCGTTTTTCAAGTTCGTCGGTAAGCTGTTTCGCGCTTTTTTTAAGAACAACTTCAAGGTCTTTATAATCGGCCGAAATCTTTTTAGATAAATCTTCCTGCTTTTCAATAACCGCTTCTCTTAATTCTTTTTGATATTCGATAGTTTCAAGACTCATCTTTTCGACTTTCTTTTCGAGAAACTCGCTCATCTCGTCAGATTTTTCTTTTAGCGAACTTTGAAATATTTGAACCATTCTTGTCGCGTCGTCGTCAATCGCCTTTATATGTTCTTCAAGCCATTTAACCTTTTTATGGTGACTGTCTACTCTATCAAGAGAATCGTTTATAAATTTTAACTGTTCTTTTACAGATATAGTGGTTTCTTCAAGAATTTGCAAATCTTTGCCCATGCCGATAAGCTCAAGGCGACGATGTTCGACTTCGGTTATGGAATGTTTTGCGGTTTCAAGCTCGCCCTTGATTTTTTCAAGATACTTTGCCGAATTTACCTGTATAAGATCAAAATCGGTGGTAGCGTCTTTTAACTCTTCTTTTTTCTTTAACGCTATCTCAATTATTTCTTTCTGCTCTCTTTCAATGATTGTTTTAAGCTTTCTTAAATTTAAATTTGATTTATCAAGTCTTCTTAAAAGCAAAAATACGCTTACAGAACCAAAAAACGGAAGGATAAATTCAAGCATTATGTCACATTGGAAAACTTAGCAAAAATTTCAATTCTTTTTTTTGGTTTTCCACAATCATTTTGCGTAAATAAGCGCGTTGTAACGCCTGGCGATGCAGTCAATCTAAGGGCGTTCTTGCGCTTTAACAGGCAAATCGCCCGATTGGACCCCTATAAAGTGAACCAGAAATCAGGGCAACCCTTTAAGTTTCAAATATTGCGCGTCCGATATTAATATTGGCGCTGTGTAATAAGTCGGTTATTGAGTGTTTTCCGCCTCATAAGCCTTCGACAAGCCTTGCTTACGATACGAAAAATGCCTTATTTTCGGCAATTTTCACTCGATGAACGGCGGAAAATGTATCGAAATACGACTTATTACACAGACCCGCGGCGATATGAAAGAAGAAGAAAACGGTAAGAATAATTCTATTTTTGACGGCAAGAAATTACCGTCAAAAGAAACATTAATTAAAAATAAAATTCTATACCTTGAACCGCGCAATATTCGCCATCAAGACAGAATTGTCGATTTGTTTCGCGCTCTTTTTAAACGAAAATAAGAATCTTTGGGGTAGAAAAAAGAATATCCCAAAGGACCCAAAAATCCGCCTATCATGGAACAAAGAATAAACGATTTATATGTTATTTCGTCTATCTCTTCGATTTTAAAACCCAATTGGGCCGAGGCCACTAGAATGGTTAAAGGCGCCGCCAATAAAAATGATCCCGCTAACGCCGTTCTAAATTTATCGATTAAACTAAACTCGGGATAATCGCGAATTAGTATCACAGAAGCGGCAAATCGGGTTAAGAAAATATAAAAATACATTTGAAAGGCCAACAGAAAGACTTTAGATAGATTATTTATATCAAGATTGAAATCCCAGCCCAGTTTCATAAAAAAGAAAGGAATAAAAAACCCGTAGCCTATTGAAGACAGCTTTTGTTCCAGAATTTTTTTATCTCTAAAAACAAAAGAAAGCATCATGCCGCCTAAAAACGCTCCGATGATAAATTCAAGATTAAAATAAGCCGACAGAGCGACCATTGTTAATAAAACCAGAAAAGACAACCTTACGCCCAGCTCAGAAACGTCGCCCGATTCTTCTAAGAGCTCTACAGACTCAGGAAACCACCATAAGAAAAGAAGTACCAGCCTTATTAGAACATAAGCGCCAATAAGAAGCAATATAATACCCGAAATATCGAGAGCAAAATCTAACGATAACGAATTTTCATGAAAATGATACAGCTCAAATATCATAAGAAGAACAATGCTTAAAAGCTCTCCTAAGGTGCCTGTCCATATTAGAGTTTGGCCCAGAGAATCGCTTTCGGTTTTATTTGATTTTAAGCCCAAAAAAATAATGCCCACCGAAGACGCTGTCAGTAAAATTAAAATAAAGATTTTTTTTGATTCGAAAAAAAACGCAAAAATCAAAACGGCTGCGACGTAATATATCAAAACCATCGAACCTGATTTAAACATCTGCTTTAATTTTAAGTTATCAAAGTTAATTTCTAAGCCGGCTAAAAACATAATAAAAATAAAACCCATATCTGAGAGAAAATTAATAAGGCTAAAATCAATGTTTTGTTCATATAAAAACAATCTTAAAAGCATTCCGTATATAATTTCTCCGACTAAGATGGGAATTCTTATAAAACGACTGAGAATAGGAATTACAAACGCGCCTACACTGAAGATAAAAAGATATAAGGCAAACTCTTTCATAGTTTAAATTTTACGTGGCTAAGATTAAAAGACTTCCGGGGAATTTTTTCGCTAAAAGTTTAGCGCTGTTCGGTATCATCACGCCGCTTTTGCTGTCTTTAGGAAGAGATAAAACCAAAAGTTCGTCTTTTGACACCCATTTAATAATTTCTTTTACGGGGTTTCCCGTAAATACGTTTTCTTGAACCGATAACCCGTACATAATCGCGACTTCATAGACCGACTGCATCATTTTCTTAGCGCTTTCAAGCTGTAAATTACCGGCTATCAAGCCCGGCGGATTTACCTGAACCGCTCGAAATTCAAGTTTAAATTTCATGGCTGCGTCAATAGCCAGCTCTGCCGCTTCAAGAGTACCTTCATGAGGAGCGACCATTAAAGTTACTTTTTTTATAGGGGCCTTATTTCGAATGATCCAAAGCGGAATTGAATTTTTGCGCAGTACTTTCTTAAGAGATGAAAATAAATAATATCTGTGAATTCTTTTTTCAAACCATCCCGATGGTTCCGGATATATTATCAGGCCTATTCTTTCTGTTTTAACCAGATTTTTGATATAATCGAGATTTTTTCTCAGAGGTATTTTATAAGCTTCTTTTCTGGCTTCGGTTTTATCGTCCCAGTTTTTTGGCAGCTTTATATTCTTAATAAAATCGCTTATCGAATCATGGTTATAAAAATAAAGCATTCGAGCGGGCTCCATATTTTCTAAAAGCCACATATATTCTTTAAAAACTTCAGATTCAATTTTTTTTGAATGAAAAAATGTAACGACCAGCTCGCCGTGACGAACGGGAAAAACAGGGGCCCCCGCTTTTAAATACTGAGCGGTAGAGCGAAGTATATGCGGATCTCCGATTAAGATAAGTTTATCGCCCACTTTAGGAACGGTATCACCCGAAGGAATAATAAGTTCGTCTTCGTTTGAAATTTGAAATTTTTGAAAATAAGGCATTTCAGTTTTATACTTTAATTTCTTTTTTGGACGATAAATGGCCCCGATAAGCCAGTTCTTAGGAGGAAGTTCCCGCAAAACCCTGCCTACGATAGGCGAACTTTTTGTCAGCTCAATTTGAAGTATTTCGCCTTCTCCTTTGCCTATATTTAAAGCGACAACTTCGCCTAAGTTCATCTGGTTAATGATGATATTGGCCATCGTTTCATAAGGGGTGATAACATAAACGCCCTTTTTTCTCATCTGATGCGCAATGTTCGAATCGCTTAATCTGCAAATGATATTTTTTTTCTGAAATCGGTTTAATAAAACTTTTAATATTTCAATAGAAACGGCGTCTTTATCGACGGTTATTATAATTTGATAAGCTTTTTCTATATCGACTTTTTTTAACTCAATGTAGCTTACGGCGTCGCCTTCGTGAAATAAAATATCTGAATCTGAATATTTTGCCTTAAGCTTTTTGAGCTCCAGCGGATTTTTATCGATAACGGTAAGCTGCCACGTATCTTTCAGGCGATCTATTAAAAGACCGCCCGTTCGGCCGCAGCCGATTAAGCAGACTACGGGTTTTTTCTCAATCACGAGATATTATTTCATGACTACTGTCTCGTGTCAAGAACAACCCGTGGTGCCTCCGCAGGTTTCGCATTTCAGACAAGAACCGTTTCTTACCAAGGTCATTTGACCGCATTCGGGACACATCTCGCCTTCATAGCCTTTCAGGCGCGCTTCTCTTATTTTAGCCGCCTCTTCGCGAACCGAAGACTTCGATTTAACAAGAACGGTTTTCTTTAGAACGGGGCTTCCCTCGGGTGTTTTAGAGACGCTTTTTTTTAAATTATCGTCGTCGGGCGACGGAATTTTTGATACTTCTTCTTTTATCGATTTATCTTTAGCCGTTTCAGAAATCAAATCTTCGGGAAGCACATGACCTAAATCATGCCGGCCCAAATATGTAATAGCAAGTTCTCTAAAAATATAATCCATAATCGATGTAGTCATTTTAATGCGGTCGTTACCCTGAACGATACCGTTTGGCTCAAATTTGGTAAAAACAAAAGCTTCAACAAACTCTTCAAGAGGAACGCCGTACTGCAAGCCAAGCGATATCGCGATGGCAAAACCGTTCATTAAACTTCTAAAGGCCGCCCCTTCTTTGTACATATCAAGAAAAACTTCGCCAAGAGATCCGTCTTCATATTCGCCCGTTCTTAGATATACCTTATGACCGCCGATAACGGCCTTTTGCGTATAACCGCTTCTTCTTTGAGGCAGTTTCTTTCTTTGAGCGATATATTGAATTACTTTTTCGGCAAGCATTTCTGATTTTTGCATAACAGCCGATGAAAGTATTTCAGAAGTATCTTCTTCAAGTTCAGAGAATATGCTTTCGCCGAGAGAAGATAAAGGCTGCGAGAGTTTCGAACCGTCGCGGTATAAGGCGTTTGATTTCAGCATTAACTTCCATGAAGAAAGATATGCGTTTTTTACGTCTTCAATAGACGAATCATGCGGCATGTTTACCGTTTTTGAAATGGCCCCCGATATAAAAGGCTGGGCGGCCGCCATAATTTGAATATGCGCCTGATAGGGAATATATCGCTTGCCGGTTTTACCACATTTTTGAGCGCAGTCAAAAACCGCCAGATGCTCTTTTTTAATAAAAGGAGCGCCTTCAATCATCATTGTGCCGCAAATCACTTCGCTTGCCTTTTGAATCTGCTCGTCTGAAAACCCCAAATGGCGCAGAAGATCAAACGAAGGGTCTTTAAACATTTCTTCAGATATATTGAGATTATTGATTAAAAACGAATCTTCAACAACCCATCTGTTTACCACATAACTTAAATCAAAAGCCGTTGAAAGAGCTTTTTCCATTTTTTCAATGGTTGCCAGATCAAAGCCTGCCTCTGTTAAGGTTTTTGTATTAATATAAGGAGCGTTTTCAAATGTTCCGCTGCCTATCATGTATTCCTGTATTTTGGTTATTTCATCTTTTGCGTAACCAAGCTTACTCAAAGCTTGAGGAACAGACTTGTTCACAATCTTAAAATATCCCCCGCCTGCCAGAGTCTTATATTTTACCAGCGCATAATCAGGCTCAATGCCCGTAGTGTCGCAGTCCATCAAAAGACCTATCGTACCCGTAGGGGCAATGGCAGTTGTTTGAGCATTACGGTATCCGTATTGTTCGCCCCACTGCACCGCTTCATCCCATGACTTTTTTGCCTCGTCTAACAAGTACTGAGGAGCCGCCTTTTCGCTGATGCCCGTAGGAAGAACACTCAAGCCTTCAAACTCTTTGGCGTCTGAACTATATGCGGCTCTTTTATGATTTCGCATTACCCGAAGCATGCTTTCTTTATTTCTTTTATACCCTTCGAAGGCCCCGAGTTCTTTTGCCATCTCGGCGCTTGTTTTATAGCTTACGGCGGTCATAATTGCCGATAAACATCCGGTAATCGCGTTTGCCGCCATTGAATTATAAGGAATGCCCGATACCATAAGCAAAGAACCAAGATTGGCATAACCCAGGCCCAATGTTCTAAATTTATATGAAAGTTCGGCAACTTTCTCTGAAGGATACTGCGCCATTAAAACAGAGATTTCAAGCACGGTTGTCCACAAGCGAATCGCGTAAGTATAAGAGTCAAGATTCATCTTGTTCTTTTCTTCGTCGTAAAATTTCAATAAATTTAAAGACGCAAGATTGCACGCCGTATCGTCTAAAAACATATACTCGCTGCAAGGGTTTGAAGCGTTAATTCTGCCGTCTTCAGGGCATGTGTGCCATTCGTTGATAGTGGTGTCAAACTGAACGCCGGGGTCGGCGCACGACCATGCCGCGTATGATACCTGGTTAAATAAATCGCGGGCTCTTAACGTTTTGCTTATTTTTCGGTCTTTTCTGCGAATTAAATCCCATGTTCTGTCTTCTTCAACAGCTTTTAAGAAAGCGTTGTTTAACCTTAGAGAATTATTAGAATTCTGCCCGCTTACGGTCTGGTAAGCTTCGCTGTTCCAGTCGGCGTTATATTCGGGGAACTCAACATCGGTATACCCCTGCTTTGCGTACTCTAAAAGGCGCTGAATATAACTGTCGGGAACGCTCTTTTCTCTGGCCGTAATCAAAGCGGTTTTTAATTTCTGGTTTTTCTTAATATCTAACAACTCGGGATTTTCTTTGCATCCGGCGACTGCATGCATGATTTCTGTGATAGATTTTTTTATCTGTTTTGACCCCGCAACAAGAGCCGCGACTTTTTCTTCTTCGACGACCTTCCAGTTGATGAAATCTTCAATATCGGGATGATCTATATCAAGCACGACCATCTTAGCCGCTCTTCGCGTGGTGCCGCCCGATTTTATGGCACCTGCAGCCGCGTCTCCGATTTTTAAGAAACTCATCATGCCCGAACTTTTACCGCCGCCAGACAAGGGTTCGTCTTTGCCCCTTAAAGACGAAAAATTTGTTCCCGTGCCCGAGCCATACTTAAATAGTCTTGCTTCGCGCACCCATAAATCCATAATACCGTTTTCATTTACCAAATCATCGTCAATTGACTGTATAAAGCACGCATGGGGCTGAGGATGTTCATAGGCCGATTTTGATTTGACCATTTTTTTACTTACAGGATCTACATAAAAATGCCCCTGCGACGGCCCGTCTATACCGTATGCCCAGTTTAAACCGGTATTAAACCATTGCGGCGAATTGGGAGCCGCCATTTGATATGTAAGCATATATCTAAGTTCGTCATAAAAGGCTCTTGCGTCTTCTTCAGTATCAAAATACTTGTGCTTATACCCCCAGTATGTCCAGGTTCCGGCAAGGCGGTGAACAATTTCTTTTACGCTTGTTTCACGCGTATATCTTTCTTCTTCAGGAAGATTCTTTAAGGCCTCTTCTTCGGGCTCGCTTTTTTGAAGCCATTCGGGCATACCTTCTTCAGGAACTTTTCTTCTAAACTTGGGAATTCCCGCTTTTCGAAAGTATTTTTGCGCCAGAATATCTGTCGCAACCTGCGACCAGAACGACGGAACTTCTACATCGCTTACCTCATAAAGAAGCGAGCTGTCGGCGTTTTTTATCTGCGAACGCCTTTTTTCAAATAATATATTTTTATAAATATCTTGATTTGCCTTGGTAAAATGTCTTTTAATTTTCATATGCCCCCCGTTTATGCATTTTCATATTTAATTAATTGTTACGCTGTTATTATTTTGTTTTCTGGGCCAGAGAAACAAGCGTATGCCGCAAGTTTTTATCGTTCTTTAATTCTCTAGTCGTTTTAAGTCAGCTGGATATTATAATTTTGTAATTTAATATGACAAGAAAAATTATGTCCCATTTAGAAAAAAAATCATTTTTAAAGAATTTCACATGATTTTATTGTCGCATTTTAGATATTTTGATATTATTTATGAAATTAAACGACGAGGAGATAAAAAAAAAGAAAACTTATGAGAATTAAAAAATGGAAACTTGGCATACTCTTGCCTTTTTGGCTTGCCCAATGTACAAATCTCTATTTTTCAGAGACAATGGTTACAGAGACTACCCCCGATGACGGTCAATTAAACGTTCAGTGCTCGACATCGGTTGCCGTATCTTTTAACGAGCCTATGAGCAAAGATACAATTTTTGGAAATCATGACGCTACAACCGATTGCTTCGGAACGATTCAAATTTCAGACGACGACTTTGCAACCTGCGCGCCCTTTAACGGCGACCCTTTGGCGAGCGATAACGACACGAAATTTATTTTTTATCCAAATATCTCGCTTCTTTCAGGAAGCACGTATAAAATAAAAGTTACAAATCTTGTTTCAAGCGCAGAGGGCAAAAATATGTCTTCAGACTATACGCAGGTAATAGGTTTTTTGGTAAAATAAACTTGACCCCTGACATCTGATACCTGCACTATGCTATATTATGAAATACACAATACTGGTTATTCAAATTTTATTTGGCGGAATTTTTGTATTTATGGGTTTAAATCATTTTTTTCATTTCGTATCGCCGCCGCCCGCTTCTTTAAAAGCAAAAGTCTTTTTAGAAGCAATGAGCCTGAGCGGTTATTTTATGGACTTTGTGAGAATCGTAGAAATCGTATGCGGAGGGCTTCTTATAGCAAGAACATTTGTTCCCCTTGCTCTTATTGTGCTGGCCCCCATTGTCGTAAATATCTTACTGCTTCATATTTTTCTGAACCCTTCGGGCATTCCTATGGGGCTCGTGGTAGCCGGCATGCAGGTTTTTCTAATGTGGTTTCACAGAGATTATTTTATTCCGCTTCTTACGGCAAAAACG
This sequence comes from Spirochaetia bacterium, assembly GCA_029880265.1. Lineage (GTDB taxonomy): Bacteria > Spirochaetota > Leptospiria > Turneriellales > JAOUOS01 > JAOUOT01. The sequence continues at coordinate 35,029 of JAOUOT010000010.1, read as the reverse complement.
AAAGTAAACAGAATCAGAGATTAACTAAAACTTTTATTATGTTAAAAGTTTTATAAAATAGATTTGCCAGCCATTTCTTTTTCACCTTAGCGGGTCATCTCGACTCCGCTCGATGACCAAGGCGCCGCTCGATGACTACTACTCTTTTAAATTTTCGGCTAGTAACATGGTTGTCGAGCGGAGTCGAGACGCCGCCCGGCATTATGGCAAATGCCAGCGGGATTTTGCCTATTCATCCCCACGGGTGTGGAAAATTTAGAAATACTTGTATAGTAAGTTGTCAAAGAACATTAAAGGCTCAAGATAGCCATAGAGCGTCTCTGGAAATTAATTTTAAGCCTTCTTCTGTTTTCTTGAAAACAAATCTTTCGCCCATGGCCGCTAAATCAATACCGTGGCCAATGAGCGCGATTATATTATCTTTTCTTTTTCTTATTGATTCAAAATAAAAAAATGGTTCACGGTTATATTCTAATAATTTTTCAAGAGGCGTGGTTTCTGTCTTGCCTTTCAAATCTGCCGCGGGAACAAAATCTTCTAAATTTGAAAGTATAAATAAAATCTCACGAATTAATTTTTCTGTATATTTTTCTTTAAGTTCTGAAATAGGAACAATTCTTAATTTTTGCATATTATTACTTTTCTTTCTTTTGCTCGCGTTCATATTGCCGATAAACACATGGGTCTTTCTCAAAATACATGAACGACCATTTATCGCTGAATTTTGACATTTGTTCTAAATCGCGGTTTGCCATATTTACTATGAAAGAATATGCTTAAGTTTGTGATACCAGATTTCTTTTACTGTAATTCATGATTGTCAACCCGACAATTTTATTTTTGAAATATCTTAAAATAGTACCGTCTTCCATAAGTTCAGAATTATCAGACTTTTGCGGTTTTTCAAAAGACACGTACATGACATCGGCTTCTTTATCATAATCAAAGTACAGCTTTGACATATCGAGTTTTTTTACATGGTTAAGTATTTCATATATTTCATTTTTTATTACTTCTGTTTTTGCCATAATATATTCCTTTTAAATAATGTTTCTAACGTTCAGAGGTTAAACGAATTGTAACCTTATTTATAGACAATACCGTTTTCATTGTTCTTAAATAGATGTCTTATTTTTTATTTTTTATAATTTGTCGAGAGAAATTACATCAATATACATCGGGCAGAATAAGACAGGATTGTTTTTTTGTTAGCCACGGGTTTAAACCCGTGGCTAACAAAAAAAATTAACTTTTTCCTAATCAAAGCCAATTTTCCGTTTCTTCTTCTCTGGCAACCGCGTACCATCAGGGTGATTTTGTAATTCTCTAATCGCGTCAAAAACCATCCCGAACTTTTTAACAAAAAAGTTAAACCAACACCTGCAATTTACTTTACAACTTCATCTCAATTTAGTATAATAGTTATTATGAGTATAGAAAGCGCGCTTGAAGAAATAAAAAGGCAGGATATCAATACAAAATTTGCAATATTAGATTCACTCTGGGATGATATAGCTGAAAATGTTATCAATGAAAAAATCCCAGTCTCTCATAAAGTAATGCTTGATGAGAGACTTTCAGCAATAAAATCGGGAAAGGCCGGTTTTCAATCATGGGAAACTGTAAAGAAAAGGCTATTAGGTGATAAAGAACATTAATTTATCTGACTTTGCGGTAAAAGATTTAGAGATTATATATTCATGGTATGAAGATAAACACATCGGCTTGGGCGAAGAATTTATACTTGAGATAGATGAAACATTATTAACAATTTCCAGATATCCGGCCGCAGGCGTCGAATGTTATGAAGGTATACGAAAAATATTAATACCAAGATTTCCTTTTTTAATTTATTATCATGAAAGTAAACTAGAGATTAAAATCATGGCGGTAACGCATGCGCACAGAGATCCCGATTATGTAGAGAAACAGCTTAAAGATAGAGTTAAAGGCGATCAAAATGTATAATTCGGTAAATTAAATAGATGGTCAAATGATTACAAAATGAGAAAATAAAATGGAATATATTTTTTGTAAAGGCAAACTTGAAAAAAAAACAGCGCCCTTTACCGTTGAAAGAAAAGACTATCAGATTCACTATAATGCGTTACCTGCTTTTGTATGCGTACAATGCGGCGAGCCTGTTTTTGAAGAAAATGCGTTGGCTCTTATTCAAAAGTCAGTCAAATCAATTGAAGAAGAAAAATTGAGACTTGCTGTTTAGAACTCCCGCGCATGCAAGGATGCATGGCGCCACCGGAGCGACTCTGTTCATGGCTCGTCCCGTTACGAAGTTGGCGAAGCCATGCGAAGTCGAGGGGATGAACAGCGGAGCGGGTTTTCACTGGCTTCGCCAGCACAAGTCTTTGGCCGCCACCTGTTTCTTTTACACCGCGTACCCGAAGGGTGAAAAAGAAATGGGTTGCAAAATTGTTTTGGCTAACTTTTTACTAAAAAGTTATAAACCCCGGCCGGTTGTTCTGACCTCGCAGAAGTAATACTATGACTGAGAAACGGTTTTCTTTTTCATAATTTCTTTATACAAATCTGATCTTTTCGCTTCTTCTGAAATATTTTTTATGTATTCTTTAAAATTTAAATCTTTATGTTCTTCATATAACGTACTCTGGATATCATTTTTCATTTTGACGCAGTCAAAATCTTTTTTATTCTTCATTTTCAAGCACCTCTCGCGGCGAATATATTGCCAGTGTTTTATAACCCATTCTTAAATTGATGGCGCATATTGAAGTTCTCGAATTGTAATATCTGATATAACGCCTTGCTTAATCGAGTTTTCTATTTCATTTATTAATCGTGTTGAATATTCTTTAAACTCTTCATCAAAACAACCGCCTATAACAGAAGTATCTAAATATATTCTTATTTTTTTCATTATTGTAGTATATAAGAAACATATGAGCTGAAAGTAAAGCAATTATTATTTTAATTGAAAGCCTAACCCTGTCGCGAATGATATATTCATGCGGCCATGTTTTAGCGTATGTCTTGGCAAATATCCAGTTTTCGTTTTTAATAAAATCTTTTATTTCTTCTGAAAACGGTTTCATATTTTTATTATACAAAAAATAGAAAACCCCGCGCGACATGAGTGTGTCGTTTTTAACTTTTTAACAAAATATTATTTCAGTACCCGCGCGTACAAGGATGTACGCGCCACCGGAGCGACTCTGTGCACGAGGCACAGCGGAGCGGGTTTTTTCTTTCTTTGTTACTTTCTTTCTTTTTTACAAAAAAAAGAAAGAAAGTAAATTATGTTTTTGAAAAACTTTTTTGCTCGTACCCGGCAGGGTGAAAAAAGTTATAAAATAAACCCATTACCGCATTCCCGACAAGTCGGGAAAATCAACAGATTTCGAAACGGGAATAGTCGAGTTATTCGCGGCGGATTTTGTTTCATTTTTTGAGGTAAGTTGAATTAATTTATCAAAGGTATCTGCGCTTTTATCTATAAAAGAAAACGAAGCGCGGTTTTTTCTTTCTTCAGATTCATTAAAAAATTCGGCAATCCATTTTAAAAGAGAATTCTTTGTTTGCAGGGTTTTTAGTTCTTCGCAGTACTGCTCAAAAAACGCAATTTTTGTTTTTATTTTTGAATCTTCCAGTTTATCGATAATTTCTTTATAGATTTTTTTATGATCTTTTAATAAATTTAAAAACATTTTTTCATTTTTGACTTTTCCCGTTTCGGCAAAAACGCTTGAAGATATAAGATTATCTGTCTCATAGAAATCTGTAATTTTTTTCACTGAATACTCATAAAGAAATCTTTTAATAAATAAAATATATTCTTCAGGGCTTAAAAGAAGGCTGCAAATATTCTTTACCGAAGAAGATATATCGTCAAACAGACTCCCCTGGTTAAAATCTTTGATTACCGAAATAATCAGATCAGAGTTCTCGGCTTTTTTACTTTGCAGATATCTGAAAATTTTCTCTTTTTTAAGAGGGGGCCTGCCCGGTTTTTTAGGCAGAAGGTTGAAGTCTTGATTTAAGATGATATAGCCCGGCTTTTCGCAAATATTTTTTTGCAAATCAGAGAAGTTATCTATGACGATAACGTTATATCCGTATAATTTAAAAATATTGTCTAAAAAATTATTTAACTGAACGGGCAAAAAAGCCAATATTACCGGAAAAGCCGAATTAATCGTTCTTAATTGTAAAATATCCTGATAAGACGATCTGAAATTTTCCCATTTCATAAAAAAAGAAACGCCTTTTTCAAACATGATAGAATATAACTGCGATAAATTTTCGTCGCTAGAAACTAAAAGAGTATCTTTTTGTATATTTTCTTTTAAAACAAAAGGCGATGATTCAAAGCTGTATTTTATATTTAAATCGTAACTTTGAATTACATTTTGAATCGCCGCTGCGGTTATTTGCCGCTTTTCTGATAAATTATAGTATATGATTTTTTTTATAAGTTGTACCGACATATTCTTTAATTAATCACAGGCCGCCCTACATTACCCGCAAATCTCAAACACATCTTTAGCGCATGTGACATAAAAAAGATATATATAGTTATCGCGTCAAGTTGTTTATATTTTCTGTTAGAATTTTGCTTTAGACGTTATGATAATAACCGGGTATAAGGTTCTTTTTCAATTTTATACCGGGTTAAATTTTCTTCTTTTAAGAAACGTGTAAATTTTTCTTCATGGTTTGCCGTATCTTCTGTCAGCGCGGTTTCAACTTCAAGATAAGCTCCCAGGTTCTCGACCAGATCAAAGCAAAGACTTACGTCAATTTCTTTTTGAATGCGGCTTATCCATCGAAATTTTTTTACGCTCATTGTTTTTTGAAAGCCGAGATTATCGAAAACATTCCAAATTAAAGGGTTTATCTCAAATTCAATTTCTTCTCTAAGTTTATATTTCGATTTTTGCCGGCCGCCTTTATATGTAATTAAATTTCGGGTTTTTTTTTGCGCTTCATTTTTTTCATTGAAAGTAAAAAGCGTTTCTCTTCGGTTTCTAAGAACCCTATCGTTATTCTTCAGGGCCGCTTTATCGTCATCATGGTAAATATCATGCTGCACAAGAAATATTTCGGGCGGATATTTTTCTTGAAGATTCGCGATTTCAAGCGGCCATGCGAAGAAACCAGTTTCGTAGAAAGCGATTTTTTCGGGAAGCTTGAAGTCGGATTTTTTTAGAAGTTCAAATTTTGCTTCAAGCTCCATTTTTTATAAGATCAGAAAAAATCGCTAAGCCTTCTCTTAAGAGATCTTCTTTTTGAGCGTAACTGATTCTAACGGTATTTTTATTTTGGCTGAATATAAAACCGGGAACAATAAGCAGTTTTTTTTCAATGGCTCTCTTTACAAATTCAGAACCGTCAAACGGCGTTTGAGCAAACAGATAAAAAGCTCCGTCGGGCTGCGAATAAGGCGTTATATTATTCAGGCTTTCAGAGACGATATCTCTTCTTTTTTTCATAAGAGCGATTTCTTTTGCCATAGACGTTTTGACGGCCTCTAGGGCCCCCCATTGCATCGGCTGTGGCGAGCATACTATTGAGTACTGCTGAAGAGCCGCTGTTTTTTTTAAGATATCTCTTAAGTTTTCGGGAACTCCCATATAGCCGATTCTTAACCCCGTCATAGCGTGCGATTTTGAAAAGCCCCCTAAGGTAATGGTATTTTCAGGGCAAAAGCAGGCGGTAGACGTAAACTTGTTATCATAATCAAAATCTCTGTAAATTTCATCTGAAATTAAAAGCGTTCCGGTTTTTCTCGAAAAGTTCGCCAGGGCCTGAAGCTGTTCTTTTGACAATATTTTGCCGCTGGGGTTTGACGGCGTCGAATAAAAAGCCGCTTTTATTCTTGAAGTTTTTGTTTTTTCAGACAGAGCGTCTAAATCGTCTTCGGTAAAATCTTCGTTTATATATACGATATTTAAACGATGATATTTTGACAAAGCCTCGTAAATCAGAAAATACGGATCTACAAGCAAGATAGTGTCTCCTTCGTCAAAAAAAACGTCAAAAAGCAGATATAATAAAGAAGCGACCCCGGCTGAAATCATAATATCGTCTGGATGTATCTCGATATTATCTCGTTCTTTCCACTGGACGCTTAATGCTTCGCGAAGCTGCAATAGCCCCTGGGTTGGAGTGTAAGAGGTAAAATTATCGGTTAAAGCCTTTTTAATCGCTTCTTTTATATTTTCAGGAACGGGAAAATCGGGCTGCCCTATCGATAAATTAATCGGATTTTCAATTTTTGAAGCCAGATCAAATACTTTACGAATTTCGCTGGTATCTAAAAAATGAATGGATTTTGAAAGGTATTGATTCATATACGATGAATTGTTAGCTGCAAATTCATTGACATCCTGTCAAGAATTCATAATATGGATATTCTATGAAAAGAACTTTTCAGCCTTCGAATATAAAAAGAACCAGAAAACTCGGGTTTAGAGCCAAAATGGCGACTAAAGCCGGTAGAAGACTTTTAAAAAGAAGACGTCAAAAAGGCCGGTTAAAGCTTACGGTATCAGACGAACGTCGTCGGTTTCATATTGTAAAGTAATCTTGAAACAAAAACAGCTGTTTACCAGTCTTAAATTAAAAAAAAACATAAAACAGGTATTTAATGACGGAATACCTGTTAAGAGTAAATATATAAATGCAAAATTTTTAACGGCTGAAAGCCCTTCTTTTTCGGCCATGAATATTTTATGGGCCGTTCCAAAGAAAATAAAATCAAGCGTTCTGAGAAATCGCTTAAAGCGCGTCGCAAAAGCCGCTCTTTTTAACTCCCTAAAAGACAAAGAAGATTATAATCTAGAAAAAACCGGTTTACAGATAGCCGTTATTCTAAGACCTGAATTTGAAAATCTGCCTTTTGAAAAAAGAGTTTTAGAATTTGATTTTTTAATAAATCAAATTCTTTCAAAAAAGAAAATCTTTGCCAAAGAATAAAATTTTGACAAAAACAAAAGAAAATAAACTAAAAAGACGCTGGGGCATTTTTCGATCTTTTATTTTACTTTTAATTCGATTGTATAAAAAAGTTCTAAGCCCCTACGTGGGAAATCAATGCCGCTATTATCCGACATGTTCTTCATACGCATATCTTTGCTTTTGCTTTCTGCCCATGTACAAGGCCTTTTATTACACAATAAAAAGAATTTTTCGTTGTCATCCCTATTGCGAAGGAGGGTTTGATTATCCTCCCGGAATTTCTCAAGACGATCATGAGGTTATAGATAAATATCTTAAGTAAGTTATTTCATCTTTGCGGTTCTAAAAACATTAATGCGTTAAATTTACTGTTTTTCTTGCCTTTTGAGGCGAACTTGATTTTATATATTTTAAGACTTCGCCGATCAATTGTTCTTTACTGACAGGTTTTCTTAGATATCCGTCGCTCATCTTTTTGATTGCTTTTTCTTCTTCGTCTAAAGCGCTTGCCGTTACGACAATGATAGGTATAGAATTTATTCTTTTATCTTTTTTTATCAGTTGTATCGCTTTATCTCCGCTCATTACGGGCATGCGAATATCCATAAGTATTAAATCAGGTTTCTTTTCTTTAGCGATATTTACGGCTTCAAGCCCGTTAACAGCCTCTAAAATTTGTATTGACGGATATTCTAAATATTTTCTTAGAAGAATACGATTTGTTTCTACGTCGTCAGTTATTAGAATAGTAGCCTTTTGAAAATCAGAAACTTGAATTTCTCTGGATTCAATTTCGTCATTTCTTGTCTTAAATAAAGATTTATTAAAACATTTAATATCATTAAGAATGACTGTAAAAAGGCTTCCTTTTTTTGCTTCGCTCTTTAAAGAAATACTGCCGTTTAGTAATTTTACCAATCTCTTTGTAATAGAAAGCCCCAAGCCTGTGCCGCTAAAGCTCTCGCATTGCATATCTTGCTGGGTAAATTCATGGAATATTTTTTCATGCTGACTTTTTGGTATTCCGATACCGGAATCTTCTACCGAAAATACAAGATTTTTTCTGTCTTTATCAGCCTTTGAGTTCTGTTCTTTAACCGAAATTTTCACATATCCTTCTTCCGTAAATTTTATCGCGTTGCCGACTAAATTTATGAGAACCTGCTTTAACCTTAGTTCATCAGATATACAAATTTCAGGCAAAGTTTTTGATATTATGATTTCAAATTTAAGATTCTTTACCTTAACAGAATGCTCAAACAATGCCTTGATTTCACTTATTAGCTTTCTAATATTTACGGGAGAATAAGTCATTCTTATTTTTTTTGACTCCATTTTTGATATATCTAAAATATCATTTAGCATTTTAAGAAGAATTTTTCCGCTGACATTAATTGTGCCAATATATTCTTTTTCTTCCTGACCCTGTATCATATTGCCCAACAATTGGCTTAAACCAAGTATTGCGTTTAAAGGCGTTCTTATTTCATGACTTAGATTGGCAATAAAGCGAGATTTCAGCAAACTGGCAGCCTCGGCTTCTTGCTTTGCTTTTCTTAAATCTCTTTCATATTTCTTTCGTTCTGTTATATCGTGAAAAACGGTTTGTATGGCGGCACTCCCTTCATATTCTACAATAGACGCTCCCGCTTCTATATCAATCGTTTTATTTTTAAATGTTTTTATTCTTAACTCTTTTTTAGGATGTTCTTTTCGATTTTCAGATAACCCGCTGATATATTTATGAATAAGATCTTTTGATAAAAGCGATAAAGATGGCATTATTTTTTTATTAATCAAATCGATTGCAGTTTCTGCCTGTAAAATAAACGAGGCCGCCTGGTTGGCAAATAATATTCTTTTTGTATCATGAATAATAATTCCGAAAGGAGAAAGGCTAACCAGCCTTTGATATCGTTTTTCGCTTTCTTTAAAAGCGTCTTCAAAAAAACTTTTACTATTTGATTCATGATAATCTTTCAGGGTTTTTTGTATTGTATGCAATAAAATATCGGGATGCTTGGCGTAATCGCTTTTTGTAATATAATCGTACGCTCCGGCTTTTAATGCTTTTACGGCAATATGTTCGTCGCCTTCGGCCGTTAAAAAAACTACAGGAACGCTTATTTTATTCTTTCTAATTTCTTTGGTAAAAGAAATTCCGTTCATTTGCGGCAGATGATAATCTACGAGAATAAGGCAATATTCATCAGGAGCGGCTTTTATGTCGCCAAGGGCCTTCCTGGGCGTTTCATATTCTTTAAATTTACAATGAAAATGCTCTTTCTTTAGGGTCTTTTTAATGATTTCGCGTTGAATCTTATCGTCTTCAACAATCGCTATGTATGACTTTGAACAATGCATATTAAAAATTTCAAAATTAAGTTACAAATGCCAACACTTTATTCATTTTGCATATTAAAAAATATTTATAATAAGATGGTTTCGAAAATCGCTCGTTTCTTTCAAATTAACAATAACTTATAGCCTATTTATTCTTTTTGTCAATAGGTAAAATTACCTATTTTTTTCAATTAAACGCAAGCCTGCTGAAGACTTATTTCTTGCCCTGTGTTTTGCAGTTAGTTGCCTTGACATGTCATAAAAGATTGTATCTTTGTTCATTTGGCATGAAAAGATATCGGCATTTTTCTCTTTCTAAATTGTTTTTCATGATGTCTGCTTTTTTGATTTTGGCCATATGGTATGGCGCAAAAGCCGCAAATTCAAATTTACTTTTGACTATTGACGAAAAAAAGGCGATTAAACGAGAAATGATTGATATGGATATTGATATAAGAAATTTAGCCTCGATGATTTCTATGCAAAACGCTTTTGAGACAAGACGCATATTCTTTTTGGGAACGTCTATTAAAGTCTTGCAAATGCCCAAATATCAAGAAAATATGAAAAGAGTAATTGAAAAACTAAGGGGTCGGGGTTTGCTGCAGTTTTTAACCTCTATAAATCTTGAGTCGGCGAAAATGTATAACTATCTTAACGATCAATTACAAAAGAAGCGCCAGATTGACTGGGATAAAATTCAAGATTCATACATGATAATATTGAATAACTGCAGAGCCTGTCATATCAAAACTCTTCCCGATGAAACCAGAGAATAACCGATTATGCTAAAAAAATATTACGATTTTCATGAAAAAAGAAAAGTGTTCTATGAAAACAATTCTTTTGTTCACTTTATACTATCTATCGCCTTTTTATTTATCGGCGTTTTTGCGGTAAAAAGCTCTATCATTGACGCAAACAATATACCCACAAGCTCAATGGTGCCCACGTTAAAAGTAGGAGATTTTCTTTTTGTCAATAAAATGCGGTTTTCTTTTCGAGTTCCTTTTACCGATATAGAAATTTTTCGAATAGCGTACCCTAAACGGGGAGACATTGTAACTTTTATACCGCCCGATGAGCCCGATTTACGCGACAAAACTCTGGTAAAAAGAGTTGTAGGAGTTCCCGGCGATACAGTTAAAGTTATAGACGATGAAATTTATATCAACGGAATCAAATATCCCGTTCAAAAGATGCAAGATCTATCTATATTAGAAGAAGACGAATATCCCGCGAGGTATCGAAAACAAAAAGACTCAATTGGGGGGCTTTTCAAAGAGAAAATTATCGATCCGCATACAAAAGAAGAGCTTGTAGAACATTATATGCTGAAAATGCCCGAAGAAGAAATTCGCTATAATGACGAAATGCGTACCCCGAAAAAAATATGGAAAATTCCAAACAAGAAATATCTGGTCATGGGCGATAACCGCGATAATTCAAGCGATTCAAGAAAATGGGGGTATGTCGATTTAGATAATATTCAAGGCAAAGTTTTTATGATTTATTTTTCTGTATACTGGGGCAAAGAAATCACAAAAAGAGAACCCGAAAATCCTTTTATAAATTTGTTTAAGATTATCTTTAAATATGACGCAGGGGATGCTTTTGTTCGCTGGGGAAGAATTTTTGACCGAGTCTATTGACAATAAATCAAATGCATATACCGCTTAATACGCGATGTGACCTGCAATACTTGCTTGAGAGAGCTCAAAAAATGGCCGATAATAAGGCTAAAATTACTTCATGAAACGCATTTTATATTTCATATTATTTTTTCTATTCTTTATACAACAGATATCTACTTTAGAAGAAAAAGAAGAAGAAAAAGAAAAAGCCGAAGGCAAAATAAAAATACACAGAGTAGATACAAGAGAATTTCCTAAAGTTCAGCTTGAAGTTTCGGTTTCTCAAATAACTCCTCTATTAAATCTTGATAATTCAAATTTCACTTTATATGAAAACGACTGGAAGGTAGGGTACTTTAAAGTTAAATCGTCAAGCGATTACACGCCTACGAAATATATTAATATTGTTATCAACGCTTCTGCGGATATTTCAACCAAAGAATTTGAACAACAAATCGAATCGGTTAAAGACTTTATAATGAGAACTCATCCTCAAAATAAAATATCGTTAACCGGTTTTAGAAAAAATTTTTTTAACATCAGCCCTCCCGCGACAAATAAAATTTTTCTTTTAGAAAGCCTTAAAAAGATAGAGCAATCAGACGAAAAACCAATGTTATACGACGTGTTTCTTGATACTATTTATTCGGCTTCGCGAAATAATCAATCTCAGAATTCGGTTATTTTTTTTACAAATGGCGCAAGTTCTCCCTCTAACATGAGACTTGAAGACGTTATCGAAGAATTACAAAAGAAAAATATCGTTCTTTATACGATTAGCTCGTCAAAAGGCGAATATATTAAAGATTTAAGCAGATTTACGCGTTTAAGCGGCGGTCAAATGTATTTTGTCAATGAACTAAGCGATTTATCTAAAATCTATTTATTGATAGGAGAATTAGTTAATAATACATATCTTATTGAATATGAAAGCAGAGCGATAGAAACGACCAAGCCGCAAGACTTAGTAGAGTTTAAGATTATTCTCAGACACAATGAAACAGAGACCTCTGACAGAATTCGTTTTTACATAAAAGATAATTACGCTCATGAATTATGGGAAAAGTTTATTAATAACAAGAAACTTCTCTATTATACGGTCGCCGTTTTGGGTCTTATTATAATAATTCTTTTTATAAAATATTTAGGAAAAGGCATTGAAGATACCAGAAATCAAGACGAATATAACGAATATCTTCCCGACGAATTTATTGAAACCAGACCTTACGCCGATAAAATTGACCTGACCCCGATGTATTCTTCAAGGCCGAAACCTGTTGCCGTAACGCCCATGCCGCCAAAACTTAAAAAAGTTACCGTATTAAGGTTTGCCTATCTAGTTGAAAAAGAAGGCCCTAATGTCGGTAAAAAATACGGGCTTGTTAAAGAAGAAGCAACAATAGGCTCAAGTACACACAATACAATTCCTATTTTTGACCCGGCGATATCGCCAGCACACGCAAAAATAAAGAAAAAAAACATGAAATTTATTTTATATGATCTTATTTCAGACACGGGAACATATTTAAACGGTAAGAAACTTCTAAGACCCAAAGAAATTAACGATTTTGACGAAATTAGAATGGGCTATACGCGGTTAATTTTTAGAAAAATCTATAAGTAAACCCGATGATGATAGAATATGCCGAATATGCCGTTTCTGTAGATTCTTTTTCAAAAAGAAAGTACCAAGAAGAGTCTCATCCCTATCGTTCTGATTTTCAACGCGATAGAGACAGAATTGTTCATTCAAAGGCCTTTCGGCGCTTAGAATATAAAACGCAGGTTTTTGTAAATCATCTTGGAGATAACTTTAGAACGCGCCTGACGCATTCTATCGAGGTTTCGCAATTGGCCAGAACCGTGGCGCGATCGCTTAAATTAAACGAAGATCTTACCGAAACAATCGCGCTTGCGCACGATTTGGGACATCCCCCGTTTGGCCACGCCGGAGAGAGAAGTCTTCACAGGCTGATGAAACCTCACGGGGGTTTTGATCATAACGAACAGACCCTGCGGGTTGTAGAGGTTCTTGAAAAAAGATATCCCGATTTTGACGGATTAAACTTAACAGAGGCGACGCTCATGGGCCTTCAAAAACATAAAAGAATCAAAGGGTTAAACCATACTCTCGAGGCGTCTATTGTAGATATATGCGACGAGATTGCCTATAATAACCATGATTTAGACGACGGCATTGAATCGGGAATTTTAAATTTAAGCAAACTAAACGAAATTGAAATATGGAACGACGTTTGGGCAGAAGCAAAAAAGAGTCATATTAATGCCGGCGAAAAGAGTCTTATTCGCCAGACAATTCGAATGCTAATCAATAAAATGGTTACCGATTTAATTGAGAACATGCTCGATAATATACAAAAGTATAAAATAAAAAAACTGGAGGATGTTTTAAATTTCAAAAGCGATACCGAAAAACTATGTTCTTTTACCTATGATACATCCATAAAAATCTCTCGATTAAAAAAACATCTGCATAAAAACCTGTACAGGCATCCCGAAGTAGAAAAAATGAATTCAAGAGCCGAAGAAGTTATTCAAAGAATTTTTAATTTTCTGGTTAAATCGCCCCATGCAATGCCCGGCGAGTATCAAGAAAGACTTGATTCAGACGGTCTTTACAGAGTCGTCGCAGATTTTATAGCCGGAATGACCGACAGGTACGCTCTTCATTGGAACAAGCAGATATTAGGTATAGATTAATAAATCAAATTATCATTGAAAACATGTGATCATTTTTAAAAATGCCTGCATGAAAAATACGGCATATTTTCAGTGTATATCAAAATGCGGCGAAAAATACAATCTCGACCAAGTAATTTACCGGTGTAAAAACTGCAACAGTCTTCTTGAAGTCTTTCATGACATAACGGCACTAAAAGAGAAATCTGCCGAAAGCTGGAAGTCTGAATTTGCGGCCAGATACCGTTCGGTAGACTTTCCCGACGATTCGGGGGTATGGTCGAAAAAAGAATGGGTTCTTCCCGAAATTGAAAACGAGCATATTGTCTCAATGGGCGAAGGTTATACCTATCTTTATAAATCTGAAAAACTTGACAGCCTTTTTAATCAAGATCTGAGGGTTAAACTCTGCGGAAACAGCCATACAGGCTCTTTCAAAGACTTGGGCATGACAGTACTTGTAAGCCAGGTAAACTCTATGATTAAAAGAGGGAAACCCGTAAAAGCCATCGCCTGCGCGTCTACCGGCGATACATCCGCGGCTCTTGCCGCATATGCAGCAAAGGCAGATATCCCATGCGTTATTTTACTTCCTAAAAATAAAATCTCTCTCGCCCAGCTTATACAACCGGTTGCAAATAACGCTCTTGTTTTATCGTTAAACACAGATTTTGACGGATGTATGGAAATCGTGCAAAAGCTGACTCTTGAAAAAGAAATTTACCTGGCCAATTCAATGAACAGTCTTAGAATTGAGGGGCAAAAAACCGTGGGCATAGAGGTTATACAGCAGTTAAACTGGCAGGTTCCCGACTGGTTTATCATACCCGGCGGAAACCTTGGCAATGTATCGGCCTTAGGCAGGGGCATTAGTCTGCTCTATGATTTGGGTCTTATTCAAAAAAAACCGCGCATTGCCGTCGCCCAGACGCAAAAAGCAAACCCGCTGTATCTTGCCTATAAAAACGGTTTTGAAAATTTCAAGCCGGTTAAAGCCGGTCAAACTCTGGCCTCAGCCATACAAATAGGAAACCCCGTTTCAATAGATAAGGCGGTAAACACGCTGAAAGAATTTAACGGTATTGTAGAGCAAGCTTCTGAAGACGAGCTTTCAAATGCAGCCGGTCTTGCCGATAAATCGGGGCTCTTTACCGACCCCCATACCGGCGTGGCTCTTGCGGCTCTGCTGAAGCTAAAAAATCAAAATATTATTACAAAAGACGAGTCGGTAGTGGTTATTTCTACGGCAAACGGCTTAAAATTTGCCGATTTCAAGGTAAAATACCATGAAAGCTCTCTTGACGATGTAACCGTAAAACATCAAAACAAACCGCTTGAATTAGACTCTGAAATCGACGAGGTAAGAAAAGCTGTTTTTGAAAATTTTTAAATTATTTTCATTTTTTTTTGACTTGATTTTTTTTTATATTATATTATAGGATTAATGGACATGAGCACAACGACAGAATTAACCTGGAACGAGAAATACTTAACGGGCAATCAAGACATAGACGATCAGCATAAAAGAATTTTTGATCTTCTGGAAAAACTTAATAATCAACTAAAAAATAACGAAGAAGGCAATTCAATGGCTATTGAAGTTGTCATGGATCTTCTCGATTACACCTTAAAACATTTTATTTTTGAAGAAAATCTTTTAGAGCTAAACGATTACCCTGATTTAACAAAGCATAAGCTGGGGCATGATATGCTTACATTAAAAGTAATGCAATATAAAGACGATATTGACGCGAATAAAGAGGTCAATTTATCTGAATTAAAAGATTTTATTTTTGAATGGCTGACCTCGCATATACTCATGGTTGATATGCAGTATGTTCCTTATTTAAAAGAAAAAAAATCTTAAAATATGCCGATCTTATAGGCATGAATATAAGGCAAATTTCTAGAAAAATAGAATATATCTTTTTATTGCTTTTTAATTTTAATCGAAGAGTATTTTTATTTTTTTCTTTTTTATTTATTATCATGAGCTTTCCTCTTTTCTCTGAAAACGGGCAAAAAACTGCGCCAAGAGAAGAAGTAAACCTCAAAGATACCTTATTTGAAAAAATAGTCTGGCAAAGAAAGGTCTCTCATATTGCGTTAGAAGAATCTCAAAATATTCACAGAGTAACGCTTTTAATGATTATGCCTTACCCATATAATTACAAATCTCAAAATTACGCAATTTATTATGAATTTGAAAATCTTCAGGAAGCTCTTGAGAAACTTCACGGGCTTGATAAATTTTTAAAATCAAACGGCGTTATGCGCGTAAAACTAAACGGAAGTAAAATTATATCAGAAGAAATTATTTTCAAGGGGCATCCCCTAAACCAGTTCTCTTTGAAGCCTGCCGCCGAAACCGGTTAATATTTCATATGTAATCGTATTTGCCGCATCTGCCCAATATTCAAGAGGCGGCGATTTTTCGCCTATAATTTGAACATACTTTTCTTTTTCGTAAACGCCGCCCAATACGATTTGATCCATTGTGACCCTGCCCAATAAAGGATAATCTTCAAAAACAATATTATTTGAAAGGGCCCTTAAAATGCCGTCGGCATACCCAAGAGGAAAGACTCCCGCGTTTATATTCTCTTTTTCTACCGTATAAGTCGAGCCATAAGATATGGTATCGCCTTTTTTTAAATCTCTAACGCTTATTGGTTTTGCCCATAAAGATAACGCGGGTTTTATTGGATATTTTTTTTCAAGCTTTTCTTTATCTTTTCGGTTTTGAAAGTATCCGTAAAAAACGAGCCCCGGTCTTATCATATCAAAATGACTTTCAGGATACAAGAGAGTTCCGTAACTGTTTGCCGCATGAAGTAAAACTTCGTTTTCTTTTAAATTCAGTTCGTTAATTAAATATTTTGCGCCGCCTGAGAATTTTTCAATTATTTTTCTGGTCGCGTTCATATCGTCAGAATCGGCCGAGGGCAAATGAATGAAAATACCCGTAACTTTAAGATTTTCGGCTTTTTTAATCTCTGTTATCATTTCATGAAAACTTTCTTCTTTGAAGCCTATTCTGCCCATGCCAAAATCAAGCTTTAATTGAAT
The DNA here is from genome assembly GCA_029880265.1 of Spirochaetia bacterium. Lineage (GTDB taxonomy): Bacteria > Spirochaetota > Leptospiria > Turneriellales > JAOUOS01 > JAOUOT01. The sequence continues at coordinate 18,347 of JAOUOT010000010.1, read as the reverse complement.
ATTTGCCTTTTGATTATATGCTTTGGCTCTTTCGTTTAACAGAGATATCTGCCAAATATCGGTAACAGACGGTATGATCTTATTCTTAAAAAAATCGTCCGCGTTTTCGCGATAAAATCCGCCGAGGTTTAATATTTCATGCCGCCAACCTAAGTTTCGCAGCATCTCGCCTTCATAAGGGTTTGCCACCCCGAGATATTCTATTTTTTCTTCCTGAAAAAAAGGCAACAGAGTTGAAATTCCGAAACCGTAGGCGTTTGCCTTTACCGGTATTAAGACTTTTACGTCTTTATCTGATCTTGAAATAACTTTTTTTAAAACTTCAAGATTATTTCTTAAAGCCTTACGCGAAATTTTTAATACAGGATACGGATTTATCAACTTTTCAGACAAGTTCTTTCTCTCTTTTAGCCCTCTTAGCGCCTGAGATACAACCGTTCTTAATCGCCGCGCTTTGAGCTTGCATTAAAATTATGTTTGAGTCAGCGTGACGAGTAAAAAATATTAAATTTTTGTATAATAAACGAAGCATACCGCGGGCCAATGCGGCGTATAAATCACTCGACGACCTTGTCTGCGCTAAACGGCAATAATTCAACGGGCGTTTCATATTCGTCATAATACGCGTTTATAAAATGCAGCCCGCACGGCGGTATGGTCTGGCCGGCTAAATCTCTTTGCTGATCATTTAGTATATTTGAAATATCGTCTGGCGTCAGTTTGCCTTTGCCTGCCTGTAATAGGGTTCCCGTAATAATTCGAATCATGTTATGAAGAAAGCCCGAACCGCAATAATAAAAATCGACAAAAGGATAACTTTCAACAATATAAATTTTATCGATTCTTCTTACGGTTTTCTCTCCGTTTTTTTTATATATTGCTTTTGTAAAGGCGGCAAAATCATGCTCGCCAATCAATCTTTCAGCCGCTTCGCGCATTCTTTTTATATAAAGCTTTGATCTTACCCAATGAGACGTTTCGCGGTACAGGGCCATTCTGTAAGGGCTGTTTAAAATTCTATATAAATAATCTCTGCCCTTGCACGAAAAACGCGCGTGAAAATCGTTAGATACCGGCCTGCCGTAAACAAAAGAAACCTCAGGCGGCAGTACCGAATTAACGGCATAAATAAACTTATGCAAATCATTTAACAAAGCGCTTTTGCCGCCGTATGAAAAATGAATGACCTGACCGACGGCGTGAACGCCCGTATCGGTTCTGCCGGCGGCATGAATGCGAATATTCTGACGCAAAAGGGTAAATAAGGCATTTTCAATAGTTTCTTGAACAGTACGAAAATCTTTCTGTCTTTGAAACCCATAAAAAGAATGACCAGAGTACTGAATGGTAAAAGCAAATTTCACTTGAATCAATTACTTTATCATATCTTCAAAAGTAGCGTCTTTTACGACATCAACGCGTTGATTTTTAATCTTTTGAAATATCTCTTTTGAAGCTTTCATGAATTTGTCATTTTTGTTAAAAGCCGGAATTTCAAAACCGGTTTTGTCAAGCAATTCAATAAGATCTTTTAAATAAATGTTTTTTGCCGAAGAAGAGGGCATCCAGAAAATATTGTCTACTCTTTGAAGTATAGACCTCTTTTCAAGAGCATTTAAGATAAACTCAAGTTCTTCTTCATTATTACCGCAGGCTTTTAATAATTTTGTTTCTTTTACCTTTCCCCTTCCCTTTTCAAAATCTTCAAAAATAATTTGAAGAACCTTAAAGCCGTACCAGATTTGTTTTTTTTCTGTTTGGGTCGTCATTTGCTTTAATGAAAGCCTGGCCATATAGGGATACTGAACAAAGAAAGCCGTCTCTGCCCCAAACAATACAATTAAAATCATGGCATAAACCAGCAAAAGACCTATCGGTATCGCCGCCAGGGTACCGTAAATTGCGATTGTTCCCTTGAAAAAAAACGGAATAAATTTCAAAAAATATGAAAACAAGACCAGCATAAGAGAAGCCGCCGCGGCGCCTATGCCTGCCGCTTTGCCGCTTATTTGCGTATACGGAATTACTTTATAAACCAGAAAGATAACAATCCAAATGACAAAAAATGGCAAAATAAAGTTGGCCACGGCCGAAATGAACTGCCGCCAAAACGGAGATTTTTGCGCGATATTAAAATCATAAAATGTATCTTCATGCGCGGCTAAAATATGATAGGCGTCTGCAACGGCATAAATTTTTTTTTCATGAGCTATGTGAAAAATATCGTTAATATTTTGCGTTATTTTAGAATCGACAAAATGCCAGTCATATCCGCCGTTTTTTGTATATGCCATTATTCCGTCTTCTCCGGCGATTAAACCTTTTTTGGCGTTTATAAATAATATTTTATTGAAATCATACTTTCGCGCGCCTAGTCTTTTTTTCTGCCAATTTACGCCCGCATCAGAACTTGTCAATAACACGCCTTGATCGCCGCATATCATTATTTTATCTTTTAAAACGTAGACGCTTCTTAAATTTTCGTTTTCTATTGTTCGGGTCGCTTCAAAATTAACGGGAATCTCCCATGATTTTCCGCTGTCTTTGCTCGTTAAAAGCGCATAAGAATCGCCCGCAATAACCAGAGTATCTTGATTTATCGTTACAATATCGTTAAAATTCTCTCTTACATGCGGATGGTAATTGGGCCGCCACTTTTTTCCGCCGTCTTCAGTTACTAAAATTAAACCTTTTTTGCCTATAATAACTCCCCTGTTTTCGTCAAACATCTTTATTTTATTAAATGAGGGCTCAAATAGCATAATATCTTCGCGCCAAAATTTTTGAACATCCCATGTTTTGCCGTTATTCTTTGAATAAAGCATGACGCCTTGATCGGCAATAAGCCAAATCTTATTTTTTATCTTTGCGGCGTCTTTAAAAGAGGCCGTTTTCAAAGACGATAAATCGGCATAAGCCGCGTTGGCTTTATATTTTTCTTTTTCTTCGCCTTCATAAATTTTATTTACTGAGGCGTTAAATATAACAGGTTCTTTTTGAGCCTGTTCGTCTACTTTATCAATAACGCTTAAATATTGCCATGCGTTACCCGTTCTTTTCAACCAGACATTCTTTTCGCCCAAAATAACGGGATCGTCTTCAATGTATTTTATAACGTTTAAATCAGGAGATACAAATTTTGAAAACAACGAATCGGCAAACGATATGCCCAAGGCTAAAAGCATGGGGCCAAATATCATAACCATCATAAACCCAGAAATCTTCTGAATAAAGGGTCTTTGTTTTTGAACTTTCCATATTTTATTTAAAGCATTCTCAAGATTTCTTAAAACGCTGGTCGCCGAGAAAAACATAACCATAAAACCGATACCGCCGATGGCGTTCGCGTTTTGAAAAAGCGTATCGATAACTTCTTTATACGGCATTAAATCAATTTGTATATTTTCTTTTCTTAAGAACTCCTGCGCGTATAAAAAAACCAGTTCTTTATCGATATATTTTGAGCCGATAATCAAGGCCACAACTAAAGCGGGAATAAAGCTTATAACCAGAGAATAACTGACCGAAGTCGCTCTAATTAAAGCTTCGTCTTTAATGAATTTATGCACAGCCGCGATAAAACCTTTTACAAGATTTTTTGCTATTTTTTTCGCGCTATCGGCGGCGGCCTCTTCTTCTTTTAATATTTCAAGCCCAAACTTTTTTATCTTATTAAAAATATTTTGTTTCTTATTTTTTAAAGGTTGTTTGGTCTTTTCTTTCTTTTCTTTCTCTTCTTTCATTTTTAGTTAAATATTTTAGGGATTTTTATTGTTTAAGAGCAAGGCTGTCAATCAATACACGCCTATAGATAAGTCTTAAACGATATACCCTATTCTTTTCCCAAAGAACCGTGAATCTTGCCTTTTATCTCTGCTCTTTTCTCTTTGCTGAATAATATTATTTTCGTCGCATAGATTTTATTTTTTCCGCTCTTGATAAAGGGGCTTCCCGTTATTTCAACCGTTTCATCGTCGTCTGTCATTTCTGCCCATTCGCCGCCCATAACGACCTTTCCATTTTCTCCGCCGCTTTTTGAATCGTCAAGAATGCCGGTTTGAAGCTCTCCCCAGTATTCAATTTGAACGTTTCCTCTTGCGATTATTTTTTTTTCGGGAATTATTCTTTCAATGATTCTCGCGCTTAAACTCATATTTTTTTTATTTCCGCCGGAATATACGTCAATTTGCGGCATTATTTCTTTTTTATCTTTATTTTCAACAGTTTGAATAATAAGTTTTTTTTCTTCCCGAAAATAATCGGCCAACTCTGAAAATATCCATAAATTGCTTTTTTTAATATATCCCTTTATATTCCCCTGAGCTGTAATTCTCTCCTGTTTTTCTCCTGCGGCCTTAACTTTTTGACATGTCATAAAAAAATCGTCGTTCTCAACTCTTACCGGCTTATTATTTCCCGAATTTAATAATATGACTTTCTTTTCGGGTATATCTTTAGAAAACTCATAAACGGCTTCATAGCTTTCTATTGCGCCGGTTACTTTTCCCCTTTCAGCGTTTTGAGACCCTTCATTGTTTTGCTCTGTATTTATAATTTCTGAACCCGCGCCTTCGGGAGCGGTAAATAAAATTTTAACGGGATTAGTTAATATAACTTTCTTCTTATCAATATAATAGGTCATAAATCCGGCTGATATAATATTTTCTTTCTGAAATATTTTAGGCTCTTTTTCTGCCGTCAGTTTTTTTTCTTTTTCATATAACGAAGCTTTTTGGGCAAACAAATAAATCTCGTCGTTTTCGACATATACGTTGCCCCAGGCTGTTGTCATTTTTGAAGCAAAAATTCTTTCTATTTCATTTGAACGAATCTTAATTTCATCGCGCTCTTTTATGCGCCGCCATTTAATCTGCGGTTTATTTCGCGCAATCAGCCTTTCTTCATTCTTAAAATATTCGGCAAAACCGGCTATTAAATCGATCTTCTCTTTTTTATCTTCAAAAGTAATTCCCTTTTTCGCGACAGCTAATTGCTGTTTCTCTCCTAAAACTTCAAATATAGGGGCTTTCAATATCATATTGCCGTATTTTATTTGCGCGTTTCCCATAATTGTAATGACGGTTGTTTCTTTCTTTACTCGCGGATGAAATTTAACTTCTCTGACAAATCGATCGCCCGATAGCTGAACCGGATATTTTCCGTTTTGTATTTTGGTCGAAGGCAAATCATCATTTTTCTTAAAAAGAAGAGCTTCGGGGTTTTTATCTTCAACCGGCGAAATCGCGACAGATTTTTCAATTTTTTCGGTTTGTATTTTTTCATTGGCTAATTCTTTTTTTTGGTTTTCAAGATTTCGAATTTGCGTTTTCTCATCGCCTTCTAAATCGTCTTTCAAATCGGGCCTTATCCAGCCCGTAGACGTACAATTGACCATTAAAATACAAGCCAGTAAAAATACTAATTTAATTTTTTTCATCGTTTATTAATATAGTATAACCGTAAATTAAAAAGATTTTGTATAGAAAATAATAAATCTTTTAACGCTATTTTAGAGTTTTGCTATTATTTTTTTATATTATCGGCCAAAAATGTCTAAATATCTGAGATATCGTCGTCTACCCTACGACCCGGTTGCGCCCCTGTTTTTTCGCTTCGTATAATGAAGCGTCGGTTTTTTTTAGCAGTTCTTCGGCGGTAATTTTCACGCTTCCGTCTGCGTACCCTACGCCAAGACTTATAGTGACATAAGAGGCTGCTTTTGAAAGCTCATGGGGTATTTTAAGTTTTTCAACATCGAGGCGAATTCTTTCGGCAAATTCAAATGCCCTGTCTTTTTCAATTGAAGGCAGTATGACGGCAAACTCTTCGCCGCCGTAGCGCGCCGAAAGCTCTCCGGAGCGCCTTGCGGCGTTTTGAAAAACTCGCGCCAGCTTTTGAAGACATTCGTCTCCGGCAAGATGACCGTATTTATCGTTGTATTGCTTAAAAAAATCAACATCAATTAAAACCAGGGCCAGAGAACCTTTTGTGCGCATCATACGGTTTGTCTCTTCTTTCAGGATATCGTCAAACATTCTTCTGTTCGGGATACCCGTAAGACCGTCGGTTATTGACATTTTTTTAAGAACCAGTTCAGCGTCTTTTCTTTCGGTAATATCGCTGAATATACTGGCATATCTTATAATATTTCCTTTATGGTTTCTTATGGCGACAATAGAGCTTTCCTGAACAAACATTTCGCCGTTTGCTTTTTTATTCCTGAAATCGCCCTTCCATGAGCCTTTTTCTCTTAACTCGTTCCACATTTTCATGTAAAAGTCTTCGTTTAACGTTCCCGTGTTTAAAATATTAATGTTTTTTCCTAAAACATCTTTGGCGCTATAACCGGTAATCTCTTCAAAAGCCGAATTTATATCTTCAATAACGCCTCTGGTATCTGTAATCACTATACCTTCTTTAATGTTGCTAAAAACAGCGGCGGCCTGTCTAAGAGACGCTTCATTTTTGTGGCGATATATCAAGATAATGCCGAACATTCCAAAAACAAAAAACAAGACAACGGCAAGCATAAATATAACCGTTATTCTGGTTCGATGATAAGATTCAAGCGCCTCTTCCAGATCAATTTCTGTAGTTATACCGATATCAATATTGTTATCCCAAAGCCACGCGCCAATGACCAAAACGCCTCGATAGTCGTTATAGCCCGAATCATTGCTTGAGTTATTTTTCTTAAGAGCGCTTTGCGCCATAACCGTAAAAGGCTGCTTTTCGCGCGGCATTTCAGAAACGTACCCTTCAAGCAGGTTACCCCCAGGGTCGCGTATATCAACATTTAATATGCTGGGCGTCTCTTCTTTTAATAATCCCATTTGAACAAGACGCTCTTCAAAACGGCTTGAAGTTAAAAGCTTTGCATCTGAGTTGAAAAAATAAGTTTCTCCAGAATTTCCCATTCGTCCTATATGCGCAATCTTGCTGAAGGTATTATACGGATCTATCTGCGCTCCCAAAACAGAAATAACGATACTATCTGAATATACCGGGGTCAAAACATAAATAGACGGGTAGCCAGAAATCTGTTTTCCTGAATTCGTCTTTACTGCCACATCTGACTTTACCGGCGGAATAAAAACGGTTTCGCCTTTAAAAGCTCTTTGAATATATTGTTTATGGTTTTGAGCAAGAAAATTTTGAAGCCCAATATTAGATTCGCGAGAAGAAGCAATATTTACATATTCTAAATCAATTACAAAAAAACCGTTTTCTTCTTCAGATAAAAAACGTTTGTTAAAATAACTCTTCATCTTTTTTATTGAAGCCGAAGAATTTAATTTTTGAATACCATTTTTATATTCAAGCTGTTTTTTTATCATCTTATTTAATTCATCGTCTTTAGAAAATATCTTTATGCGTTCTGTTGTATTTTTTTTCCAGATTTGCAGCGACTCGTGAGTCACGTTTAAGATTGATTTAAGAGAAGAAAGATAATTTTGACGAACTTTCTTTTCAATAGCTTCAAGAGTAAAATACATCGCCGCAGAGGCGGCAAATACAAGAAGCAATATAATAAACAGATATAAATTTATTTTTCGATTGTTCTTTCTTTTTAGCATATCTCGGTTTTCAAAAGGTTCTATTTATTTTTTAAATCTACTCGCGAAAAAGCTTACTCTGTTTGTCGGCAAATAATTTCGCCTGAACTTTTTTACGATATCTATTTAATAGTATACAATAATATTTTTAAGATGTAAAGAAAAAATAAACTATGAATTTATATGAAGCAAACCGTTTTCAGGCGTCGCTTAAACAGAACCGCCGTCAATAACGCTTGCAATCTTACTTTACTATCTCATGGGGCCTTACATGAACGCCATTTTTTGTGAGATATTCTTTGATATCATGAATATTGATTTCCTGAAAATGAAAAATTGAAGCCGCTAATGCGGCGCTTGCCCCGATTTCAAAAGCCTCTAAAATATGTTTCATGGTTCCCACGCCGCCCGATGCAATAACCGGAACTCTGACGCTGCCAATAACTTCATTTAAGAGCTTCAAATCAAAGCCCTGCTTGGTGCCGTCTCTATCCATACTGGTTAAAAGAATTTCGCCGGCGCCTCTTTTTTCGGCCTCTATGCACCATTTTACGGCGTCTTTTCCCGTAGGGGTTCTGCCGCCGTGTAAGTAAACTTCAAAAAATTCGCCGTTAAATTTCGCGTCAACGGCGCATACGATACACTGGCTGCCGAATCTCTCTGCGCCCTTGGTTAAAATTTCAGGGTTTTCAAAAGCGGCCGTGTTCAGGGCAACCTTATCGGCGCCTTCGCTTAAGATAAGCCTCATGTCTTCTTCGGTGCGAATTCCGCCGCCGACGCAATAGGGTATAAAAACCTGCTCAGATACTTTTTTTACCAAATCTAATACAATATTTCTTCTGTCAGAAGAGGCCGTGATATCCAGAAATACAAGTTCGTCGGCGCCTTCTTTATCATATATAAGCGCGTTTTCAACAGGATCCCCGGCGTCGATAAGATCGACAAAGTTTACCCCTTTAACGACCCGGCCGTCTTTTACGTCAAGGCATGGAATGATTCTTTTCGCGCTCACAATTCAATCAATACTTTAAGACAGCTTTTCGGATCGCAGGCGGCCGCAAAACCTTTTTGAATATCAGAGAGAGGCATTCTGTGGGTTATCATATCGTTTACTTCGATTCTTTTATTCTTTAAAAGTTCAATTGCCTGAATGTGATCTAATGGCGTCGAGCCGTAGCTTGTCTTTATAGATATATCGTTTCTCCAGTGGGGGTTAAAATCGACGCTTACGGTTTCGCCCGGCTTTGGCACGGCAAAAATTAAAACCAGCCCTCCGCGTTCAACGCATGATAAAGCGCTTTCAATGGCCGAAACCGCTCCCGCGCATACAATGACCTTATCGGCCAATCTGCCGCCGTTTTTTTCGGCAATCATTTCGGGAAGGTTTGAACCGGGCTTAAAGACAGAACCCGCCCCGAATTTTTTTGCCGATTCAAGCCTGGTTTCTTCGACGTCGCATCCCATAATGAGACCCGCGCCAAGAGCTTTGGCAGTTTTAATATGCAAAAGACCCGACAATCCGCAGCCTATGACCAATACGCTTTCGCCGGGTTTTATATCGGCGGCCCTTTGGCCCCGCAATACGGTGCCAACAGGTTCAATGAACGTACCTTCTTCAAAGCTGATTTCATCGGGAATTTTCATCACGCCCGTTTGAACGCTTTTACCGGTAACTTTTAAGTATTCTGAAAATCCGCCGGGTTCAAAATTATTGATACCCTGAAAGTCTTTACATGCAGAAGGATGCCCCTTTATGCATTCGTCGCATTTGTCGCATGGCACATGATGTATGGCAAAAACCCTGTCGCCCTCTTTAAGATGAGAAACATTGGCTCCGGCTTTGACAATTTCGCCCGTAAGCTCGTGGCCTAATACCAGCGGAGCTTTTTTAATGCGGTACCACTCCATAATATCGCTGCCGCAAATACCGCATGCTTTTACCTTGATTAAAACGTCGTTATCGCCAATTTCTGGTATTGGTTTTTCTTCAACGCGGACGTCTTTATTGTTATAGTAAACGCCGGCTCTCATCTTTTGCATAGCTTTTTAAGATTTATTTTTAATTTCTTCGTAAAACTCAAGAGCTTCTTTCGGGCTTTTGTTGTCATGCACAATAGCTCTAACCGCCTGAATCATGGCCACGGGATGTTCGTTTTGAAAGATGTTTCTTCCCATATCGACGCCTACGGCCCCGGCTTTTATAGCGTTAGAGGTAAACTCAAGCGCCTCTTTTGTCGGGCGTTTTGTTCCCCCGGCAATCACGATAGGGGCAAGACAGGCCTCTACAACTTCTTCAAAACCGTCGCAATAATAGGTTTTAATGATATCGGCGCCGTTTTCAGAAAGAACGCGGCTTGCGTGCTTTAGATATTTTATGGCCTCTTTTTTATCGTCGGCCGTCAATTCGCCGCCGTCTTCTCTTTCGCCTTTGACAAATTTTGTAAGAACAGGGTCGGCGCCCACTGCGGTAATGCCGATTGAAACAAGACCGTATTTATGAGCCTCGTCGGTTAAATCGGTAAGGCTTTGAATTGTCTGGCTTTGGCAGTCTAAACCGACATAGCATGAAACGGTAAAACCGACAGCGTTTACGCGCAGCATCTCTTCAACTGAAACAGTGATAATTTCATCGTCAAGCTCGTCAGGCATTCTCATGCTGTTGCCGCCGGTCGCTCTTAAAATAATAGGCGTTCTCATGTTAGAATTAAAACTTGTTTTAAGACCCCCTATAGTAGGGCTTACCGCGTCGCAATAAGGCAAAAGCGGTTCTACGGTTTCTCTTAAATTTATAAGACCGGCTGGCGCCCCCTGAAAGTAGCCGTGATCGACGGCAAGCATAACAGTGTGTCCCGATTTCGGGTCAAACATCTGCGCCATACGGTTTTGAAGTCCGCTGTATTCTATTTGATAATCAAAAACATTTCTCATTGTATAATCTCCTTATGATTAATTAGGGGTTGTGTAGAAACATGCTAATCGCGCCCTTCGACTTGCTTCGGCTACGCTCAGCACAAGCCGCTCAGGGTGCGATAAATCAATGTTCTTCGTTACGCAGTTGCCACCGGCATGCGAAGTCGAGAAGAAAAACGGTCTTTTTACACGGCCCCTATATCTATAAATAACCAAAAAGAAAAAGAAAGCTGTGTTGAAAAATATTTAATTTATAAAACAGCTGACCTGCTTTGTGTATGGTTACAATCACACCCGCCTGCTTTTTAATTTTATTGCCTAATTTTGGAATAATATTTTGCTGGATGATTATTTATTTATTATACTCATACATTGAATTACAAATGAAAAATCATAATTCTCCTCATCTCTATGATTTTGGTATAGTCGGTAACTGCGCTTTTAACGCGGCAATTAACAAACAAGCCGAAGTTATCTGGCTTTGCTGGCCCAAATTTGACAGTTCTTTTATATTCGGTAAACTGCTTGATACAGAAAAAGGCGGATGTTTTGGCGTATACCCTATCGCCGAAATTCTCGACAACAAACAATACTATCTTGAAAATACCAATATTTTATGCACAGAATTTGAGACAGCCAACGGTAAATTCAGGGTAATTGATTACGCGCCGCGCTTTCTTCAATATGACCGGTATTTTAAGCCGTTAAAATTCTTTCGAAAAATAGAGTTAATCGAAGGAAATCCGCGAGTAAAAATCATATGCGAACCGCGCGATAATTACGGGGAGATTATTCCCGCGGTACACCAGGGCAGCTGCCATATCAGTTACAGCGGATTAAGCGATAACTTAAGACTTACATCTTCAATTCCTTTAAATTATATTATGCATAAAAAAGATTTTTTACTGACTGAGAATCAATATCTGGCTTTAACTTACGGCAATCCTCTTGAAGCTCCCCTGCCCGCTACTGCCGAAGATTTTTTAAGCAAAACAATTTCATACTGGCACAGGTGGGTAAAACACGCGACTATCGGCAATTTTCAACAGGATGCCTTAATTCGTTCGGCTTTGGTTTTAAAATTGCATCAATATGAAGATACCGGCGCCATTATAGCTTCAGGAACAACGAGCCTACCGGAACATCCGGGTTCGGGCAGAAACTGGGATTACAGATACTGCTGGATTCGCGATTCTTATTATACGATATCTGCTTTAATGAATATAGGTCACGGGGACGAACTTGAAAAATTTGCCGAATATTTGCATAACTTAAAGCCAAACCCCGACGGCAGCATCGCCCCTGTTTATTCAATACTAGGAGAAACCGATTTTGAAGAAATTATACTGCCTCTTGAAGGTTACTTAGGGAACAAGCCGGTTAGAATCGGTAACCAGGCAAAGACCCATAATCAAAACGATGTCTACGGACAAATATTAGTTTCTTTGCTGCCGCTTTTTCTTGATAAAAAATTTAATTACAAAGCCTCTGCTTACTTATTAAATCAAATCAACAACATTTTATTATTAATTGAAAAAACAATGAACGAACCCGACGCCGGACTTTGGGAATTCAGAAACATCCGTCAAAAGCACTGCTATACTTATCTTTTTCATTGGGCAGGCACGAATTCGGCAATGAGAATCGCAGAAAAACTAAACGATGAAAACATGTTTAATAAAGCTAAAAAGCTATCTAAAGAAGCGTCTGAAAATATAGAGCTATGCTATAACAAAAAATTAAAAGCATACGCGCAGGCTCAGGGAAGCGATATTCTTGACGCCAGTCTTCTTCAATTAATAACTTTAAATTACTTAGAACACGACAGCGAAAAAGCAAAACTGCATCTTAACGCTCTTGAGAAAGAACTAATGGGAAAAAACGGATTGTTTTACCGATACAAAAATTCTGACGATTTTGGAACGCCCGAATCAACATTTTTAATATGCTCATTCTGGTATATTGAAGCGTTAGCCTGCGTCGGCAGAACCGACGAAGCCATTGAGAGGTTTGAGAATTTATTAAAATATACAAATCACTTAGGCCTTATGAGCGAAGACGTAAACGAAAACAGCGGATGCCAGTGGGGCAACTTTCCGCAGACCTACAGTCATGTAGGATTAATGAACGCGGCATTTAGAATATACCGCAAACTTGATAAACCCGATTTTCTGCTTGAATTTAGATAAAACCTACCTTACAAAGGTAAAAAACTTATTCTGGGAATTGACAGACTTGATTACATAAAAGCATTGATTTAAAATTAAAAATATTTAGAAAAACCCTTGGAATGCCGAAGAATCTGCGGCAAAATTGCATATTGCCTTAAATTTTAATAAAAAAGAAAAGCTGGCTCTTCTAAAACCAATGATGAACTATCTAAGCTCATATGATTCAAAAATATGGGCAGACTCTTTTTTGCGGGAATTGTTTTCAACAAATCAAATTTCATCAAAAACAAAAAGAATGGTATTCTATGGTAAAACAAATCATGAAATATTATTCGCTTCGGGTACCGGGAAGCTTTGTTGAAGAGAAAAAACATTCTATCTGCTGGCATTATCGAAAATCGCCGCGTTATTATGCCGAATTTCAGGCAAGAAAGCTGCATGAAGAGCTTGAAACAGGACTTTCAAGCCTGCCTGTGACTAATATAAAAGGGAAAAAAGTTGTCGAAGCAAGAGCCGTAGAATCAAAAGGTATTTGTATAAAAGTAGGCGAAGGAAGAAGCCGCGCTTCTTACAGATTAAAATCACACGAAGACGTACTGCCTTTTATTATGCAGCTGATAAAATTACAGAGTAAAGAAAATCAATTCTATGCTAAGGAACACCTACAATCAAAGAAGGAATATACGTTACGATAATGACCACGCCCGCTAAGACAAGCAGAAACGGCAGAGCCGCTTTATAAACTTCAATGAGCGGTTTGTTAAATCTATACGAGGCCAAAAATAAATTCATACCCACCGGAGGAGTTAAATAACCCAATTGAAGATTCACAAGAAAAATCATGCCCAAATGAAGCGGGTGAATTCCGAAAACCTCTGAAATAGGAATTATTAAAGGGACAACGACAACAATAGCCGCAAAAATATCCATTGCGGCCCCTACCAGAAGAAGAAAAATATTCAGAGCCAGAAGAAAAACTATTTTTGATTCAATGTTTTCTTTTACCCACTCGGCGGCCTGCATGGGAATCATGGCGTCTACAATATAATTGGTCAAACCCATTGCCACGCCAAAAATGACAAATATGCCCCCTAGCATTACAAGACATTTAAGAAGAATGCCCGATAAATCGCGTTTTATATCGATATCTTTATAAATAACAATCTCAACAAGAAGCGTGTAAACGGCGGCAATGGCAGACGCTTCGATAAGTGATGTAAAACCTCCGAAAATAGCGCCCAAAACTACAATCGGAAGTATAATTTCATATTTAGCCGTTTTTATCGCTTTTATGGCCTCTTTGGGGTTAAAGGCTTCGCGCTCAATTTTTTGAGTTTTTCCCTGCCAGACTCCGTAAACGGTAACGACGACCAGCATAATAATACCGGGAACAATGCCCGCGACAAATAAATCGGGAATAGGTATTTGGGCTATAACGGCATATAAAATAACGGCCAACGAAGGAGGAAATAAAAGACCAATGGAACCTGTAGAAGTTAAAATACCCGTTGAAAATCTATCTGAATAACCGCCGCTTTTTAAAATTGGATACAATAACCCTCCCAAAGCTAAGATTGTTACGCCTGAAGCGCCGGTAAATGTAGAAAAAAATGCGCATACCAATGTGGTAGATATAACCATACCGCCCGGTATCCATCCGAAAAAAGCCCGAAATAGTCGAACAAGTCTGTCAGAAGCCTTACTTTCGGCTAAAACAAAACCCGCCAAAGTAAATAATGGGATAGCCGGTATAGAAGGAGAGACGACTATACGATAAGTTTCAACCGGAATAGCAGCGACAGAAATACCGTCCGCAGAAAATAAAATCAGCGCCAGACCGCCTAAAAGAATAAAGATGGGCGAGCCTAATAAGGCTGCAAAAAGTAGAATAGCGGTCAAGGGCCAGACAAACGCCGGCGCAAACGGCTCAAGCCAAAACCCGTAGGCATACGCCAAAGGAATGCCAATCAACGAAATAAGTCGACCGCTTAATGTTCCCGCGTCAAAAATAAATCTGACGGTGATAAGAAAAAAAGATATAGGCAAAATCAACGCGACTATCCAGACGGGAATTAACGCGCCAATGAGAACGTCTGATTCCATTTCAAATACAACATACTGGTACGAACCCCATAATAAGCCCGTTGATATCGCTGTTGATACGATTCCCGCAAAAGCTTTTGAAATATTTGCGTATTTATCGGGAATTATTTTTATGCCCGAAGATAAGTTCAAATGGCGCCCCTCAAATGAGGCTAACGCCGCCCCAAGAAAACCTACCCACAATGTCAAATTCTGTACAAATTCGCTGGAACCGGTAATACCCGTATTAAAAAAGGCCCGTAAGATAATTTCAAGAACAGGCAAAAAAGCCATGAGCAAAAGCGCGACAATGCCAAGGCTATTTTCTATTTTTTTTATAAAGCTGAAAATATTATTGAAAATATTATCGTTATTCATTTACTTATTTTTCTTTCGAAACTCTTTTAATATTTTAGAGGCCTCTTGATAAATCTCTTTTGGAATAGACTTTCCTAATAAATTGGGATATGTTTTTTCTATTTCAGACTGCCATGTTGCCGCAACTTGCGGGCTTACTTTATTTACCTTTAGCCCGTAACCCTGCATGGCCTTGATTGCTTCAGATTCAAGTTTTCTAATTCGCTCTTTGGCGCCCGCGCCTGCCTTTACGGCGGCTGCATGTATTTGAGGACGCAAATTTGCCGGAATTTTTTCCCACTCTTTTTTTGATATGACAACGGCTGCCGTTAAAGGCCCCCATTTCATAGACATCATATTTTTCGCGAGACCGAACCACTGATAAGATAAAGCGGCGACAGGAGGGGCCGATACAGTATCAATAAGACCCGAGCTTAAACCTGTGTGTATTTCTGTTGACGGCAAAGGCACCGGTTTATAGCCGCGATCTTTTAAAGCGTCTGCCCAAACGGCGTCTCCTGTCCAAACCCATATTTTAAGCGGCTTTAAATCTTCAGGCGTTACTACCGGTTTATTTGAAAATAAATATACTCGGCCTATCTCTGACCAGTAAAGAAGCTTGAAGCCTTTTTCTTCCATAATTTTTTCAATTTTCGGAGATAATTCATGCAGAACATGATCAAGTTCTTCGTCTGTTCTTAAAAACATGGGCATTTGAAAAATGGCGTTTTCTTGAGCAATTCCCGCAAGACCGTTACCGGTAAGAGCGGCCCCATGAAGCTGGCTTATTCGCATTTTTCTAACCATATCCATTTCGTCGCCTGCGACCCCACCCGAATATAAACGCATACGAACATTACCGTCTGAGACCCTCTGCCATTCTTCGCCCATTTCTCTAAGCGCGTTATGCCATACCGAACCCTCGGGAGCCAAAGTTCCCATTTTAATGGTTTGCACCCTTGAAAATCCCATGCTTGAAAACGCAATAAGGCCTATCAGTAATAAATATAATATCTTCTTCATTTTAATTCTCCTCATTCTTTTTTCTTTTATGCTAATTTATAATGATTCTTAATCTGCTTCAAAAAATAAATTAGATATATTTTTTTTAAGCCATATTGCTCTATTTTGAGATATCGTATTTACCAAACGATACTTAGGATACTCTTCAGTTTTTACGGCTAGAGCCAAATCAATTAATTTATTAAATTCTACCATATTTTGTTCTTTAACAGAAACGCTTTCGGCTAAGTTCAAATATACAGACGCCCTTTGGCCGCCCGATAGATTCAAGGCTTTTTCATAGTATTCTCTGGCTAATTTCAAGTCACCCTGTGGACGAGCGGCTTCATAGGCGATTAAAAATTCATATGCGGCCCCTTCGTCAAAGGTATCGTCTAATTTCAAAACACGCTCTACCAAGGCGCCGGCAACGGGTAAATCGGCAATAAGTTTAGCGTTGCCTTTATCTGCCGATATGGCCCCTGCCCATGAAACCCCTGCCCAGTATAAAAAAGCGGCTTCTTCTTTATCTGTCTCTGCAAGAATCTCTTTCTTTTTTTTAATTAAATCTTCAGAAAAATTTTTATGTTTTAATTCTATGCCGCGCATCGCGTAATTTCTGCCTCTTAAAAAAAGCCTGCTGCTTCTTTTTCTTAAATGCTTTGCTTTTTTATAGTCTAAAGAATCGATTTCATCGGCTTCATTATTTAAAAGATAGGCGTAAGAAGTAAAACCCATTGCAGCCGACAAAAGAAGGCCTTCATGTTCTGGCGTCGTTTCTAAAAGGCTTTCATAAGTTTTTAAACCAAAAGGAAGCGCCTCTTTAATTAATTCAGGATCTTCGTCTGAAACGAACGCCAGACTTTCTCCCGTTAAAGAATCTGCAACCATATTAGCGGTCATCTTCTTAAGAGAGCAGCCTATCAATAACGCCAAAAAACTAAATTTGGTAAATTTAATAATAAACATAATTAATGTTCTTTATTAAATGCTATAAAAAAAAATAGCTTTGCTTTTACAAGTTAAAATTTTTGTTTATTTATATTAAAAATTGACTGCTTATAGTCTATTTTAAGACAGGTCATTAATGAGCAACAAAAATCAAAAAACAGTATCAGAAATATTTGGCGTAAATGTTTTCAATCTTGAGAAAATGCAACGAGCGCTTCCCTCTGACACATATAACAATTTATTAACGGCTATTAATGACAATAAACAGCTAGACCCGCAAACGGCAAATAACGTGGCCATAGCGATGAGAGACTGGGCGATATCAAGAGGCTGCACCCATTATACCCATTGGTTTCAACCAATGACGGGTTATACGGCAGAAAAACACGATTCCTTCATCAATTATTCTTCTGACGGAAAAATAATCGAAAGTTTTTCAGGCAGAGAATTAATAAAAGGCGAGCCCGACGCGTCATCTTTTCCCTCGGGAGGAATTCGCACGACATTTGAGGCCCGCGGTTACACAATTTGGGATCCTTCAAGCCCGGCTTTTGTTATTGAATACCCGCACGGAAACACCTTATGCATACCAAGTATTTTTATTTCTTATACAGGCGAAACTCTTGATAAAAAGGCCCCCCTTATACGATCAATTGAAGTTTTAAATAAAGCGGCCTTAGATATTTTAAGATTATTTAAGAACCCGGCAAAAAAGGTTTTATCAACCCTGGGCAGCGAACAGGAATTTTTTCTAATTAAAAGAGATTACGCAAATACGCGCCCCGACATCATGCAAACCGGGCGAACGCTTTTCGGGAAACCCCCGGGAAAGCACCAGCAGCTTGAAGATCAATACTTCGGAAATATCTGCGAAAAAGCTTTTGAATTTATGACAAACCTAGAGACTGCCGCATACAAACTTGGAATTCCGTTAAAAACCAGACACAACGAGGTGGCCCCAAACCAGTTTGAAGTGGCCCCCATTTTTGAAGAGGCCAACGTAGCCGTAGATCACAACCAAATTTTAATGGATTTAATGGATAGAATAGCCAAAAGAATGGATCTCGCATGCCTTTTTCATGAAAAACCCTTTGCAGGCGTCAACGGCACCGGAAAACACAATAACTGGAGCATGGCTACAGATACAGGAGAGAACTTACTAGAACCAGGAAATACTCCGCAGGCAAATTTACAATTTTTGCTTTTTTTAACAACGGTCATTAAAGCTGTTTATGAACATTCTACAGAATTAAGAGTAGCCATAGCGACAGCGGGAAACGATCATCGTTTAGGGGCAAATGAAGCTCCGCCCGCCATA
>JAOUOT010000009.1 GCA_029880265.1 Spirochaetia bacterium | reverse complement strand
TCTTTTGTTCGATATTGTACATGGCTTGCTCCTATATTGTTTTTTTTGCTAAAACCATTTTCGGAGCGAGCCGTTTCTTATTCAATCTATAAAAAACCAACTGTAAGATATGTCATTGGATTCTATATATTTCCCCGTGAAATTACTTTACAAGATAAATTATTCCACGGATTATGGCAAACCGTTTAATAAAATGTTATGCGGTAAAAACAAGGAGGCTATCATGAGGGGAAGAAAATTTATAACAACATTATGTATTGTATTATTCTCTCTTTTGTCATGTAAAACTATTTATTATTCACACGGGATGCAACAAAAAGAAAATAATTGGGAATTTAATATTGAAAGTATAGAAAAAGGACCAAAGAGTTTCATTATTGGGCGTCTTGAATACTATCCAGAAGAAAATCATACTTATATCACTACAAAAATATCGATTAAAAATTTATCGTCAACTGAATCTAATTTAGATTTAAGAAAAATGTTCTTAGTTTCTGATAATATTGTAAGCTCTCCACAATTTATAAGTATGAAAAAAATTATTCTTTTACCAGCTCCCAAAGTTGCGAAAATAAGCCCTAATGAAGAAATTTATAGAGAATTAATACATGTATTCCCAGAAAAACTTGTTCCAAAGATGTTAGTGATTGATACAGTAACTACAATTCCGATTGAACAACAGGATAATATTTAAATAGTGCTATTGTTCCGGACAGACTTGACAGTAATAGTAGACTGCAAGTTGAAGTTGATGAGGCTTTTCTTCTGGAGCCGGTGGTAGTTGCACAGTTATTTGGCCATGAGTAAACGGTTGATTTTATAACAGAACGTATATCAGTTTTATAATGATAATTAAAACACTAATCGATACACTCCTGTTGGCAAGTTAATAAAGAAAAAAAGTAACTATTCAGTATTAAAAAGTTCTATCTGTTGGTTTCTGAATATTTTTGCGATAGAATCCAGAATATTCAGATTTTGTTTTCTGCATGTTGAAATATAACTTCTTAATCTGGCAAATATAATGTAAGCGCTCAACAAACCCGTCTTAAGGTATGTATGCCATAGTATTTTTTTAGTTCATCCTGCCTGATTTTATTTGGAAGTAGTTTTTCTAAATCTTCAAAATTAGCGGCAAGCGGGAGTTTTTCAAAAAGATATCTTAAATACCAGTATGGTTCAAGACCGTTTAAGATAGCGGTTTGTATGATACTGTAGATCGCAGCGCTTGCATACGCGCCTTTCATTGTATCAGAAAAAAGCCAGTTCTTTCTGCCAACGACAAACGGTCTTATCATGTTTTCCGCGAAATTATTATCGATGGGGGCTTCTGGTTTTTCTAAAAACACTAAAAGTTTTTCCTTTTGTTTCAGCGCGTAATTAATTGCTTTGCCCAAAGAGCTTTTCGGCGGAATCGTTTTAGATTTCTCTAAAATCTGGTTAAAAAAATCTTCAACTATGGGCCTTGATTCTTTTTACCGCTTTTCTAAAATTTCTTCTAAAGGAAGAAATGATTCTCTGATTTCTTTTTCAATATAGTAAAACTTTTGAATTATTTTTAAGAAAAACTTTTCAGAATCTGCAGGGTCTATCTCGTAATGTTCAAAAAACTTTCTTCTGACATGCGCCCAGCATCCCGCATGGGTAATTCCATCAAGCCGGACAATTTTATCCTAAGCTTCATATCCATCCGTCAGCATAACGCCGCGAAAATTATCCAAAAAGTCATTTAAAAAAGAAGTCGTCCTTCTTTCGCGGTATTTATAAAGGACAACCGGCGAATCTTTATTGCCGCCTACAAAAATCCACATATAAGATTTACTTTCCGCAGATTTTCCCGGCTCTTTTAAAACCTGAACTGTTGTTTCATCCGTCAAAAGAAGATTACCGCTTTTCAGGTATTCTTCCATAAGTTCTATGAATGATTTTGTTTTTTCATGTATTTTTACCGTCCAATTACACATTGTCGCTCTGGGAAGGTCTATTCCGAAAGGCTTAAAAATCTTTTCCTGACGATAAAATGGTAAAGCGTCGCAGAATTTGCTTACCATAACAGGCACCAAAAGAGAGGGCGTAGAAAAACTTTTCGGTATTAATTTAACGGGCGAAGGCGGAGTTATCACTCCCGAAGTATTTTCATCGCATGAACATGAATATTTATATCGTATATGGCGTATGATTTTTAACTGAGCGAGGGATGTATTCAAGCTCTTCAGATTTATCTTCGCCAATTTTTTTAAGCTGGTTATTACAGCACGAACATATCTTTTCTTCTTCTTTTAAATCATGTATAATTTCTTCTGTTGGAAAATTTGAAGGCAGAGATTTTCGGCCTCTCTTTCTGCGTTTATGCGAAGATACTTTGATTATATTGAGCTTTTCTTCATCAGCAGCCTTTTCTTTGCCGTAAGTCTCTGCCTCATTGAAAAGCCACACTTGAAGTTGTTCTTCTTTCGGTAGTTTTTCAGATTTTTGAGCAAACTGTCTGTATCTGAGCAATAATAATTCTTACCGATAAATATTTCTTTCAGCCGTTATCTTTCGAATATCGTTTTCATTATTTAGAATAATCTCAATGAGTTCTTCTTTTGAAAGAGAATTTAAATGCTTCATATTATGAGGCTATTTTAATATATAGACATAGTTTAAAAAGCATTTTTTTATGTAACGGATAAATAATTTAATTTTTTATGCGCCTTGAAAAAATCAATCCCACTTAATAAAAGTTCAAGCTCTTTAGAATTTATTTCTCTTTTTGCGTCTTCTGATTGAAGCCAAGGTAATTTATCTTTTTCAAGTTTCTTCATCCAGATACAAAATCCGTTTATATCCCAATAAAGAATCTTGACTAGATTTTTTCTTCTATTGCAAAATATAAAAAGGCTTTTTTCAAATATATTTTCATCCATGTTTTTTTCAACCAAAATAGAAAGGGTATTGATTGATTTACGAAGATCCGTGATGCCTGTTTTTAAGAATATCCGAAATTGTGAAAAATCGGTAAAAATCATTTTATTTTGCCTTTATTCTGATTGTAATTTCGCCGTTTGAATCCATCGATAAATTCAGAAATAAATTATCTTCTTTTACGTCAGATTTTACAATCGGAATTTCTACAAATTGTTCTTTTGCTCTTTTACTTAAACGATTTCTCCAATAAGCAAATGTACTGTATTTCAGGTTATTTTCTTTGCAATAGGCTCTTTGGCTCAATTCGCTTTTTCTATAATCCGCAAATATTTCTTGCCAGATTGTGTTTTTCTCATTTTCCATACCTGAATAATAACATCTTTTTTGAGATATTCAAGATGGGATTATTGAGCGCTTACGAAAGAGGCAGACTGAATTTATTCCATATTATTTCAAATATATATTTTCAACGTTAATTATATTTAATTTTTTTGAAAACTCTTTATCAAACGTTAAAATTGGAATATTTTCTTTTATTGATACTGCCCCAATAACTGCATCCCCATAATTAAGAATGTTTTTTGGCCATATATTCAATATAGTATCCATATAATAACCCTCAAGAAATATTATTCCTGGAATTTGTAATAAATTTCTTATTAAAGTATTTGTTTTATTATTCTCTATTTTATATATCTTTGTTAATACATATATAAATTCTGAAATAATATGACCTGTTAAATATAATTCGCATTTATATTCTGACAATTGATCAAAGTATTTTTTTATTATTTCCTGCTGTCTTATGTCTCTATCCGTAAAAAAAGAAATTAAGCAATTTGTGTCTATAATATATTTTTTCATTTAATATCTTTTATCATTAAATCTCGAGCAGTTTCAATATCATTTTTTATATTGCCTTTTCCAATTTTAATTATACCCATAAAATTCAATATATTTGATTTTGCAGGTTTAATTACAACAGTATCATTTTCAACTTCCCATTCAATACTATCAGATACAGATAGTTTTAGTTTTTTTCTGATCTCCTTGGGAATGGTTGTCTGATATTTTGATGTTATTTTGGACTTCATATTCTATAATAATATTCCTTACAAATACAATATAATGAAAGGAATATGTGTTGACAATATTTTTTATTTAATCTCTCCAATTTATCTATGCGCTATGCCTGCCTCCATCGCCTAACTAATTTTACAAGCTGCACAGGCCTTGCGGTCTGCTCGGGTCGGCGCTTTTAATTAATCCAGGAAAAGTATTTACGTATTATGACCACTTTTCTAAACAGAAGATAGTTTGACGCTTGACCTCATTTTTGACTGCTTCTTGCTTAACCGTTTTGCTCGTACACGAATTGAGGTTAATTCGCGCTCACAAAACTGGCAAGAATCAGTCAAAAACGACTTGTAAAATCTCGCGTTATGGGTGTGGAGTCAACATTATTGCGATAATATAATTCGCAAGTCTATGTATTTCAAATATACATTCAAAAATCAATAATTAATCAAAAAATCATTTCTTTCCTCCTTAAGCTGATTACTTTATTCTTTCTGATAGCAAGATCAACTTTACTTGCAATCGAGGGCTTTAGAACCAAGGCAATGTTCGACGTTTTTGTCACTCTGTTATTCGGGGACTGGTTACCCCATGAATTTATTCGCCAGAAAGAAATACATTCTTATCAAACGAGGACTGTTTGCCTCAAGATTAGTTCGTATTCTTTCAAACGTCCTTGATTCCATTTAACCTCATCAAATACCTAATTAGGCCTAAGCTATTTTCTCAGATCCCTCATTGTAGAAAACCATCATAGCTTCCCAGACAAAATGAATCAATTCGCGGGCGATAGCAGTCTTTGCTACATTATGATTTTTCCCAGAATGAATTAACTTCCAATATATTTTATTGCATCTTTTATCACATCGGTTTATTACATCAAATATTCCTGAGGATAACTTTTCCCTGCGCCGCCTTAAAAAGCTGCCAGTACTTTTTGCTCTGCTGTAATGTTGTGCGGCGTTAACAAAGGATTTTCTTAATAGACTGTTGCCAGCTCGGTAATGCCAAGACTGCGCTTGCTTTCTCCGGAATTACTAAAGCCCGGCGTTACCCCCACAAATGAAGCAACAGATTTGGGATTGCTGAATGCCCTAAAGTCAATATTATGCAAAATGCCTGCATATTTATTTATATATAAAATTATTATATTAATATTATAAACGAACTCATCGATATAGAAAAACAAAGTGGTATAAAAAATAAATTATCATATTTTGCAAATTTTGTTTTTCTTATTTCTTTAAATATACCTACATATTTGAATTCGCCTATAACCCTAATAAAGAATACTATAGATATAAATTCATACAAATACCGTTGTATAGAAATATATTCAATTTCAAATATATCCAAAATCACTAAAATTATTCCTATTAAAAAGATTAAAGCAATGAAAATAGTACCTCCAAACTCTGGCTTAAATAACGGTCTTTGTTCTGATTCTGGTATTGCTGCACTAATACCTTTTTTACCTCCAAATGCCCAATAAATATGAAATCCTGCAATAAATGTAAAAACTATTGCTAAGTATATTTTCAATATCATTTTAAATCTCCTTTACTTAAGTATGGCTTTATAATATTACTTAATATTGAAATACTTTCTTTTAGACTTTTCTCATTTATCGGTTTCCCTTCAGTTTCTAAGTAAGACATCCAATATAGGGAAAAAAACCAGATAGTTCTCGCAAGATATCGAATTTCAACATTACTGATAACCTTGAATATTCCTGCTTTCAAGTATTTCGATATAAATTCTTCGATTTGTTTTAATCTTTTATTTTGCGCTTTTCTAAATATTTCTTTAAATATTTTATTTGACTGATATAAAAAATTTATTTCTCTATGTATAAATCTATAATCCCATAAATATTGAAAAGTTCTTTCATACAGATGTGTTAAATTTTTTAGATTAGCTTCTTTTGGAACTGGAGTTTGATCCCATTTATTTATCATTTCTTCAAATATGGCAATTATTATTTCATCTTTATTGCGATAATGATAATATAGATTTCCTGGGCTAATAGAAAGTTTTTCACATATATGATTTGTACTTACTTTTGCAGTGCCAAATTCATTAAATAATTCAAGTGCAGCTTTTATTATTTTTTCTCGATTGCTGCTATTTTTACTTTTTTTTAATCGCATCAATATAAGCCATACCGCCAATTACCTGCTTTTTTGTTTCAAAACCTTTTTTTTGAATAATATTTTCTATATCATTTGAAGTCAGACAATGTGCAACCAAACCCTTTCTTTTCAAAAAATTCAAATATTTTTTACTGATTTTTCTATCCACACATAAACAAGTAATATGTAAATCTCCATTTATTTTTAATAACCGATGAAATTCATCTATAAGAGATTCGATATTTTTAACTACATGTATAAATCCAAAACTTAAAATCGTTTGTATAGATTCTGATTTAAAAGGAAAATCTAAAGCATTTGCTCTTAAATATTTTAGATTCGGTTTAGTTTTTCCTATCCGATTTTTGCCAATTTTTAGCATTTGCATAGACAAATCTGACAAATAAAGCTTTCTATCATTATAGTTTCTATAAACATTGTGCGTAAAACTCAAACTTCCACAACCAATATCCAAGGCTAGGCCTTCTTTACTATTTAATATGCTACTTTCTGCAAACTTTGTATAATTTACCGGTTTATTCCCCCACATAAACATATTATATAGAATATTACTCATTAATTTATCATAAAAAATCGCTTTTTCATCATAATCTCCCGCAGGGAGGTTTTGTATTGTATAGATATCCCCCTCAATAGAAATGCTCACATTATTCTTAATTAATTCTTTCATATATCACACCATCCATAAATAGAGTATATACTCTATTTATGGATGTATTAGAATATTTACTCTATTTGTCAAATGTTTATAATTATTTATCTATAATGCAGGCACTTTGCATAACGAACCTGTAGAATAACCCTTAAAAAATATAATATATATCCATTGGTATTATGCGCACAAGCCTTGCCAGCTTGAACCATGCTGGCCGTCTGTACCCAGTATTGTAAGATGCAAAAGTAAGTTTTAATTAAAAGGTTTTTACAATAGGTTTTTTATTAGAGTCATACGGGTTAAAAACTTCTTTTTGAATTAACTTGTCGCTACTTTCGTCATAGTAATATTTTTCCATCCAGATTAATTTGCCTTTTTCATACGCTCGAAATTCCTTTACTCTTTTATTTTTATCATATCTGGCCTCATAAAATTCATAGTTTCTAAAGACTTCTTCAATATCATTTTCATAGCCTATTTCAAAAACATCTCCGTTTTTAATATAATTTTCAGAGTAAAAAGGCACATTGGGCACTAATCGGTCTTTTCTTGATTCAATTATTTTTTTATCTATTTCGCTAAGAACTCTATATTCATTATCTTTACATATAATAAAAATAGATAAAAAAATGAACGGCAAATTAAAGTAAAAAAACAACTTTTTCATTATATTTTCGAAACATGCCTCAAAGAAACATATCACATTTATTCTACTAATTAAATAAAGCCTATTTTGTAAATTCTTTTCTTAAAAATGAAATTATTTCCCATTTTTTTTCGCTAAACTTTACTGAGGCGCCAGATCCGAAAGAATCTATGCGGGTACCATAGCTCCTGTTTTCAATGAAAAAGAACAACTCTCCGTCACTTCTTGTTTTTAGATAGCCTTCGCGATGGGTTTATATTCACTGTATAAAAAAGCCATACCGCCTTTCGTCAGAACTGTCTCTCCATTTCTTCTGACTGCTTATAGCGCATTGCTGTTACTAATATAAGGTGCAGCAGAAGAATTTTAATTACGGAGGTGAATTACTTTGTTGGCATATACAATTCCGGTCAAAGTCATTCTATCAAAATTTTCGATGAAAATGGCAAGGATATTAAATCATTTGACATAGATAATGACACTACTGGTTTTACAAATATAGAAAAATTAATTTCAGGTTATGACAGAAGCTCTTGCCTCAGAGGAACATTTTGTTGCCTACTTTTTCAGAGAAAGCTCAATTTGGGAGAAATTTCGGGGTGGACGGGATTCGAACCCGCGACTTCCTGCGTGACAGGCAGGTGCTCTAACCAGCTGAACTACCACCCCCATTTTTCACATCTCACGATGCGAAAACCAAATTCAAAATAAAAGACGGTGTGTCATTCACAAAACATAAATAATTTAGGGCCATGCTCAAATTCAAATGCCAACTGCAACAGGTATAATTTTATAAAAGACCTGTTGCATTTAGCATTTGAATCTGTCTTGAGCTATGCGATATTACGTCTTGACGCCTTGTTTCATGCGTCAAATAAGTATTTATGTGCGGAATTGTAGGTTATATAGGGAACAAATCGCTTGATTCTGTTTTATTAGTAGGACTCAAAAAGCTTGAGTATAGAGGCTACGACTCTGCGGGTATCGCCATATTAAATAACGATGAAATTTCTATACGAAAATCAAAGGGCAAAATTATATCTCTTGAAGAAAAATTAGACGCCAAGGGCTTCGATGGTCACGCAGGCATAGGCCATACAAGGTGGGCCACTCACGGAGAACCCTCTACAAAAAACGCGCATCCGCATACAAACTCGACGGGAAGCATTGCCGTCGTTCATAACGGTATTATCGAAAATTATGTCGAATTAAAAAATATGCTTTCTGAAAAAGGCTACGTTTTTGTATCTGAAACCGATACAGAAACAATACCTCACTTAATTGACTCTGAAATTCAATCGGGTAAAGACGTTAAGCAGGCATTTTATGACGCTATTCAAAAACTAGAAGGCAAGTTCGCCATTGCCATGATTTGCGAGATAGAGCCCGATAGAATTTATTTTGCCAGAAACGGCGCGCCTTTAATTGCCGCATTCGGCAAAAAGTCTGCCTCAGAATCGTTTTTGGCCTCTGATCTGCCGGCGATTATCCCTTTGGCTAAAGAGGTTACTTATTTAAAAGACGGCGATTGGGGATATATTCAGGCGGGAACTCTTGAAATTTATCAAGGCGAAAAAAAATATGAAAATATAAAAATTGAGCCGATTCTCATTAAAGAAGAAGAGGTAAACAAGGGCGATTATGCCCACTTTATGCTGAAAGAAATTTATGAACAGCCAGATATAATGCAAAAAATAATCGATCAGCGAATCGATTCTAATAATCGAATTTTTTTCAATGAAATGCTCTTTCAAAACGACTACCTCTCAAAAATCGGAAGGGTTATTATACAAGCATGCGGCACTTCATTAAACGCGGGACTAATAGGAAAACTCTATCTCGAGAATTTCTGTAAATTAACGACCGACGCCGACTTTTCGTCAGAATTTCGATATAGAAACCCGGTTATAGGCGGCGATACCCTTGTGGTGGGCATAAGCCAGTCGGGAGAAACTGCAGATACCCTTGCGGGAATACACGAGGCTAAAGCAAAGTTCTTAAAAGTTTTATCTTTCGTAAATAATAACAATTCAAGCATTGCCCGCGAATCTAACGCCGTTATAGACTTAATGGCGGGTCCCGAGATAGGCGTCGCGTCGACAAAAGCTTATACTTCAGAAGTTTTAAGCCTGTTTTTATTTTCTATTTATATGAGCGCAATACGATGGGTTTTGCCAAAAGAAGAAAAAAAGCAGCTTCTTGACGAAATAAAATCTCTACCGTCTCAAATAGCCAGTATCTTAAAAAATTTAGAGCCCATACAAGAAATATCTAACTACTTAAAAGACGTATCAAGCGCTCTTTTTTTGGGCAGAACATATAATTACGCAAGCGCCTTAGAGGGCGCTCTTAAATTAAAAGAAATATCTTATATTCACGCATCGGGGTATGCAGGAGGAGAATTCAAGCACGGTCCGATTGCCTTAATTTCTGAAGAAGTACCGTCTATTGTTATCGTTCCTCAAGGAGAAATTAGAAAAAAAACAATTTCAAATTTGCTTGAAGTCAGGGCAAGAAAAGGCAAAATAATTTCAATTATCACAAAAGGAGACGACGAAGTTAAAGATATTTCAGATTTTTTTGTTGAAATTCCGGAACTCAGCGAACCCTTATCGCCCTTATTAACGGCAATTCCAATGCAGCTTATCGCTTATTTTACCGCTGTTTATCGCGGATGCGACGTAGATAAGCCAAGAAATTTGGCAAAATCTGTAACTGTTGAATAAATTAAATACTATGCTTAAATATAAGACAGAAGACGCGCTTGATAAAGAAGATCAGGTAAAAAACATTATAAAGCAATTAAAAGAAGGAAACTCAGAAAAAATCTCAGAATTTTTTAATTTGTATTCAGACGATATTTATAATTTTCCCATTCGATTTTATCAGTTTAACGAAGACGAAGCCGGAGACTTTTATGTCTATGCCTTTGAACACCTTGAAAACGGAAAAAGGCTTAAATTTTATTCAGAAAAATCTAAATTTTCAACATGGTTTTATTCAGTTCTTCGCAATCTAACCATTGATTTTTTAAGAGCGAAAAAAGAAAAAGTAAAAACCGTATCGACCGCCCGCTTAGACGATAACGGCCACTTGCAGGAGTTTATCGATTCAATTCCCGATAAAAGGTTAAGTAATGAAGAACCTATAAAAGAGAAACTCTTTTATAAAAAATTCAAAGAAAAGCTCAATAACCTTGAAATTTCAAAAAGAGTCTTATTGAAACTTGCTTATATATATTATATGGATCTCACCGTTGAAGAAATTAAATGGCTGCAAGACAATCATGGCGCAAATACAGAAAATATACTTACTAAACTTATTGAGTTAAAAGAAATCGCTCATGAAAAATCAAAGGAAGTTGTTTTTGTCGAAAACAAACTTACTGAAAATTTCCAAAAAATACAGAAACTTCAAGAAAAACTAGATTCTTTTTTTAAAGAAAACCCGAGCATCAAACCTGACGCAAAAAACTGGAGCGCTGACTATGAAAACAAAGATATTCCGCCTGAGATCATTGAGCAAATTCACTCGCTCATGAAAAAAAAGAAAAAACAGATAAGTCTCTTAGAACAGCAAGAAAAAAGCCTGTCTTCAACAAGACTTCCGTATAAAAATTTATCTGAAATCTTAAACACGAGCCAGGGCGTTTTATCTGTACAGCTTCATCGAATTATAGAAAAATTTGATGTTTTCAAATAAATTTTTGTTGTATAACT
Organism: Spirochaetia bacterium; assembly: GCA_029880265.1. GTDB lineage: Bacteria > Spirochaetota > Leptospiria > Turneriellales > JAOUOS01 > JAOUOT01. The sequence goes on along the minus strand of JAOUOT010000009.1, from coordinate 104,860 downwards.
ATAACCTTAAACGTCATAGTACAATAGAAAACACAAAAAGAACGCATAAAAAGAGAGTACGCATATGAAAAAGCATAAAAATATCCAAAATAATTCAATATTAAAAGAATGTGAGTTCCCGATAATAAAACATTTTCTTCTTGAAAAAAGTAAAGAAAGCGCCTTAGTGCATATGAGCGAATGCTCTTATTGCCTTGAGAAAATAACCGCGTTGACCGGCGTTTTAAAAGAAGACAATATCGAAAGACTTCTGGCCGACGATAAAAAAACGGCTTTATCAGAAGATGAAATCATAAAGCTTGCCGAGGCTTTCGCAGAAAATCCGTCAAATTTGAAAGATCTGCATCCTGAAGAGTCTGAAATACTATTTAGCGATAATAAAAGTCTTGAGCTTTTTCAAATTATTGCCGCCTCTTTGCAGAAAGACTTTCAAAAGAGTCTCAAGAAAACGCCCGATTATTTAAAAAATATCGCGTTTGAGCGTCTTAAATCTGAAAAAACATCCTCTGAAAGATTTTATATTAAAATAAAAAACGGAATAAAACTTATCGGAGAGTTCGCCGACAACCTTTTCGTGATACCGCAAACAGCAGAAGCCGCCGCTTTTCGTTCGGCTCTTCCGGTCGAACATGAAGCGCTGCCGTCGTCTTTAAGTTTTTATACAAAAAACGACAAAGAAAGAATTCTATATCATGCCGTACAAGACGGGCCCAATACGGTTATGATCTCGATTAAAATTCAAAACTTCTCGCCTGGCTTAAAAACAATTAACTTAAGAAAAGAAGGGCGCATTCTAAGATCGCATTCGGCTAAAGATGATACCGCTTACTTTTCGCGAATTTCGCCCGGGTTATACTATATTGAATTAAAAGACGCCCAGAATAATGTAATAAAAGATATTGAATTAAATATTCTAAATAGCTAGACTAAAGCGGCTTAAGCCGCTTTAGTTGTTACTTCTTTTAAGATTTCTTTAAATACTTCGGGTTGACGAACGACAATTTCGCTCAAACTTTTTCTATTCAATTCAATGCCAGCTTTTTTAAGATCGTGCATGAATTTTGAATAGCTTACCCCTTCCTGACGGCACGCGGCGTTTATGCGAACAATCCAAAGTTTTCTAAAATCTCTTTTTTTGGTTTTTCTATCGCGATATGCCCACATATCCGATTTCATAATGGCGTCTTTTGCCGTTCTAAAAAGCTTTCTTCTACCGCCTCGAAAGCCCTTGGCTCTTTTTAGAATTTTTTTTCTTCGATTTTTTCTTATTGTTCCGTTTACAGATCTCATGATAATTCCTTTTTAATAATCAGATTATTTAGACGCCAAGCAGTCTTCTAATATTATCAAAATTTGTCGGATGTACATATGCTTTTTCTCTTAAACCCGACTTTCTTTTGGACTTCTTTTTGGTTAAAATATGATTACGAAACGCCTTGGCTCTTTTTAACCTGCCTGAGCTTGTTTCTTTAAACCGCTTTGCGGCTGATTTATTCGTTTTTATCTTTGGCATATATCCTGAAACTTTAAGAAAGACAGCTTGTCAAGAAAAAAGATTTGACAAAATACTTTTCAATGTATAATCTTCTACCATGGTCAAGAAAACAACGCTTTTACTCATGATATTGACGCTGTCAGCATGCAAACAGTCATCAGAAGCCGATAAAATCTTAAACGAAATGATTGAAGCCTACGGCGGGGTAGAAAATCTAAAAAAATATAATCAAAACCGCTCAACTTGGTCGGTAAACTCTCCAATTAAAGGGAAATCAGAAGAAATAAGATACATGTTTCTGCCTCAAAAAATAAGAATTCAAAACGGAGCAAACGACGAAATAAAAATTATTAACAACGAAATCGTCTACAGGGGCCGAGTGGGCGAAAAACCCGACAAAGTAGACGGTATATTAAGAGAATCAATAAAACTTCAGTTTGCTCGCATGTATTCGCCTCTGCAGCTGATTAAATACAAAACAAATATATCTATGATAACAATGGGCATTGAACAACATATTTTGCAATATACCTTTGGAAGCTCTATAATCAAATATTATATTAACGGTAAAACCGGCTATATTGATAAAACTGAATCTATCTTAAAAACATCAGATAAAGATATGCTTTTTATTGCCGAATACGGCGACTATAAGAATATAAACGGCGTTATGGTTGCCCATACCGAACGAAAATATATTGACGATATGCATACGGCCGATAACAGCCTTGAGCATATTGAAATTGACGCGAAAATTGACGCTTCTTTATTTGAAAATTTTTTAAATCTATAAAATTTTTCTTTTATGACTCACACTTCAAATATATTGGCAAAGCTATCTCTTTTTTGAATCTTGCTTAAATTCTCCCGCCGGTATAAAGTTCCGTTTACGAAAGAAGCCGTAACTTTTGCCCGCAGTTTGAGGCCCTCAAAGGGGTTCCATCCGCATTTTGAAAAAACATCATTTTTTGAAAAGATCCATTTTTTTTCTTCAATAACCGCAATATCTGCAAAGAAACCCTCTCGAATCTGGCCGCGGTTTCTTATATTAAATCTTTTTGCCGCGTTTGACGATAAAATCTTTGCCGCATAATCATAGTTTATTTTTCCGCTAAAAATTTCGTTTAATACCAGATGCGTTCCCGCTTCTATTGAAGGAACTCCGCTTGGCGGCATGCCTTCTTTTTTTACTTTTTCTGATAAAAGATGGGGCGCGTGATCGGTCGCTATCATTTCAATGTCTTCTTGATATAAAGAATCTAGAAGCTTTTCTCTCGTTTGAGGTTTTCGAAGCGGCGGATTGCACTTCCATAAAAAACCGCCGGTTTCGTAGTGACTTGTATCTGCAAAAAGATGATGGGCGCAAACCTCATGGCTAATCGGCGTGTTTTTTAATAAATCAAGTTCATCAGCGACGCTTACATGACATACATGAAAATTACCGCCGGTTTTCTTCTGTAAATCAATTACTTTTTTAACGGCTTTTACGGCCGCCTCTTCGCTTCTGATTTCTGTATGCGCCAGAGGGGTAAACTCGCCTTCAAATCTTTTTTCGTTTTCTCTGATAGTAGGCTCGTCTTCGGCATGAAAAGCAAAAAGCAAACCGCCCTCCTTAGCGTCAATTTTTGATATATCTTCTATTAAAATATTGCCCGTTGTTGAGGCCATATAAACCTTAATTCCCTTAATCGTTTCGATTTTTTTCAGTTCGTCTGAATTTGACGGCGTTAAAGCGGCAAAAAGTCCGAAATTTACAAGAGACTTATCTGATATTATCTTTTTTTTATTCTCGTAAGAAGCCATATCAATAACCGGCGGATTATTGTTCGGCATATCAAGAACCGTCGTCACGCCGGCAGACAGGGCCGCTTTAGAAGCGTGCAGCCAGTCTTCTGCGTCTGTTTTGCCCGGAGTTCGAAAATGGACATGCGGATCTATAAACCCCGGAAAAACCGTCAAACCTTCGAATTCTTTCAGGAAAACACATTCCTTTTCTTTTGTAAGATTTTTACCGATTTTTTCAATGAGCGAACTTTCTATATCGATAAGAATATCGCAGATTTCAGGCTCTTTTTTGTCGGGCAAGACGGCTCTAACCGAAGGCAATAATATTTTTTTCATATCTGAATAATTGTGTGAATATGATATTTTCAGAAACTGAGAAGACAAGTAAAAAATTGTATTATATATCTAAAATGGTTGTCAACCTGTATTTATGTTCAATATTCAACTAATATAAAGGGATGCAATGCAATTAAACGGCATTTTTGCAATTGTATCCAAAAACAATCATGATTAGGCATAAAACATTCATAGATTCGGCTGTTGAATTTCTTCAAAAAAATATTAAAAATTCATATCTTTTTTCATTAAAACAATTCGTTAAAAATCTGCCTTTTGCCCCCTTTGCGATATTATATAAAACCGCTCTAAAAACGAAAATTATCAAAAGAAATAGGCTTTTTGCTCCCGGTAAAACTCTTTTTTATCAGCCCTTTTCGGCTGCTGAAACAGTTCTCATTTCTCCTTTTATAGGCTTATGGTTCGAACATTTTAAACAAAAGGCCGATTTTGGCGTCTCTGAAATAAATCAAAGATCCGCTGAGCCTGTCAAATTTCATGATTGCATAGAAAACATTGTTACGGTTCCCGATAACATAAGAGAAAAAGCAAAGTTTTTTAGAAAAAGAAAATATAATACTGTTGTTCTTTTGTTCCCCTACCCTTATTATAATATAGCCTTTTCTTTAATGCTCGCTAAAACAGTAAACCGTTTAGGCCTAAACTATGGCGCAAAAAATCCTTTTCTTTCATCGTCATTACAGTTTAACGAGTATAACGCGCATTTGACCCACCAGTTTAAAACTTTGTTTGAAGAAACTCTCTTAAAAAAAACCAATATTCTTCCTCAGGTTTTTTATACGGCCGACGAGAAAAAAAGAGCAGAAGCGAGAAAGCTTTTAACTTCCATGAGGGTTATTCGTTTCATTGTCTGTCATATTAATTACTCAAAAGAAAACGACTTGAATATTCCCGCGAAAAATATTTCTGATTTTGTAAAATTACTGCTCGATAAGAATCGTCTTATGCATGTTTTATTCTACGAAACCCCTGAAAATAAAGATTACCTGAAAGAAATCATTTCAAAGGTTCCAATAGAATTACATAGAAAACTGCAAAAACTTGAAAACTTACCTTACGATATTATGTTTTATGTAATTGAAAAGAGTAAATTTGTCATCGGTTATAATTCAGATCTTACCCATATAGGCTCGGCGGCAAAAATAAAAGTATTCAGTATTTATGGCGCGCAAAACGAAAAGATTGACAGGCCTTTTTCTTCGGCTTCGCATTCTATTTTTATCGATTTACCCTGCCGTCCATGCTCTAAATTATTTCATACAAAACGTTGCGTTAACCCAAATCAAAACGCATGCTTAAGCGAACTAACCGGAGAAATTTTATTTAATGAAGTTATCAAATCGGGATTTTAATTTTTTATATGAAGTTTTTCAAAACATATAAAAATCCGCTTGATCTTTTGTATATCCTGGCCGATCAAATCAATAAATTTTTTAAGAAATCGAGAAAAATTCCTTCGGCCAAAACAATTTCAATCGGCAATATTACCACAGGAGGAACAGGCAAAACGCCTGCGGTAATTTATTTTGCGCGGCTCTTAAAAGAAAAATTTAAGCCGGCCATACTTTGCCGCGGCTACGGCGGAACAAAAGTCAAAAAAGGCGGAATTCTATCAGACGGCAAAAAAATTCAAATGTCTGTTGAAGAAAGCGGCGACGAACCTTATCTTCTAGCCGCAAACCTTATGGGCATTCCCGTAGCCGTAGGAAGAAGACGCCATAGGACGGCCGGGCTTTTTCGAAAAAAAAACTTTGATTTAAACCTATTTATTCTCGACGACGGCTTTCAGCACTATGCTCTTAGGCGCGATCTTGATATTGTTTTAATAGACGCCTATAACCCGTTTGGCAATGGACACATACTGCCTTTAGGAACTCTTAGAGAGCCTCCCGAAGCTTTAAAACGGGCGCATATTATAGTTGTAACAAAAAGCAATCTTATCTCAAAAGAGGCCCTTAGCAAATTAAAAGAAAAATTACGACTATTATGCGGTCATGACAGAATATATTTTTCAATTCACAGGCCCGTATCTCTTATTCAACTGCCGTTTCAGTATAATGCGGCGGCCGCGTCCGAAGAAAAAAACTTAAAATTTTTAAAAAATAAAGAAATCTGGGCGCTTTCAGGAATCGGCAGCCATCGGGCCTTTGAGCAGACCCTGCTCAATCTTGGCGCTAAAACAATAAACAATATCAGCTACCGCGACCATCATAAATACACCATAAGAAATATACAATCTATCGTCAAAAGAGTCAAAGCCGACGATATCTTAATTACGACAGAAAAAGACTGGGTAAAGCTTGAAGCCTTTGCCGAACATTTTTCTCATTTAAATAATTTTTATTATCTGAAAATTGAGTTTACGGTCATTGAAAGCGAAAAAAAGCTGTTAGAAGAAGTAATATCTTTGATTCGTTGACATTTTTAAAGTAGATCTGTACTATGAAAAAACATTGTACATCAATGATTCTTTATTTGATACTATTTTCTGTGGTTAATGCGCAAACGGTCAAACCAGAGCAGCCGAATGAAATACCGATTAAAAAGCTAGAAAGTATTTCTAAAAAACAACAAATAAAAACCGATAAACCAAAACTGGTTACGCCTTCTTACTTAGGCGTTGCCGCCGCAATCTTTCCCGGAATTCTTTTAAATGGCAGCGGACATTTTATTTCGGGACACAAAGAAGGGGGCTATGATTTATTAAAACTTCAAGGAGTTTCTCTGCTTGCCTTCATAACGGGGTCGGTTGTCTTGATAGGTTCGGGAGCATCAGGCTTTTTGGCCCCTGTTTACATTCCTTTGTTGTCGATGAGTTCAATGTTCTTGGCCACAGGCATTATTTTAGACATATTAGGCTGCGCTGGAATCGCAAACTATACCGAAAAAAGCGAGCATCCCTATAAAGAAGAATACATCGAACTTTCTTACATTAATCAAAACGATACTTATTCTGATCTTTACAACTTTTCTAAAATTCAGGCCCAGTTTACAGCCGCAGATTTCTTTTTTAAAATAGGATTTTTAATGGAACTTAACAGAAAGTATCAGGAGTTCAATCTTCTTTCGGGCTATCATCTCCGGCAAAATAAAAATTGGAACATCTATGCATTGCATGAAATAAGATATGAACGCTCTTATGAAGGGTTTTCGATATCTACGACAAACCTGCTGTTAGAAACTGAATATCATTTGGGATCTATATATAAAACTTTTCGTTTTCTATATCTTCAAAATTCAATAGGTTACGGCAGGCAGTGGTTTCATTTTTTTGAAACTATCGATTATTCAGAAGATTTTGCAAGTTCAAATTTAATCGTAACGCATCGTTTAAGATTTCAGATATCAGAGTATTTTGAAATCGCCAGCGCATATCTTCACCGTCATGATACGCTTCTTGTAGGCGCCGGTTTTGTTCTCGGAACTTTTGAACATTTCATAAAATTTAAATTAAAACGCTGGTACCTTAAAACCGTCTTAGAACACGGAACGGGCCATCGCATATTTATTTCGTCGGGATACCGTATATGAAAATAATTTTATTTATTGCGCATATTATTTTTTCGATAAATTTCTTTACATATTGCCTGGCGAATTATCAGGAAGAAAGATTTGAAAACGGCGAGAACATCGGTAAAATAACGGTTTCAGAAGTAGATATATATTTTCGATACGCTCCCGTTGAAAATATTAATAATGTCATATCGGCTCGTCTTCAAGGCGCTTCGGCGCAGATTGATATTGAATCTAAAAACGCGTCGGTCGTAACTTTAGATTTTCTGCTAAAAAATCTCCCGAAAAACGCGGCGCCAACGGTAAATAAGGGAACTATTGCGCCAATTGCCGGTTCAAAAAACGCTCTTTATTCTTTGGATGTTCAGCCCAAAGAAACGTTTACGGTTGAGATCAGTCTTTTTTCCGCCTCTGATTCTTATTCTTTTGCCACGGTAGGAGACCTTCAATATAATCAAATCGTCTCTGAAAAAATCCTGAATAACGCCAACGGCAAATCGTTAGATTTTTTTCTCGTTATAGGCGATTTTGTAAGCCAGCCCACTCAAGAAGAATATGAATGGGCCTTAACTTTATCTGATAGATTTAATATGCCGGTTTACTGCGCATACGGAAACCATGAGGACTTCAATGACGGATATCTTTTCTATGAAAAATACTTCGGACGGCCAAATTATTTTTTTATTCATCAAAACGATTTATATCTTATTCTTGACAGCGCCGGCCAAAGCCTGGGAAAAAGCGTATTTGAATACGCAAAATATATTCTCGAAAACAAAGTGGGTCAAAATAAATTTATTTTTACTCATGTGCCTGTTTTTGACGACAGCGGCATGAGAAATAACGGATTTAACTCTCGCTTTGAGGCCGCAAGGTTTCAAAATATGCTGATTGAAAACGAAGTTGATTATATATTCTCGGGGCATACGCATTCCTACGACGAGATACAAATAGGAGGGGTTACCAATATTACTGCGGGCACGGGCGGAGGAATCGCCGAAAATTTTGACTCTGTAAAATATATGTATTTGATAATCAATCGAAACGCGGCGGGCGTAACAATTGAAAAAGTACATATAGACTGATTTAGATTTTATACCAATTGCGGCAAAAAAATCGGCCTTGATTAACCATTATAAATTATTAACTTTGTATGATTTCGACGTTAGCGAACTGTATTTTAAGCTATGCGTTTTGACCAGTTTTTCTTTGCCTTTTAATAAATCGTAAAAGAGCATTTTTATCAACCGCCCCTTTTTATCATACACATAATCAATTTTTTTAACGCCGGTAATTTCTTTTCTAACGCGGCTTTTCAGATTTCCGTTTTCAAAAAGATATTCGATAGTCGCCATTTTTTCGCTTTGTGCGTTGAATATTGTTTGTATTTTTTCATGACCGTTCTCGGTTAATGTAAAATTCTCGGATGTTTCTTTGTTCACGCTTCGCGTTCCGGCTGCTAGTTTATTATCTTTATATTGAAAGAGCCATTCAACTTCGACTTTATTTTTATTACCGGTTGTCGTTACCTTATATGACTGCACTAAGTCTTTTTTAATTTTATATTTAATAATTTCAATTAACGATCCTTTTTTATCATAAAGCTTTTCTTCTGATAGACCGTCGTTTGAATAAGAATAAACCGTATATCCGTCGGCCTTGCTATCTGCAAAATAATCGGCGCGAATAAGCTGCCCTTTATTATTATATGTATAAACTGCCTTTGCCGTTATCTTTCCGTCTGATGTCTCCATTTTTTCTTCAGAGGGCCCTTTAGCGGCAACGCTCGATTTTTTAAAAGAATCTAGATGGTCATAACTTTCGGGGCCCGCCCAAAGCGCCGAAAATGATAAAAACAGAGAAAATACAAAAATAAGTCTTTTCATAAAATTCTATTTCGGCTTAATTTTCAAAAACCGAAAGCGAAAAACATAAATCGAACGCAAATAAGATAAATATACATGAAAATAATTATTTGCCCTTATAGGTTTTTTTTTATAGTATAAATTTATTATTAACAAAATATTTAACATTCGCATTTAAAATAAAATGTGAAATTACCGAAAAAAAGTCGATATAAAGAAAGAGATACAAGGAGTTTTTATGAAGAAAAATACATTATTTTTAATAATATTATTATTATCATATATGCAATGCGCCAGCGGCAACAACGCTCTGATAGACGCATCAACGCAAGGTAATCTTGAAGAGGCAAAATCACAAATAGGAAAAGGCGAAAACGTAAACGTTAAAAACAGCGATGGTATAACGGCTATAGATAAGGCCGCAGAAAAAGGACATCTTGAGGTTGTCGAATATTTAATTGAAGCCGGGGCCAATGTAAAAACCAAAGATAATACCGGATATACGCCTTTGATGGCGGCGGCAGCCGGGGGACATACAAAAATTGTCGAAATTTTAATTGAGAAAGGCGCCGATGTCAACGCCAAAGATCAGACCGGTTTCACGCCTTTAATGGCGGCCTCTGCGAATGCGCATCGTCCAATTGTCGAGCTGTTAGCCGAAAAAGGCGCAAATATTACGGCCACCGACAATGAAGGGTCGTCTGCTATATTATTTGCTTCGGCCTCTGAAGACGTCAGAGTTGTCACGTTTTTATTAAGAAGCGGAGCGGATATAGACGCCAAAAACAATTCAGGATGGACAACATTAATGGCCGCAACTGAAAATGGACATTATCAGGTGGCAGATTACTTAATAAAAAACAAGGCAGATGTAAACGCCCAGGATATTAGAGGTATAACCCCTTTGTATCTTGCGTCAAAAGCCGGAAGCGTTCAAATTACTAAACTACTTACTAGAAAAGGCGCCAACTTAAACTCTGTTAATAAAAACGGGTTTACTTCTTTAATGACCGCTTTACAAAAAGGGAATACAGAAATTGCCGATTTTTTAATTCGAATCGGAGCCGACACAAATATTCAAAACCGCAAAGGCATAACCGCTTTAATATTGGCCTCAAATTATGGTCAAACTGATATAGTTAAACTTTTATTGAGAAACAAAGCCGATTTAAACTTAAAAGCCGATACCGGTTTAACCCCTATACACGCAGCGGCTAGCAAGGGACACGTTGAAATAATAAAATATCTGATACGAAATGAAGCAAATCTTGACGTTCAAACATACACAGGGTTTACGCCCATAATGCTTGCGGCAAAAAATTCTCATACAGAAACTGTAAAGATTCTACTTGATAATAACGCAAACCTAAACCTTATGAGTATTGAAGGCGTAAGCGCTCTTCAGATTGCGACAAAAAATAACCATACAGAAATTATCGAATTACTAAAGAATAAGACAACAGAAAAAGCAGAAAAAGAAAATTGATCTCTTTATAAATAAACATTATAGCCGAGAAGAATCCTCTTTTAACGGATTTCAGTATATCTTGAAAAGCTTCTTATTTAGACAAGCTCCTGCTTTTGCTTGTTCAGCCTTAAGAAATGTTTTCTTTCTTCTTCTATGATTTGTTCTATTTTGTCTTTATCTTCAGGAGACACAAGGTTTTTAAGTTCATTATAATAGCTTATCGACTCAAGTTCTCTTCTAATGGCAAAATCAAACGCCGATTTTAAATCAGAAATTTTTGCTTTTTCTTCTTTTAAGATTTCTTCTGAAAAAATGGAGTTGTTTGCATATGCCCGCAGATAGGTAAAATATTCTTCTGGATACGAACCTGAAGAAAAATAATCTTGAAAACTTTTTAAAATCGTTTCAAAAGCAATAGCGTGTTCTACCTCTTGTTTTGAGAGCTCCTGAAAAAGAGCATGAATCTTTTCGTTACTCTTAAATTTTTCTGCCATTTCTAAATAAAATTTTCTGCCGTTTTCTTCTATTCTTATGGCAAATTGAAATATTTCGTCTGCGCTGTATGTACTCATTGGTTTTATCTCCTTAATAAAGGCACCATTTTGCCTAAAAACAGACCGTCAATTTGTTTTCATTACAATGAACGTATTTATACTTATTATAAGAATATCTATTTTTTTGTTCGTTAATAGATTACTTTGGTACATATAATAAATCGCAAAGCTGACCCGCGCCAGGAACGATTATTTTTTTAATTAATTGAAAGTCGTTATGAGAGAATAAGCAAAGTTCTGCGTCTAAATTTGATTTGTGCCTTTCGGCCCTTGATGCAGTAGGGCTTATGCCAACCCAAAGCCCTTCTTTATCAGAAGCAAGTCCGCGAATAAAACCCTTTAAATGAACGATAATTTCAAGGTTATCTGTTCGAAAAACACTATCTTGCTTTGAGGCGCATGCAATTACAGCTTCGTTATAAACTTCTAAATCATGAGTATGCTGATAACCTGATAACTTAACTATTTTGCCTGTTTTCAAAGCGTCAATTTTTTTTAAACCGTCGTTCATCAACGCCGTTTCAGCCGAAAGCATAAGAATTTCGCTGTCGCTGCGTCCGCGATTATTTAAACCTATCCATAATTCGTTATCATTTTTCAGTAATGCGTTTATATGATTTATATCTTTTCTTTTAGACCCCACATTGATTATGCCTTTCGTTTTATTCGAGATTAAATCAAAAACATGTATGCGATTTAATGTAGTATCCGTTAAAAATAACGTATCGTTAATAATTTCAATTTGATGAACATCATACACCTTTGGCACAACGCAGCGTTCTCGGCTTTCCAGAGAATTTAAATCAATCTCATAAATTTTTACATCCGTCGAATGTTTAGAACGAAAATTTAATCGATATTTTTCTCTTGAAGCGGCTAAAACGCTTTTTTCTTTTGCATAATAAACTATACCAAAAAATCCTAAAGAAGATTCTGGCTTTAAAATTATTGCCGGCAAATCAAGCGAATCTTTAAGCTTGAAAATCCCGTTACTTGTCGAAATAAAAATCATTGTATTTAAACACTATATCCACAGAATCCGTCAAAATGTAAAAAGGATAAGTTACGTAAAGCTTTTTGAAAATCAAAGTATGAATAAATTTAGACGATATCTGTATTTATGAATTAAGGTTATTGATTTTTTAGGATATCTTTTTAATTTCGACACAGTTTCAATTTTTAATTCCTGATCGTACCTGGGGCAATGGGCGCGGGTTCATTAACCACATATCTATATTTTCTTTTGAAGCCATAATAAAATAGAATTGACAATATACGTGATATATTAATTTTAATTTAGAAGATAAAGAATAATGAATGATTATATTCCTAAGCGACCATGTGTTATTTGCGGAAATACAAAGAAAAGCAGGTTCTATTGTGAAATTGACAATTTAGTATATGTTAAATGTGAATGTTGCAGTTTAACTTATGTAGACCAATTAGCAAATATAAAAGAAATAAAAAAAGCGCATGGCGGAGGCAACTTTAAATCAATTCGCCGTAAACTATTTGGCTCAATTCGAAAAATGCGAAGCTTAGGGGGATATAAACATTTCTTGAATCGAGCGCATAAAATATTTGATTTTGTCAAACAGAGACATCTCGCATCAGATGATCAGAAAACGATGCTTGATATAGGGTGCAATAAGGGTTTTTTATTGAAAGTCGCCATTGAAGAAAATTTCAATGTTTTTGGAGTAGAGTTGGTTCCAGAAGTAATTCGACCTTTTTGTAATACATATCCAAAATTTAAAGATCAGATATTCAGCGAAAAATTTCAAACCGTTTCAAATAGATTTGAAGATAAATATTTTGATATAATTACCGCCATTGACGTAGTAGAGCATTTTGAAGATCCCTTGTCAGATTTAAAATCAATTCGCCGATTATTAAAAGACGACGGCGTTTTTATTGTTCAAACCCCAAATATTGAATGCGAGAATTCTAAGAAACTGGGATGCAATTGGAAAGCATTAAAACCTTTGGAGCACATGCATTTATTTAGCGAAAATAACTTTATAACTTTTGGCAAAATGGCCGGTTTTAGTAAAATAACAACCTATAAACCTTTTGAAGAAGCCGCAGGAAACTTTGTAGCTGTCTTATACCCATAAACTTATACTAATTATATGATATTGTAAAGCGAATATCGCTTCTTAATATAGAATGCTAGCCGCCTCACAGGCGATTGGTATGAACATTTCTTTATCAATGAAAAACGAGAAAATTCAAAAAAAACTTACCGAAATATTAACCCAAAGAAGCCGAAAATTTTCTGAAATTGAAAAGAATTATATTCTGCCCTTTGAACCATCAAATTTTCCATACTTTCTTAAAAAGAATTTTAACCAATATAACGGTTTTATTCTCGAAATAGGCAGCGGTTGGGGAGAGTTTACTCTTGAGCTGGCAAAACAAAATCGTGATTCTCTTATCATTGCTCTTGAAAAAAAGAAGAAAAGAATTATCAGATCCATTAAAAATCAAAAAAAAGAAAATATTGAGAATATAAGATGGATGCTTTTGGATGTATCATGGTATTTTGAAGATATCTTTGCCGAAAACAGCTTTGATCATATTATTATCAACTTTCCCGACCCTTGGCCCAAAAAAAAACATCATAAGCACAGAATATTAACAGAGAATTTTCTAAATTCTATAACGAATATTTCAAAGAATGGAACTCTTTTTGAATTTGCCTCTGACTACTGGCCCTATATTTATGACGCTCTTTTTGTTATTGAAAACTCTAAATACTGGCAAAATATAAACGGCAAAGGAGTCTTGCTTAACAATATTAAAGATCGTCCTGAAAGTTATTTTCAAAAACTAAAAACCGAAGAAGGCGAAAATACTTATTTTTTACAGGCTGAAAAACTATAAAATTATTTTATAGTTTCTTTTAATATATTAAAAACTTTTTCAACAGTTATCAGATAAGCGCATTGAAAATGCTTCTTCGGACACTTTGGCAACCCCTTGTGATCGCATGGTTTACATTTTATTTTTTCAGATAAAATAATTTTATTTTTCGTAAACGGCTGAAATCCGAATTCAACAACAGTGCTTAAAAATAAAGCTACTATTTTTATATCAAAGGCAGAAGCGACATGCATCAATCCGCTGTCGTTAGTTAAAAAAAGGTCAGACTTTGAAAGAAGATAGGCGCTTTCTCTTATAGAGAGTTTTCCCGTAAAATCAAAGAGATTCTTATTTTTAATGCTTTTTACAATCAGCTTTGATGTCTCAATTTCTTCTTTGCCGCCTAATAGAACAATTTGCAGTCTGGGATTTTCGCTAATTATTTTTGAAATAACATTTATGAAATTTTTAACGGGCCATCTTTTTGTAAACCATCTTGCGCCGGCAGATATGGCGATTGTCTTTTTTTTATCGTTCCATCCCAATTTCTTTTTTTTATCTAAAGCAACAGGAATAATTTGCGGCCGATTTAGTTTTATTTTTTGATTATTTCCCCTTTTGTAGTTTTGAATGTACAAATAAGGAATTTCATTTATTTTCTTAAATAAATTGATTTTCATATAAACCAGCATCCATCTTTTCAAATATGGTTTTTTGTAATTATAATTTTTTTTAGCTTTAATAAGCATAGAAAATAATTTAGACCGAAGGCTATTATGCAAATCAAAAACCAAATCATAAGGCAGCGAATCATAATTTTTCGTTTCTTTGGCGAGTTGAAAAAGAGATTGTTTTTTTAGTAAAAAAACTTTGTCAAGATTTGAATTTTCTTCTAAAATTTCTCTAAAACTCTCTTTGGTAACATAGTGAATTACTGATGAAGAATACTCTTTTTTTAAAAAAGATAAAATGGGGGTAGTAAGTACAATATCTCCTAACGAACTAAAACGAATTATCAAAATTTTCACTAGCTATCTCTTTTCATTGAGCGCGGCGAGCGCCGCGCTCGCCAATTCTTTTTCATTTAAGCCGGCGTCTAAAACGATTATCTTAGCTTCATTGGCGTAGTTTGAAACAATATATTCATAGCGCTCAAATATTTTTTGAAGAGCCTCTTTATGCTCAAATATTTCTTCTGCCTCATTTCTCTTCGCCATTCGCTTTAATGTATATTCAGGCTTGATTTTCAAATACAATACGCAATCAGGCTGTAAAATTCTGTTATCTTCAGTGTACTCTCGCATGATCTCGTCTGCCTCTTTTTGATTTTCGCCCTGATAAGCGGCCGTAGAAAAATAGTATCGGTCCAGAATTACAATTTTATTTTCCTGCAACGCCGGTTTTATTCTGTTTTTAATATCCCATAATCGGTCTTTTTTAAATAAACGGCGCAGCTTTAACGAAAGTTTTTCATTGAGCGAGGCTTTACTTTTTAAGATCTTACGCAGTTCCCTGCCCCATAGATTTAATTCAGTGGGTTCGCTTAACTTGATACAGAAATGATTTTTAGAAAAATGTTTTTTAATATTTTCTGCCAATGTCGACTTGCCGCTGCCGTCAATGCCTTCAAGTACTATAAACCGATAATTCACGATAAAGGATGGTTTTAATATTTTATTTAGAAAGGCAAGCCTCATAAAATATATTGTATGGTAAATAGTTAATAAAAAAAATCTTTATTGAAAATTGAATACCTATTTCAATAATGGATTTAGAATATGACTATAGGCATACCAAAAGAAATAAAAGATAATGAATTTCGATGCGCCATTTTGCCCGCAACGGTTAAAACTCTTGTATCTCGAGGGCATCGAATTATAATTGAAAAAGATACTGGTATCGGCAGCGGCGTGTCAGATGAAGAATTTTTATCGGCAGGCGCAGAGATAATGTCAAACCCAGCCGCAGTATATGAAAATTCAGATATGATTGTCAAAGTAAAAGAACCGCAAAAAGAAGAGTATAAGCACTTACGCGAAGATTTGATATTATTTACTTTTTTGCATCTGGCTCCTCTGTTAGATTTAACCGGCGAACTTCTAAAAAAAAAGGTTATTGCGATTGCTTATGAAACAATGAAAGAAGAAAACGGATATCTTCCTCTTTTAGCTCCGATGAGCGAAATTGCGGGAAGAATGTCTATTCAAATTGGGGCCAGATTTTTAGAAAAAGCACAAGGGGGCAGCGGAATTCTTCTTGCCGGAATACCAGGCGTCGAACCGGGACACGTAACTATCTTAGGAGCGGGAAACGCGGGCGCAAACGCCGCAAGAATAGCTTCAGCTTTAGGAGCCTCGGTGACTGTTTTAGATATCGACCCCCATCGTTTAACGCGTCTCGACGAAAGATATGAAGGAAGAATTCATACCCTAATGTCAAATACTCATAATATAGAAGAAGAAATAAAAAAAGCCGATTTGCTTATAGGAGCCGTTTTAATTACGGGAAAAAAAGCTCCCAAACTAATTTCTAAAGAGACTCTTTTGACAATGAAAAAAAACTCTATCATTGTTGATATTGCCATAGATCAGGGAGGATGTATTGAAACTTCAAGGCCGACAAGTCATTCTAAACCTGTTTTTATTGAAAATGACATTCTTCACTACTGCGTACCAAACATTCCCGGCGCCGTACCGCGCACTTCAAGCTTCGCTCTTACAAATGCCACTGCGCCTTTTATTCTTGAAATAGTCGAAAAGGGATTAATAAAAGCTATAACAGAGAATAATACTCTAAAAAGCGGCATAAATACATTTACAGGCATGCTTGTTAATAAAGAAGTCGCAGAATCTCAGTCTCGAACTTATGAAGATATAAATAAAATTCTTGGCATATGAGAAATACAATTATTTCAAATCAATTTCTTAACGAAATTATTAAATACAGAAAACATCTGCATACTTTTCCAGAAACAGCTTTTGAAGAATATGAAACATCGGTTTTTATAAAAGAAAAGCTTGAAAGCTATGGAATTGAAGTCTTTACGGGAAAACCTGAAACGGCGGTTATCGGCAGTCTAAAAAGAAGCGAAAAACCTTTTATAGGCTTTAGAGCCGACATGGACGGCCTGAATATCGCCGAAAAAAACAATTTTTCTCATAAATCAAAAAATCAGGGCAAAATGCATGCCTGTGGTCATGACGGTCACATGGCCATGCTTTTAGGGGCAGCCAAATATCTGGCTGAAGATAAAGAATTTAACGGCAATATTTATTTTATTTTTCAACCCGCTGAAGAAAATGAAGGCGGCGCCCGCAATATGATTGAAAACGGCTTTTTAAATCGATTTCCCATGAAAGCCATCTTTGGAATGCATAACTGGCCCTCGCTGGAAGAAAACAAAGTGGGAATTAAAAAAGGCCCCATTATGGCGTCTTGCAGTCGTTTCTCGATTATACTACAAGGCAAAGGAACTCACGCAGCAATGCCCTATAAAGGGAACGATCTTATACTGCATGCTTCAGAGCTTATCGTTTCGCTTCATAGTCAGACATCGCGAACCAACCCTTTTGACAATTCTGTATTATCTGTAACCGCTATTGACTCTCCCGATTCATGGAACATACTTCCCGAAGCCGTTAAGCTTAAGGGAACCTTTCGTTGTTTTAGCGGTAAAAAGCACATTGAAATTGAAACACAAATAAAAAAAGCCTGCAAAGCGCTCGCTCAAAGATGTAATATAAAAGTAGATTTTATAATGCATTCCGATGGATATCCGATTACCGTCAACTCGCCAAAAGAAACCGATTTCGTTATTAATACCGCCGAACCTTTATTAGGAAAAAAAAATGTAGTAAAAGACATTGAACCGAGTATGGGCAGCGAAGATTTTTCTTTTTATTTAAAATCGATTCCTGGTTGTTATTTCTTTCTTGGTTCAGGTAAAAAAAACACTGGTCTGCATAACCCTTATTATGATTTTAATGATAATATATTAGAAATAGGCGTTAACCTCTGGATAACGCTTGCCAAAAACTATTTTAAAAAGCGTTAAAAAAAAGTAATTGCGTCATCAGAATCTACGGGACCTTTATCAAGGTCAACTTCAAATATATTTTTATCGCCCGCGATATGATCGACATTTTCGCCTTCTAATAAACGATATATGTTTTGAAAATATTTATTGATTCTCTCAACCTGCTGAGCGATAATATCGAAATTTTGACTATCTATCGTGATTACTTTTCTTATATTGTCTTTAATTGCTTCAATATCGGCCTTAGAATCGGGGGCCTTCAAAACAACCGCGTCTAAGGCGGGAATTGTTTCATTTAATTTATTTATAAAACCTTCGCCGGTACCGTCTATAGATTTTCTTGCAATTCCTAACTTTTGTTCTATACCCTCAGTTTGCATTAAATTTTTTATAATGCCCCTCGTTTTGTTCATTTCTGTTTCTATGAGCAGGTTAGTTCTTCTCAATCGTTCAGAAAGTATGCTTGATACCCCTTTATAAAATGCGGCCGCGAAAATAAAATCTTCAGAAATCAGTCTCTTAAAAGCGTCAGAATCGCAAAATAGAACTTTCGTTCTCTTTTCAAAGGCCTTTACATTAGCCGAGGCTTTTTGATTATCAATCAACGACATCTCTCCGAAACCATGCCCTTCTTTTAAATTTGCCAATACTGATTCATAATTTTCTGTATGAACGACGACTTCTCCTTGTACTATAATATAAAACCCCGGGACATCTTGACCAAAGCTGAGAATAATATCATGCTTATTATATGTTTGTACCTTAAATAAGGCGACGAGCTTTCCCGCAATTTCAGGGGTTATATATTTGAAAAATGGTATTTTAGATACTTTTACTTTAAATTGCATTTAGATATATCAATTAAAAACTTGAGTTATAAAGACAAGCAATTTCTGCATTAGCAATTAAAAAAATGTAATTGCTTCTTCTGAGTCATCCGGCCCCTTATCTAAGTCTACCGAAAATATATTCTGATCGCCTTGTATGGCGCTTACATCTTCTCCCTCAAGCAATCGATGCATATTTATAAGATACTTATGAATTCGTTCTACTTGCTGAGAAATAATATCAAAATTTTGACTGTCAACAGTAACTACTTTTTTTATAGTATTTTTAATCATATCTAATTGAGTTTTATATTCGGGCGCTTTTAATTCAATTTCATTTAATACAGGCAAAGTATCTGTTAATTTCGATATCAAATTTTCGCCTGTACCGTCAATTGAAACTCTGGTTTTTGCCAATTTTGCGACAATGCCTTCGGCCTCCATTAAATCTTTAATAATACCTCTAGTTTTGTCCATCTCTGTTTCGATTAATAAATTCGTTTTTCGCAGCCTTTCAGACAATATAGTTGACGCCCCTTTATAAAAAGCCGCGGCAAATACAAAATCGTCTGATATTAGTTTCTTAAAATCTTCGGCCTCGCAAAAGAGAAGTTTTGTTTTATCTTCAGTAGCTTTAACGTTTGCAGCCGCTTTTTGATTTTCAACCAAAGACATTTCGCCAAACCCCTGCCCTTCTTTTAGGTGCGCCAGAACTGATTCATGTCTTTCGGTTTGAATCAGAACATCCCCTTGTACAATTATGTAAAATCCGGGAACATCTTGCCCATACTTTAGAATTACATCATCTTTGTTGAAATTTTTAATTTTAAATAATGTCTTTAACTTACCTGCAAGACCCGGCGTTACAAATTTGAAAAAAGGTATTTTCGATATGCTAATTTTTATTTCCATTACTATGACCTTACTTCTATATGTATTTAGAAATTAATATATCGACTGATACTGAAGCGATTAAAAGCGGCAGATAGACAATCGATCTCGTATAAACTATGCTGCCCATATTTTTATAATCTTTATTCTTAACGCCTTGTATAATTGCGAATATAAACCATAATCCAATTATAGAGCTCATTATTAAATAAATATTTCCCGCAATTTTTGCATAACCAATCAGCAAGCTTGAAATCATCATAAAAACAGAAAATATTATCATTTGAATTGAAATATATTTCTCTTCAAGATATAATGAAAACGCTTTAATTCCTGCAGCCTTATATTCATTTTTTCTTACAATGGCTATTGAAAGAAAATGCGGAATTTGCCAAAAGAAAAGAACTGAAAATAAAATAAAACCGATTAAATCAATTTGATTTGAAACGGCCGTATATCCCATTAAAACAGGCATAGCCCCAGGTACTGCGCCAATATACAATGCATAGGGAGTTTTATACTTTAGGGGAGTGTATACCATGACGTATGTTATTAGCGCTATTATGCCCAACACAAAAGTAACGTTGTTTACATAGAAAAATAAAATTACTAAAGATAAAGTTCCT
Organism: Spirochaetia bacterium; assembly: GCA_029880265.1. Taxonomy (GTDB): domain Bacteria; phylum Spirochaetota; class Leptospiria; order Turneriellales; family JAOUOS01; genus JAOUOT01. Next base: position 84,578 of record JAOUOT010000009.1, on the reverse strand, counting down.
AAAATACTGCCAAAAATCAGAGCAGTCATCGGGTTTAATTTTTCTGAAGGCAACGGCCTATTCTTTGTTCTTTCCATTTTCTTGTCAGAATTTCTCTCAAGAAACATATTTAAAGAATTAGCCGCGGCGACATCTAAAAGCAATGCAATCATGGCTAAAGCCATCTGCATAGCCGATGCCTGAATATCGCGGCTCGCAAGAATCATACCAGATAGACCGACAATAAGGCACATTAATACGATCTTTGGTTTACAAAGAGTAATTAAAGCTTTGATTGTTTGTATAATACCCCTTCTTTTTTCACCCGACAATTTTCCTATATTTTTTATGTCATTAAAGAAATTTCTAATATATTGCCAATCAATATTTATGATTGTATTTTACAATAATTTTTTATTCTTTATCTTTTTTATGCAAAAACCAGTTAAATCCTCGGTTAAAAACAAGCACATTTCTTGTGCCTTCAAGAAAATTCAATTCTTTTTCAGTTTTATACTTCCAATCGTTTTTAAGACTGTCGTTTATTTCAATGGTTATTTTATGCGCCCCCGGCTTAACGTCAAATCTTTCAATACCCATACTTTTACCGTCTTCCCAGAGACCGGCAGGTTTATATGTTTTATTTGAGATTTCTTTTTCGTCAACTTTAATAATCATAGAAACTGGCGAACGTTTTCTTTCGCATATCTCGGTTTTTCTCATATGCGGAAGCATCTTTTCCATTTCTTCTTTTGTATATTGTCTGCAATTCTCGCTTGTTTCGCCCGGATGTTCCAATGAAACAATTAATTCTGTTTTCCCTTCAAATGGAGTGGTATACCCATAATCGCTCAATAAGTATATTCCCGCAGTAAACAGCGTATACAGCACGGCATATGATATCAAGGTCACAACTTTACTCGCAGGTTTTTGATCCTGTTTTTGAGTAAAATCTTCTTTGAATTTCATTGCTTCTTTTTTAACCAATAAGGCTTTCGTTCCAGATGCTTTGATGTATTTAATTTTTTCTTTTTCGCTGTCTGAAAGTTTTAAAGTGGGCTCATAAATTCCTTTAAGACGCTTTTCGGTAACTTCGACCCCTTCTCTATTTACGCAGTCGCCGTCATTACATCCCGCAATCAAAACTCCTTCAACGCCGTTTTTTATTAGCATTTCAGGCAATCTCATGTTTAACCAACCGATGCATGGCACTTTCAAAACTTTATAACCTTCAAGTTGTTGGCATTCGCCTGTTTCATCATTAATATTAAAATTACCGCCAGCCGATTGTCCGCATATGAACGCCACAAATTTTGTTTTTTTATCTTTTTTGATTTCATCGGCCCATGCTTGCATCTTCTGACGAATCGCTGAATTTTCAAACCATGACAAGCCAATCGCGCCTGTTTTACAGGCTCCCGCGCAGATACCGCAGCTTACACATAGAGATTCTTTTACTTCAGGCTGAGCGTCAAATTTCTTGCCGTCGGTGCGTGGCACCATTGTAATTGCGTTATAAGGACAGTCTCTGGCGCATGTTCTACACGCATTACACATTGATGTATCAACATTTGCCGGAGTTTTTTCTTTTTCTTTTTTTCTCTTTATTAATGTCCATGGAAAAGTAAATGTAACTATTCCTAAAACTAGAAATACTAACCAGACCATGCCTTCAGATAATCTCTGAAAGATAAATAAAGGCGCCATGTACCAATAATCCATAGTAAAATTCTGTGGAATAATTGACATTGAGGCTTTTTCAATATTATACGCCGGAACTGCAAATGATAATATAGACATTGTTATAAGTATCCACATAGTCATATTTTTATTGGCAAATAACTTTCCACGGTTTAGCCTTGTAATATGCAAATATAAAGCGACAGCCATGGGCAGCGGTAATATCATATGAAAGAAAAATACCAGAAAAAATATCGTTGTACCGACAAGTTCATCGGCTAAAATATTATTTGTAAGAGGCATTGAAAAAATAGGCAGCACATCTAGTATTCGAATAGAAGTTGTGGCGATTTCTTGAGCTCTGACATCCCATAATAGCCAGTAACCAAGCCAGCCGATAACCCAAATAAAACCAATAATTAACATTCCTGTAACCCAGGCAAGCCATCTGGCGCCTGCAAATCTTCTGGAAAAAAACATTTGAAAACCATGAATAATACCAAATAGTATACATGCGTCTGAACTGTATCTGTGTATCGATCTAAAAAGTTGAGCAGATAAAGGACTTTTTTTCATTGCCTCTAATGATTCATAGGCATAATTTACGCTGGGCACATACCAGAATAATAATAGAATTCCCGATATTATCGCTATAATAAGGCTGGTATTTGCAATTGCGCCCGCATTTACAAAGGGGTTAACATGAAGGGGTATCAGCCTTGACAGAACCCCGTTTATATTTAAAAATATATTATTTAATATTTTTAGAACCGATTCGCCCCAAACCTGAGGAACGGGAGCAATGTCATACACAATCGTTTTACTGTTTATTTTTTCTTCTTTGGCCATGATAGTTTATTCTCCTTACATAAGTTTTATATTTTAATAACGCTTCAGAATATACCGCTCTAACTCAAATAATAATTAATCAGCCTATCTAATAGAATAGACTAATTAATTCTTTCAATGATAACCATTGGAACAACAGATGAGGATATTCTGTCTTAAAAATCGCATTATTAAATAATTATAATAATTGAATTTATGTATTTTTTTTAAATTTGACAATTTTTTTTAAATTTTTATGCTTCTTTTATTAAAATTTCAAGAGCTTCTTTCATCCATTTTTCCTGAAGCTCTCCTAAAGTAAACCTATAGGCAATTTTACCCTGCTTATCAATTAGTATAAAAACATTTGGATGATCAATTTCGCCGGTTTTTTCATTTACAATTCTTGGTATTTCATATTGCTCTAATACTGCATAAACATTTTCAGGCTTACCGTTTAATAGATGATATTCATCTGTAATTAATTTATGATCTTTTGCAGTTTTAACCATATTCTCTTTGGTATCTTTTTCAGGATCAAGGGTAATCGCCAGCGCTTTTAAAATTTTTCTATCATTAATATCAATAGACTCTACAATTTTTCTTAACTGAAACAAAATAGCCGGGCATGTTTTTAGGCAATTTGTATAAAAAGCCGTAACAATAACGACATTTCCTTTGTAATTATTCAATTCAATTTGCTTATCTTTATGGTCAATAAGTTTAAAGTTTCTTGCCGGAATCTCTGTTCGCAAATTATCAGCGGGAAACTCCATTGTTTTCAGCTGTGACAAAGCGTTTATTTCTTTATCGCCGCTTGAAATTCTTAACATCCCGAAAATTGATATTAATACAATTGCCAACGCATACCCGCCATATCGTAAAGTCTGCTTTGGATCTTCTTTTAATATTTTTCTTACCGGCTCTCTCCATATATAATATATAACCGTTGCAATAATAAACGGATCGGTTAAAAACATCACTACATATGCTATCTCTAACTTTCCGGTTGCGGGATCATATCCATAACACCATCTTTTAAAATCTTCGGCAAATTGACCTATGACAGAGTCGGATTCAGGATATACTAATACCAAAAAGAAGAAAATCACTATAAAAAACATCATATATAGCGTTACAATCGGGAACTTCCACCCGGCAAGCCAGTCTTGAATTTCTTCAATAATATCAACGTTAGATTTTTTTTGGTTTTCCATATTGTTTTCCTTTTTATTTTCTTGTTTGCTAATTATCAGATAAAGAATAAATGCAATTACAATACCGTATTTACATTATTGGTTAAATTTATTCTATTTTACTCACCTTGGCTAAAAAAAAATGATTTTTTAACAAGATAGATAAAATACAATAATTTAATTTAAAGAGATTAAAACATTATTATAATCAGGGACCTTAAAAAGTCCCTGATTATAATATTATTTAGATGGGTATTAATGAACCCACCAAACGTCAGCTAACGCTTTCCAGTTAGCGAAAAAGTAAACCACAAAACAAGTTAGAAGAATCATAACCAACGCCCATGTTCCGGGAGTTTTATGATCGTCTTCTTTTGTCCATGTGCCGGCGCCTGCCGATATATCTTTTACTCCGCCCCAATCTTCCATTGGTCTACCTTTGTTTGATCTTCCAAAGAAAACCGTTGCAACAGTAGCCAGTAAAAAAATTAGAAGGCCAAGAAAAGCGATAACGCCGCCGATACCTACTAAAGCTAGCCAGCCAGATTCCATCGGAGTGATAGGAATTGGAGTTCCGGCAAAACTGATATCCCAATGTCTTCTAGGAATACCGGCTGAACCTGCAAACTGCATACCAATAATCACTGTGAAAATACCGATAGCGAATATATATGGCTGTAATCTTAATAAACCTTTCGCGTACCAGTCTTTCTGGAATATCAAAGGCACCACATAATAGGCTAAGGCCATAAAAGTAAGCGTTGTACCCGCAACTACAGTACCATGAAAGTGAGCCGGAAGTTTCAATGTATTATGTGTAATAATTGAAATCTGCTCTGTACCAATGGTAACGCCTGTAATACCGCCGATAAAGCCAAACATGACCATCGCCATAAAAACGCCTGAGAAACCTGGGTTACTCCAGGGAGCAGCCGCAAGCCATCCGAAAAGACCTTGTCTGTAGCCTTTTTTACGCATAGCTACTTCAAGAGCGCCCGGTACCGTAAAACCGTGAAGCATAGAAGCCAATACGGCAAGATACATAGCGTAAGAAGTATTCCATATTTTCCACTCTGTGCTTACGCCCGGGTCTACAAGTAGATGGTGAGCAGAAGCAAGGTTAATAAACAAAATATATAGAATAAACGCGCCTCTACATACTGCATGATTTAAAGGTTTTGCGCCAACTATCAGGCTGAACATAAAGTACCATACTGAGATCATGGCTGCAACGTTAATCTGCTGAGACATATGTCCTAGGCCCCACCATACAACACGGTAAAAACCTGGGTCTATAGTTTCTAGAAGACCGGCCGACCATAGTAGCGTGGGAATTAAAACCACAGCGCCGTGTAAAATGGTAACAACAGCGATCACGGCCGCTGTAATAGCGCCAAATACAACTAATGGAAAAGGACCTTCATATGTTTTATCTCTTCTGGCAATATGAATTGTCAAAAAGAAATTAGCGACGCCCAAAAGCGCGCCTACCGCAAATAAGATTATTCCCAGATAAAATAATGGATGAGCCATTAACGGAACATATGACGTAAAAAGAACATCGGCCTGTCCCGTAAAAATCATGGCGTTCACCATTATCATACCAATCAGCATCAAAGCAAACGAAATAGCCGCAATTGCTTTTGAAAACAATCTTGAATTTAGAAGCGTCGTAGCAACGAAGTACAATATGCCAATTTCAAGAAAAATAATCCAGAAAATAAGCATATTAAAACCATGAACCGTTAAAAAACGATAAAACCATTCAGCCGGAAGAAGGTGAACGGCCGGCCATCTTGTAAGAGCAATTAAAATTGCCGCGATTGCCCCAATCAGAAGCGAAACAACAGCAATAACCGCATTCAATCGAATGTATAAAGAAGCGGTATTGCAAACCGGAAGACCCGTCGTGTCACAGCTTCTTGATTGCCCGGGAAGAAAATTCCCTTTTAAAAAACCTGCTATAGAACTCATAATATTTTAATCCTCCACTAAAATTTTACCAGTCATCACATGATGTCTCGCGCCGCAAAACTCGTTACAAACAATATTGAATGTACCGCTTGTGGTAGGAGTGATTTTTAATACGTGATCGTATCCGGGAAGAATCTGAAAATTCATATTAATTCCCGCTTCACCCTGAAGCGAAAAACCATGCTGATAATCTGTTGATGAAATATGAAGAATATATTCGTTACCTTTTTTCAATTTTAAAATCGGGTACCAAATATAACCTCCGCCCATTACATACGCGTGACCGCCCGGTTTAGGCTGTACAATAGGCGTATTTCCGTCTTTGCCAATTGAATTTGTTTCTACAAATTTCATTACTCTTGCAGAAAAATCTTCAGGCTTAACTCTATAAGACTCGCTTGAAGAGTTCTGCTTTCCATAAATGTGCCAAATAGGCATTGAAAAAAACAGAACCAGACACCATATAAAGCCGATAGCTATCCAGCTTTTTTCGCCTTTATCGGGAGCCTTGAACCAATCTTTTTCAGGTATCATAAAACTCATACTATTTTCTCCTTTTTTAGTTCTTTAATTCTTTAATTTTTTGAAATTCATTTTTTACTTACGGCAACGGAGCCACAGGTAAACTCAGTACATCATACACTCCCCAAACGGTATACGATATAGTGGGTACAACGATACCCAATATCAGTAACATCCAAGGGTTTTCCATCAGCCTTTCAAGCCAATGCGTATTTTCATTTCCCATAACTTTCCTCCTTATTTAGAATCTTAACTGCCGCGTTTAATTCGGTATATTTTTTCCACATCGCGGCTAAAACTACAGACAGAAAAATCAAACCGCCTATAATTGCAACAAAACCCCCGAGCCCCATAATGCTGAGCCCAAGGTAATCCCAAAAACCTCTAACCTGCTGTTCTGCGCCATAAACTTTTCTGCCCATACCGTATGAACCCGCTATGGCAAACCCTATTGAAAAGGTTATTTGCCCAATTCCGAATATCATCGGCTGATAAGAGACAATTTTCTTTTTGCTGAACTGCGGTAAAGGAAAATCTAAAAATTTTAGCATAATAAAAGCAAACGCCATAAAAGCCACCGTAACGGCCCCTATAGACGCATGGTAATGCGCAGGAATCATCGTATTAGAGCCGCCAATAAAAGCGCCTAAAATATAACCTGTGATTGTTAATATAACGCTTATAATAAAAGCGTTATAAGGCAGACTGTTTAGTTTATAGCTTATTTTTTCTTTTTTCAGGCGGTAAAGAAAATGTACACAAAATACAAATACAGCCGTAACAAAAGGAAAAATACCCCATCTCATAAGGTTTGTGAAAAGATTGCGATAATCGTTATTGGCCGGATTTATAGTCAGGGCATACGGAACAAAAATAAAAACGGGAAGAAGATACAGGCCCGAAATAATAAAAAAATGATGTCTTTTAATCGCATACTTATGCGTTAACACATAAAGCAGAAATATCCAGATAGAAACCTTAACCATTTCTGAAGCCATTTGAAGAAGATGCCCCCCTCCCCAAAATAAAATCTCATAATAAATTTTAGCGTCAGACGAAGAGTCTGTATTTAAGTATGAAACCAGAAAAACTTCAAGAGCAATGATAAATAAAAGTACGGCCACCCGAATACCGGGAATATAAGCTTTTTCGCCGGCGTCTGCCGAGTTTTTTTTAGAATCCCATAAAAGGCGAGAATCTAGAAACGTAAACAAAAGGCCCCCTGCAAACATCAGCAGGCCCGCAATAAATAATGAATTATCGACAACGGGAACATAATTTGCCAATATAGGCGCCGAACCCGAGACTATCGGCGATATAACCATAAGCCCTACGCCGCTTACCGATACGCCAAAATATAAATTGTTGAAAAAATTTTTTTCTCTATCGCCGGGTATTAGCACATAAAACGCGGCGGCAATAAATGAAAACATCCAAACAATAAGCGCCAAATCGACATGCACAACAAGGGCCCGCTTAAAAAAAAGAGGATCGCTTATAAATTGGCTAAAAAAAGGTATTCTTGAAAAGGTTAAAAAAAGCGAAAAAAGCCCCGCGACAACCAAGCTTGCAACCGATAATGTAAACCACTTTCTCGCGTAATATTTATCATTCTCGCTTACGCTGATTTTCTTTATATCTTCTAGCATTTTTTACTTTTACCGATTTCTCGCTTAGATTCTATTTATATAGACCGAAGTAGCAAAACACCGTCTATTGTAAATTTCTTTTTTCAGAATTAGATCAATTTAGATGAAATAAAGCCTGTATCTTAACGCAGGTTAAGACATCTTAAATATTATCGTTCTTCTTTAGGCAAATATTATAATTTTTGTTCCTATATGATAGGAAAATATACAAAGATATTTGCGTAGGACCTTATTTTAAAAGAAAAATTTTACCGCGCTATTATTAGTTAATATACGCTTGACAGACAACTTTTAATATATTATTCATTTAAAGTGAGCCAATATAAAAAAGCAGACCTTAAAACAAAGCTTATATCGGTACCCGCTGAGCCCGGATGCTATCTTTGGCTAGGCGAAAAAGAAGAAAAAGAGAATGAAGAAACAAGACAGGTTTTATACGCGGGAAAAGCTAAAAATCTTAAAAACAGAATCAGGCAGTATCTTAACAGCGACGAATATAAAACCCGTTTTCTTATGTCGAAAGTCGCCGACTTAGACTGGATTGTAACGTCATCTGAACTTGAGGCCCTTCTTTTAGAAAGCAACCTGATAAAAAAATACAACCCTGTGTACAATGTAAGGTTAAAAGACGATAAAAGATATCCTTATATATGCTTAACTATGGGCGAAGCGTACCCGCGGTTATTCATTACCCGAAGAAAAACAAATTTAAATCACGCTTATTTCGGGCCCTTCTCAGACGTAAAAGCGGCTCGAAACACCCTTGCTCTTGTCAATAAGATATTTCCTGTCAGAAAAAGATCCTTAAAATTTCCTTTAAGCAAACCCCGCAAACCCTGCCTGAACTATCACCTTAAACGCTGCTGGGCCCCCTGCGCGGGCAATGTCGACGAGCGGGAATATCAAAATATGACGCTTCAAATCAAAGAGTTTTTAGAAGGCAAAAGCCAGACTGTGCAGGAAAACTTAAAAAAACAAATGAATAATTATTCAGAAAACCTTGATTTTGAAAAAGCGGCCAGAGCCAGAGACATCTTAAAAGACATTGAAATAACGCTTCAGGGTCAAACGGTTCACGAAGAAAACGAGCGGCACAACTATGATATTGCGGGCCTTGTTTTGCTTTCTAGAAAAGAGATTGAGCAAGAATTAAAAACCAGGCTTGATTATTTTTCAACCGGATCTAAAGACAATAACGAATTAATCTTTTTCGCCCAAATCGTTATATTAAAAATCAGAAACGGAAATTTAACCGGTAAAGAAAATTACGCTCTAAGCGAGGCCTCATATTTGAATTATTCAAATGACTCCGCCGATTTTCATAAAGAACCCGCAGAAGAATTATACGCAGAATATCTTGAGGCGTTTTTCTTCGATTATTATATGCGGCTAATTGATTATCCCGATACTATTTTTATCTCACATAAAATGCCAAACGCAAAACAATGGGAAAACGCCTTGAAAAACAAAACGGGCCAGAAAATTAAAATAAAAACCAATAGATCTTTGCGAAGCATACATCCGCAATATAAGCAAATTGAGAATCTTTTTAAAATGGCGCTTACAAACGCACGATTAAGTCTTAACGAAAGAATTTTATCAGAAAATATTCAAAATAAACGAAGAGGGTTAAGACAGCTCTATTCTTTATTAAAACTCTCTAAAATACCCGAAACTATTGAATGCTACGATATATCAAATTTATTCGGGCAAGAGCCTGTCGCCGCAGGCGTTATGTTTAAAAACGGACTTCCGCACAAACCGGGATACAGAAAATATAAAATCAAAACCGTTGAGGGCATAAACGATCCCGCCATGATTCATGAAACAATTTCAAGACGATTGCGAAAACTGAAAGAAACAAATGAAAAACCGCCCGATTTGATTGTTATCGACGGGGGCATAACGCAGCTAAAAGCGGCGCTAAAGGCGCGGTCTGAATGCGGCATTTCTGTTCCCGTTATTTCATTGGCAAAAAAAGAAGAAGAAATTTATCTTGAATCGAACCATAAACTAAAAATGGATAAAAACAGCCCCGGCATGCTTATATTGCGCCATGCCCGCGACGAAGCTCACCGATTTTGTCTTTCGTATCATCGAAGTCTTCGTCTTAAAAAGAACTTAACTTCAACCTTAAATCAAATTCCGGGAATCGCAGAGAAAACGGCTAAAAACCTTATGGCGACCCTTCGAAAGATTGATTTTTTTGAAACCAATAAAACCGCGCTAAGCAATCGGCTTTTAAGCGTAAAAGGAGTAAACAAAAAAATATCAGACGCGGTTATTAAAATATTTTTTGAAGATAATTCTTGATTTATGAAACTTATTTAATTTTAAAGATATTAATCAATATTTTTCTTCAAGAATCAATAAAATATTTTTTGCCGCTCATAATGGCTTCAATTGCTTTGAAAATATTATCAAAAATCTGCGTTTTCAAGATAAAGCCGTCGGCTCCTTTTTCTTTAACCCTCTTCTTGTATGAATCTTCATAATGCATGGTTAATACAAGAATTTTTAAATCGGGAAATCTTTCTTTGATAACTTCTAAAGCAGCAAGCCCGTCCATTTCGGGCATAGATATATCTAAAAGAACGATATCATATTTGTTCTTTTCAAGATTCTTAATCAGCTCTATGCCGTTTACGGCTTCGTCAATTTTCTCTGCCAAATTTTTATGAATAATCAGATTTTTAATATGTTTTCTGAAAACGTCATGATCATCGGCAATGATTATCTTTATATTTGTTTTTTCTACACTTGTCATCTCGACATCCTTTCGGTATTCTCTATTTTATTATCTCTATTTTATTAGACGCGTAAAAACTAAAACTTCTATCGTCAAATTAAAAAAAGAGCGACTAATTAAAAAAATCTGGCCAAGCTGTCAAGTTTAAATTTTAGTTCATCTTACTTGGGGACAAATATGCGCATATTATTTCACTAAAATTTAAAGCGCATATTATGCCGAGACGCTTAAGATTGTTTCAAATATTTTTTTCTTGTAAAACGGTTTTACAATGAAACCGCTCGCGCCTAAGCTCATGCATTCTTTTATAATTTGATCTTTTCCCATTGAGCTTACCATATACACTTTTGCGTCGGGCTTTATTTTCATGATTTCCCGCAGGGTTTCTATGCCGTCCATCTTAGGCATGGTGATATCAAGAGTTACCAAATCGATAAAATCTTGATTAAGCCGAAATTTCTCGAGAGCGTCTATGCCGTCAACCGCATATTCTTTTATGCGGCATCCCGCTTCTTCTAAAATCTCGCCAAGCTGTTTTCTGGTTAAAATAGAATCGTCGACTAAAAGCACGTTTTTATTGTTCATTTTTCATACCTCGGTTATTTGCGCTTAAATTACTTATTTCAATACTTCAAGAACATAGATTATATTTATACATTGAAGACGCCTTCGGCCATAAAACATGCATGAAATGTTTTTATTTACGGGATTTTTTATAAAATAATTACAAGTCAGACGCAGGCATCTAAAATAGCATTTTATTTATTAAATTTTATTTATTAATATTTTATAAAGGTATTGGCCATACTCTGTTTTTGATAACGATTCGGCAAGTTTCTTAAATTGTTCTTTTGATATAAAATTATTTCGGTAGGCAATTTCTTCTAAACATCCGATTCTTAGCCCCTGCCTTTCTTCAATAATTTTTATAAAATTGGAAGCCTCAAGCAGAGAATCAAACGTACTTGTATCGAGCCAGGCCATCCCGCGCCCCAATGGCCGCGCTATAAGCTCCCCATTTTCAAGATATATCTTAATAAGATCAGAAATTTCAAAATTGTCTCTATTCGATAATTTTAAACTCTTCGCTCTTTCTACTACATGATTATCAAAAAAGTATAACCCTGTTACAACAAACGGCGACTTTGGTTTTAAAGGCTTTTCTTCAACTGAAATTACTCTTTGCAAGCTGTCAAATTCTACCACGCCGTACCTTTGAGGATTCTTAACCCTATACGCGAATATTTTTGCTCCCTTTTCTATTAAAACACAGTCTGAAAGCATTTCAGATAACCCATAGCCATAAAATAAATTATCGCCTAATATCAAAGCGCAGCTATCGCCGTCTATAAAATCTTCGGCAATGATGAAAGCTTCAGCAATACCGCGGGGTTTTGGCTGAACGGCGTACCGAATTGAAATTCCCCATTGCAAACCATCGCCTAAAAGTTTTTGAAAAACAGGCAAGTCTTCAGGCGCTGATATCAGCAAAATATCTTTGATACCGGCCAGCATTAATGTAGAAACGGGATAATAAATCATTGGCTTATTATACAAGGGAAAAAAATGCTTTGACACGGCTGTCGCAATGGGATAAAGACTGTTTCGCGAGCCTCCCGCTAAAACAATTCCTTTTTTGATTTTAATATGACTCATTTGATTATCTATAAAACTTGATTTATAATTTCATAATTTCATTTCGCGCAGACAACGATTCAAATCGTTCTTCCAGTGGGGTATGTTTTGCATAACCTCCTTTGCGCTTTCTAGATTTAAAACAGAATAATGGGGCCTTTTTGCGGGCAGCGGATACTCTTCTGTACTTATCGGAAGAACTAATTTTCTTCTATTAATTATCTTTAATTCATAAGCCATCTTTATAATCTCATAGGCAAAATCATACCAGCTTGCAATACCGCTGTTTGCGAAATGATACAGGCCCCCTTCAATTGACGGTTCTGTATTCAGTTTTTTCTCTTTAATAAAAAGAAAAATAAACTGCGCGAGCCTTGCCGCCCATGTCGGTCTGCCTATTTGATCTTCAACTACTCTAATATCTTCAATTTTATCGTCTTTAGCCAGCCTGAGCATTGTTTTAACAAAATTATTTCTATTTTTTGAATACAGCCAACTGGTACGAATAATAAAAGAGTTTCGCATTTTATTATTATACGAAAGTATTTTTTGAACGGCTTTATCTCCTTCATTTTTTGAATTAGCGTATACGCTCTGGGGAGAGGTTTTATCTTTCGGCTCAAAGGGTTTTATTCGGCATATTTCTGAGGGGCCGCCGCATTCAATACCCGAAAATACATAATCTGTAGAAATATGCAAAAGCTTAATAGAACTGTCTTTAATAGATTTTGCGATATTTTCTAAAGCGTCTCGATTGACTTTATACGCTCTATCTATATCGCTTTCGGCCTTATCAACGGCTGTGTATGCGGCGCAGTTTATTATCAAATTTGGTTTTATTTTTTCGATGATACTATGGTTTTTCTGATAATCGGTAATATCCCATTCTCTTGAGTCAAACGCCTTAAATTCTACTTTTTCTTTTTCAAACAATTCGGTCAGTTCGCCGCCCAATTGTCCCGATTTGCCCGATATCAATATCATTAAAAATTATTTTCTGCGTCTTTTAGCGCGGGTAACACCTTATCTTTTTCGGCTAAGATTAAATCTTCTTTTGAAACGGGCAATTCAAGAGAAATTTCAACATCGTCAAATTTTATGCCGCGCTCAAACAGAGGAGCGTATTGAGCGGTCGTTTTATATTGAAATTCAGTGTTATCTTCTAAAGTTAAATATCCGTGAGCAAACCCCGGAGGTATCCAAAGCATTTTTTTACTTTCTGCCGACAAATGTGCCGAAACATACTTGCCGTAACTTGAAGATTCTTTTCTGATATCGACCGCAAAATCTATAACAGAGCCTCTCGTTACGCGAATAAGTTTACCCTGCGCTTCGGGACTTAACTGGTAGTGAAGACCGCGAAATACATTTTTATGCGATTTCGCGTGATTATCTTGTATAAATTCATACATTATGCCGTTTTCATAAAATTCTGATTTTTTATAGGTCTCTAAGAAAAAACCCCGGTTATCTTCAAAAACCATAGGATGAATTAATATCACATCGGGAATGGAAAGCTTTTCAAATTTCATATTCTCTATTTGATATACAATACTCTTGCCAATATTTATCTTCTCGCTGATGAATGATACATATTATTAAACAGAGAAAACGCTGTCAATAAAATTCATCCTCTTTTATAATATAAAATAATAATCATGTTGCAGTTCAAATCAACTTATTAAAAATAAGCAGAATTTAGATAAAACCGAAAAAAACTATATTTAAAATCATCATTTATTTATTTTTTCTCGGTCTTATTAATACAATAATCTCTGCGGATAACCCCCTATCTAATGGCGGTATCATTCTTATAAAAAAAGATAAGAATTTTCCGATTTTTTTCTTTGTCTTACTTACTTGATAAAAATACTTATCTGAAAATTTTAATCTATTAATTGAAAAATCAATATTTGCCAATTTGCTTAACTCATTTTTAAGAATCTTAATATTCATTGAATTTTGAAAATGAATTTGAAATAATTCTTTATCCAGTTTTCTTCGAATAAAAAAGCGCAAACCATGTACAAAATTAGGAATTACAATAAGAACAATACCATTAGGATTGACTATATCAATATGTTTTTTAATAATAAAAGGAAAATCTTTAAAGTGCTCCACAAAACCAAATGAGCAAACCAGATCATATTTTTTTTTCGAATGAAACTGTAAAAAATCTCCGGTATATATTTTAAAAGCTGATTTTTTTTTATTAAACGCCAGAAATTCAATGCCATTGATTTTCATCCCATACATTTTGTAAAAATAATTCAAATATCTACCGGGAAAACACCCTATCTCAAAATAATCTTTACCTTTATATTCTAAAAGAGTCTTATATAGAACATTATGCCATTCAGGAACAAATTCCTGTTCTTCATCAACCCAATCGGTAATGCCATACTTTTTCCAGCTTGCTTTCCAGAATTCTTTGTCAGTTAATTTCATATAATTGCCCCGCAGGTAATTTCATCTTTTATAAGATAATTTTTTTTAACCATGAATAATAGTTTATCCAATTTTTTTCTGACCATATCCCGTTGAATTTATCTTTAGATTTTTTTGTCAGCATATTAAAATTTTCTTTGACAAACTTCATTGCTTCTATAGCTTCATTAACCGAAAATTTTTCAGAAATAACATAGCCGCTTTTTTTATGATCTACATGCTGACCTAAGCCCGGTATATTTCTTACAATCACGGGAACTCCTTTTCTGTAAGCGACGGGTATAACTCCGCTTTGGGTAACTTCTTTATCGAACCTGAATACGGCAAAACTTTCAGAAACTAAATCGTCTATTTCATCGTCGGTTATAACCGGCTTATTTATGACCTTTAAGAAAGACTTTTCTTCTTTGGTTAAAGAATTCATATATCTATCAATATTACTCGAACTTATAATGGCGTAATGAAACGAAAGCTTATTATTAACGGTAAATTTAATCAATCGAAAAAAATCGTCATGCCCGCTTGCAAAATGAGCATGCCCGACAATGGTAAAATAAAGAGGTTTTGTTTTCTTTTCTTTCTTATCGGGCAAAATAAGAGGAGCTATATGGTTTTTTCCTGAAAAGTTTTTATAATACCTAAGAAATAGTTCGCTTGATCTTTGAGACGGAGAAATTACATGATCCATATATTTTACCGTCTTTTTCTGCACCCGTTCGACAAATGTATAATAAAGAGATTTTTTTATGCCATAGCTTTTCTTCTCTGGCTTATAAGGGTCGTGCAAATACAGCATAATCTTAGCATCGGGATATATTTTCTTCAGTTTTTTTGAAAGTATCGGGTTTAGCAAATGCGGATTATAAAAAAGAATGACATCGGGCGCAGTTTCGTTGAATATTTCTAAAATTGTTTTTAAGAGACTTCCTGAAAACGTCTCTAAAATCATTTCAAGATTATTTGCGGCGTTTGAAACATAGTCAATATCTTTATTCTCTTTTGTTAACGCTTTATATTTTTCAGAAAGCATATAGCGCACATTTGCGTTTTGCTTTCTTATATTATTCCCTAAAACAAAAAATTCTTTAAGAAGCCCGGGGGCGTACTTTAGACTCAAAATAAAAATATTTTTTTTCTTATTTTTTTTCATAACGCCATATCTGAAAAATTCATATTTTCTCCATTATTTTTTTTGAGCCATTACCATATAGCTTTCGCCTTGATACCAGGGGAAAAATCCAAAAACGGCCAAGGGTATATAATTTATTAAATTAAAAGGGAAAACCCTAAATAAAGATATCCCTGAAATGCCCGTAGTTCCGTCTTTTATGATTTTTAAATCGTGTCGTAAAAGTATCTCGCGCCATGTCAAAGCCGACTTCAAAGATATGTGTTCGACATCAAACCCCACCCATCTTTTCTTCATGATTTTGGCCCCTATACTTTCGATATTCGGAGTGCTTAAAATAACAATACCCTCGTCTGTTAAGAGCCTCTTGCATTCAGAAATAAACTTTTCGGGTTCTCTTAAATGCTCGAGCACCTGAAGAGAAAAAATAATATTAAACGATTTATCTGCAAAAGGAAGTCTGTGCGCGTCAAACTGCAAGAGCTTATGATTTTCTATTATTTCTTTATCTTTCACCGTCGAATTTATTTCTAAATCGCCGATTATGATCTTAGAATTTTTATACCACTTTTTTAAGCTTAAGATCAAAGCTCCCGAACCGCAGCCCGCTTCTAATATTTTTACCGAATCATGCCTGGTATATTTGGTATTTTTTTTTAAAAGCTTCTTCCATATACGGTATGAGACTCCTTTCATAAAATATTTTAATTTATTTTTCATGTTTAGCATTTATTCTTTTGTCAGTAAAACATTATAGTGCGATTTCAAGTAAAGAAACCCGTCTTTTAACGAAAATTCCTGAAGTTTTTTTTCAACGACAAAACCTTTTCTAAAACCTAAACCCATTAAAATATCGCATAATTCTTTTGGATTACTTTTTGAATTTTTAATAGCGTTATGATCTACTTCCATTACCATTTTTAATTTAGAATTTTTTTTACTCAGCTGTTTCATTCCAAGCAGGGCGTATTTCTCGGCTCCGTCAATATCCATTTTAATAAAATCAACAGGGGGCCAATTCAGCTTTTTGAAATAGTCGTCAAAACTTACAGTTTCTATTTTATTTGTATTTTCTTCATTCTCATCATAAGATAAAAAACCGCCCACCGTACCAATTGATTTGCTTTCGCTGCTTGCAAATTGAGCAAATCCGGTTTTCTCTGAGAGCGCCTTATTAACGCAAATAACGTTCTTTAACTTATTTATTTCAATGTTTTCTTTGAGATATTCACAGCTTTTCGCTTCGGGTTCAAAACTGTATACTTTTCCTTCAGGGCCAGCGAGAGAAGAAGCAAGAAGAGTATAATAGCCGAGTAAAGCTCCGCAGTCTACAACCGTATCGCTCTGTTTTATTATTTTTTTAAACAAATTTGTTAAATCTTCTTCATAGACGCCGGCAGTATAGCTTCTACCGCCCCTAAAGCCCGGCGGCGTAATTATTTTCATTTTCCATGGCAAAGAGAGCGTCATTCTTTCTTTAGGTTTAGGAATCAAAAGGTGCCCCAGTTTTCTAAATACTGTTCTCGCTCTGCTGTTTAGCAATTTATGCCTTTGCGCCATATTTGCCAGCGAAGCGCCAAGACCCCATATTTTATTTAATATTTTTTGTATTACGCTCATTTCTTAATATTTTTTCATACTCTTTTAATATTTTTTTTACCGTTATCTCTTTATCGTATCTTTTTTCAGCCGTTCTTCTCGCGTTTTCTGACAGTTTTTTTAATAGAGACTTATTTTTCAATATCTTTTTTAAAGCCGCGGTTACAGATTCAAGATTCGGTTTTACAATCATGCCCGCCTTGTCTTTTTGAATCTCTCGAAAATTAGCGACTCTGTCAGAGACAAGACACGGCAGAGAAGACGACATTGCCTCAATTAAAGACATACTGACCCCTTCTACTTTGCTTGGCATTACAAATAAATCGGCCATAGTGTACCATTCGACAATTTTTTTGGGAGGAACCGATTTAATAAATATAATATTTTCTTTTATCTTTTTGCTTATCAAGTTATTTAGAAATTCTAAATAACTTATGTCAGATACAGCGCCGACAATAAAAAAATATATTTTTTCATTCGAGTTTGAATTTATTTTATTTAAAGCTTCAATAATCAAATGAAGATTTTTAACCGGATGTATTCTACCCGTATAGATTAGCGCAATTGACTTATCATCGAGATTATATTTTTTTCTCAGATGAAACCGAGTATTTTTATCGCGCCTGAAATAATGAATGTCGATTCCATTAGACGCAATAAAAGACGGCTTATTAAAAGTCGAATTAACCGACGCTTCTCTTTCTCCTTCGCAAAGAAAATGAAAAGCCGATACTTTTTTTAAGACTCTCTTATCAAAAAAAGATATATACAGTTTTTTTAACCAAATATTCCCGATTTCTAAAATTGATGAATTCATGAGGCTTCCATGGGCCGTAAACATTACAGGAATTTTGTGTTTATGCGCCAATTTTACCGCTTTATAGCCGTGCCAGTGTCTTGCGCCAGAAATATGCACCAGGTCAAAATTTTTAATATTTTCTTTTAAAGCTCTCGAGAGCCCTCTTGAATAAAAGGCCGATTTATAATTTCCTATAAATTTACACTTAAAATAAAAAACCTTAACCTTGCCTAAAACAACCGGCTGCACCAAGGGTATTTTCAAGCGTTTATCTTGACCGGCGTCATCGGTTGTATATACCGTAATATCAACTCCCTGTTTTGCGAGCGAGCGGCACAATATACTGACCGCAGTTGCCGTACCCCCCGCCGACCATGCCGGCTCATACCATGGAACAATATGCAATACTTTCATTTCAATTTCTTTATCGAACAAACTGCGCGATTTTTTTTTCTAAATCAACCGCCGCGATATTTATCGAAGAGCCTGTATTAATAATAATACTCTTTTTATTCTTTTTTACGATTTTTTCGCATTCTCTAAGCTGTCTTTTTATTTCATCAAGCGGCAGCTCTTTTTTTCTTAAATAAATATTTTCGGCCTTATCTTTGGCGAAAACAATAACGTCGGGCCGTGGTATAAAAAATTCTAAAATATTCAATAATATTCTCGGGCATCTGATAAATTCTTTTTGAATTTTATACTCGTAAAAATATCTGTCAAAAACAATTAAACTGCCCCCCCGAATTCTTTTTTTTTGAAAGAGCCAAAAATAGCCTAAAAGCGCGTTGATGCCGTAATATATAGGATAAATCATACTTCTTAATAAACCTAAAGGCGCAAGTTCTTTCGCATAGTCGTTTTCTTCTTCTATTTTAATTTTTGTTTCTACAGAATTTTTCCCAAAAAGTTCGACGACTTTTCTTAACGCGGGCAGAAAGGGAAATCTGCTGTGAAAATAATATTTATCTTTATAAAGCTTTGAAAACTTCTCTGAAGAAAGTATTTTTTTTGCGAGAGTTGTTTTTCCGGCGCCGTCGGGACCTATAAAAACAATAAACAATCCGTATTTTTTAATTAATAAAAGATTGAATATGCCTCCCCAATACTTAAGCAGCCAATAAAGCTGTTTGATATGATTAACGAATATCGCCCTGAAAACTAATTTTATTTTTATCGCTGACACTTTTTTCTCAAGGTCTTCCCATTTTCTTTCTGAAAGACATTCGGCAACATAATCGGCTCTGTTTTTTCCTATAGGTTTTATAAACGGCAGTGCGGCTTCTTTTCTCTGCAATTTAAAATCATGTTTTATCAGAGATTTTCTTTTCTCTTCTATTTTATTCTTATACAAAAGGTCTTTAAGCGCAGATATCATGATTTGAACATTCGGCGATAAATATTGAAAGTTTTTACTGTGAGTTAAAATAAATTTGGGAATTTTCTTTTCGTTAACAAAGGGAATTCCGCGCCAGTGTAAAAAACTCCAGCAATCAAGATGAATGACTTCAAGAACGTTTTGATTATTGATAAGATAATATTTTTTCTCATAAGAACTTAACCGCGGCGAAACATTAGGAACTGTTATTTTCCAGTTTTGATTCCTGGCCGTTTTCTTTAGTATTGTCGTGAAACTTGAAGCGTCTGACGGTTTTATCCAGATATCGAGATCATTGCCGGTTTTCTCAGGCAGATTCTCATAGCCGCCCAGTACGCAGTATACAATGTTCGCGTGTTTTAATTCTGAAAACAGATTTACTAAAAATTCTTTCTTAATGTTTTTTTTAGTTATTAATTTCATTTAAAAAACGCTTTGCGATATAAAGATTGTTAAACGTTAATTCAGCGGCCCGCTTATAAAGCCTTTTTCTTTCGACAAAAAGAGTTTTTTTATCTAATCTATTAATTATTTCAAACGCGGTTTCTGCGAAGCTGTCTTTTTTAACGACAAAATTTTGACTACCATATATCTCGGCGACATCTCCCGCGGGCGTTGTGATTATCAAACAAAGCGAAGCCATCGCCTCTAAAATTAAAAGCGGCATATCTACGGTGCTGTCAAGGTTTTGATAGGGCTGTAAAAATACATCGGTATTTTTCAGGAGATCTCTTACTTTTTTATCTATTTTATCGTTATAATCTTTTCTGTCTATTTCAATAAACTTTATTTCTTTTTGTTTTTTTAAAGACTTGTAAATCTCATAAGCTTCTTTATCAGATTGAATCACAATGCCATAGATAGAGCATACAAAACGTTTATCTTCACTCAGTTTATGAAACAAAGAAATAACTTTATCAATTCCTTTTCTGGCGTCAATTCTCCCTAAAAAAGCGACTTGAATTTTTTTCTTAAACATTTTTTGCCCTGGTTTTAGAAAATAAGACTTTGTAACCGAAGGGGGCAGTAAAACCAGTTTTTTAACAAATCTTCTTAAATAAGAATACTGCCTTTTTGAAACGCAAAACACCGAACCGTTATAAGAAAAAAGAATATACTCTAAAAACTTAAGAACTCTTTTTATTCTTGATTCGGGATAAAAGAATATAATACTGTGATATTTTTTATTTTTGTTTTTTTTTCTAAAAAAAGCGTATTTTAGCCTGTCTTTTGGCAAAAGATAGCACGCGATCACATGATAAAAATCATTTGACTTTATGTACCTTAAAGAGGCTTCAAGAGATTCAAAGTATGCCGATGAAAATCTTGAATTATGCGCTATGCGTTTATTGTTTTCGCCCCCCCCGTAAAAAATAAATTCTATTTCTATTTTTTTTTGATTTTCTAATAAACCTTCGGCCAGTCTTCTCATCATAGAATCGGTACCGCCAACTTGTGAATAATCAAAGGTTTTGTACAATGATAAAAAGGCCAGTTTCATTTTTACATTCAAAATAATTTATTGTTCTTAAATACGCAAATAATAAATAAAAAAATAGATAACTTCCTTTTTTGACGTGATGTGAAGTGTTTTTTAATTGACAAGTAATTAAAATTTATCATGGTATATTAAATGCAAGCAACTTCAGAAATTTTATCAAAAAGACAATGGCAATTTTTCTGGATCATCGCTTTTATCGGCGGCCTCATTTTTGCTCATCGTTTTCAAAACGTTCAACAAGATGCTCCATTACAACTATCGGTAATTCATCGTCCCATTGCAAGCGGTATTATTGGTTTAATGATATTTATTTTTTATTTAAGACGTTTGAGCGTAATGTTTTCTAGAATAATGGTACCGATTTCTCTTTTTTGTATTTGGTCATTGTTATCTTTTGCATGGTCGGTCAATCCATTATGGACAGGATATCGAACCATTGAATATACTTTAATTATCAGTTTAACGGCATATACCGCTGTATCTTTTCGCAGCGATACAGACTGCCAAAAATGGATAAACTTGATGTGGGGCTGGCTGGGCATTCTTCTTATGCTTACTTGGCTAGGTATTTTTATCGCGCCCGAAGAGGCGCTTATTCGTTCATCGGGTATGATACCATTTAGCCTTAACGGCGTATATCCGCGAATAAACTCAAACAGCGTTTCGCACCTTGGCGCAATCATTTCTATAGTCGCTTTTTGTCGCCTTCTTGATAAAAAAAACAAGAAATGGCTATTGG
Source organism: Spirochaetia bacterium (assembly GCA_029880265.1). Lineage (GTDB taxonomy): Bacteria > Spirochaetota > Leptospiria > Turneriellales > JAOUOS01 > JAOUOT01. The sequence goes on along the minus strand of JAOUOT010000009.1, from coordinate 62,773 downwards.
TAATGATATGGGGCCTGGCGACAATAATACTATCGCAGGGTAGATCTGGTTTATTAGGCTTTATATTTGGATTTATTACGGTATTAATTCTTTATAAACGAATCGGATTATTTTTAGGGATTTCATTGCTTATCATGTTTTTTATCTTAGAGCTTAATTACGGAGATTTTTTACTAACCTATGGCATGAGAGGTCAAAAAATTGAAATGATTTACAGTTTAAGCGGCAGGGTTGAAAAATGGCAGCACGCATGGCTTTTTATAGAAAAAAATCCTCTCTTAGGATACGGAGCTTTTGCTGGTTCAAGGTTCTATGTAATGCCCGAAATGTCGGGTTTTTATAGTCTCTCAGGCTCTACCCATAGTTTATGGGTAGAGCTATTAACAAATGTAGGCGCAATTGGGTGCTTTATTTTTGGCATTGTTTTATTTAAAATATTTTATAATTTACTATATGAATTATTAAATTCGAAAGAAAAAATAAGAAGATCTATTTCAATAGAAATGATCGCTGTTTTCAGTATTCTTTTTGTAAGGTCATTTTTCACTCATGTAATGATAACGCATAATAGTTTTCCGTTTTTCACCATAATAGGAACCGCAATTTTTTTACAATATTCAAGAACAAGAAACTCATAAGAATGTCTTAGACTTTTAATCATTTTTTTTTCGAATACCTGAATAATAACTTGAAATAAACAATACCCCCGCCGAAATCATATAAGAAACTAGCATTCCCCAAAAAGCCCCTTCAAACCCTAGAATTTCAAGCAGTATCACGCCAACAACAAGGCCCCCGATAGACGAAAAAATATAACAATGAAAAATATATTTTGTTTTTTCTAAAACCCGCAACACAGAAGCAAACGCCTGAATTAACACATTGAGCAAGGGCAATAAAGCGACAATAAATATCATATTTATATAGTTCTCATATTTCCCTTTATATAATAAAAACAGAATTTCTTTATCAAAAAGAACCAGAAGCAAAGAAAATACGACTGATAAGAAAAATCCTATAAAAAGAAAGATTTTTATATCTTTAAATACCCCTTGAATTCCTTTTTCGTGAAGATGCTTCGACATAAGCGGTATAAATAGAGCAGACAACGCTGTTATTACATGAATGGCCGGCAAAGGCAAATTTAAGTAGGCCCTTAGAGCGCCTACTTCGCTTAAGCCTACCCAGAAAGGCAGTATTATATAATAAAAATTTCCCGATAACCATGTAAGAGACGACGTGGCCAAAATCCATTTGCCGTATTTCCAGTTTTCTTTTATGATTGTTTTATTCTCTATATTAACAACATTAATCTCTTTCTTAATTGATTTTATATTAAATGAGAATAAGAGCCCTGAAAAAAATGACGCTATCGCAAGCGCGGGAAATATGAATTCGACTAAAAGCGTCTCTTTTTTATACATTATATAAACAAGGCCCATTATAAGAAAGAGGTTCAATAAAGAGCTAAAAAGAGCCTTTCTCAAATTTAAATTTATATAAAATGTTTTTCTGATTAAATAAAAAAATAAAATAAAGGGCGCCGAAAGCAGCATATAAAGCATTGTTCTTTTTAATTCTATAAAATAAAAGTGCGTAATTAAAAAGGCGGGCAGACAAAGCAATATAGAAAAAATCGTCATTAAAAAGAAATGAACCGCGACAATATTTTTTTTATATTCGATTAAATTATTCAGATACTTTTTTGGCCCGAAAACGCTTACAGGCTCGACTAAAACCGAATTATGAAAAGCGGTTAAAAGCAAAAAAATAGCGTATGTAAGCGCGAAAACGCCGTAGTCTTCGGGCTTAAGCCAGCGGGCCAGCAGTAAGTTTAATAAGAAATTACCTCCGGCAAAAACGCCCTGATCTAAAATTGATAATGTCGATTTTTTTGTCCAGAATAAAAGTTTTTTATTTGAAACAAGAGTTTTCAATTTATTTAATATTTCTTTTTTTTTCGGCAGCAATAGTCATCATTTCCCGCACAAGGGGCAGTTTATAAATTCCTTTATAATATTTCTTTTTAAAACCAAAGTCGTTTAAGATGCCAAGCATTGATTTTTTTGAAAAAAAACGAATATGACTCGAGTAAGGGTTATGAAAGTGCAGCTCATGCCGAAAAAACAGAACAATGAGCAAATCTTTTATCCATCCGTGATAGCCGGTTGTCAAAAGCAAAAGACCGTTTGGTTTTAAGAGTCTGTTAAACTCGGCCAGCGTTCTTTCGACATCCATAATATGCTCAATGACTTCTGTACAGACTAAAACGTCAAACGTACCGTTTTTAAAAGGGAGTTTTCCCGTTTCAGGAATCACGCCAAATTTTATACTCGGATATCTTTTTTTTGCTTTTTTAACGGCTTCTTCGCTGATATCAAAACCAAAAATATTTTTATTCAGTTTATTATTTTTTTTTATTTCTCCGATAATCAAACCTTCGCCGCATCCATATTCCAATATTTTATCATCTTTTTTAATAAATTTATTTATAAATTGTATACGCTTATCAAGTTTTTTTATGCCTTCATCATAATGAAGAGTACTCTTATGATATCGGTTGTAATAATCTCTTATTTGATCAGACATTTTTTAATATTCCTTTATTTAAAATTAATATATTTTTGAAGCGTCATTTTGTACATAGTTTTTATATAATATTCGCTTGTAAAATTATTTTTCAGCATAAAAGCTGCTTTTTTAGCTAATGGCTCTATTGTTTGCGGATGGTTTTCCAGTTTTTTCATTTCATCTTCAACGGCCTTAATATCGCCTGGCGAAACAAATACCAGCGGAGGGTTTCTGGGAAAATATTCTGCCGCGTGTTTTGTTTTTGTCATGATGACCGCCTTTTTAAGCTGTAAGGCGTAAAACAATATTCGAAAACCGACGGGGTTTTCTGTATCTTTAAGCGGTATTAAAATATATTTGGCTTTTTTCATCAGGTTTAACAAATCTTTCAACGGAATATCATACAAGATTTTAATGTTTTTTTGAAACGATATTTTTTTCACGCTTTTTTTATTGGTAACAAGAATTGCTTTTTTCTTATAATTTTTTAAAATCTTCGACAGCAATTTCATATCGCGGCCGGTTCTTCCCGGTATTAAAAGATAGTCGCCCGTTTTAGAGCCTGAAGCGTCGGGATATTTTGAAACCGGCAGATAATCGACAGCCTGAAAAACAGGAAAATATTTTTCTCTTGATATACCCGTAAGCCTATGAAGATAATCGCAGTGCGCCTTAGAAAAAGGAAAAAACAACCCGATATTTTTATATAAAAGCTTAAAAAGTTTATACCGTATTGCCGAACGAAGACTCTTGTCATGTTCATATAAATTAAGCTCTGCTATAACGGCAAAAGGTAATTTTATAAGCTTAAGTCTTTCTAAAAAGCACAAAACAACGGATGTTTTTGTTATGGCGCGAAAAACAATGATATCATATTTTTTTAAAACTCGAATTATTTTTAATATTCCAAATACCCACCGAAAAAAACCGGATAAACGAAAAGGAATATTGATAATATCAAGTTCGCCTTTTTTATCTTTCGCGGGAAGCTGGGGTATGTGCCACTTGAAATCTTTTTCCCACTCGGTTAAAATGAGCATGTTGATTTTTGAGGGTTTTGATTTCATTATCATTTTTAATCACCCATCAATACAACACCGTCGCCGCCAGATACGGCTTATAATGCATAAATGAAGCGTCTTTATCAAAAGATCGAAACGAGGCCAGTTCAAGCATAAACCCGGCAGAAAAAAAAGCGCTATTAGGCGAAGGATTTAATATGGGACCAATAGGATCAAACGTAATCTCAAGCATATGCTTCAGATACAATAGTTTTTCTATATTTTTATTATATAAGCCCGCCGGAACCTGAAACTTATAGCGCAGATAAAAATTTTCGTGAAAAAACCAGTACGACGCGGCTGAAAATCCGCCAAAAAGCGAATGAGATTTTGGGCTTTCTTTTATTAAAAATCCCTGATGGCCAAAAGCGATTCCTAAATGAAATTTTAATGTTTTAAAAGAATACGCCTCGTATAAGACTTCAAAACTAAAAAAAGAAAAGCTGTAAATTTCGCCCTTCTCGCCAAAACCGGGATATTCTTTATAATAATTGCTTAATCTTAAGAGATCTGCCGCTATAAGCATATTTGTAACAACCGCAAAATCAGACGACGCGCCTATAACCTGCACAGGCAGCGAAAAGTGATTTGTCTTAAAACTTTCTCCGTTTATTTTGTTGTTTTGAAACGCAAAACTAAGAGGAAAAGAGATTCCGATAAAGCCGCCCTCTTCTGGCTTGATTTCTACTGATTCCTGCGCAAAACTTTTCGCTGACGATATAAAATATAAAAAGAAAAAAGCGGCAAAAAAAAGTATACGAATTTGAAGTTTCACAGATTATTTAATTATAATTTATTCCCGGTTTGCCGTCGTCTTCAAGTATTTTTTCTTCTACTTCTGTATATTCGGCGATTTCTTCAAACATTTCAGGAATCGCGACGGCTTTTGCGGCTTGCTTTTCTGCGGATTTTTCTATTACTTCGGGACGTTTCTCGAGTTCTTCTTTAAGCCTGTATGCCTCATTTAAAAACCCTTCTTCTGTTTTTTCTTTTTCAGAAAGTTCTTTTTCTTTTTCATGAAGCTCTTCTTCTAAAAGGTTTACGACGGTCTTGGCCTTACTCAGCTCGTTTCTTAAAGATTCAAGCTGTTCGTCTAAAGCTCTATACTTCATTTCAAAATCAAACTGTGAATCTGTTTCTCTTTCGGGAAGAAACGCATACAATTCGTCTTTTGAAAGGTTTATGTCAAATTTTACCTCTTTGTACATTTCTTATTATCTTTGAAAAGCAATTTTTATGGTTTCTCTCAATGGTTTTTGAATCAACTTAAAAGAAGCTTTGTATTTTCCTTTTTTTAATTTTCTTACTTTGCCCCTGTTTTCGCTTATCAAACCGCTGTAAGTTAAGTATCGTCTGCGATGCGGTTTTCCATAGCGTAGAATATAATAGGCTAAACAATCTTTTTTTTGTTTTCTAAAATCTCTCAGGCTGCAAAAATAATGCGCCAAAGGAAGATTTTCGCCTATATCGAGAAATAAATCAAGATGGTTTTCGGGATGGTTTCTTCCGTAAAAATGCATAAGTAAACTGAAACGGCCCGCTTTTTTTTCCATTTTAATTAAAAGTTCTCTTTAATTTATTTTGAATATGAAATTTTTTCTCGCCCAATTCTACAATTTCTTTTAATAATACTTCGGCAGGCTTACCGCTTAAGTCAAACAGCTTAGGGAACATACTGACCGGAGTAAAACCCGGCAGAGTATTTATTTCATTGAGCATGATTTTATTCGTTTCTTTATCAATAAAAAAATCGATTCGCGCAAAACCGCTGCCTGAAACAGCGGCAAACGCCGATTTTGCTATTGATTGAATTTCATTGAACTGCGAATCTGTTAATTCGGCGGGAGTCTTCAGCCGGGCGCCGTTCTCGTCAAGATACTTTGCCTCGTATGAATAAAACTCATGATTCGGAATGATTTCGCCTGCAATACTGGTTTCGTATTCGGGATAATTTCCTAAAATAGATATTTCAATTTCGCGCACGCTATAGCCTTGTTCGCATAAAATATGATTATCATACTCAAAGGCTTTTTCAATATCGCCCCTTAGTTCGTCTTGATTTTTACTTTTATAAACGCCTACCGAACTTCCCAGATTGCACGGTTTTATAAATATAGGAAATTTTAATTTAGTTAAAATATCGATTACGGCTTTTTCCCGGTTTTTTTCAAACTCGTCTTTTTGCAGCCTTAAATATTCTACCTGCGGAATATTATTTTTTGAAAATATATCGCGCATATAAAATTTATCCATACAAATTGACGAAGCAAGAACGCCCGAACCGGCATAAGGAACATTTAAAAATTCAAACATACCCTGAAGACATCCGTCTTCGCCTGTCGTGCCGTGTATAATAGAAAACGCGAAATCAAAATCATATTCTTTATTTTGGCAAACTATTTTTTTCTTGCCGCCAAGATTGAGATTTACAGGATTATTTTGATTTTCTTGCGAAATTTTTGATACTTTTTTCTGCAAGTGCCAGCGTGAATTTCTGTCGACATAAACAGGAAATACGGCATAACCGGCCTTTAATAAATTCTTTTCTATGAAAGAAGCCGATATGCACGATATTTCATGCTCGCCGGAATTCCCTCCGTAGAAAAGAAGAATATTTTTCACTTTTTAATTTTATTGTTCTACTTTGCTATCGTCTTCGTAAATGGTAAAGAATTGATCTAACGTAGCGAGTCTTAAGATATTTATAACTTCGTCTCTGACGTTTAAGAGAGCGAATTTACCGCCAAGCGTTTTCACTTTTTTTTGAGCGGCGACCAGGGCGCCAATACCCGAAGAATCCATATAATTGATATCTTTCATGTCAACAATCAAAGACTGAATATTTTCGTCGTCAAGCATCTTAAATATTGATTGTTTTAATTCGCTTACGTTATACAAATCAACATCGCCTTCTATAGCGATAACCTTATGCCTGCCCATGTCACGTAATTGAATTTCCATATTAGATTCTCCTGAATATATATAATGTAACCAATTGTAATTGCCTATTTCTATTGTCAATGGTTTTCTATTAACAATCACTCAAAAAAATGTATTTTAATACGCTTTGATTTCAATCAAAGCCAAAATGTCTATATTATAAACATTTTTCAGACAAATATCAGTTATGTTTTATAATAAGAAAAACTTTTTATTTAAGCCATTTTTTAAGAAAATTTCCGGTAAGCGATTTTTTAGACTGAGAAATTTCTTCTGGCGTTCCGCAGGCGATAACCTCGCCGCCGAAATCTCCGCCTTCGGGGCCTAAGTCGATTATCCAGTCGGCCGTTTTAATAACGTCCATATTATGTTCAATGACAATAACCGTGTTGCCATGTTCGACAAAACGATGCAAAACCAGCAAAAGCTGCCTGACGTCTTCAAAATGAAGACCGGTCGTAGGTTCGTCTAATATATAAAGAGTTTTTCCCGTTGAACGCTTCGAAAGCTCTGTGGCAAGTTTCACCCTTTGCGCCTCGCCCCCTGATATGGTGGTCGCCGGCTGGCCCAGTTTCATGTATCCTAAACCTACGTCAAACAGGGCCTGAAGCCTGTTTTTTACAGAGGGTATGGCCTCAAAAAAATCAAGAGCTTCTTCTATTGACATCTCAAGCACATCGTGGATGTTTTTTTCTTTATAGCGAACTTCAAGAGTTTCTCTGCCGTATCTTTTGCCGCCGCATATTTCGCATGTAATATAAACATCCGCTAAAAAATGCATTTCAATTCTTTTTACGCCGTCGCCCTCGCAGGCCTCGCATCTGCCGCCTTTTACGTTAAACGAAAAACGTCCGGGCTTATAGCCTCTCATCTTACTTGCCGGAAGCATTGAAAACAATTCTCGAATAGGGGTAAAAGCTCCCGTGTAAGTCGCCGGGTTTGATCTCGGCGTTCTGCCGATGGGACTCTGGTCGATATCTATGATTTTATCAATGTTTTCAAGACCCGTTATTTTTTTATGTTTACCGGGTAATATCTGGCTTTTGTACAAACGATGAGCCGCGCCTTTGTACAAAATTTCGTTTATCAAAGTGCTTTTACCGCTGCCTGAAAGACCGGTAACGCAAATAAACATCCCTAAAGGAAATTCAACGTAAATTTGCTTTAAATTATTTTCGGCCGCCGAAAATATTTTGATTTCGGCCGAGGTTCTTTTTCTTCTTTCGGGTACGGGTATTCTTATCTCGCCCGACATATATTTGCCCGTTAAAGATTTTTTTGATTTTAAAAGATCTTCATAACCGCCGCAAAAGACGACTACTCCGCCGTGATGCCCCGCTCCCGGCCCCATATCGACAATGTAATCGGCCGACTCAATCGTCTCTTCGTCATGCTCTACAACAATAACGGTATTTCCTAAATCTCTTAACGCTTTTAGGGTTTTGATAAGTTTTTCGTTATCGCTTTGATGAAGACCAATAGAAGGCTCGTCGAGAACGTACAAAACTCCCACAAGCGCCGAGCCAATCTGCGTCGCAAGACGAATTCTCTGCGCTTCGCCGCCCGAAAGGGTGCCGGCAATTCTATCCATGGTCAGATATTCAACGCCGACGCTGTTTAAGAATTTTAATCTCGCCAGAATTTCTTTTAACGCCTGCTCTGCGATAAGTCTTTCTGTCTCGGTTAATTCAATATTGCCGAAAAAATCAAGGGCCTTTTTTAGGCTTAGCTTTGTAAGCTGACGGATGTTTTTGCCTTTTATGAAAACGTTTAGCGCCTCGGGTTTTAATCGGGCGCCTTTGCATTCGGGACAATCCATGTTCACCATAAATTGTTCCATGCGCATTCTATGGCTATCTGAGGTCGTCTCAAAGCGCCGGTGAAGATTCGGAATAATACCTTCAAAAGCGCGCGTAAAATTATACGATCCGTCTTCCCAGTCGCTTTCATAATGAATTTTTAACGAAGAATCTCCGTATAATATTATTTTTTTGATTTTTGACGAAAGATCTTTCCATTTGGTATTCATTGAAAAATTCAGTTTTTTTGAAAGAGCCTTCATTGTCGCCTTATACCAATATCCCTCTGCCGACCAACCCAGCCCCGGAACAACGCCCTCTTCGATAGTTTTTTCAGTATCGCGAATTAACAAATCGGGGTGAAATTCAAGCATATGCCCTATGCCCGAACATCTTCGACAGGCGCCTTCGGGCGAGTTAAAAGAAAAAAGTCTGTGATTTATTTCAGGAAACGAGATATCGCAGGCGGGACACGCAAGGCTTGAAGAAAACAAATCTTCTCCTTTTTCAAGAACTTCGCCTTTTGAATTTAAAGATTCATAGTAAACAAAAGCCTGCTTTTCTCCTTTTGAGAGCGTAAGCTCAAGCGAATCTCCCAGACGGCTTCTTATATCATGTTCTTCGTCTTTTTTTAAGATAAGCCTGTCGACAACAAGCTCTATATTATGCTTTATGTTCTTTTTTAAGATAATTTCGTCTTCAAGCTGTCTTATTTCGCCGTCAACCCTGACTCTTAAGAATCCGTCTTTAAGAAGTTTTTGAAACAAGTCTTTAAACTCGCCTTTTTTTGACTTTGCCAAAGGCGCCAAAAGCTGAATTTTTACAGAATCGGCCTTTTCGTTTTTTTTAGGGTACGCCAAAATAATATCTACAATACTGTCTACTGGCTGGGCCTTTAGTCGTCTTTTGCACTGCGGACAATGAGGCTCTCCGATTCGCGCGAAAATAAGTCTTAAATAATCATAAATTTCAGTCACCGTGCCTACGGTCGAACGCGGGTTTCTGTGCGTGGTTTTTTGTTCAATAGATATAGCGGGAGACAGGCCCTCAATAGAATCGACATCGGGCTTTTCAAGCTGTCCCAAAAATTGCCTTGCGTATGACGATAAAGACTCTACATATCGCCTTTGCCCCTCGGCGTAAATAGTATCAAAGGCAAGCGAACTTTTGCCGCTGCCCGAAAGACCGGTAATGACGATAAGCTTATCGCGCGGTAATTCAAGAGAGATATTTTTAAGATTATGCTCTCTCGCGCCGCTAATTTTAATGACAGAAGACATATTGTAAAATTAATTAAAAAACGGGCCAGGCGCCATTTATAATACTTTGTAGGTTCTCTTAACTTTAAACAGCGCGTCAAATTCTCTTTTATTTGTGGTGAAAAAATACTTTTCTGTATTCACCTGTGCTGAGCGCTTGTCGAAGCATGGTTTCTTTATAAAATCTAATAATTCAACTAAAGAAGCCATACCTCGACCTCGCAATGTTTTTTTAAAAACAAATCTGTTATTTAACAATCGAATGTTTTTCTAATCATATTATGTTTTCAATTCGTAAGCAAATCAAACCATTTTCCCATTTTGTCAATTCTTATAGTGCTATATTAGTCTTTACTTGCGCGACATACCCGTGTCGTTTTTCATTTTATTGAAAATAAATTAACCAGAGCCAACCCCGCGAGGCAGGGATGCCGAGCCAATGGAGCGACTCTGTTCATGGATGAACAGCGGAGCGGGTTCTTTTTGGGCGCTACCCGTTTTTCTTACACAAAAAAAATGGGTAGCAAATCGTTTTTATAAACTTTAAATTTCAAAATTATTGAAAATAAGGCGAATATTTAGTATTATCAAATAGAATATTTTTATAATATATCTAAACTTTAAGCTTCAAAACAATAAAAGCATGGTCGATACTATAGTATGTTAATGACTCAAGATCAAGAAGAAATCAAGATATTTTTAGACGAACTTGAAGAAAATTTAAATTATCTCGATGACGCAATCATTGCGCTAGAAGAAAATCCTCAAGACAAAGAAACTTTAGAAGAAATATTCAGAGTGGCCCATACCATAAAAGGAAGCTCAGGATTTCTGGGCCTGACAAATCTCGTTAATCTGGGTCATGCTATGGAAAGCGTATTCATGGAATTTTTTAACGGGAATATTGCCGTTCAAAAAGACGTTATTGATACGCTTCTAGAATGCAAAGACTCTATAAGCTCGATAGGCAAGGCTCTTAAGACGGGTTCTAACCCCGATTCTATTGCGACAGATGAATTAATTGAGCGGGTAAACGCCTTTTTAAAAGGCGGCGCTGCCGCAGCTGCCGAGAAAAAGCCAGAGGCCAAAAAGGCCGCAAAGAAAGCTTCAAGCTCTGAATCGGGTCTTCCCGACGATATTGAAATTATTCCCGGATCTATATTTGTCAGATTATGGATATCTCCAAATGAATTGGCCCCCTCAATTAGAGCTTTTCTGGTGCACAAGAGATTAAGCGATATAGTTGAAATAATAAAACAAGAGCCGTCAGAAGACATTCTAGACTCCGACGAATTTACCGACGAATATGATCGCGAAGTGCGCTTCTGGGTTCAGGCAGACGTTACCAAAGAAGAAGTGCAAAAAGCCGTAAGCGTCGATTTAATTGAAAAAGTCGAGGTTTATGACGATCAAGATATTAAAACAGAAGGCGATTCTGAAAAATCAGCCGCCAAACCGGTCAAAAAACAAGCGGCTCAGACTCAGGTAAAAGACGAAATAGAAGCCAGCGATTCGGTGAGAATACCCGTTAACAGGCTTGACGTTCTATTAAATCTAGTCGGAGAGCTTGTAATAGCAAACAGCGGTTTTCTTCAAATTCAAGACGATTTAAAAAGCATGCCCGAACTTCTCAGTATAAATAAGGCGGTTCGCGACAGAACGCGCGATCTTTTTAGAATATCAGGCGATATTCAAGAGCTCATCATGAAATCGCGTCTTGTTCCCGTAGGGCAGCTTTTCAGCCGTTTTAAACGTTTTGTCAGAGATTATTCTTCAAAAACCGGCAAGAGTATCATTCTAAGAATAGCGGGCGAAGAAACTGAAATTGATAAAAAAATTATCGATGAAATGATAAAACCCCTGACGCATATTGTAAGAAATTCGGTAGATCACGGTATTGAATTTCCCGATGAACGAAAATCAACCGGTAAATCGCCCGAGGGCACCTTGAGCCTTGAAGCAACTCAAGAGGGAAATTATATCAATATTATTGTAAAAGACGACGGCAAGGGTATTGACGCCGAAAAAATTCTTCAAAAAGCGATTTCAAAGGGTATTATAAACAAAGAAGAGGCTGATACATACTCAGAAGAAGAAGCAATCCATTTAATTTTTCATCCCGGATTTTCGACTAAAGACGAGGTTACCGACATGTCGGGCCGCGGCATAGGTATGGATGTGGTAAAAACCAGCGTTGAAGCCTTAAACGGCAACATCATCATCGATTCAAAAGTGGATCGCGGTACAATAATGACAATTAAACTGCCGCTTACTTTGGCGATATTAAACGCCTTGATTGTAAAAGTAGGTCAGGAAAAATTTTGTATTCCCATGGCTACCATTATAGAAACTCAGAAAGTCGAAAGAAAAAATTTCTTAACTATTGAAGGCAATGAAATGGTGAGATTGCGCGATACCATTGTACCCGTTGTGCGCCTTACAGAAGTTTTTCAAATAGAACCCAGCGAAGAAAGCTACGAAACCGAAGAACTTGCTTTGATTATCGTTGATTTCAATGATTCTCTCGTAGGGCTTCTGGTAGACGAATTTTTAAATAGACAAGAAATGGTTATAAAATCTTTAGCCGAACACTTTCGACCCATAGAAGGGGTTTCTGGAGCTTCTATATTAGGAGACGGAAATATCATATTGATTCTGGACGTTCAAGGTATCATGAAATTGTTCAAAGATCTAAGAGATAAAATTTTGACAGACAGACAATCTCAGGTTGACACAAAAAAACTCCAGGACGATATAAGCAGATTAAAACTTTACTCTGCGCAGAAAAAAAGCGAATATACTGAAGAACCCGAAGCTATACCTGAAGATATTGAATATGAAGACGACTCGGTTTCAAAACCAAAAGTAAAACTCTATACTTCAGATAAACCCCAAGAACCTCAGGAAGAAATTGAAGATAAAAATTTTCTGCCTGAAATTAAAGAAACAAAGCAACCAAAAGGCGAAACTACGCTTGTCAAAGAAGTTGAAACGGTCGGCGAAGGTTTTTTTGCAGACGAAGACGACATGGGATATGACACATTTAGCGATAAAAGCTCCGATTCAGAATACGATACCGACGATTTATCTGATGAAGTAAAAAGCAGAATTGAATTAGCCGAAGAAATGCAAAATATAGACAGCGTAAAGAAACTGCATAAATTATTTGAGTCTGACAATTTTGATTTGCTAAAACAATGGCTCTTACAAGGAAATTCCAGAGCAGTTCAGGGCCTGCAGCAGCTAACGGGTAATTCAGCCATAAAAGTAGGTCAAAGTCGAGCGAGAAAATTAAGTTCCGATAAAACCGCGATGCTATTACAGAAACTTGAAAAATCGACATCAGGGATGGTCTCGTTTATACTGCCGGTATTGCCCTTAGACGGAGCCATTCACTTTATTTTAACGCATAATAACGCCATGAAGATTGTAAAACATATGCTTCAAGAGCTATCTTTACCGTCTCCTGAGCATCTTGACTTAGAACCCCTAATGGAAGTTACCAATATTTTAGGAGCAGCATATACAAATAGCTTAACCGCTGTAACAGAAGTCATGGTAGAACCCGGAACGCCCGAAATTATACGGGGAACTGCGCAAATTAAAGAAATGATCGAGAAAAAAATTGCCAGCGGCAGCTATAGTGTATTATATATAGAAAATCAATATCTATGGGATGAAGAGGATATTTTGGCCGAATTACTTATTCTGCTTCCAGAGATAAAAGTTTTACAAGATAAGGCCGAATAAATATATGTCATTATGAGTGAAATTGCGGGAACTAAAGTATTAATAGTAGACGATTCGGGTTACATGAGACAGGTAATTCGAAAATATTTAGAGCCACAAGGTTTTGTTATTGTAGGCGAAGCTCAAGACGGCTGGGAAGCCATACAAATGTTTGACGAACTGCGGCCTGACGTTGTTACTATGGATATTTCAATGAAAAAGATGGGCGGTATTGAAGCTACCAAAAAGATAAAGAGTATTGACGCTGCGGCAAAAGTTATCATGGTTTCGGCATTAGGCGAAGCAAGATTCATCAAAGAAGCTATAAAATCTGGAGCGAGCGACTTTATCATAAAGCCTTTCGCTGAAGAAAGACTTGTATCTTCAATAACGAGCGTAATTAAAAAAGGTTAAGGTATTAGATAGATGGTAAGAATTTTGATTGTAGACGACGCGACATTTATTAGGAACATGGTGAAAAAATCATTATTACCCACCGATTTTGAAGTTGTAGGCGAAGCTGCAAACGGAGGCGAAGGAATCAGACTATTTAACGAACTAAAGCCCGACATAATTACTATGGATATAACTATGCGGGGCATGGACGGGTTAACGGCTCTACAAGAAATATTAAAGAGTAACCCTGAAGCAAAGGTAATCATGTTAAGCTCGCTCGGCGAAGAAGGTTTAATCAAGAAGGCGATAAGTTTAGGGGCGATAGATTTTATAACCAAGCCATTTAAACCTGAACGTTTAATAAACGCGATACGCGCAATTGTGTAACCCTCAAAAATTTAATGCTAAAAGCTCAAGAATCGATTCAATTTTTATTTGAAGACTACGGTATAAACATAGAGCAGGCAGAAGCAAAAAGTTCAAAAAAATCTTTAGACTATCATTTTTGTTTAGATATTACCGACGAGCAAGAAACAGTACTATATACGGTACTTCTCTCAACCAAGCTAAAAAGCGCGCAATGGATAACAAAGACGCTCATAGATGCAGATAATATCTCGCCCGAAGAAACCGACGCAACATTAAGAGAAGTTTTAAATATCTATGGCGGTCATATAATACCCGATTTGCCCCACAAAGGCAGAGAATATTTGGTTTTATCGGCGCCTTATTTACCCGGAAAATCTCAGGCAGATCCCCATGAGAATTTGATTCTATATGAATATTTCTATGAAATTATAGACAAAAATAATAATGATAATCACCTTATTTCGTTTACGATAATTCACCAGGATGAAACAAGCCTTCCCGTTCAAAAAAGCGAGAAATTTCTATTTAATAAGAATATCTTGATTCTCGAAGACGCAAAAATAAGCTCAAAGTTTTTAAAAGATATTATTGAAAACCTGGGGGGCATTGCTCATATTTTTTCGAAAATAGAAGAAGAAAAAGAAATATTAAAAAATAATTACGATGCAGCTATTGTAGATTTAATATTAAAAGGAGGCAGCTCTTTTAATTTAATTAAAAAGCTGAAAATCAAAGATCCTGGACTTCGTCTCATAGTAATTTCTGCAATGCCCGATCTTTTAGCCAAAAATCCCGAAGTGTTAAGCTTTATAGATTTTATCTTCGCCAAACCTATCGATAAAGATTTATTATCGAGAAACCTTATGGAAATGGTACAGCCCCCTGTTCATGAAAGAAGAATTTCTATACGAAAAAAGCCTATGCTTAATTTATGGGTGGCCAAAAAATTTCCGAACATAAAAAAAACAGATTTATTTGAATCGCCCCATGCAATTGAAATATCAAAAGACGGATTTTCTTTTCATTCTTACTTTACCTATGAAGAAAAAGACGATATTGTAATTTGGATATACGATAAAGTTCATACCGAAATTCTGGAACTCTGGGGTAACATCGCCTGGAAAAAGGTTTCTGAAGAAACCTCAAAAAAATCGCTTACTTTATATAGTTACGGCATAAAAATAAATAAAGAAACAAGTCCTAATATAAAAGAATATTTAGAAACGATTATTACGCTGCCCGATAAATAATAAATATTTCAATATATTTTTTTCTTAAAGAAATATAATCCTATCAGTATATTTACAAAATTAGCCGCCCATGCCGCGATAAAAACGGGCAAATTATTAAATTTAACAATGATTGAATCGGCGCCTAAAAAAAGAATATAGTATAAAAAGATAAAAATAATTGAAATACCCAGCCCCATACCCTTTCCGCTTCTACGATGCGTTATCGATAAAGGAAAGCCTAAATACATAAAAGAAAAGGCCGCGAAAGATAAGGCGATTCTTTTATGAAGCTCTAAATATGCTTTTCTTACGCCGTTTTCATCTTTTCTTTTATTTTTAAGAGCTATTTTTTTTAGTTTTGTTATTTCATGAAGAAGTTCAGATAAATTCATGGCCTGTATATTTTTTATGTCATTATGTTCTTTATAGTCTTCTGGCTCGAGAATATTAATATCCATACTGCCTTTATGAAAATTAATTCTTTGAAAATTTTTAGAATCGCTGTCTTGCAGAAAAATATATCCTTCATATAATCTTAAAGCCTTTACTTCTTTTCCTGAAGCTTCTTTAATTATTTTTTGACCCTTTCCGGCTATAATTAACTGCGAAAGTCTGAATATTTTGTCTTTTCCTTTTTTTGTCGTTCTAATTTGAATATTGCGAAGGGTCTCTTGTTCAGTTTTTTTATCTTTTGTAATTGATTCGATATAAATGTGTCTTTCAAGATTTGCGGTCTTATCAAGCGTTGTAAACTGTCCTGGTTCTAGAATCGCAATCGGGTCATACCTGAAAATAGCAGACATGGCAGAGCGCATGTTGCCAAAACAATAAGGATTTAACTGCAAATTAAACCAAAGCATTACAATTGTCATAAATATTCCTAAAAAGACAAAAGGGCGAAAGATTCTTGAATACGCTATGCCTCCGGCCCTTATTGCCGTAAGCTCAGAGTCAGAATTCATTCCTCCGATAGCGATTATAACGGCAAAAAGAGTAGACATGGGAACCGTAATGCTCAGCGTCCAGCCCATTGAATTTAAAAGTAAATCAAAAATTAAATTTGTAGGTATTCCTTTTTCAACGGCCGCTTTTATCGCTTCTTTGAGATAAAAAAGTAAATGAATAAACGTAAAGAATATGAACCCAATTAAAAAAGGATGAAAGAAAGTTCTTAAAATATATCTATTTAATATAGTAGGATACAATCTATATAATATCATTTTGTTTTAACTGTATATGTATATACAATTTTTTCTTCGGTTAATTCATAAATGACAAGCTCTCCCGAACCCAAATCTAATTTTTCTTCTTCATATGAAAATATTTTTTTATCGCTGATATCGGGATTCTTTTTTAAACTCCCGAAATATTCTTCATATAAAAATTCAATTTTACCGTCTTTTACGCCCGTAAAGCGCCATGAAATAAACAACGCCTCGCTTTGATTTTCTGTTTTCTTGTTGATTTTTGTCAGAGACAAGATAACCTCGCCTTTTCTTGAAATTGAAACCTGCCCCTTCGGAAGTTCTTTTTTTATTATATATCCGTCGCTTAGACATTGATTTAATAAAAATACAGGCAATATTAATATTATTTTAATTATTTTCATTGTATGTCATCATCTCTCTAAATTAAGCGGTTTCAGCGTCAGCTAAAAATAATTTAATTATTACTATAAAGCAGCATTAGCCCGCGTAAAGTCAAGTTTTTATCAATAACGTCAAAATTTTCATAAAGATAATCAAGATTTTCTGAAATTCCGCCGGTAGCGACGCAGATTGTATCTTTAGACGCTCGTTTTTTTAATTCAAAAATAATTTCTTTGACAAGACCCCGCCAGCCTATTTGTAAGCCCATTTGCAAAGATTGTTCCGTGGTTTTTCCCGGTATCTCAATTAATTTTTCGGGTTTAACGAAGGGTAGTTTCGCCGTATGAGATATTAATCCGTTCAATGAAACGCGCAAAGACGGCGCAATCACGCCTCCTTTGTATTCTTTATTTAATATTAAACAAAAGGTAATAGCGGTGCCAAAATCTGCTATAATTATATTTTCAGAATAAAGGCTAACGCCTGCCGCCATATTGGCAATTCTATCGGCTCCTAATTTGCTTATTTCAATATCTTTATGCCGAAATGGCAGCTTTATTTTAGAATCAATTCTCTTTATTTTTTGAAATTTCAGCGATTTGACCGCTTCTTCTAAAACATTATCGACAGAAGGAACAACCGACCCGTAAATAAATTCTGTAAATTTTCTTTCTTTATCTTGTGCATATCTTATTTTGATATCGTTTTGGCATTTTATTAAAATATCGCGCCATTCATTTTTCTTACGGTCTGGTTTTGTTTGAAATCTACTGACGCTTAATAAACGCTTATCTTCCCATATGCCTAAAACGGTATCTGTATTTCCTACATCGGTCGTTAAAAGCATGGCTATCTGTAACCCTGGGGCATTTGGGATACCGTTATTGTTACTGTCTTTTTCTTGCCGTCAGATAACAAGTCTAGTTTAATTTTTCCGCCCACGCCTTTTCGAATAACCGCCGATTTAAGAACCGAAAATTTATCGGCTTTTTTTTCGTCTATATGAGTTATAAAATCATACGGTCTAACGCCTGCCTTCCATGCCGGAGAACCTATAACCACTTGAGCCACTAATAAACCGGTTTTTCCAAAAAGCTTTAATTCTTTTAACTGTTCTTCGGTAACGTCAGGGTTTACCGAGACCCCTATATATCCCGGTTTTAATTCTTTACCCTCTTTTAATCTTTCTAAAACCTCTACCGCATAATTCATGGGAATAGCAAAGCCAATGCCCACAGAACCGCCCGATTGGCTGTAAATCATCTGATTAATGCCTATTACCTCTCCTTTTAAATTTAGCAAAGGGCCGCCTGAATTTCCCGGGTTAATTGCCGCGTCTGTTTGAATACGGGGAATTCCGTCGGCCGTATTGATATCCTGACCTTTTGACGAGATAACACCGCTTGTAAATGTAGACGTTAATCCGAACGGATTTCCTATGGCAATGGCAAAATCTCCTACTTCTATAGAGTCAGAATCGCCGATATGAACCGTTTTTAAATTTTTAGCGGCCTCCATTTTTATTAGAGCTATATCAGATACCGAATCGCTTCCTATTACTTTTGCTTCATATGACTTTCCTGAAATCATATTCACCATTATTTTATCGGCCCCTTTGATGACATGATGATTAGTAACAATATAACCGTCTGTGCTGATAACAAAGCCTGAACCGAGCCCCTGTCTTTTTTGTTTTTGCGACTCTTCGGGCACCCCAAAGAATTTTCTAAACATAGGGTCGCTAAAAAAAGGATGCCTGGGAAGCTCGACAGTTTGCTCTGTTTCAATTCTTACTACTGCGGGATTTACCTCGCGGTGAATTTCGCGAAAAGCCTGCTGTAATGCCAAAGCTCCGTTTACGGCTTCTGACTTTAGAAGCGGGTTCGATTCGGCCGCAGTGGCAAAACCGTGATTTTTTTCGTTACAACCCGTTGAAAACGGAGACAACATAATTCCCGCGAAGAAAATCATAGAAAAAAATGGAAGCCAACCGTTTTTCAAATTATGTTTTATTCTATTTTTCATTTTCATTTTTTTTCTCCTATTATTAATCATTAACACTAAAAAAATTTCCTTTTTCAATTTTTTTAATTTGGATTGTTGTATTTGTTTTATTAAAACAGATTATATTCATCTAAACGAATATGAAGCCGATAGCGCCTGTCGAAAAATCGGGTCGGATAAAAAACCCAGAATAAGAACCGCAAGCGAAAGAATAATGCCCGAGGCCCATGACCCCGCACTTCTAAACGCTTTAGTTTTTAAGGTACCTTCTTCTTTATCAAAATCCCAATATGTATAGAATAATACTCTTGCGTAATAATAAATGCCTATTAAACTGTTTATTGTAACCATTAAAGCTAAAAATACCTGATCACTTTTTAATAATACTCTTAAAATATAAAATTTTCCAAAAAAACCAATCATCGGAGGAATTCCGGCAAAAGATAAAGCGCTTAACGCCAATAAAAATGCCGATATCGGATTTGTTTTCGACAGTCCCTTAAGACTTTCAAAAGTAACGGGCTTGTCTTTCTCAAGGTAAGCGATTGTACCAAAAACAAGAACGGTTGTTAAGGCATACCCAAAAACATAGAAAAATAACGCTGCAGATGTCTCGGGATGAATCATGTAACCTTCTTTTGATGTATCGGGTATATAAAACATAGACGCCATATAACCGGCATGCGCAATAGACGAGAAAGCAAACATTCTTTTAATATTTTCTTGAAGCAAAGCGGTATAGTTGCCATAAAACATCGAAAGTACAGAAAATATAACAACGGCTGGCATCAGATACTGCGCAAACGGCTTAGCCACTAATAGCATGATCTTAAAGAACACCGCAACCGCGCCTATTTTTACCAGACTTCCCATTAGAGCCGTAACAATGGTAATGCTGCCCTCATAAACATCGGGCACCCATGCATGAAAAGGAAAAACGGCCACTTTAAAGCCAATGCCGACCATAATCAATAAAATCCCGCCAATGACCATAGATATTGTCTCTGAAGTCATTTTTGAATTTTCATTTACCAAAGCGCTGATATCAAGAAGGTTCATGGTTCCGGTTGCGCCGTAAAGAAACGCTGTTCCTAAAAGGAAAAAGGCGGCCGAAAAAACTCCAAGCAGAAAATATTTTATGCCCGCTTCGTTTGAGCTTTTACTTTTTCTATCCCATGCCGCTAGAACAAATAAAGGCAGAGACGATAATTCAAGCGAAATAAAAATTGTCATTAAATCGTTGGCCGAAATAAAAAACAACAAACCGGCCCCAACATAGAGCATCATTTGGTACGCTTCTGATAAATTCAGGTCGAGTTCTTTAAGTATTTTGGGAGCCATTAATATAACAAATGTAAGACAGCATAAAATAGCAAATGAATAAATAGAAGCAAAGGGATTCCAGAATGTATGCCCCGAAAAAGCGTATATTTTTGTAAGCCTTGTAATTTCGTCTAAGAACCCCGGATACTTAATGGATGACGCCGCGCCGCCAAATATAGATTCTAATACGCTTGATTCTAACCCGAATAACGAAATCGCTAATGCCAGAATAGCAGAAACGCCCGAAATAAATACAGCAGCGTCAACTCTTCCACGGGGCAGAACAATTTGGCAAAACAAAATCAAAAGCGCGCCTGTTATTAAAATAATCTGAGGTAATATAGCGATTAAATCGGTAAATTGAAACAAATTGTTCATAAACCTTCCTCTGTTTTCTTTATTTCAGTTTTAATATTAGCGGCTTTGACCGATTTAAGTAGATTTTTTTCGGCCAGTTCTGCCTGAACCGTAGTATTTAATATTTTCTTTAACGATGCGTCGGTCGTATCGAGTAAAAGCCCCGGCTTTACGCCAAGCCAAAAAATCATAACAATAAATGGTACCGTTAATAAAACTTCTTTAAAGGTCATATTCAAAGAAATTTTTTCTTTTATTTTTAACAGTTTTTCAGACGGCTCTCCGAAAAAAACCTGCTTATAAAGATGAAGCATATAGACGGCGCCAAAAATAACGCCTGAAACCGCAAGTACAGCGGCGGTTTTATTGGCAAGAAACGTTCCTAAGAGTATTAAAAATTCTCCCACAAACCCGTTTGTTCCGGGCAAGCCGACCGAACTTAGCGTGGCAATCATAAATATAATTGCGTACAAAGGAGACAATTTTGCCAAACCGCCGTAATCGTCAATTTCTCTGGTATGAGTTCTATCGTAAATAATTCCCACTAAGAGAAACAAAAGTCCTGTAGAAATACCATGATTTATCATTTGCATATAGGCTCCGGTTAAACCGATAATGTTTCCCGAAAACATCCCCAATACAATATAACCCATATGCGACACAGAAGAATAGGCAACAAGCTTTTTAATATCTGTCTGGGCCCATGCAAGCCATGCTCCGTAAATGATGCCAATTACCCCGATTACCATAAAGAGATCTGCATATTCCTGAGACACTAACGGAAAAAAAGGCAATGAAAATCTTACAACCCCGTATGTACCCATTTTCAATAACACGCCGGCTAATATCACAGAACCTACAGTGGGAGCCTCTGTATGGGCATGCGGTAGCCATGTATGTACGGGAAATACCGGTATCTTAATTAAAAAGCTTATAATAAAGGCCCAGAACAAATAAACCTTCACGGCATGCGGAAACTGACTAAGGCTCATCACAAGATTGTCGGTTAAGTCAAAACTCAATTTGCTTTGCGTCTGATAATATAAGATAGCGATAATACCAAATATTAAAAATACCGAGCCGCCGAAAGTATATAGAAAAAACTTTATGGTCGCGTACTTTTTATTTTTACCGCCCCATATTCCAATTAAAAGCACCATAGGAACCAGCATAAGTTCCCAAAAAACATAAAATACAATTAAGTTTTGGGCGGCAAAAACGCCTAAAACAGAGGTTTCTAATATTAAAAGACTGCTGTAAAAAAGTTTTTGTCTTCGAATTGCTTCGCCTTGCGCGCTTTGCGTTTCAAAACTAACATACGAATAATAAATACCAATAGGAAATAAAACCGCCGTCAATATATAAAGCCCCAGACTCAAACCGTCTAAGGCAAATGACCAATTAATGCCGTTTTCTACAGAGGTAAACCAGACTTCGGTAAGCTGAAAATCGGGATTTACCGATGAAAAGCCCGAAGCCGCGATGAAAGAAGCGGCCATAGAAATCAAACTTGCCGCCATCGAAATGTACATCATTGTTTTCGACGGTTTTTCTGATTTGCTCGCCGGCAAAAGGCCGATTATAATAACCGCAACAATAGGAGCCAGTATACTTAATGTCAACATCAGTTTAATCCTCCGAAAACGATAAATGCGATTACAACCGTTCCTGAAACAATATAAAGCGCATAATTAGGAGTAACTCCCGTTTGCAGACGCCGCATATATGAGCCTATCAAAAGCGTAATTTTGCCAAGATAATCAATAGAGGCGTCAATAATTTTAACGTCAATAATTTTATACGATAAATCGGCTATCTTTTTCAGGGGATTCAATAATATTTTTTCATAGATTTCATCTACAAAAAATTTATTAAAACTTAAATGAACAAAAAACGACCTTTTTACAGAATCTTCTGCGGGAACTTTATTTTGTTTCTGATAAAAAAACCACGCCGTAAATAATCCTAAAAACGCGACGCCAATAGAAGCCAGCATAAGAAGCCACGCCGTAGAACCCTCGATATGCTGGTGCCACGATTCTGCGGCTTTTGACGGGGCCACCGATAATACCTGATCAAAATAACCGACTATACCCGGAGTTTTATGCGTTATAATATGGGGAAGACCTACGTATCCGCCAAATACCGATAAAACACCAAGAACAACAAGGGGCCCCATTATGTTCCAGCCCAGAGGAACCAAACCGCTGTGATGAGAATGATGCCCATGCTCGTCGTGACCATGACCATGCGAACCGCCCTCTTCCATCTTTTTAACAGCATCGCCCGATGTATGAAAGGTCAGAAAAATAAGCCTAAAAATATAAAAACTGGTTAGTATGGCCGTCATAAAGCCAAGCAAAAATAATATTTTCCCGCCGTTTGCGAATGTATATGCCATTTCAAGTATCATATCTTTCGAGAAAAATCCTGATAAGCCCGGTATACCCGATATGGCGACGGCGGCTACCCAAAATAAAATTGCCAGAAGCTTTACATGCTTATATAAGCCGCCCATACGCCGCATATCTTGCTCATGGTGAAGAGCCAATATTACAGCCCCCGAGCCTAAGAACAATAATGCCTTAAAAAAAGCATGCGTCATCAAATGAAACATACCCGCGCCGTACGCGCCCACTCCCATGGCCATAAACATATAGCCAAGCTGAGATACGGTTGAATAGGCCAATACTTTTTTAATATCTGTCTGGGTAAGCGCGATTAAAGCAGAAAGCAAAGCGGTAAAACCGCCTACAAAAGCAATAACAGTCGAAGCCTCAGGCGCCCCAAGAAAAACCGGAGCAAGACGGGCAATCATAAAGACGCCAGCCGTTACCATCGTAGCGGCATGAATTAAAGCGGATACTGGCGTAGGACCGGCCATGGCGTCGGGAAGCCATACATAAAGCGGAATCTGCGCCGATTTTCCCATGGCTCCTACAAATAAACATAACGCGATAATATTTAACGTAGAAGCGTCAACAGAATTGGCGCCAAAAAAGCCGTAAATCTCGTCATACTTTAGGGATCCTGTCAATTGAAACAGCAAAAACATCCCGATAATAAAACCGGCGTCGCCGATTCGATTAGTTATAAACGCTTTTTTACCGGCAACGGCGGCAAAATCTTTATCATAATCAAACCCTATTAAAAGGTAAGAACAAAGACCAACGCCCTCCCAGCCTAAAAATAAAAGAGGAAGACTATCGCCTAATACCAGATGTAGCATGGCAAAAATAAATAAATTTAAATACGCAAAAAAACGCGCAAAATGCGGTTTTTCTTCTTCCATATAGCCGGTTGAATAAATATGAATAAGCATACCTATACCGGTAACAATCCATGCCATAAAAACAGAAAGGCCGTCAAGCTTGTACGCGAAATCGGCGGATAAAGTTCCTACGTTAATCCACGTAAAAAACATGGCAGAAAATCCTGATTGAGATACAATGGCCGTATTTTCTGCAAATGTCAGAAATATAAAAATTAAAAAAGAAATTAAAACAGAACCTACGCCGAATATAGACACAAGTTTTTGACTTGCAGGCTCTTTTTTAAGGCTTAATAAGCCATTTGCCAGAAAACCCAAAAAAGGAAGCCAAATAGCCGCAATGAGTAATATTTCGTTCATATTAATTTTTTAGTTCCTTAATTTCTGTGATATCTACGGTATGAAACTTTCGGTGAAGCGATATGACAAGCGCAAGACCAATGGCCGCTTCGGCGGCGGCTATCGCCATCACAAAAAAAACAGCCATTTCTCCCGAAAGGTCGTTCCAGAATCTTGAGAAAGCCACGAACAACAGATTTACCGAGTTTAACATAATTTCAACCGACATAAAAATAACAATAATATTTTTTCTCGTTAAAACCCCCAGCATTCCTATAGAGAATAATAATAGAGTCAATACAATGACATAACTTACCGGAATTTCTGCGCCATTCATTAATTATTTTCCTTTCTTTTTTCTATTCAAGCCTTCGCCTGTTTTTCTTAGCGATTACCACCGCTCCTATTACTCCGATTAATAAAACTATTGATATGAGTTCAAAAGGTAAAATATATTTTTCGAAAAGATGAAATGATAAAACTTCGGCGTTCCCTTCTATGGTCAGATTTTGAGCCGAATCGATTGTTTTTGAATATTCAGTCTTTGTATTGATTTTATCATCAGAGCTCAAAACGCTTGCAAGAGCGGCAAACTGCATTGTAAATGCTAAAACAAGGAGAAAAACCACCATGGTTTTGCCCTTATTGGCGCCGATATTTTCAAAATTCTCATCGCGAACGGCAATTAGCATAATAACAAACAAAAATAATACCATAATGGCGCCCACATAAACCAATACCTGGAGTACCGCTAAAAACTCCGCTCCTAATACCCCGTATAGCGAGGCCAGCGAAACAAAAAAGACCACAAGAAAAAGAGCCGATTTTACCGGATTTTTATGCAAAATTACCCCGAATGACGCGCCCATCATTACAAAGGCGAATAAAAAAAACAATATTTCTCTGATATTTTCCATTTTAGTTTACTTCAAATATAAATAAATTCCCGCCATAAAAATTTGTATAAGCGCCATGGGAAGAAGATACTTCCACCCGATATTCATCAACTGATCATAACGAAATCTAGGAAGAGACCATCTTACCCAGATAAAAAGAAACATAAAAAACATGGCCTTAAAAACAAAAAACAAAACCCCGACCAAGGGACCCCACCACATCCCGCTTACCATATCTCTTAAAAAGAAAGGGATGTTCCATCCGCCAAAGAATAAAATTACGGTTAAAAAAGATACCGTTATCATATTCATATATTCGGCCACAAAAAACAAGGCAAACTTAAATGCCCCATATTCTGTATGAAAACCCACAACAAGCTCGCTTTCGGCCTCGGCAAGGTCAAAAGGAAGTCTGTTTGTTTCTGCAAACAAAGCGACTATAAAAACAAAAAAACCTAAAAAGCCGGGTACTGATAAGAAAAACCATCCGTTTTCATTCTGGGCCTCAATAATTCTATATAAATCAAAATGCCCCGCCATCATAATGACGCCGATAATGCTTAATGACAGGCTCAATTCATAGCTTATCATCTGGGCCGTTGAACGAACGGCCCCTAATAAAGAGTATTTATTATTGCTCGACCAGCCCGCCAGCATTACGCCGTAAACCGAAAGCGACGAAATGGCAAATAATAGCAATATGCCGCTGCCAGGATTTAATACCTGTAAGGCGACCTGTGACTTGCCAAGAACTTCAAAGGGCAAATCAATAAGCGGAGTAAAAGGAATGGTTGACCATAATAATACGGCCGTAATTACAGAAATCGCAGGCGCAAGTAAAAACAAATATACATCTACGTGCTTCGGAAGAGTTTCCTGTTTTAAAAGAAACTTAATGCCGTCTGCCAGCGGCTGAAAAATTCCCCATATACCCGCGCGGTTAGGGCCGTAACGAAGCTGAAAATATCCCGCGCCTTTTCTTTCCATTAAAGTATAGTAACCCGCGCCGGTAATAATAAGAAAAAATAAAACCAGTATTTTGATTAAGCTCCAAAGTATTTCTGATTGATACCATTCCATATACAATTTCTCTTTTTTTAACCCGCCGCCGATACCTTATGCTGAACGTCTTCAGAGTTATCAATTCTCGCTTCAAATTCGCTTCTAAATTTTTGCACAATGGGAACTACAGCCATCATTACGGCGTCTCCGAAAGGACATACTGTCGCGCCGTTTGCCATGTATTGCGAAAAGTCGCACAGAGTATCAAGATCATTTTCTTGCCCTATGCCGTCTTTAAAGCGCTTCATAATATCTTTAACCCACTTTGTTCCCTCGCGGCAGGGTGTGCACTGCCCGCAAGACTCATGCTCATAAAAATAAGCTACACGATAAGCCAATTCGACCATATCGGTTGTTTCATCAAGAACTATTACGGCGCCGGAACCTAAAAAAGTTCCTACTGCGGCCATACCCTCGTAATCCATAATCGCTTTTGAGGCCTCTTCGGCGGTTAAAATAGGGGTTGAACTTCCCCCGGGAATTACCGCCTTTAACTTATTGCCGTTTTTTATTCCGCCGCATACCTTTTCAATAATATCAATCATGGGAAGCCCTAATGGAACTTCAAACACACCGGGATTATTTACGTGCCCCGATATAGAAAATAATTTCGTACCGCCCGATTTTTCTGAGCCTACACTTAAAGAAGAATACCATTTTGCCCCGTTGTTTATTATATGAGGAACTGCCGCATATGTTTCAACATTGTTAACGACAGTGGGGCATTTGTAAAGACCTTCAACAGCGGGAAAGGGAGGTTTTAACCGCGGATGGCCCCTTTTGCCTTCAATACTTTCAATTAAAGCGGTTTCTTCGCCGCAAATATAGGCTCCCGCTCCTCTATAAGTTGCTAGATGAAAACTATGCTGGGTGCCGAATATATTATCGCCTAAATATCCTTTTTCGTAGGCCTCTTTTATGGCCTGTTCTACTCGTTCCCATGGCTTATAAAATTCGCCTCGAATATAAATATATCCCTGTTTAGAATCTAAGGCGATACCGGCTATAATCATGCCTTCTATAAATCCGTGCGGAGTATCTTCAAGCAAAACCCTGTCTTTAAAGGTACCGGGTTCCCCTTCGTCTGCATTACAAATTAAATATTTCGGTTTAGGCGAATCTTTAGGAATAAAGCTCCACTTAAGACCGGTAGGAAAACCGGCCCCGCCGCGCCCTCTTAGGTTTGAAGCCTTCACTTCTTCTATAATGGCCCCGGGGGTCCACTTTTTATTATCTTCAATCAATATCTTTTTTAACGCGGTATATCCGCCGCTTTCTTCATACACGTCTATTGAGTGGGAATTTGGTTTGCCCACGTCTTGTAAAAGTATTCTTTTTTCTAAATCGGCCATATTCTTTTACTTTTGTTTTAATTCGTCAATAAGTTCTTCAAGCTTCTCTGGCGTCATTTTTTCATGGTAATCGTTATTTACCTGAACAACCGGAGACGTACCGCAGCTTGCCAGGCACTCTACATGCGAAAATGTAAACTTGCCATCATTGGTTGTTTCGCCATGCTCAATATTTAACTTTCTTTTTATTGCCTCTTCAAGCTTATCAGATCCGTTAAGCCAGCATGATACGTTATGACATACCTGCAAATGATATTTGCCAACGGGCTTTTTATTGTACATTGAATAAAAAGTGACGACGCCCGAAACCCATGACTTTGAAACGCCTGTTTTTTGGGCGACATACTCCATTGCGACTTCGGGAACATAGCCGATGTCTTCTTGCACCAAATGAAGAGCCCATAAAACAAGGGAATTCTTTTCGGGAAATTTTTTTTCAAGCTCTTTAAATCTTTCATCAGATTTTTTTGAAAAACTGTATTCAGTAACCTCTTGTAAACCGTTAGACATTTTCTTCCCTTTTTTATTTAATCTTAACCGTCCAGTTCTCCCGCTATTACGTTTAACGAACTCATATTCGCGATAGCGTCGGCAAGAAATCCGCCTTTAACCAGTTCAGGAAAGGCCTGATAATACCAGAAGCAGGGCCTTCTTACCCGCAAGCGCCACGGCGATTTTTCGCCGCGCGAAATAATGGTAAATGCAAGCTCTCCGTTTGCGGCCTCTGTCGAAGAATAAAACTGGCCCCGCGGAATTTTAATGCCCTGCATGATAATCTTAAAATGATATATTAAATCTTCCATTGAGGTATAAACTTTATTTTTCTCTGGCAAATATACATGCGGCACGTCTGCATGATAAGAACCTTCGGGAATATTATCGATAAGTTGTCTTATGATACCCATTGACTGCTGCATTTCTTCAACCCGAACCAAAAATCTGTCATATACCGCGCCGGTTTCGCCTACCGGAATATCAAACTTCACCTGATCATAAAACATATAAGGATTATCGACTCTAACGTCAAAGTTTACGCCTGCGGCCCTTAGGTTGGGGCCGGTAAAGCCGTATTCTAAAGCTCTTTGAGCCGATATCTTTCCCGCGTCTTTTGTTCTTTCGTAAAATATTCTCGATTTTGTCAAAAGTTTATCGTTTTCTTTTAATACCTTAGGAAATGTTTTTAAAAAATATTTAACGTCTTTGACGAATTCAGGATAAACGTCTCTTTCAAGACCGCCAACTCTGCAAAATGTATTCGTAAGCCTCGCGCCGGTTAGTTTATCAATAATATCATAAACTTCTTCTCGTTTATGAAACATATAAAGAAATGACGCAAATGCGCCAAGGTCGACGCCAAGAATACCCATTGAAATAATATGATCAATTATTCGAGAGAGCTCTGACATGATCATTCGAATGACGGTAACTTTCGCCGGAACTTCAATGCCTAACATATTTTCAACGGCCAGAATCCAGCCGATATTATTCATTGGCGTTGATATATAATTCATTCTGTCGGTACAAACCAGAAATTGATTATAACCGTAATGCTCTCCCATCTTTTCAAATGTACGATGAACATAACCGATAACGGGTATACACTCTTCAATTTTTTCGCCGTCTAAAATAACGTGATTTTCAAGAATGCCATGGGTAGCCGGATGCGAAGGACCTAAGTTGATGGTCATTCGGCCGTCGGGAAGAGTTCCCGTTTTAATAACACCCGGCATTTCTTTCTCGGTAACTGAAGCAGTAGATTTAATGTCTTTATCAGGGTTCATTTTGTACCTATTATAAATTATTCATTAATCTTCAATCAATCTCTCTTTCAATAAATCTTCTATTAAATAATCTTCGCCCCGCCCTTTCAAGGGGAAATCTTTTCTTAACGGATGTCCCTTGAAGTTATCGGGCATTAAAATTCTTTTTAAATTAGGATGATTCTCAAAAGAGATGCCCATTAAATCAAACACTTCGCGCTCTGGCCAGTTTGCCCCAACCCAAAATTTTGTTAACGAAGGAGATTTTTCGTCTTCATTTATCGGCATAACAACTCTAATTAACGCCCCTTTGTTCTTTAATGATCTTAAGGTGTAAATCATTTGAAATCTTTTACCTTGATTTTTCTTTTCATCTTCAAGATCGGGAGAATTTAAAAAGTCTGCGGAGGTTAAATCGGCTAAAAAACCGTATTCAAAGTCTTTATCTTCTTTAAGAAACGATATAATATCATACAAGCTGTCTTTTTTTACCCAGATGGTCGGCATATCTACCCTTACCGCAGAGGCCGAAGAATCTTTTACAGAAGCCATATTATGCCACTCGGTCAATTTTTCGGCTTTTTGCTCGTTTTTGTCATTCATAAAATCTGGCCAGTCTATCATATATACGCCGTTTTTAATTGACGTATTAGAATCAAGTATACTTCTTTGCTTTTGCCATATCTCGGCGGTTTCTTTTTTAACCCATACCGGAAGGCCTTCGGTTCTTGTTTGTTTGTAATTTACCGACATCGGCGGACAAAATCTAAAAGCTAATCAGAATTTGTAGTATTTTTTATAATTCACGCTATTGAAATTGTAAAATTCTTATAATTATTTAATTTTTTAACATTATAATTGTCTCGGTCAATTATTCTGCTTATAATATAGGGCATGAAACATATTTATTTTTCAATGTTCCTTTTTTCATTTATCGATAAAACAAATTATTTTTTTCAATAAATATTTGTTTTACTTTAAATGTTTTTCTCGTCATAAGACGCATAAAAAAAACGGGGATTTCTACAGCCTATGTATGCTTTTTTATAACAACGCTCGATTGCCATACATAATATATATGAAATTCCCGTTTTTTTATATTTTAGAAATTGAATAAAGAACATGAATGTAGAAAACTTTAATCAAATTGATATTAAACTAAAAAAACAAGGATATCTTCCGTTAGAAACCTTTGAAATAACGCCCGACATAAATTTTAACGTAGATATATTTGGAATACCCTCGTCTGTTTCAAATGATAATGAAATTCTCATAAAAAAATTAGTTAAAAAAGAAATAGCTATTAATCATTCAATATTTGACCGCATGAATAACTGGAAATTATATGTAAATAACGAAGGTTTCAATCAATTAAATAAATTTTTTAAATCTTCAAATATATATAAAGCGCCAATACAAGAAAATGCTTTTAGCGAAAAAACAATCAGTGACGGTCTTCGTCTTCAAGATATTGTTTTTAACTCTATTCTAAAAGATAATATTTTATCCAAATCTGCCTTC
Source organism: Spirochaetia bacterium (assembly GCA_029880265.1). Taxonomy (GTDB): domain Bacteria; phylum Spirochaetota; class Leptospiria; order Turneriellales; family JAOUOS01; genus JAOUOT01. The sequence continues at coordinate 31,943 of JAOUOT010000009.1, read as the reverse complement.
TCTGACGTTATTGACTTTGTAACTACAGAAAGCGAAAATATCAACGAAAAAAATTTGCATAATCTCAGTTTTAACTTAATTAAAGATATTGAAGGCTATGATAGAGAAACCCATATTCATTCGTTAAATGTGTCTTTAACTGCTCTTTACTGGGCAGAACAAGTATCTCAAAACCATACTCTTTTAAGCTGGGTTGACAGAGAGCTTGACGGCGAATATCAAAAAATAAAGAATCATAAACGAAATAAAGATTTTATCATAGATATAGCGGTTGGAGCTTTTTTACACGATTTAGGCAAACTTGACATACCTAAGGATATTATAAAAAAACAGACCAGGCTTTCAGATGACGAATTTATGAAAATCAAAGAACATCCTGAAAACGGTTTCAAAAGAACCAGACATCTTCCTCTTTCAAAAAGAATTCGACAAATTATCTTATTTCATCATGTAAAATATAAACCGGGACCAAAAAGTTATCCAGACTTGAACATGAATCCTTCAGAATTAGGAATTTTGCGTCCCGCAAATTTTGTTTCAATATGCGACGTACTTGAGGCATTACTATCAAAAAGAGCTTATAAAAATAACTGGACGCCTAAAAACGCGATTATTCATATTTGGAACAGAAAAGAACTTGATTTTTATCCTGAACTTGTCGAGGCATTTGTTAAACTATGCTCGAAAAATATTATCGGGAGTTTTTTTTATGACAAAGGCGACTATGCATGGATCGCCGAATATAATTCTCAAAAGAAAATACAGTCTTTAAGCCTTGCCGAAATTATAAATGAAAATATGGATGTACCCTCTAAACCTATTGTAAAAATACTGGGAAATGCCTTAAACGCTGAAACTGAATCTCTAAAGATAAATAAACGCCTGCCTGAAAGAGACCTAAGCAAAGAACCAAGAGCCGAAATGCTTACTCTTTTAACATCCGACGAAAAAAATAAAATGCAAAATCAAGGTTTTATCAGCATTATTAATTGATTTTCAATAACCTGATACAAATATACTTTTTAATTTGCAAGTTATTTAAAAATATTTATTGTCAAAATGTTTAGTAAAATGGAAACTAACTTAGTTTCTTTATAATATTAATTACATAGTAAAGCATTTTTGAGTATAAAACAATAAAAGAACTGTATTATATGGATAAAAATATAATTACATATATTGATATGTCTCTTCAAAAGAAAGGGTTCTTGCCTTTAAGCGAGTTTAATATTGAGCCGGATGTTAAATTCTCGATTGATTTATTCGGAATTCCCAAATCTATAAATACAAAAGAGCTGTTGCATTTAAAAAAGATAATTGGCAGAGACGTACCAATTGATCAATCATCGCTTAAAGCGTATGACAACTGGAGGCTCTATGTAAATAAAGAAGACGCTCAGATATTGCATGATTTATTTTTTTCAGAAATTGACGAATATGCCAGAACTCATGAAAAAGCATTCACCCAAAAGCTTATCAATGACGGGTTGAGACTTCAAGACGTTGTTTTTAAATCATTAATAAAAGATAATTTGATGACAAAATCATTGTTTGACGACGTTAAAGATTTTGTTACGACTGAAAGCGAAAATATTCGAGATAAAAATCTTGAAGGAATCTTCTTTAATCTCATTAAAGATATGGAAGGCTATGATCACGAGACACATATACATTCTCTAAATGTCTCTCTTACCGCTCTTTACTGGGCAGAACAAATTTCTCAGAACCATTCTCTGTTTAGCTGGGTTGACAGAGAATTAGAAAGCGAGTATAAAAACGGAAATAAAAAAGATCGCAACAAAGATTTTATTATTGATATGGCCGTAGGAGGTTTCTTGCATGATTTAGGAAAACTTGATATAGAAAAAGAAATACTAAAAAAACAAGACAGGCTTTCTGAAAAAGATTTTATGCAGATAAAAGAACATCCTGAAAAGGGCTATCAGCGAACAAAGCATCTTCCGCTTTCAAAAAGAATAAGACAGATTATCTTGTTCCATCATATTAAATATATGCCGAGCAATAAAAGCTATCCTCAGATAAATGTCAGCCCTTCTGAATTGGGTATAATGAGACCCGCTAATTTAATATCAATTTGCGACGTAACCGAGGCCCTAATTTCAAAAAGAGCCTATAAAAGCAAATGGACGCCTAAAAATGTTATTACGCATATTTGGAACCGAAGAGAACTCGATTTTTATCCTGAACTGGTCGAGGCCTTTGTAAAACTCTGTTCCAAAAATATAATGGGAAAATTTTTTTATGAGAAAGGCGATTATGCATGGATTGCCGAATATGATAATCACAAAAGAATACAGTCTTTAAGCCTTGCCGAGATAATTAAAGAGAACACTGATGTTCCGGGGAAACCCCATATCAGAGTTTTAGCGAATGCAATAAACCCCCAACAGCCTGATAATTTAAGAATCAATAAACGACTTCCCGAAAGGGATTTAAGTAAAGAGCCTTTGGCAGAAATGACCACTCTATTAAATTCTGAAGAAAAGCAAAAAATGGAAAATGAGGGGTATATAGGAAGAGAAAACTAGTTTTTTAGCGTTTTTGATTGTTTTTTTTTCTTTTTCCCGACCGCTTCATCTTTCTATTCTTTTCAGTTGAAAATTTATTATTTTTCGAAGTTTTATATTTTTTCGTATCTTTTACATTTAATATTTCTTCGATATATTTAGGCTCAAATACATTGCCCTGAAATTCGCTTAAAAGAGCCGTTACAACCGCCTCGGGAGTCGATAAAGACAATAGTTTTTTAGCTATTGATTGATAATTTTCAGATATCTCTTCTGATAATTTTTTTAATATTCTTTGTTGAAGATTCTCTATACGATTTTTTATAATTTCTTCTTTGCCAGGTAAATCTTCCCGCTTATGAATCATATTGTTTTCTTTCTCAAATTTCTTAAAGCGCATATATTCAGAAGGAGATACAATAGAAATAGCCGCTCCGCTTTTACCGGCTCTTGCAGTTCTGCCAATTCTATGAGTAAGAGCCTCAGCCGTGTCAGGAACCGCGTAATTTATAACAAATTGAAGATCATTTATGTCAATACCTCTAGCCGCTACATCTGTAGCGACTAAGGCGCGAATTTTCTTATCTCTAAATTTTTGTAACACTTTTTCGCGAATTGCCTGAGACATATCTCCATGAAAACCTTCAGCTAAATAGTTGCGATTTTGAAGTTCGCGGCTGACGTTATCGACATCTGAACGAGTACGACAAAAAACCAGCCCGTAAAAATCGTCATTATAATCGAGAATTCTGCATAAGGCATTTAGTTTATTTTTGGCGCTAATCTCATAAGCAATTAAACTAACTTTACTCAACTCTTCGTTAGTGGCTTTTACTTTTACGCTAATCGTTTTGCCCATATATTGTTCGGCTATTTTTTTTACTCTCGCGGGCATAGTGGCCGAAAAAAGAAGCGTTCGTCTGTTTTTATTTAAGTTTTTTAATATGGCCTCTAATTCTTCTTGAAAACCCATATCAAGCATTTCGTCGGCTTCATCTAAAATTAAGTGATTTATTTTCGATAAATTAAGGCGGCCTGCGCGAATATGGTCCAAAATTCTTCCTGGCGTGCCTACTATTATGTCGACCCCTTCTTTTAGAGTTTTAATTTGCGGCGAAATCTTTTGCCCGCCATAAATTGAGGTTATTCTTGTTTTAAGATTACCCTTAAGAGATTCAATCTCTTTTGCCACCTGCATAGCCAGCTCGCGAGTAGGCGTCAAAATCAACGCTTCAACAAATTGGGAATTTTCTTTACAAAGCTCTAATAGAGGTATTCCAAAAGCGGCGGTTTTACCCGTACCCGTTCTAGCCTGCCCTATTATATCTAAGCGGTCTTTTAAATAATGCGGAATGACTTCTATTTGTATTTGAGTAGGATATTGATATCCCTTTTTTTCGAGAGCAGCTATAATTTTATCAGAGACGCCAAGCTCTCTAAAAGGGATATTTTTTTTCATTTAAACGATTTTATATTGTAATCTTATTAAAAGTCTTCTTATAATTTTAATCAGAATTTGTTGAATTATTAAGAATAAGACCTTTCGCTAATCTTTCTTTTTTTCTGTTTTTTTTGCGGAGGTTTTATCTTCTGCTTTTTTTTCAGGCTTTTTCTTAGGACTTTTTCTGGATTCTCTTATGGCTTTTCTTTCTTCTTTAAGTTCAACAAGATCTTTTTTCTCTACTAACTCCAGTAAAGCCATTTCTGATTTATCTGAATCTCTTTTTCCCAATTTAATAATTCTCGTATAACCGCCGTTTCTATCTTTATATCGATGGGCCACGTCGTTAAACAATTTATGTAATATTTCTTTTTGCTTAATTACTTTTGACACAAGTCTAATATTGCCGACCTTAACAGCGTCGTCTGCTTCTTCATTCAGGTTTTTTTTGGCTCGGGTAATCAGTTTTTCGGCCTGCGACCTCGCGGCTTTTACCTTGGCCGTTGTACTTTTTATTTGCTCATGGTAAATAAGAGAAGTGACTATGTTATTCAGCATCGCTTTTCGATGAGAACTAGTTCTTTGCAGCTGTTTTACCTTATTTTGTTTCCTCATTTTATTTTCCTTAAGTACTTAAATGTAATTTTATTATCTTGCGATGTCTCTCATTCCGAAACTTAAGCCTAATTCTGCAAGTTTACTTTTTAATATTAACAAAACTTTATCTGAATAATGCTTGCTCTTTCTTAGGTCTTCTTCATATTTCACTACAAGATCTTTTACCTGACGCATATCTAAACTTTTTAATACGGCAACAGCTCTAACAGATAGTTCAAGTTCTTCAAGTTGCATATCTAAAACCTGCTGTAACTTCTCGTCTGTTTCGTCATATTCTTCTTCTTCTTCATACATTTCTTCTTCAAAGTTGATGAATACAGTTAAATGCTCTTTCAATATTTTTGCTGCATAGGCGACTGCGTCTTCAGGCGGTATCGTGCTGTCTGTCCAGACTTCTAATATTAATTTATCATAATCTGTTCTCTGATCAACCCGAGTTTCGGTAATTTCAAAATTAACTTTTTTAATAGGAGAGAATATTGCGTCTATAGGAATCACTCCTACCTCGTCGATATGTTTTTTTAGCTCTTCAGCCGGAAGATATCCTCTGCCCTTATCTACCTGAACGCTTATTCTTAGGTCAGCCTCTTTATCGAGGTGAGCGATTACCATCTCAGGATTCATTACCTCTATTTGAGCGTTGGCTTCTAAATCAGAAGCTAATAACAATCCCGCGCCTTTTTTCTCAATATCAATAGTTATGGGCCCTGCTCCCTCATATTTAAGATTTACTTTTTTTAGATTTAATATCAATTTGGTTACGTCTTCGGCGACCCCGGGAATTGTAGAAAATTCGTGGTTTACGCCGTCTATTTTTATAGCGACGATAGACGCTCCCTCAATCATTGACATTAAAATTCTTCGAAGAGAATTTCCCATAGTCATGCCTACGCCTTTTTCAAACGGTTCGGCTACGAACTTTCCGTAATCATTTCTTTTTTCGATATGATGAAATTCTACAAACTTGGGTCTTTTTAGACCTTTTAATAAATTTTTTGGAGTCGGCGTTTCTTTCGTTGTTTCCATATTATTAAACCCTTTTTATTTTTTATTTAGAATATAGCTCTACAATTACCTGTTCTTTGATCGGAATATCAACATTTTCTCTTTTAGGCAATTCTTTTATTTTACCTGACTTACCGTCAGTCGCTAATTCTATCCAAGGCGCTATTAGGCCCACGCCCTGCGCCAATTCAATATTTGAATTAATTAGTTCTAAATTCAAAACTTTTTCAGACAATGATATTTCGTCATTTACGCTTACCTGAAAAGACGATATGTTAACTTTTCTCCCGTTAACTTTGATATGTCCATGAGATACTAACGTTCTTGCCTGCGCTCTTGAAGAAGCGATACCCATTCTGTAAATAGTATTATCTAATCTTCTTTCTAATAATTGAAGCAAATTCTCGCCTGTTATGCCTTTCATTCTAAGAGCCTTTTTAAAATAGTTTCTAAACGGCTTTTCCAGCACTCCGTAAATTCTCTTTACTTTTTGTTTTTCGCGCAGCTGAGCCCCATAACCCGTCATTTTTGGCTTTCTTTTTGGCATGGGTCCCGGGGGATTTTTTCTATTATTAAAAACGCACTTATCAATTAAGCATCGCTGACCTTTTAAAAATAATTTTAAGCCTTCTCTTCTGCAAAGTTTACATACTGGTCCATTATATCTCGCCATTTTAATTCCTTTTGTATTATACTCTTCTTTTCTTTTGCGGCCTGCATCCGTTATGAGGAATAGGCGTAATATCTTTAATTAAAGATATTTTTAATCCCGATGTAGCCAGAGTTCTTATCGCGCTCTCGCGGCCCACTCCTGGACCCTTGACATAAATTTTTAATTCGCTCATTCCTCTTTCTTTTGCCTTGTCAATAGCAGATTTTGCCGCTAATTGGGCCGCATAAGGGGTTGCTTTTCGCGAACCTTTAAATTCCATCGATCCGCCAGACGCCCATGTTATTGTATCGCCTTTCATGTCTGTTATAGTAATTATTGTATTATTAAATGTCGCGTTTATGAAAGCGTTTCCTCTGGGAACTTTTGTCTTGTCTTTTTTCTTTTCTTTTGCCATTTTTATTCCTTAATAAATATACTAAAATAAATATACTAACTTCTTTAATTATATTTTCTTATTTGCAACGGTTACCTTTCTACCTTTTCTGGTTCTTGCGTTAGTTTTTGTTTTTTGCCCCCTAACAGGAAGGCCTCTTCTGTGTCTTAAACCTCTATAACAACCTATATCCATCAGGCGTTTTATATCAATAGCGATTCTTGATCGTAACTCGCCTTCTACAAGATATTTTTCAATTTCTTTTCTTAGTTTCCCTACCTCATCATCAGTCAGTTTATTTATTCTCGCTTCTTCTGAAATGCCGGTATTTTTTATAATTTCTTCGGCTCTTTTTCTGCCGATTCCATATATATATGTTAGCGCAATCACTACTCTTTTTTGTGTTGGTAAATCAACTCCCGCTATTCTGGCCATAGTTATATTATTTTTGTCTTTGCTTATGCTTCGGATTCGATTTGCATATAACTCTGACAACTCCTTTTCTTTTAATTACCCTGCATGTTGGGCAAATCTTTTTAACAGACGTTCTTACTTTCATATTTTTTCTCCGAATAATTTCTTATGAGGCCATCAATTCAAAAACATCAATACTGTTTCCCGCCGGCATTGTGCAAATAACCGGCCCCTTAGACGTTACCGCAACCGTGTGCTCAAAATGACAACTAAGCTTTCCGTCTTTTGTTTTCACTGTCCAGTTATCATTTTCTGTCACTACTTCATAAGTGCCTTCGTTTATCATCGGCTCTATCGCGAGAACCATTCCTGATCTAATTTTAATGCCGTCTTTTTTTCTGCCATAGTTTGGCACTTGTGGATCTTCATGTATAGACCTGCCAACGCCGTGCCCGACAAGGCTTCTAACCACCGAAAATCCGTTTGCTTCGGCATGTTTTTGCACAGATTCTCCTATCGCCCCTATTCTGTTTCCGCTTTCGGCAGATTTGATTCCCTTATATAAACACTGCTGCGTTATTTTTATAAGTTTTTTAGCGTTTGTACTTACTTCGCCAACCGGCCATGTCCATGCGGTATCAGAAAAATAATCTTTATATTTAATGCCAATGTCAATGCCTACAATATCGCCTTCAGATAATATTGTATCTTTATTGGGAATTTCATGAACAATACTTTCGTTTACAGACGTGCATACAGCCGAAGGATACCCTCTAAAACCCAAAAATGCGGGGTATGCGTTTTCTTTTTTAATAAATTTTCTGGCCATCTCGTCTATTTCTTTTGTACTTATTCCCGGTTTAATTTTATCTTTAATATACATATGCGCTTCATACGCTATTTTACCAGAGTCGATGATTTTTTGAATCTCTCTGGATGTATATATACGTACACCCATTTCATGCGCCTATCTTTAATTTTACCTTCTCTGATATTTCATCAATATTGCCAACCCCGTCGATTTTTGTCAAGATACTTTTTTCTTCATAGTAATCAATTAAAGGCTGTGTTTTTGATTTAAATACTTCTAGCCTATTTTTTACCGACTCAAGATTATCGTCTGCTCTGCCTTCTTTTTTGGAACGTTCAAGCATTCTTTCTACTAATTCATTTTCAGGAACGTCAAAATATACAACATTGTTGATTTTCATTCCCTTCTGGGGAAGCATTTTATCTAATGCGTTTGCTTGCTCAGTAGTTCTTGGAAATCCGTCTAAAATAAATCCATTTTCACAATCATCGTTGCTTATTCGCTCTTCAATTATGCCAATAACAACCTCGTCGGGTACCAGATTGCCTGCGTCCATATATTCTTTTGCTTTAATACCCAATTCGCTTTGACTTTCTATACTTTCTCTTAATATATCTCCCGTCGATATCTGCGGAATATTCAATCTATTCATTACTATTTTTGATTGTGTTCCTTTGCCAGCCCCCGGAGGTCCCATGAAAATCAAATTCATCGAACCATCCTGCCTCTTGAAACTGGCTTCTTGCTTTTATCCATAAAGCCTTCGTAATGACGCATAATGAGCTGAGACTCTATTTGTTTTAATGTATCAAGGGCCACGCCCACAATAATAAGAAGCGAGGTGCCCCCAAATAGCTGCGCCATGCCGCTGTATTTTTGTAAATCCCACATTTGAATCAAAATATCGGGGGTTATCGCAATAAAAGATAAAAAGATCGCGCCGGAAAGCGTAATTCTATTTAATATTTTTTCTATATACTCTTCGGTTTGACCGCCGGGCCTAATACCCGGTATGTACCCGCCGTTTTTCTTCAACGCTTCGGCCAAGTCTTTAGGGTTATACTGAATTGCGGTATAAAAGTACGCAAAAAAGATAATCATCGTTACATATACTATAATATATGTTATTTTACCGGGATATAAATGAGTTTGTATAAATCTCGCAAATTCCTGATATTCGTCTCCTAAATAATTGGCAATTTGCGACGGAAACATCATTAATGAAACCGCAAAGATAATGGGCATAACATTGGCAGAATTCACCTTAATGGGCAAAGACTGACTTGAACCCTGAACCATTTTTCTGCCTACTATTCTTTTACCGTATTGAACGGGTATTTTTCTTGTTCCCTCGGTCAACAAAATTGAAAGCCCAATCATGATTAAAAAGACAGCCAATAAAATAAGGGCTAAAATAACCTCTACTTCGGCTTTTTTAACATCAAGCCAAAATGCGCCGACTGCTGCAGGCGCGCTTGCAATGATATTAGCGAATATTATAAGGGAAATTCCGTTTCCTATACCCTTCTCGGTAATCAGCTCGCCCATCCACATTAGTACAATGGTACCTGTTGTAATGGCAAGCATAGCCATTAATACAAAGCTTATGCTGTAGCCTCCGTCAATCAGCATACTTTCAGAGCTTCTGCTTAATATCTCAACATGCTTCATTTGAATATAGTATGTGATTCCGTATGATTGAGCTCCGCAAATTAATACTGTTCCGTATCTTGTATACTGATTGATTTTTTTTCTTCCGAATTCGCCTTCTTTTGACAATCGCTGTAATGACGGAACTACCACCATCATTAATTGCATTATGATTGAAGCTGAAATGTAAGGCATAATACCTAAGGCAAATAGCGATAGTCGCTTAAAGGCTCCGCCGGCAAATAAGTCAATATAATCGGTTAATTCAGGTGTCGCACCAACGCTAAAGCGCATATATTCATTTAATATATTAAAGTTAATTCCCGGTATTGTAATATGTGCGCCCACTCTATAAACAAGTAAAAGCCCTATCGTAAAGAGAACTTTAAACCTTAAATCGGGAATCGCTAATATTGTGGATATGGCTCTAAACATCTTTTATTCTTTTTCAGATATTGTTTCAGTTTTTGTTTCTTTGTCTACTGACTCATCAACTGACTCGACGGAAGATTTTTCTTTTTTAATGACAGATTCTTTTTTGTTTTGTTTAACTTGCTTTGTCGGATTTTCCTGATGTTCGAATTTTACCGTTAAATTATTTTTTGCGGCCTTCTCTAAAGCCGACCTGCTTGCTTTGCTGACTATGATTGTCTTGCCTTTAAGCGCGCTCAAATCTGAAGATTCGTTAACGGCTCCTAATAATTTTACGGGATATTTTTCTTTTTGTATAATTCCGGTTTTTAGCATATCTGAAAAATTCAGCTCAGTAAGCTGCTGCAGCTCTTTTTTTTCATTTATCTTAAGAGCCAGACTGCCCAGATTTATAATATTCCAATTTTTCTTAAAAAGATTCTTAAATCCTCTTTTGGGAACTCGTCTATATAAAGGAGTTTGTCCGCCTTCAAACCCAGGTCTTACGCCGCCGCCTGTTCGGCTTCTCTGGCCTTTTTGTCCACGGCCGCATGTTTTTCCCAAGCCCGAGCCTACGCCCCTGCCTACTCTTTTTCTTACTCTAACAGCTCCCTTGTTAGGATTTAATACACTCATTTAACTTCCTCTATTTTTAACAAAAATCCTACTTTATTTATCATGCCTTGTATTTGCGGAGTCAAATTATGTTCCCTCATTTTGCCTATTCTGCCCAGACCCAAACCGGTCAAAGTGTTTCGCTGCTTTTGATTTCTGCCTATAGCGCTTTTTACCTGCGTTATATTTACTTTTTTTACCGCTGCCATTATTCTTTATTCTCTTCTTCTAAATTTGCCTCTTTCATCTCAGGCTCTTTAGGCGATTCGTTACTTTCAACCTCTTTTGTTTCCTCGGGCGTTTCGGTCGCCTCCGGGGTCTTTTGAACTTTTGAGGCTTCTTCAGCTTTTTTAGCTTCTTCTTTCGCCTTTTCAGCCGTTTTTTTTGCGGCTTTCTCTTTTTCTATTTCTATCTGTTTTGCGACAATTTCAGCTTTTTGCTTAGATCGAATAAGCGCTTCATCGGCTTTTTTAGCTTCTTTTTCTGCCTGCTCGGTTGCTTGTATCTTTTTTTCTTCTCGTCTTTTTTTACTGTACTCGCCAAATACATCGGGCAGAGTAAGACCTCTTTTATTTTTTGCCTCTTCGGCTGTAGTTAATTTGCTTAAACCGTCAATAGTCGCTTTTACAATATTCAAGGGATTTGAAGTTCCCTGAGCTTTTGTTAATATATCATGAATTCCACCAAGTTCTACAACCGCTCTTACAGCTTCACCGGCGATAATACCTGTACCAGGGGCTCCTGGTTTCAGCAATACTCTTGCCGACTTAAACTTGCCTATAACGGCATGCGGAATAGTCGCCTTATTTCTTTTTACTTTAATAATATTCTTTTTACCGGCTTCTATACTTTTTCTAATCGCTTCAGGCACTTCTTTTGCTTTACCAAAACCCACGCCTACATATCTTTCGCCGTCTCCTACTACTGTTAATGCGTTAAATGAAAATCGCCTTCCGCCTTTAACTACCTTGGCGACGCGACCCATATTAACGACTTTTTCGGTTAATTCAATTTCATTATTGTCGATTAAAACAACATTTCTTTTCGCGGGCTCTTTTTTTCCCGATTTTCTTGTTTTTTTGCTTTTTGCTTGGGTATTCCCTGTCATATTAAATCCTAAAATAAAACTCCATTTTCTCTTAACTTTTCGGCAAATTCTTTTACTTTGCCATGATACAAGCGCTGCCCACGGTCAAATACAAAGCCCTGTGTTAATTCAACCTTTTTTTCTTTTAATTTGTCGGTAAATATATCCGCTAATTTTTTTGCAGTTTCTTTGTTCTTATTCACTTTATTATCTTTAAACCCCGAACCCGCTGTCGCGGCGCATACAAGCGTTTTACCGGTTTTATCGTCAATTAATTGTGCATACATATTTTTATTTGAAATATGCAAATAAATTCTCGGCCTTAAAACCTTATTATTACTTTTCACTTTATGGCGAATTCTTTTTTTTCTTTTAACTTGTATTTCTTTTATTAAACCCAATGACATATACTTATACCTGTTTATTTTGATCCCGACTTACCGGCTTTTCTTCTAACATGTTCGTCTTCATACCTGACGCCTTTTCCCTTATACGGCTCAGGAGGACGATATTTACGTATTTGAGCTGACAATTCTCCCACTTTTTGCTTGTCAATTCCCGATACTATAATCTTTGTGGGCTCGGGAATATCTACATTAATTCCCTCTGGTATTTTATGCAATACCTCATGCGAAAACCCTAGACTTAACTGAATATCATTTCCTTTTTTCTGGGCCCTGTATCCGACCCCTTGTAATAAGAGCACTTTTTGAAAGCCGACAGATACTCCTTTTACAGAATTAGCCAACAAGGCTCTTACCAGACCATGCTTTGCTTTCTTATCTTTACTGTCAGCGTCTCTTTTGACTTTTAAAAAGTTCTCGACGTTCTCTACGGTTATACCCGGAAACAAAGGCGTCTCAAGAGCGCCTTTAGAGCCTTTTAAAGTTACGTTATCGGCGCCAATCTGAATCTCAACGCCCGCCGGAACTTCGATTTGCTTAAAACCTATTCTTGACATTTAATTACCAAACCTCGCATAAATGCTCGCCGCCCACATTCTGCATTTTAGCTTCTTTACCGGTAATAACTCCCTTGGGAGTTGATAAAATATTTATACCGATATTATTCATCATAGGGCGGATATTTTTCCATGATGTATACACTCTTCTGCCGGGCTTTGAAATTCTATTTATTTGAGTGATTACGGGTCTGCCCTCATAGTACTTTAATTCAATATTTATCATATTTTTATTATCAAGTTTAATTTTATTAAACCCCGCAATAAAACCTTCATTTTTCAATATTTTCACTATCGACTCTAGAACATTACTCGCCGGAATAGAAACTTTCTCATGCCCAGCATTCTGGGCATTTCTAATTCTCGTTAATGAATCTGCAATTGTATCTGATACGCTCATGCCAATTAAAATCCTTTTTTGTTATTTACCAAGATGATTTTGTAACTCCCGGAATTATACCTGCTGAGGCAGATTCCCTAAAACAAATTCTGCACATATCAAATCTTCTCATATATGCCTTTGGTCTGCCGCATAGCGGGCATCTGTTATACCTTCTTGACGAGAACTTCGGCTCTCTTCGTTGTTTCATTCTTGCCGATTTTTTTGCCATATCTATTTCTACCCGTTAATTTTTTCTAAAAGGGAAGTTAAACTTCTCTAATAACTTAAGAGAGTCTTCTTTTCCCCGAGATTTTATCACCAAAGTAATGTCCATCCCATGTATATTCTCAACTTTATCAAAATTTATTTCAGGAAATATTATCTGTTCTTTTATGCCTATCGAATAATTTCCGCTTTTATCAAAGGCCTTTCTACTTAATCCGTTAAAATCACGCACTCGGGGAAGAGCAATATTCACAAGTCTGTCAAAAAACTCATACATTCTTTTGCCCCTCAATGTCACTTTCGCGCCTATCCACATGTTTTCACGCAGCTTAAAGCCAGCTATGGCCTTTTTTGACTTGGTCTTTACGGGTCTTTGTCCCGCAATTACCGCCATCTCTGCAACAATAGAATCCAATATCTTAGGATTTTGAATTGCTTTACCCGCCCCTACATTGATAACAATCTTTTTTAACTCAGGGGCCTGCATTACAGTAGCAATTTCTAATTCTTTTTTAAGCTCGCTTCTATATTTTTCATTATACTCAGACTGCAGTCTTGCGTAGTCGGTTGTTTTCGTTTTCGCGCTCATATTAATTAATCTACTTCTTTACCTGACGCTGAAGATATTCGCACTTTCTTACCTGCCTTATCAATACTCATTCTTATCTTAGCCGCTTTTTTTTCTTTTGCGTCATAATAACTAACATTAGATATATGCACAGGAGACTCTATCTCTAGAATTCCGCCCTTGGGATTTTCCTGCGTAGGTCTTGCATAGCGCTTGCGCAAGTTAACCCCTTGAACTATAACTCTTCCTCTTTTTTTATCAATAGCTAATATCTTGCCTCTTTGTTTTCTGCTCTTGCCCCCGATTACCACGACTTCGTCGTTTACCTTCAGCCTTGTCTTAATGGGAGCTTTAATATTTTTCAATTTTTGCATATTATAACACCTCAGGAGCAAGCGACACAATTTTCATAAAATTCTTTTCTCTAAGCTCTCTTGCTACTGGCCCGAATATCCTGGTGCCTTTTGGATTATTCTGATTATCAACTATGGCACATGCATTGTCGTCAAATCTTATATATGTTCCATCTGGCCTTTTTATTTCTTTTGTTGTTCGAACAATTACGGCAGATACGACTTGCTTCTTATGATCTTTTTTACCGCTTACATCTTTTATGCCATAGGCGGGCGTCGCCTGCTTAACAGCCGCAACCACGACGTCGCCTATGCCGGCATAACGGCGTTTTGAACCGCCCAAAACTTTTATTATCTGAACTTTTCTTGCGCCGCTATTATCGGCTACATTTAAATATGATTGCATTTGCAACATTTCTTATAAATCTCCTAACTTACGCTACAACCTCAGGACGCTGCATTACTTCTAATAAAACATATCTCTTTCTTTTAGACAAGGGCCTTGTTTCTTTTATCTTGACAACGTCTCCCTGTTTTGCCTCATTTTTCTCGTCATGCGCCATCACTTTTATGCTTTGCTTTATGGTTTTCTTAAATTTTTTATCTAGCTTTCTATAATCTATTCTAACAACAATACCTTTATCCATCTTGTCAGAAACTACAATGCCTTTTTTTGTTCTTTCCTGCTTTGTTTTCATATTGCCTTTTACTTACTTTCAACCGCTTGCTTTGAGCGCAATTTTTGTATTGTCAAAATACGAGCTATATTTCTTTTTAATATCTTAAAACGACTTACATTAGTAAACCCTGATGTAATTGTCTTAAATCTTGTTTCTTGCAGTTCTTTTTTAAAATCTGCCAGATTAACAGCCAGCTCTTTATCGGTCATTTGCTGAAATGCGCCTTTTTTCTGGCCCGTTTTCTTTGTAGTTTTTTCTTTTACTGCCATTTCTATTCATCCATAAATTATTTCTTCGTCATGCCGTCAATCAACTTGCGGCCTGACGACCAGTTCAAAAACGATCATAAATCTCTAGTATTCCCTGTATTTAGAATAATGTATGTTTTAATTGCTTAGAAGCTTTCTCTGGTAACAATCTTGCATTTTAGAGGAAGCTTGGCCGCCGCTCTCTTAAATGCTTCTCGCATCAAGTTTTCATTTGCGCCGCTCATTTCAAACATTACCTTACCCGGCTTTATAACCGCTACATAATACTCAGGACTTCCCTTGCCTTTGCCCATTCTGGTCTCGGCGGGTTTTTTTGTAACCGGCCTATCGGGAAAAATTCGAATCCAAACTTTTGCTCCCCTTTTCACATGACGAGTCATAGCCGTTCTGGCCGCCTCTATCTGCCTTGAAGTCAGGCGATTTGCAGTAATTGCCTTTAACCCTATTTCTCCAAAAGAGACTTCGTTACCTCCCTTTGACAGACCTTTTAATCTGCCTGTATGAGGTTTTCTCCATTTTAACTTCTTTGGTGAGAGCATGTTTATTCCTTACTATATATAATTTATATGCTTATACTAACTTTCGCGTCTTTTTACCATGTATTTATCTTCTTCGTTGGCCGCAGCAGATGATTCAAGATGATCGCCATGGTACAACCATACTTTTACGCCAATTTTGCCAAATGTCGTATCTGCTTCGGCAAAACCATAGTCTATAATTGCTCTAAGCGTATGAAGCGGCACCCTTCCTTCAAGATACTGTTCAGTTCTCGCCATATCGGCCCCGTTTAATCTACCTGAAACCATGATTTTTACGCCTAATACGCCTGCGCGTATACTTGAACGCAGAGTCTGCTTCATAGCGCGTCTAAAAGGCATTCTTTCTTCAAGTTGTATTGCGATATTTTCAGCAAGGGCCTTTGCCGATGCGTCTGGCTTGGCGACTTCAATTATTTTGATTTCTAATGGTTTTGTTACTATCTTTGATAGCTCTGATTTTAACGCTTCTATATTTTTTCCGCGTTGGCCAATGACAACGCCAGGTTTTACGCTATGTAACTTTACGTGAATTTTTTCGGGAAATCTTTCAATAGCGACTTTGACAATACCCGCTTTATTATATTTCTTTTTTATCTTTTCTCTAATTTTTAAATCTTCATGCAATAATTTCGCAAAATTTTCTTTTCTTGCATACCAAACAGAATCCCATGTTCTGTTAATTTTTAGCCTTATGCCAATTGGATTTACTTTTTGTCCCATTGTTTTTCCTATTCGTCAGAAAGCACTACTGTAAGCTTACTGGTTCTTCGCAATATTCTATCTGCTTTGCCTCTTGCTCTTGGCATAAAACGCTTCCATACTGTTCCAGCGTCTACAAATATCTTTTTGACGTACAAATCTGATTCTTTTATATCAGGATTAAAAACCTTTGCATTTGCAGCCGCGCTTTTAATCGTCTTTAAAACCGCTTTCGCCGACTTTTTATGAATATTTTTCAACAAGTCAACCGCCTCGGCAAATTCATATCCTCTTATCTCGTTAACAACCAGTCTGACCTTTTGAGGCGAAACTCTTAAATCATTATAACTTGCTTTAACCTCCATAATAATACCTTATGCAATCCTTTCTTAATTTTAAATTATTTTTTCTTATCAAGACTTGTGTGTCCTTTATAAGTTCTTGTTGGAGAAAATTCTCCTAACTTGTGACCCACAATATTCTCGTTTACAAATACCGGAACAAATTTATTGCCATTATGCACTAAAAATGTCATACCAATCATCTCAGGAAATATCGTAGAACGTCTTGACCACGTTTTAATTGGCTTTTTATCTCCCGATGCCTTTGCTTTTTCAACCTTCTTAAATAGGTGTGAATCTATAAAGGGGCCTTTTTTTAACGATCTCGCCATTTGTCACTACTTCCTTTTTTTCATTATGAATTTTTCGCTGGGCTTTTTACGATTTCTTGTTTTTTTGCCCTTTGTTGGTTTGCCCCATGGCGTTACCGGGTGCCTACCCCCAGACGACTTGCCTTCTCCGCCGCCTAATGGATGGTCTACAGGATTCATTGCCACGCCTCTAACCTTGGGCCTTTTTCCCAGCCATCGGTTTCTGCCTGCCTTCCCTATTTTCAATAACTCATGTTCATGATTGCTCACAATACCGACAGTGGCCATACATTTATTATGCACTTTCCTAACTTCACCCGACGGCATTTTTACAACCGTATAATTTTCGTCTCTTCCTGAGATTGTGCCATAAACACCCGCAGATCTGGCCAACTGACCGCCCTTGCCGGCATTAAGCTCAATATTATGAATATTGGTGCCTATGGGGATGCTTGCTATAGGGGCCGCATTACCGGCTTCCATTTCTATTTTTTCAGAGGCAATTACAATTTGCCCTTCTACAAGCTTATCGGGAGCTAAAATATAACGTCTTTCGCCGTCAGCATAACATAATAATGCAATATTTGCCGTTCTATTCGGATCATATTCTATTTTTTCTACTTTAGCGGGAATATTGAATTTATTTCTTTTAAAATCGATGATTCTATATCGTCTTTTATGACCGCCGCCTCTTCTGCGCACGGTTATCTGACCTATATTATTTCTACCCGCTTTTTCTTTATAAGGCGCCAAAAGAGACTTGCAAGGTTCATTTGCGGCGCTTTTAACGGTTTTTATCACCGTTTTATATCTTTGAGTAGGAGTCGTCGGTTTAAATTTTTTAACAGCCATTATACACCTTCAAATATTTCTATCTTATCTTTTTTATTCAAATATACAAAGGCTTTTTTTCCTACGGATGTTCTGCCTGTGCCATAACGATTTACTTTTGAGTATCTGGGAATTTTTGCCATGTTTACTTTCTTTGGCTTCACGTTAAAAATCTTTTCTATCGCCTGCGAAACCATTTTCTTATTTGAACGAAGATCAACCTTAAAAACATAAACATTGTTTTCTCTTAATGATTCGGCTTTTTCAGTTACAATAGGATGTTTAATTATATCATAGATATCCATAATTTACTCACTTGGCTCTAACAGCCGATTCTAATTTATCAAACGCTTCTGATGTTATTATAATGCCGTGATTATAAAACAAAGGCAAAGCCGCCATTCGGTTTATATTAATCAAATTTATCCATGGTATATTTCTAACCGATTTTTTGCGTTCTACCACATCGCCTTCTACAAGCACCGTGATTTTTCTGCGGTTATCGTTTGTATTGGCTTTTACCTTCTTACCCTTAAAGTATTCTTCATTAAAAGAAGATGCCTTTACTACCTTATCAAAACCTTCAAACGCGGTTTTAGCGTTTATTTTTTCGGGTTTCCAGCTTTCAATAACTACAATTTTACCCTCGAGAGCCTTTTTGGCGATAATATGCCTGATTCCGGCCTTTTTCTTGCTTACGGGAATCTTTTCAGAATAATCTCTTGGCCTCGGCCCGAAAACAGTACCACCGCCTCTCATAAGAGGAGATCTGTTTGAACCCTGCCTGGCTCGTCCGGTGCCTTTTTGACGAAAGGGCTTTGCTCCCCCCCCTCTTATCTCGCCTTTTTCTTTGGTTTTATGAGTGCCTTGTCGCATCGATGCGTTTTCAGCTTTTATAACTTCCCATATAAGACTTTCGTTCACCTTTTCTACGACGAATACCTTCGGAAGCTCTTTTTCTCCAAGCTCTTTACCGGCAAAATCTAATAACTTTGTGTTCATATTTATCTCTTCAGCGCTCTATTATAATTACAATTTAATTATTTTGTATAAAGATACACCAGACTGCCCGGATGACCGGGAATACTGCCCTTAACAAGAATGATATTTTCTTCGGGAACAATCTTTACAATTTCAACGTTCTTAATGGCTGTTTTTTTACCGCCCATTCGACCCGGCATTTTCTTGCCTTTCTTAACTTCTCCGGGATATGTACCCGCGCCTATTGCGCCGGTGCTCCTATGAAATGTTGAACCGTGTGTTTCGCGCCCGCCGCCAAAGTTATAACGTTTAACAACGCCCTGAAACCCCTTGCCTTTGCTTACGCTTTGCACCACGACTTTTTCTCCCTGAGAAAATATTTCACAGCTTATAATATCTCCGGCTTTTTTATCTTCTGAAAAATCTCTGATTTCTTTCAAATATCGATAACAAACGTCTTTTTCGCCCAAAGCTTTTTTCTGGTGAGCCGCCTGCGGCTTTGAAAACAGTTTTTTTCTTTTTTCTTTATAAGCTATCTGCACAGCTGAATACCCGTCTTTTTCAACGTTTTTCACTTGCGTCACATAACACGGCCCTAAAGCCAAAGCGGTAACCGGAAGCAGGGCGTTGCTTTCAAACACCTGCGTCATCCCTATCTTCTCGCCGAGCAATCCCTTTGCCATTTTACTTCCTTAATTTCTCTTTTTTCTAAACTATAATTACTTACGTTTATCTCTGCCCGTCTTTACGATTTAATATCGACAGAAACCCCCGCGGGCAGCTGCAACTTCATCAGAGCGTCAATGGTATCGGGCGTAGGCTCTAAGATGTCTATCAGCCTCGAGTGCGTTCTCATTTCAAACTGCTCTCTCGAATCTTTATGAACAAACGTCGAACGTAATACCGTAAACTTTTCTTTTTTTGTAGGCAAAGGAACCGGCCCTGCAATACGGGCCTTTGTTCGCTTAACTGTTCCTACTATCTCTTGCGTTGACTTATCAAGCAAACGATAGTCAAATGATTTTAACTTAACCCGTATTTTCTGCATAGCCGAATTCATATTGCTTACTAACCTTATTTAATTCTATTCAAGAATCTTGCTCACAACGCCTGCGCCAATGGTTCGACCGCCTTCGCGAATCGCGAATCTTAGACCTTCTTCCATCGCAATTGGGTTGATGAGCTCAATTTCCATATTTACGTTATCGCCGGGATTTACCATTTCAACGCCTTCGGGAAGCTTAATTGTTCCTGTAACGTCGGTCGTTCTACAATAAAACTGCGGCCGATAGTTATTAAAAAACGGAGTATGTCTGCCGCCTTCTTCTTTTGTAAGAACAAGTACTTCGGCGTTAAACTTTTTATGAGGAGTAATCGAACCGGGTTTAGCAAGAACCTGCCCTCTTTCGATATCTTCGCGCTTCAAGCCTCGGCACAAGATACCCACGTTATCGCCGGCTTGCCCGAAATCAAGAAGCTTTCTAAACATCTCAATGCCGGTAACGGTTGTTTTCTGAGTATCGCGTATGCCTACAATTTCAACTTCTTCGTTTACATTGATCTGCCCGCGCTCAATTCGGCCCGTAGCTACGGTGCCTCGACCTGTAATCGTAAAAACGTCTTCAACAGGCATCAAGAATGTCTTATCAACATCGCGAACCGGATCTGGAACGTATGAATCAAGCGCCTCAGCCAGCTTTAATATAGCACCTTGACCGATATCGCTTTCGTCGCCTTCTACGGCTTTCAGAGCAGAACCCGAAACAAAGGGAATCTCATCACCTTTGAAATTATATTTATTCAACAGATCGCGAACTTCCATTTCAACCAACTCAAGCATCTCTGCCCTATCTGCCTCAGGAAGCATGTCTACTTTATTTAAGAATACAATAATATTCGGAACGCCTACCTGTCTCGCCAAAAGAATATGCTCTCTTGTCTGGGGCATAGGACCGTCAGCCGCTGATACCACCAAAATAGCGGCGTCCATCTGAGCTGCGCCTGTGATCATATTTTTCACATAGTCGGCGTGACCGGGACAGTCAACGTGCGCATAATGTCTTTTATCTGTCGAGTACTCCTGGTGAGATGTCGCGATTGTAATGCCGCGTTCTCTTTCTTCGGGCGCGTTATCAATTTCATCATATGCCACAGCTTTATTAGAACCCCCGAACTTGCTTGCTAAAGTCATAGTAATAGCCGCCGTTAAAGTGGTTTTACCGTGATCCACATGGCCGATTGTGCCTACGTTAACGTGAACTTTACTTCTATCAAATTTTTCTTTTGCCATAAAAGCTTCTCCTTAAAAAAAAATCGTTTTTTATTTCTTTGCCTCGAATTTCAGCTGTCGCTTGAATCAAGAGCATCATTCAGGCTTTTTTACATTAACCTGACAAAAGCCTGAATTTCAGGCCTTGTTGAAAGGCCATTTTCTTTTTTTGTTACACGGCGGCAAGCAAAAACATAACAAAAGCCGGAATTTTATAAAAATAGTTCAAACTGAAAAAATAGGTAATTTTACCTATTGACATTCTTTTTTAAATATGCTAAAAATACGATAAATCTAATCGGCATTTTGCGGGAAACCAGGGGATAGGGCACTGCAGGCTGACGCCGCAGAATATGTAGAGTTAAAAGAAGCAGGCATTTTGGCGCTTTACATATTCTGCGGCTATTTCTATTTATTTAACGGGTTGCGCTAGTTCTCTCTTGCGATGTTTTTGTAAAAAAACTTCGAAATCAACCACTGACACGGGAGGGCTGTAGTAATAACCCTGAATTTCATCGCATAAATTAAATTCCAAAAATCTTAACTGTTCTCTGCTTTCGACGCCCTCGGCTATTATATCTAATCCCAAATTTTTACCCAAAGAAATAATTGCTGAAACAACCGACTTTCCTCTGTTGTCGTCTAAATCGCGTATAAAACTCTGATCAATTTTTAATCTGTCAATAGGAAGTTTTCGTAAATAACTGATAGACGAATAACCCGTGCCGAAATCGTCCATAGAAATTCTAATATTCAGGTCTTTTATTTGATTTAATTTTTCAACCGCAGATTTCATGTTTTTCATTAATGTCGTTTCTGTTACTTCAAGTTCAAGAAATTCATTTGACAAACCTGCTTTTTTCAAAGTCGTTTCTACTAAATCTATGAAGTTTCCGGCTTGAAGCTGAAAGCCTGAGACATTCACAGAGACTTTTAGTTTATCGTAGCCTTTTTCATGTAAAAGTCTGGTCTGTCTGCAAGATTCTTCAAGAACCCACAGGCCCAGTTTATTAATCAGACCGGCGTCTTCGGCAATGGGAATAAACGTACCCGGCGAAACCATCCCGAACTCAGGATGCCTCCATCTCAAAAGTGCCTCCATGCCGACAACTTCTTGCGTTAAAGTATCTACCTTTGGCTGAAAAAAAACCTCAAGTTCATTATTATCAACGGCATTTCTAAGATGAAATTCATAGAGCATCCACTCAAAGGCCCGTTTGTTCATTTGCCTTGTAAAAAACTGATAACTGTTTTTATTATTATTCTTAGCGTGAAACATTGCCATATCGGCCGCTTTCAAAAGAGACTGCGCGTCGCCGCCGTCTTCGGGATACACTGCAATACCGATACTGGCCCCGGAATAAAACTCATGTTCGTCGATTTTAAAAGATTTTAAAAAGATTTCATTGATTTTTTTTGAAACCAGAGCCGCCTCATTCGGGCTCTCTAGCTGCTCAAGTAAAACGCAAAACTCGTCGCCTCCGAACCTTGAAAACAGTATGTCTTCAGACTTTTTAGTCAGTTCTTCATATATTTTAGACGCCGCGATTTTCAAAAAATCGTCTCCTTTGCGGTGACCAATGGTATCATTTAAAAATTTAAAATTATCAAGATCAAAATACAACAAGGCGGCTTTTTCTGAATGCTTCTCTGCCTCATGCAGTTTTTGTTCGAGCCTGTCTTCAAATAATGTGCGATTCGGCAGTTTTGTTAACGGATCAAAAAAGTGAAGGTTTTCAATGAGCTTTTCGCGCTCTTTTCGCTCGGTTTGGTCGATTGTAATACCGACAAAATGCGACGTTTCGTTGTTTTTATCTTTAATTGCCGAAATGGAAAGATGAGCATAGTAGAGACTTCCGTCTTTTTTTCTGTCCCAAATTTCGCCGCTCCAGCTGCCATTTTTTTCTATATCTTTCCACATATTCCGGTAAAATTCTTTGTCATGCCATCCCGACTGAAAAAAAGCGGGCGTCTTGCCTATTATTTCGTTTTCAGAGTAGCCCGAAATTTCAGCAAGAGAGGGATTGGCGTACAAAATTTTAAGATTTTGGTCGGCTATCATAATACCCTCTGTAGTAGAGTGAATTACCTGCTCGGCAAGATACAGGTTCTCTTTTGTTCTTTTAAATACCGATTCATTTTTTCTTAATAATTTTAAATTTTTCGCGAAGTTATTCATGACCGGTTCAAAAATAACTTTTGGAGAATATGAAATTTCAATTTCTTCTGAGGCGCAAAGTAAAAACATTCCCTCTTCTGAAGCGTTTAACAATATTGTTTTTCTTATATTAACCGGAGAGATCTTTAACTTTTCAAAAAGATTCTCAGCAAATTCCAATTCGTTTTTTGCGCCCTCGAATTGTTCAAGGTCTACCGTTTTACCAAGCGTTTTCTTAAAACGATTATCTCCTATACCGTATTTAAGAGAATATGAATTTTTCGATTTGGATTTTTTGCTCAAAAACAAGCCAATCGGAAATCCCGAATGCAGCATCAGTTTCTGCAAAACCGCCTCTATTAGCTCATCTGATTTATTATGCGAACCGACGGCAAGAGCCATATCATAAAGAATAGTTAATATAAACAACTTATCCATAATTATACAAGTTAACTTAGCTGCGTAAATACCAGCGTACCGTTGTGAAACGCCGGATATCCCTTCCCGCTTAAGCTGCCCGCTTCTCCTAAAGTTAAGGCCCCAAAAAAATTAAAATCTTTCTTTAATCTCGCTAATTCTTTTATTTCATAAACGGCGTTTTCTCTCATATGCATTCTTCTGCCGGCGCAATAATAAAGAAAGTTTGCGGCTTTATTATTTTTAGATATTCGTTTCATAAGAACCGCCGGCGTCTCTAATTTATCTCTGTCAGGAGCCTTTAAAAGCGTAATCATTGAGTTTTCGGGAATTTCTCCAACGCAAAACAAAGAGCCGTCTTCTTCAAGCTTAACCGGAATTCTAACCAGAATCTCGCCGCTCGCCAAAATAATGCCAAAAGGAAAATGTACGCTGTTTTCATAAAAGGTATCTTTTGTGATTTCATGAGAATAGCTTTCTCTTATCACTTCTTTATAAACTTCAAAAGCGGGTCTCCAGTCAATATGAACAATTTTATTGCCCGATGCCGAAGTGGCAATCAGTCTCTTTTCGGGAACCGTATACCCGTGTTCAATGATCGTCTCGCTTTCTTCGTCAAATAAAACCATCAACACCGAATTATTATATTCTCTTTCATTATCAAATAAACAAGGCATCGGCAAAAAGGTCTCGCTGCCGGCGTTGATTCCTACATAATTAACTTCGCTGCCCATCTCTTCATACAAAATATCTAAAAAAGAAGCAATGTTGGGCAGCATCGCGTCAAATACCATATATAATGAACTTTTATAGGCCCTTGAAAACTCGGGCAAAAAAGACGCGCTGATATTTTTCATATAATCTGAAAGAGCTTTTTTAGAAAGCGGAACATCTTCAAATATTGCCGCTTTTTTTATTTTATCGGGGGCATATAACAAGACTCCGTTTTCATGAAATCCGTTTTTATCAAGAAGAGAGGGAAAAACCATACCCAATAATTTTATGTTTTTTTTAGCGCATTCTTTTTGAAGTTTTTTTACCGCGTTTTTTTCTTTCTCGGCAAACATCGCAAAAATGACGGCATCTTTGCCAGACTGCCCGTTTAAGACATCTTGAATTTTTTCTTCGTTATAATTTTCAAAAAAGTTTACCTTTGACATCGGTTTAGCTCATTCACGCACATTTAAGGCCCTCTTATGGCACAATATTAATAAATCATTTTAGTATGATACTATATCTTTTTCTCATGGTCTATTTTTTGTATGTTTTTAAATATTTTTTTCCATTGAATTTATTTACTTTCGTCGAAATTATCTCCATATATTGCATACCTGCATGAATTGCGGTTTTTTTCTATTTCTGTTTAAATTTTTAAATAACCGCCTAAAAAAATTGTTGCTTATAGAAATCAGAATAAGATTATGAATTTTATATTTAGACGAAACGGAAAAACTAAATGCACATTCCTTTATTAAACGATATTGTAATCATATTCGCGCTCTCTGTAGGCGTATTGCTTCTCTGCCACAAATTAAAAATACCCGCTATCGTAGGATACCTCGCCACCGGCATTATAGCCGGACCCTATGGGCTGGCTATAATTAGCGAAGTAAACCAGGTGGATGTACTTGCCGAAATAGGCATTGTTCTTCTTCTTTTTGCCATAGGCATTGAATTTTCGTTTCGGCATCTTTTAAAACTAAAGAAATCTGTATTATTAGGCGGTTCTTTACAGGTTTTTTTGACTATCTTAGTTTTTTTCTTTCTTGAGAAGATTCGAGGCTACTCTTTTGAAGAAGCTCTTCTAATGGGAATTTTAATCTCATTTAGCAGTACCGCCATTGTATTAAAACTAATTCAAGAAAGAGCCGAAATAGATACCCCTCACGGCAGTACCACATTCGGGATACTAATTTTTCAAGACCTAGTCATTGTACCCATGATGCTGCTTGTGCCGCTTCTTGCGGGAAGCGGTATCTCAGACAGTTCAAACATGGGAGGGCTGCTGCTAAAAGCGGCCCTGATTGTCGTTTTAGTTTACGCGGCGACAAAATGGATTGTGCCTTTTTTACTTTTTCAAATCACCAAAACCCGCTTAAAAGAGCTTTTTCTGTTAAGCATATTCGCCGTCTGCCTTCTCATTGTATGGCTTACCGCCAGCATCGGGCTTTCGCTTGCCCTTGGGGCGTTTCTGGCCGGGCTTATCATATCAGAATCGGAATACAGTCACGAGGCGCTCGGAAACATTCTGCCTTTTAAAGATGTTTTCATGAGTTTTTTCTTTATATCAATAGGCATGCTTCTAAATATTGATTTCTTTTTAAGTATTCCCTTTAAGATACTGGGATTAACGCTTGGCCTTCTTGTAGTAAAAGCCCTAATCGCGGGTATGGTTACTCTTCTATTAGGGTATCCTCTTCGCACGGGAATTATGGTCGGGGTTGCCTTAAGCCAGGTGGGGGAATTCTCTTTTATTCTGGTAAAATCAGGGTTAAGCCTGAATATTTTAACCATGAACTCTTATCAGACTTTTCTCTCGGTCGCCGTACTCTCGATGTCTACAACGGCTTTTATTTTGACCTTTGCCCCTAAAATGTCAGATTTTCTTCTGAAATTTCCCTTTCCAAAAAAATGGAAAAGAGACCTGCATATTGTAAGCGGTAAAAAATGGACAAAGAAAACGGATCACATCATAATCATCGGTTTCGGCCTAAACGGAAGAAATCTGGCAAAGGCCTGCGAAAGAAGCGGTATATCTTATACTGTTATTGAGATGAACCCTGAAACCGTAAAAGAAGAAAAAGCCAAGGGCATTAGCATTTACTACGGAGACGCGGTTAATGAGGCGGTGCTTCATCATCTAAATATTGAAAAAGCAAGAATTGCCGTCATCGCAATTTCGGATCCTCATGCTACGCGAAGAATCATTAAAACAATACGAAAGACAAACCCCCTTATTCATATAATTGTAAGAACCCGGTATATTAAAGAAATTCATGATCTCTATTCATTAGGCGCGAGCGATGTAGTGCCCGAAGAATTTGAAACATCCATAGAAATATTCACCAAGGTTCTAACAAAATATCTTGTGCCGCGGGATGAAATTGAAAAATTTGTAAACGAAATAAGATTTGATAACTATGAAATGTTCAGCAGTTTCACAAGAAAAACAGCCAAAGCCATGGATGTGCATGATTTTCTCTCTGACTTTGAAATTATTTCTTATACGGTTAAAGAAAAAAGCCCCATTTCAGGAAAAACTCTGGCAGAACTAAGACTAAACAAAATTTATTCTGTCAGGATATTGGCCATAAAGCGCAAAAATGAAATGATTTCAGAATTAAGCGGCAATACCGAAATAAAAACCGGCGATCTTCTGGCCCTTATGGGAAAGCCCCAAAATTTGCAGTTTGTTGCAGATGAATATCTTTAGGCGAGATTAACTTTTGACAAGTCGCATATAGCGTTTCTATCGCTTCAAGAGAAGCACAGACATCTAAAATACTTTTTGACTTACTGTTTATTTATTTGAAAACATATTTATAAAAATGAAACAAACATACCGGCGAAACTGAATAATGAAATTCAAGATTGGTACCTCTGGCGAACTTAAACTTGCGGATAATGAAATTACAGAAATATTGAAAGAAGCATACCTTGACGAAGGCTTCATAGATTTGAATAAATTTAAGACATCATTTTCACCCGCAAGCATTAGAAACCGGGGAGTAATCTATTGCGCCCGTGAAATTGCTTCAAATGAAATTGCAGGTATGGTAATTGGTGTAGATTACAATTCTTCTGCCAAACTTTTCGCGAAAACCTATGAAATTGAAATGCATTTACTGGGAGTAAAACCCAAATTTAGAAACAAGGGGTTAGCCAAGCTTCTAATTGAAGAATTGTTAGAAAGCGTAAACAATACTGGTTATACTAAAATGCTGTTATGGACGCAGGTAAATATGTATACGGCGCATAAGTTATACAAAGCATACGGATTCATTCATAATCCTTCACGCGATTTCAAAAGAGGAGATAGGGATTTTTTATTTTTTGAAAAATCATTGCAGGAAACAAATTCATAATTGATTATGATAGAATAATTTTGCTGTTTAAATTTTGTTTTTATTGGCTTACTCTGCGTTTTTAATACTATAACTTAAAGCGCCGGAACAAATGTGATCTTTGGTTAAAGGGTGTTCAGGCTGTACTTCAAGTGTAAATCCGCATTTTTTAGCAAGCCGAATAGATATCTTATTTTCTTTGTATATTCTAGCGTATATTTTTGTTAGCCGCAAAGTTTTAAACCCGAATTCAATAAGACTTTGAACCGCTTCGGTACCATAGCCTTTTTTGTGGTAATCTTGATGTATGATGTAACCAATTTCAGCAAATTCTTTGTTAGTCTGTACATTGACAAAACCGCATGTGCCAATCATTTTGCCGTTTTCTTTTAATTCTATGGCCCAGTCATAATATTTTTTTGTTTTATATAATGGCATTATACTTTTCAAATACTCATTAGTTTCTTCAATTGAGTTATGAGTTTGCCATCCCATATACCTGGTAGTTTCTTTATTGGCGGCATACAAAAACATGCTTTTGGCGTCTGATAATTTTATTTTTCGAAGACGTAATCTTTCAGTTACAATTTCTTTAAACATAATGATAAAAACCTATCAAAATAAATGATGATTAATCGTAAAGTATTTCTTCTACCACAAATTTTTCTTGACGCATCCCTTGTATCATTTTATTTAATCTACGGGATGGGACAAAGATAGTATCATTATTAAAGATCCTATCTCTTCGAGGCATGGCAAAACCATGAGCAAATTTTCTTGTGATTAATTCGACTACCTACTTTTCAAACGGCGACGCAATACAGTCATAATGTTTATTTATAAAATCTTCTTTACATTATATTCAAACAAAATATCTGTCATGACTTTCTGAGAAATTAATATATATGAATGATTCAATTCATAAAAAATATGTACACGGATACAATTTGCATGAAAGCACGCGTTTGCAAGATCAGGCTGTAACCCTTGTAGAATTATTGCACTCTGACACTTCTTACCCTGCTGGCAGCAAGGTTCTTGAGGCAGGCTGCGGCGTAGGCGCGCAAACAATAACTTTGGCCCGCAACAGCCCTGATGCTCAAATTACCTCTATTGACATTTCTGAGAATTCGCTCATTGAAGCTAAAAAGAAAATTGAAAACGCTAAATTGAAAAATGTAAATTTTCAACAGGGAGATTTATATAATCTTTCTTTTGAACCGGAGTCGTTTGATTATGTTTTTGTATGCTTTGTTCTTGAACATTTAGCCCAACCGCAAAAGGCGCTAAATTCTTTAAAAAGACTTCTTAAAAAAGGCGGTACAATTACTGTTATAGAAGGCGACCATGGTTCAGCTTTTTTTCATCCTGATAATGAAAACGCGCGCAAAGCAATTGATTGCCAGGTACAGTTACAAGCGAAAGCGGGCGGCAATGCCAATATAGGCAGAGAGCTCTACCCTCTTTTAGATACTTCAGGATTTAGTTCTGTTAGCGTCTCTCCCCGATTTGTATATGTTGATTCAAGCAAACCAAAATTTGTTGAAGGCTTTACAAAAAACACTTTCACGGCAATGATAAAAGGTATACGCGAAACGGCTGTAAACGAAGGTTTAATTGACAAAAACACATTTGATAAAGGCATCAAAGCTTTGTACAAAACAGCAGAAGCAAATGGAGTATTTTGTTATACTTTTTTCAAGGCAGTCGCGGTAAAAGAAACTCTTGAACAAAAAATAAACCGTGTTTTAAAAGAAGAAATCTCCATTGAATCTTATAACCCTATTTGGGTAAATATGTTTGAAACCGAGCGGGATCATTTACTATCTTGTGTGCCGTCTGGTTTTATAAAACGAATTGAACATTTCGGCAGTACCGCCGTCCCCGGTCTATCAGCTAAACCAATTATTGATATGCTGGTCGAAGTCGAAAGTCTTGAAAAAACCAAAAGTAAAGTTGCGCCCGTTCTTGAGGCACAAGGCTATGATTATTTTTGGCGGCCTTCATTTGGCGACGATACCCCACCATTTTACGCGTGGTTTATCAAACGTGATGACCATGGTAACAGAACACATCATATTCATATGATTGAAGCCGCTTTTGAATTATGGGAAAGATTATTGTTTAGAGACTATCTTATTGAGCATTCAAAAGCTGCTAAAGAATACAGCGATTTAAAAATAAAACTGTCAAAAGAACACAAGGGTGACCGCATAACATATACGAAAGCCAAAACTGATTTTATTACAAAAGTTACGAATCTCGCGAAAGAGTATTATAAATAAGCATTGATGGATTTTTTCTGTTATTAATAAAATTTCTATCAAACTATTATAATGATTTGATTATTTTAACGATAAAAAGTTGTTTTTTTTATTATTGTCACTATAATTTAAGTATGTAAATTGATACAATGCCTAAAATATTTGAATGGAACGGATACAAATTCTTTTTCTTTTCAAATGAAGGAGAGCCGCTTGAACCAGCCCATGTTCATGTTAGAAAATCAGGCAATTTGGCAAAATTTTGGTTAATGCCTGATGTTAAGTTATCAGAATCATGGGGCTTTAATTCAAAAGAATTAAAACAATTATTAGAGAAGGTAAAAGAAAATAAAACTTTTATGATGGAGAAATGGAATGAGTACTTTAATATCTGAACCTAAGGCAACAAAAGTGACCTTTAGTAAATATAATTTTACAATTCATTTAGAAGATGGCAGAGAGTTGTCGGTGCCATTTTCTTATTTTCCCAGATTAGAAAGAGCAACCCCAAGCCAATTGGAAAAATATGAACTTAGCGGGGGAGGCATTGGCATACATTGGGATGAACTTGATGAAGATATTAGTGTAGCAGGATTGCTACAAGGCGTTGGCGATAGAAAAAGATAAGAGCATATAATACAAAGAGAAGTCACATTTTGAAAATATTAGAACTCTTTTCAGAGCCTATACACATGATATCGATAGCAAAATAACATGAATGAAAAACTAAAATTTTCTGTTTTCTGGTATTACTGGCTTATGTCAGTAATTAGTGTGGTCATGTTGATTAGTATCTGTATGATTATCATGCCAAACTTAACTATTAAAGGGTTTAGTCTGTTAATCTATTCGCAATCAAATACAATTGAAAGCGGTTTTAGTTCAAACGCCGTAAAATATATTGAGTTAACGCATGCAGTTCTAGGAGCCGTTATGTTTGGCTGGAGTATTCTCTTACTTCTGATACTTGTTGGCCCTTTTCGAAAAGGAAATCTTGAAAGCTGGTATTATATGACAATTTCTATTGTCGCCTGGTTTGTATCAGATACTTTATTTTCAATATCGAAAGGGTTTTGGCAAAACGCGATTTTAAATTCTTTCTTATTTATTTTATTAATCATGCCTTTGCTTGCGGTAAGAAAAGAATTTATTAAAAACTAGATTTACTTTAATTTTTCGAGTAAACTATCAATCTGTTGAACAGCTCTCCACACAATGTCAAGATTTACATCAAAATATGCGTGAATCAATCTGTCCCTAAAGCCGGCGAACGTTTTCCATGGCACATCGGGATATTGTTTATAAACTTTTTTCGGAATATTTTTAGCCGCTTCGGCCGCACATCCCCTCGACTTCGCTCGGGACAAGCATGCTCAGCACACCCCAGAGGCGAGGCCTCCCTGCCTCGCAATGTTCCCGCCAATTTGACCATCGCCATCTGTTAGCCACGCACTAAAGATACGTGGCTAACAGAATACTCAACCCCCTATCTCACTCTTAACCACTTTAACAATGCTTTGAATTTTTGCCTTATAATCTGGCGTTCGAAATGATTCTCTGCGCTCTCTTTCTTTTCTGCTAACATAGCCAGTACCTTTGTAAGAGTTTACAGTTTTGCAATTCTCATATTTATCGATTAATGCTTGCATTTCTATATTCAGCCTTCTTTCCATTTCATTTGTTAAGGCGGTTAAAACCGCTTTATTCTCTTCATCATATTTACCGAAATGTTCAAAGACATATGTGTACTCTCGATTTTCATGGTTACTTATTTTATTTCTTACCTGACTGTGAATTTCATTATAAGAGAAATGATTGCCGCATCTTGAGATAATAGGATTACACCCTTCACGAATATCAGAAAAATCTAAATCCATCGTTAAGAATATTCTATTTTCTTTTTTAGAAATATTTATTAAAGATTTATCATCAATACCCTGGATATTTTCATCAAAAACAAGGTGAGCATCAAAACTATTATCTTTCAGAATATTTTTCAAATCTG
>JAOUOT010000026.1 GCA_029880265.1 Spirochaetia bacterium | reverse complement strand
CTTCAGTTTCTTCGGCCGGGGCCGCCGGTTCTTCGGGCGGGTTTTCTCCCATTAAATCGTCAAGGTCGAGATCGTCAAGAGAGGCTTCAGTTTCTTCAGCCGGGGCCGCCGGTTCTTCGGGCGGGTTTTCTCCCATTAAATCGTCAAGGTCGAGATCGTCAAGAGAGGCTTCAGTTTCTTCGGCCGGGGCCGCCGGTTCTTCGGGCGGGTTTTCTCCCATTAAATCGTCAAGGTCGAGATCGTCAAGAGAGGCTTCAGTTTCTTCAGCCGGGGCCGCCGGTTCTTCAGATGGAGTTTCTGAAAGCATAATATCTTCAGGCTCTTCGGGAAGCAAAGGCTCGTCTGCCGCGGCTTCTTCTGTTTCTTCGGGCTCTGGTACTTCTTCTTCGGGAAGATCAATTTGACCTGGAGCTCTTTTAAAATAAGAAGTCAGCTCTTCTATTTTTTCAAGTTGTTCAGCAGAGTACGTCTCTTCGGCGATTTCTTCTTCGATTATATTTTCTTCTTTTGCCATTTTATAAAAAATCTAATAATATAGTATCCGACAATTAAATATCGGTAAATTTTCAAAAGTTTTATACAGTTTATTTCTTTTAGAATTATACAATTTATAATTGCTATTGCAAGAATAAAGCCTTGCCGATATAAATACTATGTATATTATCGATTTCAAAAACAAACTCAAAAAAATCTGTTTTTATAATAAAAATAAAAATTCTGCGTTAAAAACAAGATTTTTAACATTACTATTTTTCTTAAAACCGTTGCGTCAACATTTTTTTTATGTCACATTTTCTATAATACCGGCAGCGGCTTTATTTTCTTATGATTCTAGCCATTTGACGACAGAAATGCAGTCAGAAAATATTAAGACATACTTTCCGAAACATCTATCAAAGCTTAGAGAAGCGGTGCCGCCAAGAGTAATATATTATATTGATTCGCAAAATTATCTACGATTCGGTTCTTTAAAGACAAAAGGAGTTTTATTTACGTATAAAAATCCCAGAGCCAGAAATGTTTATTTTGTTTGCGACAATAATAAGTTTAAGAAAGAGCAAATGGTTCGAAACGAAAAAGGCGTATGGTATTATATTTTACCGCCTGAAAAATACAGCGATATTACTCCCGGGGTAAGATTGCGCTATAAATATTTTGTAGACGGACTCTTTGAACACGATATTTCAAATTCACAGTTTGAGAGCGACGGGGCAAATACCTTTATTTCATATTTCTATTATACTGAAGACAATGTAAGGCCCAGCGAAGGCGCCATGATAATAAATTCTTCTGTAAACTACGCGAAAACCGTACTATTTAGGCTATATGCCCCAAGCGCTTCTAATGTAAGCCTGCTGGGCTCTTTTAACGGATGGAACCCTGAAATGGACGTTCTTAGAAAAACTGAAAACGGTTATTTTGAAATTAAAAAAAACCTTGCGGCGGGAGAGTATATCTATCTTTATCAAATAGACGGCGAAATAAAACTCGATAAAGCCAATAATGATCTAAGATCTCATGAGGTTTACGGCAGAGTGACATATGTAAATGTTCGATAGGTTTAAGCCCTCAATCGCTCAATGATTTATTTTACAATGGGAAAATATAAAGTTATTTCTGTGCCTTTTTCGGGTTCGCTGTGAATTTCTATTTTACCGTTATAGATTTCCATATATTTTGAGACAATTAAAAGCCCTAGCCCCAGGCCGTTTTTCCCCTGAAACATTCCTCCTATTTCTTTTATGTCTCTAATTTGATCAATTTTACTTTTCTGAAATTCTTTGCCCTGGTTATGTATTTTAATCGCATAGAGGTCATTTTTTACGCTTGAGAATATGTTTACTTTTTCTGACGCGCGCGAAAATTTAAAAGCGTTGTCGGTAAGTTCAGATATCGCCTTCTTTAAGTCGTTGCCGCTTATAGGTAATACGGCGTTTTCAATAGAAAATTCAATATCATTTCTGCGCTTATATTCGTCGGCTTTTTCTAAAAATGTTTTTTCTA
Organism: Spirochaetia bacterium; assembly: GCA_029880265.1. Classification (GTDB taxonomy): domain Bacteria; phylum Spirochaetota; class Leptospiria; order Turneriellales; family JAOUOS01; genus JAOUOT01. Next base: position 25,449 of record JAOUOT010000026.1, on the reverse strand, counting down.
TAATATCTTTTGAATTATGCAAGATATGCATTCTTAAGTCTTTAATTTTTTTCTTATCCAAGAATATTATTTCAAGCTGGGCCAGCAAAAGGTAGTTTTGAACAATTCGATTTAACTGCAAAGCCGATTCGTACGTTATTTGCGCCATTTCGCCTATTTCTTCTCTTTCCATAATGTGAAAGTTTATTGAAAGAAGCTGAGAAAAACCCAGGATTCCGTTTAACGGGGTTAAAAGTTCATGGGGCAGACTGTGAACAATGTTTTCTCTGAATTCTTTTAGCTTGCTTGCTTCTTTTCGCCTCATCGCTTCTGTTTTTTTTAATCTTATATTAACAGCCTCTAATAAGTCTTTCATGGCAAAAGGTTTTACGATATAATCGTCGGCTCCTTCGCTCATGCCTTTTCTAGTGTCTTTTATAGAAGCCTTTGCCGTTAAAAAAATAAAAGGAGTTAACGATGTTTCAGAATTTTGACGCAATTCTTTAAGAACCTGAAATCCGTTTTTTTCGGGCATCATAATGTCGCAAACAATAATATCAGGTTTTTTTTCAATCGCCATATCAACCGCTTCGCGTCCATTTTTTGCTTCAAGCGCATGAAATCCCTCATAGTTAAAAAGTTCAGATACGTCATTTCGAATGCTGTCGTCGTCTTCTGCGATCAAAACTGTATTCATATTGAGACTCCTTCATAGATAATTTTTGTATTATGAGTAAATACCGCCGGCAATCTTACCGTAAACATGCTTCCTTCGCCCGGATTACTTTTTATATCGATACTGCCCTTTTGTTCTTTTAGAAAAACAGACAGTACCGAAAGACCAAGGCCTATTCCTTGTCGGTTGCCTACGTTTTTTCCTCTGAAAAATGGCTCTAATATAGATTCTTTATCTTCATTTGAGATGCCTATACCCTCGTCTTTTACAGAGATAATAAGTTCGTTGTTTTCTTTTCTAACTTCGATATGAATACTTGTATCAGGAGAAGAGTACTTTACCGCATTTGTCAACAAATTTGAAATTATATGAAATAATATTTTTTCGTCGATAACGACAAATTCATTATCGCAATAATTATTGAAAACAAAGCGATTTTCATTTGAAAGCTTACTTGTAGTTTCAGAAACTTCTTTAATGATATTGCAAACGGTATTCGTTAAATTTAAAGGCGCAGGATTTATTTGAATTCTTCCTTCTTCGGCCTTCCCTAGAGTTAAGACGTCTTCAATAAGGCGGGTCATACGGTTTATCTCTTTATGAATTTTATCTATTTTCTGATTTTTTTCTTTGTCTGACATCTTTGTATCATAAAATTTTAACAGATCGCTTGAGAGTCGAATGGCGGCTAAAGGGGTTCGAAATTCATGAGAAACCATGGATACAAATTTTGACTTTAACTGACTGAGTTCCTTCTCTTTATCTAGCAATTCAGTAAGTTCTTTTGTCATTCTCTTTTCTCTCTCAAGCATTTCTTTTATTTTTGACGTTCTTTCTGTAACCATTTGAATTAGAGAAGCTCTATAGCGGCTTAGTTCGGTAATATCCTGACCGACGCTCCAAAGGCCGTTAATAGAGCCTGTTGCGTCAAGTCTCGGAGTGGCATTTAATAAAAGAATAACTTCTTTAGTCTTCTCTTTTGCGTTAAGTCTTGCTTCAAAGTTCGCCACGGGATCTCCCGATAACGCTTTTTTAATAGCTTCTTTTGTTAAAGTTTCGCTTTCTGTATGCACATAGTCTATAAAATGACTTCCTATAACCTCATTTTTGCGATAACCGGTTAATTTCTCAGACATCTTATTCCATTCTGTTACTTTACCGTTAATATTCACCGAAAAGATGGGAGCATTTGCCGTATCAATAAAATGTCTCAGTTCCTGGCTGATTCTTGTATAGCCCACAAGAGCGGTACGAAGATATTTTTCGGTATTTTTTAGTTCAGAAATATTGGTTACTACCGCAAACCGGCCCTCGTCTATTTCCATAAAATCAGACATGCTTCTCGGTGAAAAAATCGTCGTCAGTTCAGACCCGTTCTTCTTGACCCATGAAATTTCAAGCTGCCTGCTTTCGATTTTCTTTTTGCGCATAATTTCAAACTTATTTTTATGTTTTACCGCGACAAACGAAAGCGAAGGCTTTTTAGAAAGCTCGGCAAAGTCATATCCTAAAAGTTTTTGAAATTTATTATTAGCGTAGACAATTTGTCCCAGATTATTTTCAATAATAAAGCCTTCGCTCATTGATTCAACCAAAAGCTTAAATCTTTCTTGGCTCTCAAAAAGTTTATTTTGCGTTTGAATAATCGCCGTAATATCGTGACCAATGCATATAACGCTTTGAGATCCGTCTTCGTCTACATGAAACATCGAAATCGACCACGATACATATTTTCTTTTTTTGTTTTTTGAAATCAGTTCAGAGTCAAAAACAGCCGTTTCGTTTTTCTTTATAATTTGAAGTATGATTTGCTTTATTTCGTCAGTTCTGTCTTCTTCTGAAAAAACGTTCCAGAATTTTTTTCTTATCATGTCGGTAGCCGAATATCCGGTTACTTCATGACTATATTTATTTGAACGAATAATTCTGCCGCGATTATCAAGAACCAAAACAAACGCGCGCGCCGTATCAATCAGGGTATTTATAAATTTATTTTCCCGAAGTTGAATTTTTTCGTTTATTTTTTGTTTTGTAATATCGGTAAACAGGGCAAACTTGCCTTTATATTTATTTCTTTCGTCGTAAACAGGTTCAAAAGATGCAATACAGTATAATTTTTCTTTTTCAGGAGGATTCAGTACAACCTCATAGCGGCCCGTTTCTCCCGATTTTTTTTTATCGGCTCTGTCAAATCGGATGCGTTTGTCAAAAAAGAAATTTGAATATATAGAGTTTAAAATATTTTCGGCGGGCATGCCGAGCATTCTTGCCATAGCCGGATTTACATAATTAATAACGCCTTGCTTGTTAAAAGCCAGAATTCCTTCGTTCATCTGCTCAATCAGCGTACGATAATTTCTTTCGCTTTTTTCAAGTCTTATCTGATAGGCTTTTCGCTCAAGCGCATAGCGTATAGATTTTTCGAGAATACTTTCTTTTATTTGGCCCTTTATAAGATAGTCTTGAACTCCTAGTCTTAAAGCTTCTTGGGCAATTTCTTCGTCGTCAATGCCGGTAAGCACGATAACGGGCAAATGGGGGTATTTTTCGGTAATTTCTAAAACGCCCTCAAGTCTGTCGGCGTCGGGAAGCGTCAAATCTAAAAAGATAAGCTCAATTTTTATTTTTTTTAATAATTCGACGGCTTCTATAACGCCGGCTGCGACATACATAGAAAAATAAAAACCGGTTATAGAGTTTAACATTTCTTCTATTAAGAACGCGTCGCCTTCATTGTCTTCAATTAAAAGAATATGTTTTTTCTTGACCGGCATGTTTGATTTTATACGCCCTGCGACGGGTAGACAACCTCTCCTAGCCAGAATTCATTAATTAGCCTGATCATACGCGAAAAATCTTCGATATTTGTAGGCTTGTTTAAATAACAATTTGCGTGTAAATGATAGGTCGCCATAATATCGCGCTTATCTTTAGAAGACGTAAGCACGATAACCGGTATTCTTTTTAAGATACTGTCGGTTTTTATCGCCTCGAGAACCTCAATGCCCGATTTATTGGGCAAATTTAGATCTAGCAAAATCAAATCGGGCAGATCATATTTAAGGTCGACTCTCGCTAAATTTAATGTGTCAATAGCATGGGCGCCATCTTCGGCGACAGACATGCGGTAATCTGCTTGGTGATCGTCTAGTAAGTCTTTAACCAGGGTTACGTCTCCCGGGTTATCTTCAATCAGCATTATATGCTTTTGTTTGGTTTTTAATATACTCATTGTTCTCCTCTTTTTCTTATAGTAAAATAAAACTGTGTAATTTCATTCGGTTTTGACTCTACCCATATTTTACCGCCGTGGTTTTCAGCAATTTTACGGCATATGGCCAGGCCCAGTCCCGTGCCTTTGGTATTTTTTGTCGAACTCAATCTCTTGAAAAGCTCAAAAACTTTATCAAAATGTTGGGGATCAATGCCTATGCCGTTGTCTTCTATGCAAAATAAATGCTCATTCTTTTTTTCAACCGATGTAATTTTTATTTTATGATTTTTTCTTTCTAGATTAAATTTTATGGCGTTTGATATTAGATTCTGAAATAATTGCGTCATCTGCGTTCTGTCGGCGTAAATTTGCGGCAATTGCTCTAAAACTATTTTGCTGTTTGATTCGTTTTTTAAAGTGTTTAAGTCGCGCAAAATATTTTCTAACAGACGGTTTAAATTCAGCGTTTCATAATTTCTCGGGGTATAACCAAGGCGAGAATAAGTCAATAAATCGCTGATAAGCTTATCCATTCTGACCGCGCCGTCAAGGGCAAAATTAATATATTTTTTTGAATTTGCGTCTAGCTTAGAGCTTATTTTTTTATTCAAGAGCTCCATATAAGAATAAACCATTCTAAGCGGCTCTTTTAAATCATGAGAGGCAATGTAGGCGTACCGCTCTAAATCAATATTTGATCTTTTCAACTCTTCGGCTTTTTTTTCGAGTTCAAGCTCTGCCTGCTTTCTCGCGGTAATATCGGTAAAAGTACTGATTCTGCCCGAGTACTTTCCGTTATAGGAGGGCAGGTTTGCGGTTGAAAATAAAATATTCTTTTTGCTTTTATCGAATCTTTCGATTTCTAACTCTGCGGTAACCGATTTTTTTTCTTTGTTTTTCCATAATTTATCGAATAGTATTTTATTTTCATTTTTAAAAAAAGCCGAAAATTTGACGGATTTCAGCTCTTTCAACGATTTTAATTTAAAGAGCTCTAAAAAAGCGGGGTTGGCAAAAAGGGGCGAGTCTGTTTTGTCGGTCTGTAAGATGCCCGCGCTGCTTAGTTCAATCACCGTTTTATGAACGTTTTGATAATATTTTAAATCGCTTAAATCGTGCGTTACCATGACGTAACAGAAAGGATTATTCTTATCGTCAAATATAGGCGTGCTGGTAACCAACACCGGAAAGCTGGTTTTCTTTTTGGTTATATGCGTGTGCTCGCCTTTATAAAGCGCTTGTCTTGAAATATCTTCAGGTATATTTTTATTTGGCCAAATGACCTGAAGATTTTTACCGTTGATCTCAGATTCTGTATATCCGTATTTTATTGAAAATGAAGCGTTTACGAAAATAATTTTTCTGTCTTGATCTAATATTATAACCGAATCTCCCATATCTTTAAGAACCTGAGAAAGCATTAACTCATGTCTTTGAGACTCTTTTTGTTTTAGAATTTTATCTACCGTAACCGGCAGCATTTTTAAATAATTGCCCGAAACGTCTTTTATAAGGTAATCGCTTGCCCCGGCCCTTAAGGCTTCTACGGCAATTTCTTCGCTGCCGCTGGCTGTAGATATGATTACAGGCGTTTCTTTGGTATACTTTAAAACATCCATGGCTGTACCGTCGCCTAATCTGTAGTCGCTGATGATAATATCGTATGATTTTTTATTTAAGATATTTTTAGCCTGAAGAGCCGATTCGACAATATCAAGCGAATAATTTAACGAATGTTCGTCTATAAATCGTTTATAGGCCATGGCGTCTATCGATTCGTCTTCAACCAATAGAAGCGAAATATTTTTCATTTTTTCGGCGCTATTAACCATAGACTGCCTCTATTTCTAGGGCTTTAGGCAGAGTAAAGTAAAAAGTCATATCATTTTCTTTTTTTGTTTTATGCCAGATTTCGCCTTTATATGAGTGTATAATTTTTTTCACAATTGAATATTCGTCGTCGAGTTCATTTTTAAATACCGTAAAAACCTCGGGATGTTCGTTAAAAATTTTTTCGCCCGGTATATTTGTCTTATAATTTATATAAAACTGAAGCCATTTTTCGTCTTTAATAACCCCTGTTTTTATAACTATCTTTTCGCTTTCGTTTAGCGAAACGGCCTTGTTGAATAAATTTAAGAAAATTTGTTCCGCCTTTGTTTTTTCAAATTCAATAACAGGCATAGAGGTCTCTCTTATAATTTCAATATTTTCTGAAACCGATAGTAAACTCTTTACGTCTTCAATTACTTTATCTAATTCAACCGCGCTGCTATCGCCACTTGACGGCCGCGCTTTAGAGTAATATAAAATACCCTCGATTAAATCATGCATTTTTATGGCCTTGTTTTGAATTTCAGATAACTTTTCTCTGCCTTTTGTATCAATGTTTTCTGCATAGTCTTCTCTGAGCCAGTCGGCTAAAGTATTAATTGAGCGAAGAGGGGCCTTTAAATCATGAGATACAATATAAGCATAATTTTCAAGCTCTTTATTGGCGGCCGCTAATTTATCTACCATGCTTTTCAGCTTTTCTTCATTGTCCCAAAGTTCGCCTTGCGTTGTTATTATTTTATTATTTTTATTGATATTCTTTTCGGCTATCTTAAGCCTCGTTTTAAATAATTCGACCGAGAATGGTTTCGCCATAAAATCGTCCGCACCCGCCTCTAAAACCTGCGAAAGAATTTTATCGTCTTCTTGCGCCGTTATAGCAATTATATATGGCTTGTCGGGATTTTTATTGATTTTTCGGCATAATTCAATGCCGCTTTCTCCGGGAAGAAAAATATCGGTTATAATAAGGTTTAATTTCTGTTCTTCTATTATTTTTAAAGCAGATTCGGCCGAATTGGCCGCGAAAATAACGTATTTCAAGACGGTTAATATTTTTTTAATATATTCACCCGTAATTATATCGTCTTCTACAACTAAAATATTCATAAGTTTTCGGCTTTTTAATTTAACGAGAATGAACGTAAAAAAGTTTATTCTCTTCAATTAATTTTAATTATACAAACATTTGACAAATACGCAAAAAAAATTAATGCATTTATGTATGTTTTTATAAAAAAAATAGTTTTCATTTTCTAATGCTAATCTAATTATGACAAGAATGGCTGAAAAAAGATCTAAGCTAAGGCCCGGTTTAAGGGCAAAAGTTCTTTTTTTAATATTATTGCTTATTTCAGCGGTAATTATAAGCATAGGGTTTTATGTCATTGAACAGCAAGAGAGTATTTTAAGAGAGAATGTAAGAGTTAACGCAGAGAGAGAAGCCGAAAGTTTAACTTACTTAGCGGGAAGGGCTCTGTTAGAGCAGGACGATTTGGCTCTAATCGACAGCTTAGATTTAACTTCAAAAATGACAGGTTATGTTTACGCCGCGATTTTAAGAGTAGAGACAAAAAAACCCGCCGCTAAAAGATACCATAAAGATTATAAAAATATAGAAAAAGATCTTGAAAGTATCTGGCAGGCAAAATCAAAAGAACTTTGGGAAGATTATAAAAAAGAAAAAAAAGAAATTAACAGAAAAGAAACGCCTTTCCCGGGTAAAAAAAAGGTAAACCTTGAAATTTTTCATAAGGCCATATACCATCCGTTTATTAAGCCAAACCCCCCGCTGTTGGGCATGGTTCAAATTTCTATTTCTGACGAATTTATTCAAAACGCCGTAGAGAAAAATCGAAATACGCTTATTTATACCGGTCTGGCATTTTGGATTATCGGTATTTTAGGGGCGCTAATCTTGAGCCAGCTAATTGTAAAACCTATTAAAATTCTTTCAGAAGGGGCAAGAATAGTAGGCGAGGGAAATTTAGATTATAAAGTACCCATAAAAAGTAACGACGAAATAGGTATGCTGGGCAGACAGTTTAACCAGATGACAGACGGATTAAAACACGCCCAGGAAGCCGAGGCCGAACAGCTTGTGATTAACGAACAAATAAGACAGGCGCAGGAAATTCAAGAAGGCATGAATCCGCAGAATTTTTTAAGCAACTCTTCTTATCAGGTAAAGGGGTTTACAAGGGCGGCCAAAGGCGTAGGCGGAGATTATTTTGATTTTCAGGAATTAGGCGAAAACAAATTAGCCGTTCTTATTTCTGACGTTTCGGGAAAGTCAATTTCGGCGTCTTTGGTGATGGTTTTGATTAAAACGGTTGTTTCTACATACTTAAGACTTTTCAAATTTACGAGGGGAGATAAAATAATAACGGCAATAAACAAGGTCATGTGCGCAGAGGCCCATATTGATAAATTTGCGACTATCATGATGTGTCTTTACGACCCTCAAACAAGAGAGCTTGAATTTACAAACGGGGGTCACGGCCCCATCTTTGTTTATCGAGCCAAAAGAAAAGTTTGTACAATTTCAAAATTGTCCGGTTTGCCTATGGGCATTGACGAAGACAATGAATACGGTTTGGCAAAATTAACCTTAGAGCCCAACGATATGGTGATTTTTTATACGGATGGAATTAATGAAGCCAGAAATCCCCAAGAAGAAGAATTTGGAATGTCAAAACTTAAAGAAAAAGTTCTCGAATACGCAGAATTTAACGCCGAAGAAATCGTCAATAAGCTTGTCGCCGATTTAGACGAATTTGCCAAAGACGCTCCGCAGCATGACGATATGACGCTGGTTGTGTTGAAAGTATTGTAAATATTTTAATTAAATTTGAGCTTTATTTTAAGATACAGCGCGCCTGAAACAATTAGAAGCAGGGCCAAAACCGGCGCCAGACTCAAGTTCGGATGCAGCATGATTAAATCTTTATATGCCGCCGTCTGGTATCCCAAGCCCGATATTTTATCGGCAGATGAAAGGCCTAAAAATTCAAGAGCCGCCGCCGTTAAAAGACTCGTGGGAAAATAAATAAAAAATAAAAAAAGCATGTCTTTGCTTAAAAAAAGAGATAAATGTTCTTTTAAAATATGAAATCTGCCCGCGCCTGAAGATACGCTGACTTCAATAAATAAGAATCTGTTATATTCTTTCAGTCTGCCTAAAAGCCATTTTTGAGAAAACGCCCATTCTGAAATTCCTATAGCTAATATCATAGCCGCCTGACCCGCGCCCCATAAAAAACCGAAAGATAAGGCGAGCATTAATGAAGGTATCGTCATCAAAGCTTCAGAAAGCCTTGATACCGCGTCAAAAGTAATTTTTCTTCCCATGTATGCGGCGACAAAACCCGCAAGAGAAAGAAATGAGGCTAAAAGCCTGCCCGATACCGCCGTTATGATTGTCTGCCACGCTCCCCAGAATATCACAGAAATCATATTCTCTCCTAAAGGAGAACATCCTAAAATCGCCGATAAACTCAGGGAGCAGTAGGCTTCTTCAATGTTCTGCGCAGGATACGGCAAAAATATCGATAAAAAAAATATAATTAAAAGAAAAGAAATAATATATATCTTAGTTTTCATTTATCCGTTTGTTTGCGAGAATTTTGCAGTATAACGGTCAATGCCTTCTTGAACGGTTCCTACAAGAAATACCAAAACCGATACAAAAACCAAAATGCCCATAATTAAGTTTAAATCGTATTGCATCAGCGCTCTCAGTAAAAGTCTGCCGATTCCCGGAACAGAAAAAATGGTTTCGACAATGGCCGCGCCCGCCAGATATGAGGCAAAATCAAGCAGCCAGAAAGAAAGAAGAGGCAGAAGAATGTTTTTTAAAATAAAAATAAAATATATTTTAGCATTTGAAAATCCGTAGGCTTTCGCGGTCGTCACATATTGATTTTTCTTTTCGCGGCCCGTAAATTCGTCGGTAAAAAGAGCCAGCCTGCATCCGGCTTTCAGGCCTAAAGCGGCGGCCGGTAAAATATACCATCCGTTTAAAAGAGCTCCCCCCGGGGGCAGCCATGAAAGAAACAGAGAAAAAACCCATAGCAGAATAAGCGAAAGAATAAAAATAGGGTTAGCCAGAACAATATAATTTACGGCGACAATTGCCGTTCTATATTTTTCTTTCGCATGAGAAAATAAACCGAAGACAATACCGTAAATAAGAGCGAAAGCCGCGGCTAAAATCGCTAAAACAAAAGTATTTCTGAAAGATTCATTTATAAGCTTAAAAACCGGTTCGCCTTTTATCGTTTCGCCAAAGTCAAAGCGAATATATTTAGATATCATATCAATCGCCTGAAAAACTATATTTTTATCTGAGGCATATTTCTCGTCTAACTTTTGAATGTCTTTTTCTGACGCCCTTTGCCCCGTAATGATAGACGCCGCCGAACCCCCCCTTAAAGATTGCAGAGAAATTCCTATCAGAACCAGAGTGAAAATCAATAACAAAAAAGCGTAAAAACGCGAAAGCAGGTATCTCATAAGACTTTATTAAAAATATTACATATACTTAAAAGTTTTATTTGAAAAAAACTTGTCGCCTAACGGGCCCTTTGCAGAAGTATTTTATGGTTAAAAAGTATTTCTGGTTTGTTTTTGTAATTATTTTATCTGCCGCGTGCCATAATCATTTTTTAAAAAAAAATCATCTGCCGCTTAGCGAACAGAAAATAAAAACTCTTTTAAAAGAATTTATTACAGATAACCAAAACAGAGACAGCCTTAAGAAATCGCGATTTAATTTTTCTCTTGATTTTATGAAAGAGCCTATCGTAAATCAGAAAAAATACTATTCGCTTGGAATCTGGCGCATTGAACAAGAGAGCAATAAAATAAAAATATATCAATCGTATTCTTTTGCCGAAGAAATCACTTTTGTTCTCGAAATTTTTATCGTCGAAGAGAACGAAAATTTCTATGTTCAAAACTGGAAGATTTTAGATTTGTATCAATGATTAATTGTATCTTATAATTAATCATGTTTTGTCTTAAACAATTTTAATCTGTAAAAACCTTCTCTGTCTCTTTCGCTGAAATACTGTACAATAAATTTAATATCTTTTTTAATTTCAGGTATGATTTTTTCTTCTAGAACGCGAACGCGCCGCGTGGTTTTCGCGATTTCGTCGGCCAGTTTTTTCAATTTCTTTTCATGCGCTGTCATTTCAATTAGAAAATCAAGAATCGATTCAAAACAAAAGGCGGCCTCGTCTACCGATAAACAATGAAAACGATCGTCAAACCCTCTTTCAACAGGTTTTCGTTTTGCCGATTTTTCAGAAACCACGTTTTTAAAGGGAAGTCCCCATATTGAGTCGCGGCTGATGTTAACTTCAAGTTCTCTTTGCGAAGCCGTTTCAATGGAAGAGAGAACCTTTTCGCCTTCTTTGGCTTTGCATATCTTATATTCAAGAAGCGCTTTTTCGTATAAATTGCTTATTTCAGATCTTGACTTTATAAGAGGTTTTGCGCCGGCCATAAATTCTTTAATCAAGGCCTGCCGCCTTGCTTTTAAGATTGAAATACTGTTTTCAACAGATCCGATTTTATCTTTCAGTAAAAGAAGATTTGTTCTGGTAGGATTCATCGTTTTCTATGCGAGTTTAAATCTTTGAAGCAGCGCGTCGCTTAAATCAAGCGTTTCGTCAATACTTCTTCGTTTATCTTGCTGGTTAATAAATTCTTTCTCAAATGCGTCGGCAAAGTTCAACAGGTTTTGGTCTTCTTTTGACATTCCTTCTTTACCGACAATCGCCTCTAGCTTTCGAAGATCGCGTCCTTCGGCGTAATGTCGGTACAGCCGGTTTGAAATATTTCTATGATCGGCGCGCGTTCTGCCTTCGCCGATGCCTTTCTGCATGAGTCTTGACAGGCTTGGCAGTACGTCAATCGGCGGAAAGACGCCCGTATCGTGCATTTGGCGGCTTAAAACAATTTGACCTTCTGTAATATAACCCGTCAAATCGGGTATCGGATGCGTAATGTCGTCTTCAGGCATTGTTAATATGGGAAGAAGCGTAACCGAACCTTCCTGGTTTTGAATTCTGCCTGCCCTTTCATACAAGAAAGCAAGATCAGAGTACATATAACCGGGATATCCCCTTCTGCCGGGAAGTTCTTCGCGAGCCGTTGAAACCTCGCGCAAAGCGTCGCAGTAATTGGTCATATCGGTAATAATAGTAAGTACGTCCATTTTTTCGGTAAACGCTAAATATTCAGCCGCAGTAAGAGCCACTCGCGGAGCCAGCAGTCTTTCTATTACCGGCTCTTCGGCAAGATTTATAACGGCCATGTATTCGGTTTCAAGCTTATTTAATATATCCATATAAAATGAATATTCGTCGTAAGTAACGCCAAGCGCGGCAAAGATAACGGCAAATTTTTTATCCGATTGACTTAAACGCGCATGCTCAAGAATAAAGGCCGCGACTTCTCTTGAAGGCAGGCCGGCGCAAGAAAAGATGGGCAGCTTTTGCCCCTTAACCAGCGTATTCATTCCGTCTATTGCCGAAAGACCGGTTTCAATAAATTCAGAAGGGCGGGCCCTCGCCGCCGGGTTTATAGGGAAGCCGCTTATAGGCATTTTTTTTTCGCCGCGAAACATAGGAAGTAAGTCGCGCGGATAAAAAGAGCCGGTAAAAATTCGTCCGAGCATATCTTTTGACAGGGGAACCTCAAGAACAGAATCTGAAAATATAACGCGCGTATTTTTTATGTCAAGCCCGTGGGTATTGCCAAAAACCTGAAGCAAAACTATGTTGCCGTCTATTTCGAGCACCTCGGCGTCCAGTTTTTGCTCTAAAGGGCCTATTATTTTTACCATTTCGCCTATTTTCGCGCTGAAAACATTTTCAACAAAAATCAACTGACCGGCTATTGACGATATGGTTTTGTATGTGTGCCTGCTTAGTCTCATTATTGCAATACCGCCGCTTCTTTTATCTTTAGGTCATAGTCGTTTAAGATCTTTTCTATTATTTCGATTGTTTTATGGGGCCGGCATAACGCGTCTTCTGAGTAGGCGTTTTGGGCCAAAAATTCATTTCTTATTCTTTCTGCCGACTGCAAAAGAATCTTGTCGTTTTCTTGCATTCCGGCTTTGCCTACAATCTCGGCCACTTCGAGCAAAGATTCTTCTCTTTGTAAAATTTCAACGCATCTTTGTTTAAGAACGGGCCATTTAGGCGATATTTCAGAAATGAATTTCTCGGATATAATTTTTGAATAAAGAGAGTAGCTGTGAAACCAGTTAATCGCGGGAAAATGTCGTCTGTGGGCAAGAGAGGTATCAAGCATTAAAAAAACGCCCGTATTTCTTAAAAGAGTCTGGGTTACCGGCTCGGTGAAATCTCCTCCCGGGGGAGATACCGAAATAATCATGCTTAAAGATCCTTTTTTGCCCGAAGCCGTTTTGACCGCGCCCGCTCTTTCTAAGAAAGCCGAGAGTCTTGAAGCCAGATAGGTAGGATACCCTTCTTCGCCGGGCATTTCTTCTAATGAAGTAGAAATTTCTCTTAGGGCCTCGGCCCATCTTGAAATACTGTCGGCTAAAAGAAGAACGTCTAGGCCGTTATCGCGGTAATATTCGGCAATGGTAACGGCTGTGTAAATAGAAGCTTCGCGGGCGGCGACAGGCATATTCGACGTATTTACCACCAAGACTGTGCGTTTCATTAAAGATTCGCCGGTTCTCGGATCTTTTAACGACATAAATTCTTCAATGAGTTGGGCCATTTCGTTTCCTCTTTCTCCGCAGCCGGCGTAAACGACGATATCAACGTCGGCATACTTGGCTATCGTCTGCTCTAATATCGTCTTGCCCGTGCCAAAACCGCCGGGTATAATGGCCGCGCCTCCTTTTACGAGAGGAAATAAAAAATCTACAATTCTCTGCCCGGTAATAAGAGGCTCTTTCGCCGGCAGTTTTTCGACGACGGGCCGCGGCGTTCGAACCGGCAGCGTTTCATGGGGCATTATAGAAAAACCGTTTTCTAAAACAGCGATGGGTTCGTTTTCTTTTATTATCTTTTCTGAGATTTCAGTTATTTTGGATGTATTTTTTGAGTTATTTCTTATTTCAAAGCTGTAATCGTTTTCTTTTGCATGGCCCATTATTTCGCCGGGTTTTACGGTATCTCCTTTCTTTTTTATCGGGTAAAAAATAATTTCTGATTTTGTTTTCATGACATCATAAGCGGTCTTTTCTGTTCTTTTTATGAAAGCGCCGCTTTCTTCGGCGATTGTCGTCAAAGGTCTTTGCAGTCCGTCATACATTGCCGACAGCATACCCGGGCCCAGTTTTACCGAAAGGGGCTGCCCCAGACTTTCTACTTCGTCTCCGATTCCCAGACCGCTTGTTTCTTCATAAACCTGAATTACCGCGCCATTTTTTAAAAGGCGAACGGCTTCTCCGGTTATGCCCTTAACAAGAACTCTTTCATAAAGTTTTAAGCCCTGAAGATCTGTATGAACCGTGGGCCCCGAAACTTTTATTATTTTGCCTTTCATAACTCAAGCCTCACATGGTATCCTATAGCTTTACGAACCAATTTAGAGATATAATCTTCTTTTGATTTTTCGCTTTGCGCCGGCGCCGGCAGTATCACAATAACGCCGTCCCATTTTTCTTCGAGCTCGTTTATAATCTCTTCAACCTCGTCGTCAATAAGTCTTTCATCGACGGCGACAAAAGAATATTTATCTTCTTTTGATATTTTTCTTATAAGCTCTGAAATATTTTCTTTTGCGGCAGAAAAATGACTTATGCCGGCTAAGCGAAAGCCAAAAGCGCTTTCTTCGGGGGTTATTACGACAGACTCTTTCATACAATAAGGCGTTTTCTTAAAAAATCGGTATCTTCTTTTCGACTAAATAAAAGAAGAGAGGTGTTTACGGTTTCTACCTGCAAAAGAACAATATAATAAACAATGAAGGCTGTTTGGGTATGGCGGCTAATCATTCTTCGCAAAACTTTTAAGATTTCTGATATGATAATATTTTCTATGGCATCGAAAGAAAATCGTTTTCTGCCAGAAATAAAAATCTTAGAAAATATCTTTTCTAAGTCTTTTTCGTCTTCTGATAAACCGGCTTTTGAAAATGCGTCGGCTGAAATTGCGCCGCCGTTAAAAAAGACCTCGGGTTTTTCGTTCCACCGAAACTTTTTATAAAGAGAAATTAAATTTTTTTCGTCAATCTGCATTTTGAAATATTGTCTGATGACCGGATCTTTTATTTTCAACGACTGAAAAAATCCGTTAAAAATTTCATGTTCGGGAATTCTTAAATTATTATCTTTCATATACCGCGCGAGACCCGAGAATTCTTTAGATTCAAGAACAAGACTGTTTTCTAAAAGCTGCATTAAATTCAAAATTGAACTTTCTTCAATGATTTTCTTTTTAACGGCTTTATGAATTAAACTGTATTCTAAAATTTCTTTTATCGCCTTGTTTGCCTCTTGTTGTTCATTTATTATCGCTTTATGACGAAGGCAGGCGATAACGCGCGTTATTTCGCGGTATAAAAATACGGGATGAAAAATGCGTCTTAAGGTTTTGTTCATCTGAGAATAAAGCCAAAACATTTCTTTATCATAAAATGTATCTTGAATATTTTTTGTTTTTATCTTTGTCGATTCGTCTTTTATAAGCTTGGCCGACGATTCGGGCGTTTCAAAAATAAGCTCCCATTTTGTTATAAAACGTCCCTTGCGTCCCTTGAGTCTTGCGGTTAAATACTCTGTGGGATATTCAGTCTCGGGAAACTTTTCAAGAAACGGTATTTTTTGTAACTCTTTCATATATTTGCTTTAATACTTCGCGAAAAATATTATCTTTGGCCGTTTGAAACCGCGTTTCTAAGGTATTTTCAGCTTCAAACAATCCGTTTTCTGCGACGGCTCTTATTCCTTCTGAGATGGCGCTGTCTTGATGTATAACCGCCGAAGAAAATAATTTAGCGGCTTTTTCGGCGTCTTTTTTATTTACATAGACGTCGTCATAATTAGTCTTAGGCAGTTCGGCGGCTAGTTTATCAAAGACGTCTTTTGAGTCTTTAACAAATTTCTCAAGAGCTTGGGGCATTAATCGAAAAATTCTCTCTTCAAGAGCTTTTTCTGCTTTAAGAATTTTTTCTTTTGCCTTGAGTTTCTCAAGACTAAGATTGATTTTTCTTAAAGTCTTCATCTCATTTTCAAGCTCTTCTGCCTTTGTTGACTCTAAACGGCTAAGCTCTTTTTCAAAGTCTTCTTTTTTTTCTTGAATTGTCTTTTCGGCGGCTCTTTTTATTTCTTCTATTTTCTTAAGCTCTTCTTCTCTAAGACTTTCGGTAAGCTTAATATGACCCAAACTCAGCCTCCAAAAAGAATCATTACGGCAACGACAAAACCAAGTATCACCATCGTTTCGGGAATAGCGACCAAAATGATGACGGTTCCCGATAGTTCAGGTTTTTCGCTTAGACTTCCCGCCCCGGCCGAGCCTATTCTTGACTGCGCCCATGCCGTCGCTAAGGCCGGAATTCCTATCGCTAAAGCCGCCGCGAAAGCTGTTAAAATATTTTCCATATGTTTCTCTCCTTTGTTTTATATGTTTTATACATAGTCATTATTCTTTTTTTAACGGGTCAAACTTTTTTCCCCCTGATTCTATAAATTTACTAAAAAATTCTACATAATGCAGCCTTAAAGCGTGAATTGCGGGCGAAAAAACGCCTAAAATAAGATTTAATAGATGCAAAATAAACGCGCCTAATACGCCTAGAGCGACATTGCCCGCAAGGCCAGACATTTTATTTGCCGTATATGCCAATAAAACCGAAGCCAAACCTATTGCCATAATACGTACGTATGAAATTATATTGCCTATATTTTTTATAAATTCTAAAGGAGCCAAGATACCGCCCGTTATTATAAGCAGAAATGAAAAGATTAAAATAAAAACGACAATTGTTTTTTGAGGCAAATTCGGATAAACTCCCGATAAAGACAACGCAAGAAAGGCCAGCGCCGATAAAATTCCCAGGCTGAATATCTTCGCTAAAATTTCATGACGATTTCTTCTTTTAATATCCGCAACAAGGCCTAAAATTGTTCCTAAAAATATATGCACAAACCCAAGAGAAACAGAAAAAATCATCATAGGCAGAACCTCAAGACGGCGGTCAATCAGTATCGGTTTCAAATGAAAATAGATATGTCCGATATCGCCGAACAGTTCGCCGTATAAAAATCCGAATATTATCGTATAAATTGACGAATACATCAGTATCTTTGCTAAATCGCATATAAATTTTCTTTCTTTATATTTATAAATCGTAAACAACGAAATAAGAAAAATTATCAACCCGTAACCGACATCGCCTAAAATAAGGCCGAATAAAAGAGGAAAAAAAATAGCAAGAAACGGAGTAGGGTCATAAGAATAATAAGAAGGCAAAGGCAGCAATTTTGTGAATATCTCAAAGGGCTTAATCGGCTTTGGATTTTTTAATATAACGGGAATTTTTTCAATATCTTCTTTTAGTATAGAGAGCTCTTCTAAGACGACTTTTCCGTTATATTTTTCTTCAAGTTCTTTTCTGGTTTGAGAAATAGATTTTGAGCTCATCCATCCGAAAATAAAAAAACACATGCGCGATCGATAAATAGAAAAATATGCGCGTATAGCCGAAAGCTTTTCGCGAATCCATTCATGATAATGCGAATAAAGAGACGCCCACCGGTCGGTAAAATTCTGCATTTCAAGATTTATGTTTTTTATTTCTTTTTCAATTTCAGAAATTCGTCGCTTTGCCGGTTCTAGTTTTTCTTTCAAAGGAAGTTTTTCAATCAGAGCCGGAAATTTATATTCGGGAATTTTTCCGCCGCTTAGAATTTTTCGAACGGGCTCGGCTTTTTCTTTTAAAACTAAAATAAGGCCGATAATATTTCCGTTTTTTGGCTTGCTTATAAAAAGTTCATAAAATCCGTTCGCTGTTTTATCAAGAAGCTCTCTTAGCTCTTTTTCATATATTAAATCTTTAAGAGTAATGCCGATGTACTCAAAATTTTCGGTTTCTTTTTTATTTTGCATCAAGACAAGCATTTCTTCAATGATAAGAATATGCTTTTGCAATTCTTTGTTTTCATCGATAAGAAAGTTTTTTGCGCTTGTATTTTCGCGGCATATCGCAAGGTGACGCTCTAATAATTTGCTTAAAGAATGCAGGGCCCCTTCAGGATTTAGATATCTTTCATGATACTTTGCCTTAGGCAGCAAGCTCAGCAATTCTTCGAGTTTCGTTTTTTGTTTTTCTAAAAAAAGTCTTTTGGCGAAATTCTCTTCGCTTTCTGACTGTCCGATTTTTTTTATTTCTTTTCTGTTATTTATGAAAGTAACGTCGTTTTTTTCAAGTTGAATATTTTCTTTTTTAATCAGATAAAACAATACGTCGTCAAGAAGGCTCGATGGCCCGATAATCTCAACTTTGGACATTTTAAGTATCATAATTATTCCGGAATTAATTGTTTTATGGGGCCGTCTAAAAATTGCAGAATTTCGTCGTCGCTAACCGATAATAACTTTTTTGAATATTCTTCGGCTTCGCTTCTAATCTTATCGCAGTCAATATTTATTTGTTTTATTATATTTTCTTTTTTTTCTTCAATATTTTTTTCAATAACCTTTATATTTTCTTCTCTTGAATCTTCGATTTTTTTTAATTCTCTTTGAATATATTCGCTTGCCCTGCTTTTTTCTTTTTCTATGTTTGCGTATATTTGATTTTCAACAGCTTCGATTTCTTGTATAATTTCATTTGCCATTATTTATATAATAATAAACCGTCTCATGGTATCAATAAAAATATTTTTTAGATTGGGGGTTACGAGCGATTAATTTTCTGAATTTTCTATATAATCAAAATAAGCTTGAAAATATGAAAAATTTTTTATTTTCTGTTAGCCACAGGTTTAAACCTGTGGCTAACAGAAAAACTCACGTTATCAAAATAGCAGGAAAAAATTAAAAATCAGCGGAATATTTTTAATTCTTCGGGTTATCTTAATCATATGAAGAGAAAACCTGAAACAATTAGGTTAGCCGCGGTTTTTTCTTGATTTAAAAATCTGATTTTTTATTGGTGTTCGATCTTAAACAAGTTTAAAATCTGTACCCGCAAATTGAATATTATCAGCGTTGTCGCATCTAGGCGGGCTTACGGCATGAACGCCGCCGCATTTAGGGCATGTATCAACAAAAGTTTTTAGAGTAAATGACTCGCCGCATCCCTGGCATTTTGTTTCAAGACCGCCGTTTGGCACCGGCGAATCGGCAACCGCCCCGCCATGAGCCTGCATTACAAATTGTACCAGTTCGCGCCCTTCAGAAAAAGGACCTCCCGATTCGTCTCCGCATGTTCCGCAACTTCCCATAATTCATTCTCCTTAAAGATAGGTGTTTATAATAGCTATCTTAATTAAAAAACATATGTTGTAAAGCTATTTTCAGGCGAGATTAAAATTTGCCGCCGCTGCCGCCCCCATAGGCGGGTGTACTGTTGCGATTTGCGGGCGCCGCTGTGAGCGCTATAAGTTATTAAAATATAATTTACTTTATATCTATAAAATAATAAGCTTCTTGTAGAATTAAATTTTTTAAAGACAGTAAATGTATTATGAACCTTATCGAAAAAATATCTGAATATCCCCTTCATTTATTGTTCCCTGAAATATGCTCTAACTGCGGTAAAGATTTTACGGCGCATCATTTGCCTCTTTGCTCTTTTTGTTTAGAAGAAAAAAACGAAACCGACGAAAAATTAAGATGCGATATCTGCGGCGAGATAAAATACAATGACAGCTGCTCTGTATGCGCAAGCAGAAAAATATTTTTCAAAAAAGGATTTTTCTTCTGGCCCTATGAAAGTGTCGAAAAGAAATTATTCATGATGGCGAAATTTGAAAACAGAAAGAAAGCTTTGCGCTTTTTAAATCAAAAAGCGTTAGAACTTTATGATAAGGTTATTACAGAGAAAAACATGGTTATATTGGGGCTTCCTTCGTCGAATAATTTTCTAAAGAGCATGACGATTTCAATCGCAAAAGAAAAAGATATTGAAATTTATTTTCCTTTTAGTATGCAGAAAAAAAAACAAAGCAAAACTCTTCACGCTAAAGATCGTTTTCTGTTATTAAAAGACAGCCTTACGCTAAATAAAGAAAGCCTGCCCATAAATAAAAAAACAAAATACCTGTTATTTGACGACGTCTGGACAACCGGAGCCACTTTAAATACAACGGCAAAAGTTCTTCATGAAGCCGGCGTTCCAATTAAGAATATTTTTACGGCTGCTTTTTTCAGAAGAGACAAGACGCAGTTTGACATATAAATTACTGTTTTCTAAAATCGCCCTTGCGGGGTTTGTATTCTTCGCCCAATGATTCGAGAATGCTTAAATAAGAATTGTACCTGAACTCTTTTATTTTACCCGCGATAACCGCCTCTTTAACGCCGCAACCGGGCTCTTTAAGATGAATGCAATTGTCATAGCGGCAGTTGTATTTTCTAAACTCAATAAATCCGCCGCCGATTTCGCGCGGCGTTTTATGTGCCAGCCCGAATTCTCTGATGCCCGGCACGTCGATAACTTCAACGCCGTTTTTTAATTTATACAATACGGGATTTGTCGTGGTATGTTTGCCTTTGGCCGAAGTGCCGATATCGCCTGTCACCTGTATTTTTTCTTCGGCCAAAAGGTTTAAGAATGTGCTTTTGCCTACGCCTGACAATCCGTTTAATATATATAGATTTTCTGTTAAAAAACTCATAAGCTTTTCTGAGATTATTTCTTTTTTAAAAGTTTCATAAAAAACCGCATACCCTAAATTCTCATACTCTTCGCAGAATCTTAATATTTTATTATATTTTTCAGAAAGTTCAGCCGATGTCTTTTTTTGCATGAGATCCGTTTTGTTAAGTATTAAAACGGCCCTTAGATTTTCGTTTTCGGTTTCAACCAGAACCCTGTCGACAAAACCCGGGTTAAACGACGGCTCTTCAACCGATGTTATTATGACTACGGCGTCAAGGTTTGCGCCTAGTGTTTGCAGTCTAGAAAAAGAGGCTCTTTGAAAAATATTTTTTCTGGGTTTTAGTTCTGTAATATAGGCTTCAATGCCTTTTTCGTCGGCTTTATCGGGTTTTTGAATCACGACATGATCGCCAATGGCCAGCATATGCTGCGCCTTAAGTTCGGCAAATTTGCTTTCTTTTCGGGCCCCAAGGCGCAGCTTGCCTCTTGGCTTTGCCCGCAAAGTAGTGTCTGAATTTTCAACTCTTACCCAGAAGTAAGCGCCAAAAATTCCTACGATTTTTGCAGAGAAGTTCACAGACCCTGAAAAATTGCGTCAAAAAAAGAATTGCCAGACGCGGCTGGCAAAGGAGTATCTTTTGCCGAGAAAACGGCTCTTTCAGGATGCGGCATAAGGCCTATGACATTTTGATTTTTCGATATAATGCCCGCGATATCGTCTTTTGAACCGTTAGGGTTGTTTTTGTATTTAAAAATAATCTGGTTATTGTCTTTCAGTTCTTTGAGCAGATCTACATCGGCAAGATAATTTCCTTCAGAGTGAGAAACGGGCAGCGAATAATCTTCGGGAATTTTATCTTTAAATAACCCCATGGGAACAAGAGCCTCCCAGCGGGCTATATGTTTTAAGTTTTTATTTCGAATGAGTGCCCCGGGTAAAAATCGCGCCTCGGTTAAGATTTGAAATCCGTTGCAGATACCCACTATTTTTTTGTCTTTTTTTTCGGCCTCTTTCAAAGAATTTACGCTTAAAGACCTTGAAGCCATCGCGCCGCTTCTTAAATAATCGCCGTAAGAAAATCCGCCCGGCAAGAAATAAATATCGTGATTAACGTTAAAACTTTTTGTGTGCCACAATAATTCGGTTTCAAAATTATAAACTTCTCTTAAAACCAGATCTAGGTCTTTATCGCAGTTGCTTCCGGGAAAAACAAGAATACCGGCTTTCATGACTTTACGCTTTGCCCGTAATTTGAATTTCGCAGACTTCCATAACGGGGTTATAAAGCAGCTCTTCGGCGATCTTTTCAAGTTTTTGACGGGCCATATCTTCGCTTTCTGCCTGAAGCGTTACTTCAATATGTTTGCCCACTCTGATAAGATCGACGTCTTCATGTCCGGTTTCTTTTAAAGACAGCATGACCGCCTGGCCCTGCGGCTCTAAAACCGATTTTTTAAATCTGACGGTAACTATTCCTTCGTAATGCATAAAACAATCTCTTCAATTTCTTTGTATTTTTTCCCCGATTTTTCAATGATATCTTCAGGCAGAGGCGGCGGGGGCGGATTTTTGTTCCAGTCAAGAGTCTCAAGATAATCTCTGATAATCTGCTTGTCAAAACTCGGCGGATTTTCTCCCGTTTTTACGGCGTTTTCATATTCGTCGATCTTAAAAAACCGGCTTGAATCGGGAGTAAAAATTTCGTCTATCAATATAATTTTATTATCAAGAATTCCGAATTCAAGTTTTGTATCGGCAAGTAAAATTCCGTTTTTATATAATTTTTCGTAAACCGTATTGTACGCTTTTATGCTGAGATCTTTTAATTTGCCGGCCAATTCATCGCCCAGTTTATCGCGCATATAGTCAAACGAGACATTTTCGTCATGGCCCTTGTCGACTTTCGTGGCGGGAGTAAAAATAGGTTCAGGCAGCCTGCCCCCTTTTGATAAACCCGACGGAAGTTTCTCGCCGCATACAGTACCTGATTTTTCGTATTCTTTGTATCCGCTGCCGAGTAAAAATCCGCGAACGACGCATTCAAAATCAATGCGCTCTGCCTTTTTTACCAGAACGCTTCTTTCGGCAAATAGTTCAGGATACTTGTTAAACGGTTCAGGAAATTTATTAAAATCTGTCTCTAATATATGATTATCAAATTCTGATAAAAGATGAAACCAATGGTTTGAAATTCTTGTTAAAATTTTGCCCCTGTCGGGAATGCCCTCGTTAAAAACAACGTCAAAGGCCGATATTCTGTCGGTAGCCACAAGAAGCATTGAATTATCAAGATGATAAATATCGCGAACCTTGCCGGTGTAATCTGGTTTTTTTTCGGGAATGAATATTTGAGTCGCCGCTTTCATATTAGGGATTATTTTTGATTTATTTACTGCGTGACAAGACTAATAATAAAAAATAGGAACGCCTGTAGGCCGAATTCTGTATCTGCAAACGCAGACGGCAGCCATTTATCTTGTCTTTACGTTATACCGTAAAAATCTTTGCTTTCTACCCGTTTCGCCGCCCGACAGGGCACAGGGACATTTGCGAAACTGCTTGAAATTGCTCTTTAAGGGGGCTTGCCATGCCGTCTCTTTCTCAAGAAACGCGGTGAGCTCTTACCTCGCCATTTCACCCTTACCCTTCGACAGGCTCAGGGCAGGCCCTGAACATACAAAAGGCGGTATATTTTCTGCGGCGCTTTCCATGGCCTTGCGGCCTCCAGATTTCTCTGGCCTTATTGTCCCAAAGAGTTCGGACCTTCCTCGCTCGTCATAAAATGACGCCGCGCGGCTGCCCGGCGTTCCTGTAGTAAAATAGAATCAATTAATGGGTCAGTCAAGCGTTTTTATGCGACAATTATTAAAATGAATTATTAATTAGTTATTAGGAGATTGAAATTTTATACTAATTTTTAATAGAATCTAAAAAAAACATATTTTTTTGTTGAAAGAATGAATATTTTTTCGTCATACAAATCGGGATAAAATAAATAAACCCATTTCAAGCATTTTAATTGTGGGGAGAGCTATTTAACCTGATTTCTGCATAATACAGATGTCGGTTTCAATAATATTCATGAAAAGCGCAGGCCTGATTTGCGGTTTATTCATCGCGAGTTTATTTCTATTTTTATTGAATTGCGACTTAAAAAACGACGCTATTCAGTATACTGATTCAAAAAACAATAAGGTTGAGCTGTTTACAGTTGAAAAAGGCAAAGGACGCCCAATTGTTTTTATTCACGGCAATTCTTTTGACCATTCGATTTGGCGCAAACAGTTTGAATCAAAACTGTCTGAAAAATACCGTTTAATCGCCTATGACCTAAGGGGGCATGGCCGTTCAATAAAATATAAAAATAAAGATAAAGTAAGCAGCCAATATTCGGTTAAACTGCACGCTGAAGATTTGGAACAAATCTTAAAATACTACAACCTTTCAGAGCCAATAGTAGTCGGATGGTCCCTCGGCGGCAATATCATTTTGCATTATTTAGCAAATAATAAGAATTCTAAAATCGGTAAAGCGGTAATTTTTGGCGCGACTCCGTCATTTGGCCTTTCGGGCGATAAGAATTATCCAGGAAGCGCGCCGTCTGAAAAAATGAAGTATATCTTAAATGAGTTTCTTTTAAAGAAAAACGCGTCTGATGAAGCTATAATAAAGTTTGTAAAAGAGGCTTTAAGTAAAAATTCTGACGACGACGAGTTATCTGTTTCTGAAATAAAGAGGTGGGCCGAAGTCGTTTCAAATACCGACGGATTTGCGCGTCTTGGCATAACCGACGGTTTACCGCAAATTTCGAAAGATCTTGCCGATAGAAAACTTGATATGAGCGACGAAGAGTTTTTTTCATATAATATAATACAGGTTGAACTGCTTGATAAAATTGCCGCCATTAAAACGCCGGTAAAAATTATATTATCAGAAAATGACATGTTTTCTGTCGATCAAATTCAATATTCGCAAAAACTAAACCCTAAAATGTTTTCGGCCTCAAAACCCTATAAAGCGGGACATGCGGTATTTTATAATTCGCCCGATATTTTTTATGAAGAATTAACAAGGTTTATAGAAAATTGATAACGCTATTTTGACTATATGTTTTTAGCCAGATGGATTAATTTTTATAAAGCTTTGATAGTAAAAATTATTATTGCTTTTTCTTTTTTTTTAGTATTTTCTTCTCAGTTAAAGGCTTCTGTTGACAAGATTGATATAAATAAAGATTTTAAATATAAGAATCTGGCTGAAAATATCGAATACTATATCGATGAAACAAATACGCTTGATATCTTAAA
This sequence comes from Spirochaetia bacterium, assembly GCA_029880265.1. GTDB lineage: Bacteria > Spirochaetota > Leptospiria > Turneriellales > JAOUOS01 > JAOUOT01. The sequence goes on along the minus strand of JAOUOT010000026.1, from coordinate 613 downwards.
AATAGAATCTCTTTCAGAAGAGAAATGGCAAAAACCCCAAAAAGAAAGACTCGCTTTTGGCGCGAATCAGAATACATTCTGGTTTCGCCTTTTTTTAATAAAAGACGTTATAGATTTAAAGCGTCTGGTTCTAGAGATTGATTATCCTTCGTTAAAAGAAGTCGTTTTTTACAAAAAAAACAATAAAGGAGAATTTGAAAGTTTTCATCAGGGCTCTAATTATGTTGATTTAGAGCGAGATATAAGTTTATCGCCAAGTCTTCAGTTAAGCGAAAATGAAGAATATTCTGACTTTTTGTACATCCGCATTCGTTCAAGCCGATCTTCTGTTTTCGCGCCGACTTATTTGTGGCAGTATAATGAGTACCTGTCGCATTTAACCCTGCAAAATGTAATACTGGGAATTTATTACGGCATATTTATTTTTCTGTTTTTTTATAATTCATTTTTAGGTTTGTCTTTTAAAGACAGAAATTATTTTTATTATGTTATTTATAATTTAAGTCTTATGATGAACGCCTTGAATATATCGGGGCACATGAGATATTTGCTTTTAGACGATACCTATGATATTTGGCAAAATTACAGCGCGTTTCTTTTGGCCCTGAACATG
>JAOUOT010000008.1 GCA_029880265.1 Spirochaetia bacterium | reverse complement strand
TTCCCGTACCGCCTGACCAGGTAATGCCGTCGCCGCAGGTCGCAATCTGACAAGAGTTCGTACAATCGTCAGTATCTATGCCGTTGGCGTCGTCGCAGACCTCTGTTCCCGTGCCACCCGACCATATAATACCATCGCCGCAGGCTGCAATCTGGCAAGAATTTGTACAATCGTCAGTATCTATGCCGTTGGCGTCGTCGCAAGTTTCTGTTCCCGTGCCGCCCGACCATAAAATACCATCGCCGCAGGCTGCGATCTGGCAAGAATTTGTACAATCGTCGGTATTAATGCCGTTTGCGTCGTCGCACGTCTCTGTGCCCGTACCGCCTGACCAGGTAATGCCGTCGCCGCAGGTCGCAATCTGACAAGAGTTCGTACAATCGTCGGTATCAATACCATTGGCGTCATCGCAGACCTCTGTTCCCGTGCCGCCCGACCATATAATACCATCGCCGCAGGCTGCAATCTGACAAGAGTTCGTACAATCGTCAGTATCTATGCCGTTTGCGTCGTCGCACGTCTCTGTGCCCGTACCGCCTGACCAGATAATGCCGTCGCCGCAGGTCGCAATCTGGCAAGAGTTCGTACAATCGTCAGTATCTATGCCGTTGGCGTCGTCGCACGTCTCTGTGCCCGTACCGCCTGACCAGGTAATGCCGTCGCCGCAGATCGCAATCTGACAAGAGTTCGTACAATCGTCGGTATCAATACCATTGGCGTCATCGCAGACCTCTGTTCCTGTGCCGCCTGACCAGATAATGCCGTCGCCGCAGGCTGCAATCTGGCAAGAATTTGTACAATCGTCAGTATCTATGCCGTTTGCGTCGTCGCACGTCTCTGTGCCCGTACCGCCTGACCATAAAATACCATCGCCGCAGGCTGCAATCTGGCAAGAATTTGTACAATCGTCGGTATTAATGCCGTTTGCGTCATCGCAGGTTTCTGTTCCCGTACCGCCTGACCAGGTAATGCCGTCGCCGCAGGTCGCCAGTTGACATGAATTAGTGCAATCGTCGGTATCAATACCATTGGCGTCATCGCAAGCCTCGCCCGTATCAATTACCGCGTCGCCGCAAGAAGGCAATACACAAGTCGTTCTACACGCGTCGGCAACCGCATCGCTGTTTGAAGAACCGTCGTCGCACGCTTCGCCTGTTTCAATAACGCCATTGCCGCAAACAGGAGTAGATGTTACGTCATAAATTTCATATTTTTCAGATTTAAAACAAGAAACCGAAAATACCGATAAGATTAAAAATAAGAACAGTTTAATATTTGTATAAAATTTCATTTTTCAATACTCTTTATAAATTATATTTTTTCACCTACTTATATAATACGATTCTATTGTAATATATTCATCAGCAAAAACCAATTTTTTTTAATATCCTTCGAAGAAAATAGATATGTCTCTTTTGAGCAGATGAGAAAATGGAAAATAAATTAAGACTTTTTTTTAAAATTTATTGATATCTTATATTATCAATATACGCGCCTTCATATGCGTTTCCTGCCGAATCGCCGGTATCAAATTGAAATTTTATATTTATGCTCATACCATTATAGGCCGATGTATCAATCATTCTTGATTGTAAAATACCGCTAGCGGCATTATTCGGTAAATCGTCTACAATATCCCAGCTCGCTCCGCCATTGCTTGAAATATAAACTTTCAATGTATCCCAACCGCATGTAGAACCAAAACCGCATTCGTTATCAAGAAAATAGTCAAAAGCCAACGTTGAACCTGCAACAAATGAAGAGGACTCAATGATGCCGCTATTTGCAGCGCCGGTATCATATGTTGCGAAAGGGTCGGCTCCCGTTATATCGTCTGCATATCTAGCCGAATAAACTCCGTCAGATGAACGTACCGTTGAAATATGCCAAAGACCAGTAGCCACCCATGAGCCAAACGTACCGGTTTCAAAATTGTCGAGAAGAACAGGCGGCGGCTCATCAATAGAATCGACCATTACGGCTACGCTGCCTATCATCATAGGATCAAGAATAATATAAACTTCGCCTGACTGTGTTGCCATAAAGGCTTGACCGCTAAAATATCCCGAATCAGCAAGCTCAAAAATTGGCGTCATATCAAAATAATATGCCGAAGTCATTATGTCGCCAAAATAAAAACCAGAGCCTTCTGACCAGTCGTCCCAGTAAATTGTATATGTATTTCCTGAAGTCACATTGAACTTGGCGTAAACTTGTGAATTTACATCAATGACCTGATAACCGCCATTCACCATAAGATCTATTGGGAGTTTTTCATATGGTACAAACATAATAGGATCAGATGTCGCAAGACCGGTTGACGACTGGTAGTAATTTGTAACAGAAAAACCGGAGTTCATATAAAAAGTATCCGAATTCCAATGAACATCTTCAATATAAATATAAATATATTCGGTACCGGTAACCATATCATTTGTCAAAGAAAAACTGCACTCCCAATTATTACCAGATACATTGGTAGCCCCACAGCCGCCATGGTAGTTCCATACATCGTCAGATACAGAGAAACTAACCGAGTTTACCGCAGATTCGTCGGTAATATTGACGGATACTGTAATCACATCGCCTGCTACATAATTTCCACCTATGCCGGTCGGGATACCTGAAACATTAAGGGTACCAAAGTTTACTACAGGAGGCGTTATATCATAACAACTGGCGGCGCACCCGTCATTTGAAACGGTATTGCCGTCGTCGCAAGTCTCGCCCGGTTCTACGACGCTATTGCCGCAAACGGGTTCAATCTGGCAGAATTCATCACAGCCGTCGCCGGGCGTTGTATTGCCGTCATCGCAGGTCTCGCTTATTTCTACTTCGTTATTACCGCAAACAGGGCTCACGATTGTAACTACATAAGCGCCAGTAGAGGTACCGCTGTAACCGGCAACCATAAAATATAGATCTTGGGGAAGACCTGATACATTAGTATAACTTATAAGAGAACAAAGGCCAAAACCGCCGTCATCGTCAAAATCAATCAAAGTTATTCCGTCGGTATCATAGAGATACAGATAAGTATCCATATCACACCCGCCGCTGCCGTTCGATGTTTCAATATAAACAGTCTGACCGTCAGCTACTGTAAAAATATAATAATCTTCATCGCCTGCAATATCAATTGAGTGGCCAGTTTCTGTTGTTCCCAAAACAATTGGCGTTGCGCCTGCTGAAGTATCGTCTGCCGGCTCAAACGGGTCGACTGTTTCAATTTGACAAGAAGCTGAACATCCGTCGCCGTTAAATGTATTTCCGTCGTCACAGGTTTCGCCAAAAGCCGGTTCAAGAACTGTGTTTCCGCATGGGGGCTCGTCAAAAGGAACAAAAACAATGGGATATGGTACCGAGAGTCCCGTGCTCCAGTCAATATAATCTGTCGGCGACATGCCTGAATTCATGTAATAATACTGGGTATTGCCCCATGTATCTTGAGCATAAGGACGAATACTTTCTGTTCCTGTATAGGTTAAATTTGACAATGTAATAGTGCATTCCCATGTATTGCCGCCTATATTTATCGCTGAACAGCTGCCGTGATTATTGGTGATATTGTCGTCATCGATATAAAAATCAACTATCGATAAGCCTGAATAATCATAAACATCAGCGCTAATGGTCACCTGATCGCCAACCTGATAACCGCCCATAGGCCCCGTTGGTGTACCTGAAAAAGTCAAGGTAGCAAGATCAATGGTCGGAGGCTTCATATCGGTATCGGGTTGACAGATATTGGAACATCCGTCATTTGAAAAAATATTGCCATCATCGCAGCCTTCGCCAAAATCAACGAGCGTATCGCCGCAGATAACTTCTCTTACCCATATTCCGAAATCGCCGTCGCTATAAGGTTCTACTTTCAAATAAACTTTACCCGAAGCAAAAGCGGTAAACCCGGAACCGTTAATATATCCCATATAATTGCCCAAAATCCAGTTATTATTGGCGTCATATCCCTCGACAAATACATCTGCGGTCGGGCTGCCGTCGCCCTCAGAAGTATCGTTCCAGTGAACAACATATGATTTGCCCGCAATAACGTCAAAATCAAACCAGATAATATTATTTTCAGAGACTGTGGCAGTTAATTCAGGAGCATTGACAATTAAAGTAGCATACATTGGAGGCATTGGAACATCCATGGTTAAAAAGTTAATGGCAATGCCAGAATCAGAAAAGGTTGTCATAGTTGTATAATTAACAGGACTCACAAAGTCTACGTAAAAATAACCTTCATTATTACCGGCAACGTCTTCTATAAAAACACTAGCATAAATATCTGCAGGCGAAACCAGCCCTTCGCCGCCTAAAGTAATTTGACATTCATATGTATCTGGCGCAACTAAAGTAGGTAAACATACCCCGTGATTATTTCCGTATATATCTGGTACAGAAAAGAAAACCTGACCAATTCCTGATAAATCGTCGGTAATGTTTGCTGTAATGGTTACCTTATCGCCTATCTGGTAATTAGCGCCGCTTGGAGTTCCTGTTACAACAATACTATTCATAACGGGAGCGGTAGTATCTGTAACGCCGCCTGTTGTCGTAATCGTATTCATTAAAGGTACCGTAGTGTCGATACTTCCTGTCCAGTTTTTCTCGTATGCGTAAAAACCCGGAGCCGATATCGACGGCGTATAATAATAAGTATTTGTATAATCAGCATCCATAATATATATCAATTGAACTTCCCATGTACCATCTGATAAATAAATATTTTCAGGGAACTCTGCTTCAAAAATACCGATTCCTGTCTGTTTTAACTGAATGTATTTATATTCCATTGATATTGGTTCATAAAGCTGTACCTCGGCCGATTCAATGCAGCTATAATCGGCAGTCAATGTTATAGTAGCTTTTTCGCCAAGACCTACATCTAACGCGGTCATGCTTGTCGAAATATTTTGTAAAGGATGCGTTCCCATTGTACATACCGTACCCGGAGGTTCCAATAAACAAGAAGAAGAACATCCGTCGCCGTCTGATAAATTACTGTCGTCGCATTGTTCGGGAAGTTGGGTAGAGCCGTCTGAACAAAAGTAGCCATTTGGTTCATAGCTTATCGATGAAACCGGTATCGTTGATTCAATATACGGCGAAGCAGGGTCGTCAGGATCTCCTAATAGAAGAGAAAAATTAGAGCCTGAATTAATAGAGTCAAAAAGCGCTATTGTAACTCCGCCATTGCCGAACATAAAATTATTATCTATAACAAAAATAGCGGGATAATAAGACTGCCCGTATGCGTCAGGCAATGTAAAAGTATGGCTGGTTGTACTTCCCGGTAAAAATTCATCCATATCAAAACCTGTGCTATAAACAGCCGGCGGCGGTCCGTCAGGAGCATTTTGAAAATCGATATCGGGCATTAACATTACCATATATCCGAAAATTCCGTCGCTGTCAGAGGCTGTCCATGAGATGGTAACAGAGTCGCCCGCTTGATAGTTGCCTGTACCGCCGGTTGGCGTTCCTGTTATCGTTAAATCTGTCACAATAGGGTTAGTGCCCCATTCGATGGCGCATACGCTGCTGCATCCGTCGCCGGCAAGAGTATTGCTGTCGTCGCAGGTTTCGCCGTTTATAGTATCAATAATACCGTCGCCGCAAAAAGAGGTCGCGCCCGCAATTGATGCGCATACCGCGTCGCATACCGTACAAGATGTGTCGCCATAGGTACAAGATTCTGTTATCGTATTGCCGTCGTCGCAGGTCTCGCCGTTAATGCCGTCTATTACGCTGTCGCCGCAATAAGAAACGGCCCCTGCGATAGACGAGCAGACCGAATCGCACACGGTACAGGAAGTTAATCCATAAGCGCAAGATTCTGTAATTGCATTACCGTCGTCGCAGTTTTCTCCATTGCCTGCGTCTATTGTAGAGTCGCCGCAAAAAGAGGTAGCTCCCGGGGTAGAATCGCATGTTGCATTGCATACTGTACATGACGTTTGACCATATAAACATGTTTCGGTCACAGTATTGCCGTCGTCGCAGGTTTCGCCGTTTACGCCGTCAGTCACGGTATCGCCGCAATAAGATGTCGCGCCGGCTGTCGATACACATAAATCATTACAAACAGTACAGGATGTTTCGCCGTAAAGACAGGCTTCTGTTATGGCATTGCCGTCATCACAGTTCTCGCCATTGCTGCCGTCTATAGAGCTGTCGCCGCAGAAAGATGTCGCGCCGGCTGTCGATACACATACATCATTGCAAACAGTACAGGATGTTTCGCCGTAAAGGCATGCCTCTGTTACAGTATTACCGTCATCACAGGTCTCGCCGTTTGAACCATCTGTAATACTGTCGCTGCAATACGAGGTTGCGCCGGCAGCATCGTTACAGAATGCATCGCAAACCGTACACCCGGTAGAGCCATAAGGACATTCTTCAGTAATAGCATTGCCGTCGTCGCAGGTTTCGCCTGCTGTTGCGTTTACGATAGAATCGCCGCAGACGCGAACCGTACAATCGGTGTTGCAGGTAGCAGTCTCGCCGCCAAGACCGGCTCCGTCGCCATCGCAAGCTTCGCCATTTGCCGCGTCTACAAAACCGTCGCCGCAATAAGAAGTTATACCGGATACAGAAAGGCATACAGTATCACAAACCGTACAGCCCGTCGAACCATAAGGACATTCTTCGGTTACAGTATTGCCGTCGTCACAATTCTCGCCGTTTGCGCCATCTACCGTGAAATCTCCGCAGTAAGATGTCGCGCCTGCGATATTTGCACAGGATGAATCACAGATAGTGCAGGAAGTTTCTCCGTAAAGACAGGCTTCTGTTATAGTATTGCCATCATCACAGATCTCGCCGGCCGCTAAATTCAGAATACCATCGCCGCAGCTTGGCGCTGAACAATCGGCTTCGCATGTTGATGTTTGTAGGCCAAAAGTATCACAGGCTTCGCCGGCTAAATTATTGGCAACCCCGTCGCCGCACGTCGGAGCCATACAGTCTGCCTCACAAAGCGCGGTCTGAACGCCGCCTGAATCGCAAGATTCGCCGGCTAAAGTATTGGTTACGCTGTCGCCGCAAACGGGAGATGAACAGTCGGCCTCACAAAGAGCTGTCTGAACGCCGCCTGAATCGCAAGATTCGCCGGCTAAAGTATTGGTTACATTATCGCCGCAAACGGGAGATGAACAGTCGGCCTCGCAAAGAGAGGTCTGAACGCCGCCTGAATCGCAAGCCTCGCCTGCTAAAGTATTTATTACGCTGTCGCCGCAAACGGGGGATGAACAATCGGCCTCACAAAGAGAGGTCTGAACGCCGCCTGAATCGCAAGATTCCCCTGCTAAAGTATTGGTCACGCTGTCGCCGCAAACAGGAGACGAACAATCGGCCTCGCAAAGAGCTGTTTGAATGCCGCCTGAATCACAAGCCTCGCCGGCTAAAGTATTGGTTACATTATCGCCACAAACGGGAGACGAACAGTCGGCCTCGCAAAGAGATGTCTGAACGCCGCCTGAATCACAAGCCTCGCCGGCTAAAGTATTGGTCACGCTGTCGCCGCAAACGGGAGAAGAACAGTCGGCCTCGCAAAGAGATGTCTGAACGCCGCCTGAATCGCAAGATTCGCCTGCTAAAGTATTGGTCACGCTGTCGCCGCAAACAGGAGACGAACAATCGGCCTCGCAAAGAGATGTCTGAACGCCGCCTGAATCGCAAGATTCGCCGGCTAAAGTATTGGTCACGCTGTCGCCGCAAACGGGAGAAGAACAATCGGCCTCGCAAAGAGCTGTTTGAACGCCGCCTGAATCACAAGCCTCGCCGGCTAAAGTATTGGTTACATTATCGCCACAAACGGGAGACGAACAGTCGGCCTCGCAAAGAGAGGTCTGAACTCCACCTGAATCACAAGCCTCGCCCGCCAGAGTATTGGTTACATTATCGCCGCAAACAGGAGAAGAACAATCGGCCTCACAAAGAGCTGTCTGAACGCCGCCTGAATCGCATGATTCCCCTGCTAAAGTATTGGTCACGCTGTCGCCGCAAACGGGAGAAGAACAATCGGCCTCACAAAGAGAGGTCTGAACTCCGCCTGAATCGCAAGATTCCCCTGCCGCTAGATTTATAATAGAATCACCACAAGCAGGAAGTAAGCAATTCGTCTCGCAACCTGCTGTTTGAAAACCAAAAGTATCGCACTGTTCGCCGGTAAGGGCATTTGTTATACCGTCGCCGCAAGACGGTAACGTACAATTGGCCTCGCACGTAACAGTCTGAACGCCGCCTTCGTCGCAAACTTCGCCGGCTTCTTGTATGCTGTTGCCGCATACGGAGCCGCCGGTACCGCAGTCTACTAAACAATTCGTAACGGTTTCTGTCGCTTCGCAAACGCCATTGCCGCAAACAGGAGCGGAACCTTCCCAAAGACAAGAAGATGAGCATCCGTCGCCGTCTACATTATTGCCGTCGTCGCATTCTTCGCCTAAAACCGTATCTTTAATACCGTTACCGCAAGAAGACGTTTGCGTAGTTGTATCGGTATCTGAATTATTATAATTGTAAGTTTCGTACTGTTCTGATTTAAAACAAGAAAAAGAAAAAAGTAACAAGCTAACTGATATTATTATTTTTAAAATATTTTTTATCATGATATTATATTATCGCCAAATATAAAACGATAACTTTTTTGATTTTAGACAATATCGATTAAATATTCTTTTGATTTTTGCCATGATATACAAAATACCTCTGATATTAAGACGATTTTTAGACGCAAAATAGAACACTTTTTTACAGAAATATTAAGAAAAACCATTTGTAAACAAAAAAAATCAACTTTCAAGCTCTGAAATCTCTTTCAAAGCCTTAATACTTAGGTTTTCTCCTTTTCTACCATCAAACAAAATATCGTCTTCAATTCGAATGCCGATTCCCTTAAATTCGTTTGGCAAGAAGTCATATTCTTTGGGCAGATAAATTCCCGGTTCTATGGTAAAGACCATCCCTTGTTCTAACATTCGGGGCTTATGGTTAATATAACGCGTTGCGCTGTCATGCACGTCGAGGCCTAAAAAATGAGAGGTATTGTGCATATAATAAACCCTGTAATATTCATTCTCAATAATTTCATTTTTATCATACGAGCTTTTTATTTCGCTTTTACCGTCTTTTTTTACTAAAAATTTCTTAAACAAACCCAATTCTAAAAGACCATCTACAATGGTTTTTACGGCTTCGCTATGAACAGAGTCTAAATTTTCGCCAGAAACGCATTTAAAAATGGCGTTTTTATTTGCCGCTAATACAACTTCATAGACTGATTTTTGTACCGGCGTGAATTTGCCCGATACGGGAAAAGTTCGCGTTATGTCTGACGCATATCCGGCGATTTCGCAGCCTGCGTCTACAAGCGCGAGATCGTCTTTTCGTACAGCAGACGAGAGATCGGTATAATGAAGAATCGTGGCGTTATTGCCCGCCGCCGCAATTGTAGGGTACGCAATTTCAGTCTGATAACTTTTTTGAAACTGCCATTCAATAAAGGCTTTAATTTCATATTCATATAAAGAACCTTCTGAAATTTTTTCGCGGCAATATTGCATTAAGCGATTATGCGCCTCTGCTGAAATCTGCGCCGCTTTTTTAAGAATTGCAATTTCTTCTGGTTTTTTAATTAGACGCATTTCTTGAAGAATTTCTTTCGCGTAAACAAGGCGCGTCGGAGCAAAATCGCCCTTTTTTGCTTCAATTGTTGTTTCTTTTATTGCATTGATGACTTTCTGGTCGTTTTCTTGAGATTCTCCGAAAGAAAAGTAAAGCGTCTCTTTGTTTTTTAATAATTTTTTTAATGTCTCCCAAAGATTTTCATATGGATGTATCTGTTTTTCTTTATCAATTTCAAGAACATTGGCAATTGCCTGAGATGTAAGCCCCTCTCCCTCCCATCTGGCTTTCTCGTCGTTTCTAGGCGTAAAAAAGATCTGAATCTCGCCGCTTGAATCAAGAAAAAGGGCAAAACAAGGCGCGTTAAAACCGGTCAAATAGATTAAGTCAGAATGAGCCCGGTAAGAATACATTATATTTGCGTTTCGAACTTTTTCTTCAGACGCGATTAAAAGCATGGCAGAATCGGGCGGCATTTGAGAGGCGGCCCCGGCAAGACGCTTTTTATAAGTAGAACGATTCATTAATTATGGCTTTAATTTATTTAATATTTTACCGCGCATCATTAAAAGTTTGCCTTGAACAGAAGCCTCTTCGACAGATAAATATTTTTCAATTAACGCAAGAGCTTTTTCATGCTTTTTTAGATAAAAATACAACACCAAAACGGCGTCGGCAAGAGCCTTTGAATTTCCCATTTTATATGATTTTCTAAAAAGACCATAAGCTTTTAAATAGTTTTTCTTTTTTTTATGCGCGAGGCCCATGTAATACATATCTTCGGCATCTTTATCTGCCTTAGTTGAAATATTCTTAATGATAAAATCAGGGCTGCGGATGGGTTTTTTAAGTTTATAAATCTTTAGGGCCCAGTTTTTTTCGCCATTGTTTTGTTTTCCATGGAAGGCTTTTTTTATGGCGGCGTCAAGCTTAATCGACAATGCCGCTAACGATAAGATATCAGTTTCGTTATGTTTATATAATTTCTGCATAAGAGTTTCGTTATTTTGCTTCTGGTATTCAAAATAGGCCTGCCCGGCTAAAGAGCCCGGTAAATCGTCTTTTCTCTCTATTTGAAGAACCGCGCTTTCATAGTCGACAAGACGAGATCTCTTTTGAGGAAAAATACGCTTTAATATATGATATATATCAAAATGCCTCATAAAATGGTCGGGGTACTCTTTTTGAAAATAACGAAATCTTGACTTAATTAAAGGAACATCAAACGACTTGCCGTTATAGGTTACAATATAATCAAACTTTTGCCAAAACTTATCAAGAAAAGAGAGCATCGAATCTTCGTCAACCGGGCTTTCGAGAAAAACTTGTTCAACAATAAAGTCATTCTTTATAAAATAACCCATGCCAATAAGAAAAGGTATGTTATTTGGCCCGAAACTTAAATCGACGCATTCTACGTCAAAAAATAAAATCTTCTCTTTTTTAACGGCGTTTTCGTCAACAAACAGCATTTCGCCAGGAGCTTTCAGCGATACCTTTGCGTTTTCTGTATGAAATTGAAATTTGTTTTTAATTTGCTTTATGCTAAGAGCTGATTTAACTTTTTGTCGCTCTTGTTTATTTTTACTTTCTGCGTCAGAAAGACTGCCATTGAAATAAGTATTTAATTTATTTGAAACAGAAAGCTTCATCGAATATATTTAATCAACACCTATTTCTTTTTACGATTCGCCTTTCTTAATTTTGAAAGACATCTTTTGGTATACGCCATATAATTATCTACCCATTTGTAATATGATCTATGAATATTTTCGCCGTCATACATTAAATTTCTGCTTTCGACATATTCGGTAATAATTTTTCTTTGCTCGATAACATGAAGATTGATCTTTATAAAAAAACTATCTTTCGGTTCAACTTCTGCTGTATATGTTGACGAACGAATATGTTTTACGCGCCAACCCTGATGCGTTCCTGCCGTTAATATACAGTGACCAATAGCCGAATTTGGACTATTTCTTGGAAGATAATATTCTTCTTTTTTATAAAAGTAGGCCAAGCAACTGCCTATAAAAAAGATAATTATAAGCAAAATAAGATATTTTATTATATCATTAAACTTAAATGTTATCATGCATTTGGCTCTTAAAACAAAATGCCTGTTTCAAGAGTTATCATGGGACCCAGTCTTTTTGTGCTGACGCCGCTAACCCCAGCCAATAGTTTCAAGTATAATATATCGCCGATATAAAATTTTCCGCCAAGCTGGAACATGCCGTAATTAAATTGATCTACTGTTTCAAAATTGCTTACTGCGCCTTCTCTATTGGGAAACTTTTGAACGCCAAATTCCATGCTTAAATCAAAACCCGAAGTCATTACTCCGCTGAACTCAACTGTAGTATACTCAATAAAATCGGCAAAACGATAATATCCGACATCTAAATATACAGATTTTTTATTGCCCAAAATTGCGCCAATATTTGTTCCGCTGTTTGCTCCTTTTGTGTCTCCTAAACCTACGCCAAAGCCTCCGTAAACGGCAATCCAGCTTCCTAAACGAATGCCGGCCTGAAAAAATCCCTGAAGAAAGTTGGGCTTTATTTTTTCTTCAAGACATTCTTCGGTAATAGAATCACAGCTTTCTATTATGGTTCTTCCGTAGCCCCCCTGAAAACCAAAGCTTAAAAAATCTACGGCAAAAGGTCCAAAAATAGATCGAACATCTCGTCTGTAATAGAATCTTGCTATATGAAAATAATCATTCTTATTAAAATAAAAAGCTCTGTTACTGATATTCATAAGGTTAGGGCTCTTTAATTTTTTTGCCGACTCGCTTTGATACAGCCTGTAATAATGTCTTTCTGCTCTGTCTGATGCGGCGCCTTTTAATAAGGCATATTGCCCTACTTTTATTTTGCCCGCCAACTCGCTGGGTATAGAAAATACGCTGTAGTTTGACTTTACGCTTTTGATATAGGCTTTTCCTATAACGGTATCTATTTCAATTACTTCATTTGTTATGGGATGCACCAGTCTCTCGCCCGGATTATATATTTCAATTTCCTGATTTATAGCCGTTTTAGGAAATGATTTATCGAGAAAAGCTTCGTTACTGGTGACTTTGATGATATACGATTTTTCGTTTTTGTCGACTAACTCTTCACCCAAAAGCGAAAATATCGGAAGAAGTATAAATATTCCAAGAAATATAAATTTTAATCTCATGTACCCTCCACAACATTACAATTAAAATTTATACAAACAAATTATCAAGTATTTTTTAATTAAATTTAGGACGTCTCTTCTCTTTAATACTTAATAAAGCTTCTTCAAAGTTTTCGTCAAAAAAATCAGAAAATTCTTTTATCGTATTTACGGTTTCGGTGTTTAAATTCTCTATAATATTTTTACGCATGGCCATTTTTGTTTTACGGTAACTTTTATCGGGATACGCTAAGATTTGTTTTACAAAACGCAGCGTTTTATTAAAAGAATCTTGTTCTGAAAATTTTTTATCGGCTAAGCCCGTTTCAAGGGCAGCGTCGACTTTTAAAGGTTCGCCTAAAAGAGCAATTCTTTTTGCATTTTGCGCCCCCACGATTGACTCGATAATCTGAATAATCGACGAAGGTATGCCAAGCCCTATTTTTGTTTCAGAAAAAAATATTCGATAGGGCCCGTCTATAAAAAACCGAAAATCGGCGGCGGCAGCTAAGATGGCGCCTCCCGCCATGGCATGACCGTTTAACAAGGCAATATTTAGTTTTGAAAAACTGTAAATAAGAGTCGTCATCTCGTATAATGTTTGAAACACTTTTCTTTTATCTTCGATAGAAGCTCCTAAAAGCTCGTCAATATCCAGCCCGTTTGAAAAGTACCCCGGTATGGCCGACGTTAAGATAACGGCTCTGATGTTTTCATCTTTTTCGGCTTTCTCATATTGCTCGATAATCTCTTGCATCATTTCGACGCTTAAAGAATTATCAGGCGCCCTGTTTAATTTAATAACAGCTATGCCGTTTTCAATAACTTCAAAAGATAAATATTTTAAGCTCATCTAATCACGCTTTCTTCATGAAATAACGCGGTAATATTCTCTCTTGGCGTAATGTCAAAGCTATAATTTAATACGGGAACCTTTGCCGCAATTAGGTGCTCGCCTACTTTAAGAACTTCGTCGGCAGATCTTTCTTCTATTGGTATTTCTCCGCCTGAGACAAGTCTTGGGTCGAAGGTAGAAAGAGGCGCGACCACAAAAAAAGGTATCTTATGAGCTTTTGCCAGAACAGAAAGCGAATATGTTCCGATTTTATTGGCGACGTCATGACGCCTTGTGATTCTGTCTGCGCCTACGATTACAAAATCAATCATGTCTTTTTGCATTAAAAAACCGGCCATTGAATCTGTAATTAAAGTGACGGGGATTTTTTCTTTCATAAGTTCATATGCGGTGAGTCTTGAGCCTTGAAGATAGGGTCTTGTTTCGTCTGCAAAAACGTTTTCTACTTTTCCCTCAAGATGCAGCATTCGTATTACGCCTAAAGAAGTGCCGATGCCCCCGGTTGCCAATGAACCCGCGTTGCAATGGGTTAAGATTCTATACTTTTTTTTCTTCAACGTATTTTTTATGTATTCGGCGCCGACAACCGACATATCGTAGCATCTTTCGGCGTCTTCTGTATGTATTTCTACAGCCTCGTTAAAAAGCTCAAGAATTAACGATGTATTTTTTTCTTTTTGATGTTCGGCCACTGAAATATGACGAAGCCATTGTTCGCCTACTTTAAGCATGCATTCGGTCGCCCATGATAAATTTACGGCGGTCGGCCGGCTATTATCTAAAGTTTTTTTAATTTTCTGAAGAGCGGCTAAATTTAATAGCTTTCCCGCTTTATCAATTTTTTTTGCTCCCAGATAAAAGCCATATGCGGCGGCGATGCCAATAGCGGGAGCCCCCCTTACAAGCATATCTTTTATGGCCCTTGCCGTATCTATCTCGTCTTTGCACTCTACCCATACTGTTTTATGCGGCAGCAATCTTTGATCTAAAATCAAAAGATTATCATTTTCTTGCATTTTAAGCGGAATGACTTTGGGCTCGGGCCGAACGCCCTGAGCGGTTTTTTTAGAAATTTTTCCCATACTTATGTCCTTTTTTATTTTATATTAATTTTTATTTTTCGGCAAATTTTATTTTGATTAAGCCTTCGGCCTAAGCAACGGAAATAAAATTACATCTTTAATAGACGAAGAATTTGTAAAAAGCATAACAAGTCTGTCAATTCCTATTCCTAAACCGCCCGCCGGAGGCATTCCGACTTTTAGGGCCTCAATATAATCTTCATCCATTTCAATGGTTTCATGAGCTCCCTCGGCTTTCAATTGCAGCTGCTGCTTGAATCGTTCGTTTTGCTCAATGGGGTCATTAAGCTCTGAAAATGCGTTACCCATTTCTCTGCCGACAATATACGGCTCAAACCTTTCTACAAGATGGGGATTCCCAGGTATGTTTTTTGAAAGCGGTGACATCGCTTTCGGATATTCTGTAATAAAAATGGGTTGAATTAATTCATTTTCAACCTTTTCTGAAAAAACCTCGTCAACAACTTCCCAGAATTCGGCGCATTTTTTTGTATCTACACCGACGGCTTCGGCGTGTTTTTTAGCTTCTTCTAACGGCGGATTTTCATTGCCCAGATAAACGCTAAAGTCAATATTAGTTTTTTCTTTAATAATGCCAAGATAGGTTTTTTGCGGCCATGGGGTTTTAAAGGAGATTGTATGCTCGCCATACTTTACTTCATGCCCCCCCGCAACTTTTTCGGCTAAACGCAAAAATAAATCTTCTACAAGCTTCATCATATGCGAATAATCTGCATAAGCCTGATAGACTTCCATCATAGTGAACTCGGGATTATGCTTTGTACTGATGCCTTCGTTTCGAAAATTTCTGTTTAGTTCATAAACTTTTTCAAAACCGCCCACTAATAATCTTTTTAAATAAAGTTCGGGAGCAATTCGCATAAAAAGCGGTATATCAAGAGCGTTATGGTGAGTCTTAAAAGGTTTTGCGGCGGCTCCCGAGGCAATACTTTGCATCATAGGAGTTTCAACTTCTAAAAAACCTTTTGAATTCATAAAATCTCTAATTTCTGAAATTATTTTTGATCGCATTAGAAACGTATTTCTTACTTCAGAGTTTACAATAAGATCGAGATAGCGCTGCCTGTATCTTGTTTCTATGTCGGCAAAAGCGTCAAACACCTTGCCGTCTTTTTCTTTAACAACCGGAATCGGCGAAAGGTTTTTTGCCAAAAGCTTTATTTCGCGGGCTCTTATGCTTGCTTCGCCTGTTTTGGTTCTAAACGGCTCGCCTAAGGCCCCTATGATATCGCCAATATCGAGTTCCATGAAAACTTCATGTTCTTCTGAGGGTAATGTTTTGTCATTCGCGTAAACTTGCATTTTCCCCGAGATATCGGTAATCTGCAGAAAGCCGGCTTTTCCCATCGGGCGTTTTGCCGTAATTCTTCCGGCGATTTTAACGTCTGAAACTTCTGGAACAGATTCTGAAGAAAAGTATTCTTTAGTGATCTGAGATATTGTCTTTTCTTTTTCAAATAAATTAGGATACGGCTCAATACCTAAGCTTTTAATATTATTTAATTTTTGAAGACGCTGCTTTAATAATTCAGAGGGATTTAATTCTTCCATTGACGGTAAAAAATTGTTTTCTTGACCCGCTGTAAAGAATAAAGAAATCGGAAAATAGAAATGAAAACCGAAGAAATACTCAATTCTCTAAAAAATGTCATAGACCCTGAAATCGGGATAAATATTGTCGATTTAGGGTTAATCTATAACGTAGAGATTAAAGAAAATGAAATATCTATTGATTTAACGATGACTTCGCGCGGGTGCCCTATGCATCAGCATATTTGCGATGAAATTGTCAAGGCCCTGAAAAAAGAACATACGAACATTGTAAATGTCGAAACAAATTTAGTATGGGAACCTGAATGGAGCCCTGAAAAAATGAGCGCTGACGCCAGAAAAAAATTAGGATGGGGCTCATGAAAAAAAATATATTTTTTCTGCCTTTTATATTTATTTTATTTTTAGGCGCCCTTTATACTTCATTACAGCGTTTAGGATGGCAATTGCCAGCAATACCCATTGATCTTATAAATCACGGGCCTTTGATGATAACAGGTTTTTTGGGAACTCTTATCTCATTAGAACGAGCGACGGCGTTAAATAAAAGATGGATATTTTTTGCGCCCATTTTAATCGCGGCAGGCAGTTTTTTAGCCTTAACGCCTTCGTTAAAAGAATTAGGAATTCTAATTCTTACCGCGGGAAGCCTTGTTAACTTTCTGGGAATGGTCTACTTAACATATCTTCAAAATCAACTTTTTAATAAAACGATGGCCCTCGGCGCCTTAATTTATTTTCTTGGAAATGTTTTTTTAACCGCCGGTTATTCTTTTTCTCCTGTCATTTTATTTTGGATGGGTTTTCTCATAGTAACCATTTTGGGCGAGCGCTTAGAGTTGACGCGCATGCTGCCGGTTTCCCGAACTCATATCATTATTTTTCAAATTTTAATAACAAT
Organism: Spirochaetia bacterium; assembly: GCA_029880265.1. GTDB lineage: Bacteria > Spirochaetota > Leptospiria > Turneriellales > JAOUOS01 > JAOUOT01. Next base: position 104,820 of record JAOUOT010000008.1, on the reverse strand, counting down.
CTTTTCAGCGTCAATTTTTTACTCAATTTTTTCATTACAGACAGCTTCTATTGTTTTCAGCGTCTGCTTAATATTATTGGCAATATGGTTTTCTTTTAACGATATCATTAAAAAAACAATCAAGCTTTCGGGCCAAACCCGGTTTACCGCCGTTGGTCTGGTCTTCGGATATTTCTGGTCGATCGCGGGAAGCTTAATTATTCTCAAATATGATTTTCAAAAAGCGGGGTTTATTTATGACGCTTTCCTGCATTCTATATTTCTAGGTTTTGTATTCAGCATGATTTTTGTGCATGCTCCCATTGTGTTTTCGGCGGTTTTTAGACAGCCAGTAAAATACAGCGGCCGATTTTATATTCATCTGGTTTTGCTGCAAATAACAATCGCTGGCAGAATTTATGCCGATATCGCCTCTGACGCATCACTTCGGATGTTTTTTGGGCTGGGCAATGTTCTGTCTATATTATTAATGATTCTTAATACGCTTATTAGCGTTATTCAGGGCAAAAAAGAGTAAACTTACGAGACGATTGCCGCTTTTATCGCATTTTCAACGGTCTGCAGAGCGTCTTTTTTTTCAAGCTTAATCAGTCTGCTTTCGTTTCTAAACCATGTCAACTGCCTTTTGGCAAATCTTCTTGTACTTATTGAAATTAATTCTTTTATATCGTTTAATACGACAGGCAATATTTTAGTTATTGAAGAAGGCTTGGGGTTTAATCTTTCATAAAATCTTAAAATTTCTCTATAACCGATAGTTCTAAGCCCCGGATCGACAGATGAATACTTATGCGCAAAGACTTCGTCTATTTCATTTAAAAGACCGTCGTCAAACATTTTATAAACTCGTTTATTTATGCGCTCATATAACTCTTCGCGCGGCAAATCAAGATACCAGCCCGTAAAATTAAATTCGTTATAAATGCCCCCTTCTCGAAAATGCATTGAAAAAGGCTTATCTGAAGCCATGGTGATAAGAAGCGCTCTTTTGGTTCTATACACGTCATTCTTTCCTATTTTTTCGGCCGAAATGGGATCTAACTTTGAAAGCTCTTCCCATGCTTCACGATATGTCATATCTTCGACTTCATTTTTTAAGATAATGGGAATTTCGGGTTCTTTTAAAAGACCATCCCATAAAGAAAGTATATAGAAAAAAGTGCCGCCTACAACCACGGGTATCTTATTTCGTTCGTGAATTTCTAGAATAAGCTTTAATGATTCTTTTACAAATTTACCCGCCGAGAAACGTTCTCTTAAAGATAAGAAATTCAATAAATGATGCGGGTATTTTTTTTGAACCTCGTCAGACGGCATCGCCGTTCCTATTTTAAGCAATTTATATACCTGTCTTGAATCGGCGCTGATGATCTCAATAGGCAGATCATCGGGCAGATTTTCGATTATTTCGGTTTTGCCGCATCCAGTGGGGCCGGTAAGTATAAATACTGGTTTTTTTTCTTTCATTATGGTACTACTGCGCATTCAGAAATTATACTGTCAAGCTCTTCAACAGTTTCATTCAAATTTTTATTGACCAGAATATAATCATATTTCTGTCTTGCTTCCATTTCTTTTTCGGCTAATTTTAATCTTTTTTCAATTTCGGCCTCAGAATCGGTTCTTCTTTCTTGAAGACGCTTTTTTAGTTCATTCATATTCGGCGGCATCACAAATATAAGAACGACTTCAGAATTTTCTTCTTTAACCTTAAGAGCGCCTTGTATATCCAAATCAAGAATGGCGTGTTTTTTTCGCGAGAATATTTTGTCTATTTCGCTTTTAAAAGTTCCATAATAATTATCAAGAACCAGGGCCCACTCTAAGAATTCGCCGGCGGCGATTTTTTTTTTAAATTCTTCTTTACTTATAAAATGATAATGAGAGCCGTCTATTTCATTTTCTCTTGGAATTCGCGAAGTCGTTGAAATAGAATAAAGTATATCGTTTCTTCTTTTTAAGATTTCATTGATAATTGTATTTTTGCCGGCTCCCGACGGAGCGGATAATATAAACGTTTTAAATTTCATTTTTTTTGAAATACATTGACAATTTATCAAATATTATTTGCGCTGTATTCTAATGCGCATCTATTTGACCCTATTTATAATTTTATTCTCGCTAAACTCTATTGAGGCGTCAAGTAAAAAGCGTTTTAGCGACCAATATTATTTCATTATTGAAAATGAAATAGAACCCGACGAAAAATATAATTTATTAAATTCAATATTAAACAAAATAACGAAAAAGAATAAGATAAAAATTACAAATCATCTTTTAGAAGATTCGCTGCCAAAAGCTCTTCCAGATTTTTTACAAGAGATAAAAGATAAGCCAAAAAAGATTTTTATTTTAACTCGCGCCTCGTTCCCCCGCGAATATTCAGGGGTTTTTAAACGAGATAAGTACATAGATAGCCTGAAAAAAACTGCCCGCCTGATTGATGAAAAATATAAATATCAAATTATTTTTATTCAATACCAAAGAAATACTTTGCATTTTATTTCAAATTTCGCGGATATTTTTTCGGAATACAGAATTATTGAAGAAAAGAATATTTTTGATATCATTAAAATTTTAAGGCCCCAAACAGAAATTACAAACGCGGGGGAGATAAAAATTTCTGACAATAAAAAAAAATTCAGTTATCCGAAAATAAAGCTATTTAATTATGAATGTTTTTCAGGCGCAAAAGACCCCGAAAGTTTTCGCCATTTTCAGATAAACTATACAACTAAGCGCGATATTGAAGCTCAAATCTTAACAGAGGCCCAAATAGAAAAATACAAGATTCAATTTGGTCAAAAGGCATGCGTTTTAGATATATACTCTTACGCGCAAAAAAGAAGAATTTATTCGGTTATCTTTTTTGAATTTATCAGACCAAAAATAACCGCCTCAAAAAAAAGAATATTTGGCCATTTTTCAACCGGCGAGAAAGTAAGCTCCCAAAAAATTGAAATTAAATCAGATATCTCTTTATCAGACGCTGAAGTTATAATTGAAGAAATCTACGTTGAAGGCTCGCGGCCAGATTTTTTTTCAGAAAATAAAAAATGGATATATCTATCTAATAAAAATATTTATTATGTTCCCGATGTAAAAAACAACCCTAAAAAATATACGTTTGACAATCATAAAAATGAAATTATCTTAACATACAAGGCGGCGCAGGGCTCTTCATTTGAGGGCGTCTTAAAAATCAAAGCCGACGAAAATATAACCTATTTTGAAGTTCCCGTTATTCTAAAAAGTCAAATCAGTCTTCGTTCCCTTTTTGATAAAACAAAAGGCCAAAGAATCTATATTTTAATAGCTACTTTATCTTTCATAGCTATCGCAATAATTATATTTTTAAGGTTGTCTAGAAAGAAAAAACGCATCAAAGAGGGTATTCAGGGCAGTTTCTCTATGCTCTTAAAACCCGGAGACGTTTACGATATTCGAGAAAACGATAATCCTTTTAATTGCCCCATTACATATTTAAATAACGGGTTTCGTATCTCTTACGAGAATGAAGCGTTAACGTTAAATATATCGGGCAAAGCCAAGCTGACGTTTGATATTAAAGATTTATCGGCAAATTCGATTCAAGAAAATATTAACTTGAAATGGTCGGTTGAACTGTCGGCCGCGTCTTTTTCTAATGAAGATAAAGACGCAAAACTTATAAGACTTCGACTGCTTTTTGAAAAACCCCAATAATTAACTTAAGTATTTATTTTTCGAGCCGGGGCAGTTTGCTTATCCATACAAAATCTACCTTATCTTTGAGAGATTCTATTTTCTCTTTTAGAAACTCAAAAGCTCTCAGATGACCGGCGTGAACAACAATAATTCCGGTTTCATTCTGACCTATCGCTTTTTCAAACCATTGCCAGTGTTTTTGAAGATTTTCGTCAGACAACCTGTGATCGAGTATAATATCGCGCTTATATGAGTTCATGCCCATGATAGCCGCGCTTTCATGTCCTCTGCTGTCTTTTGTTGTCCATGTATCAAGAAAATAATGAATATCAAGTTCTTTCATCAGCGTTAAAAGTTGTCTTACAACATATATTTCGCTCATAAATTTCGAGCCCATCTTATTGCTGAAGCCTAAAACCTTTCCGGTTTGTTTTAACGATTCGTCTAAATAGCTTTTAAGTTTCTCTTTATCATGCGCTTCTTCAACAGATATAAATTCGCCTTTATCGGGCGATATAACAAGAGGCTCTAAAGGAAGAGCAAGCCATAGCTCTTGTTCATATTCTCTGATTTTCTCGCAGATTAAACTTGTTTCGGGCTTATCGGCTAAAACTCCGTAAGATATGGGAATGCCAAGAGTCTGCCAGCGAATTAAATCGTCGTGCCGATACAAGTCATGCGCATAAATAGCTATTAATTTTCGTTCTATTGGGGTTTTGGGCCATAAATAAGAGGCGTCTCTAAAAAAAATCTTAAAATAAATGAATTGACCGCTATAAGCGGGAAATTCCATTTTATACAGGTAAATTCCCTGTCTTTTTTCAATTTGGTACGTTTCTTTTTTTAAAATAAATCCGTTTGAGAATAATATATCCAAGAAATTTTTTCTATCAAAAGCGTTATATCCCTCTTCGCAGGCAAATGACACCATCATATACCCCGAATCATTTGAAATATGATAACCGCAATCTTTTGCCGCCCAAAGCTCGTTAATATTCAGGGCCAGAGTATTGAAATCAATATGTTGAGGATGTATTTTTTGGGATTTTTCTTCAGCCGCTAAATGGCCCAATTGAATAAAAACAATTAAAACGGCAAGAATTTTTACTTTATATTTCTTCATAAATAAACTTATGTTATTATCGGCAATTGAACTTCTTCAAATTACTTAAAAAGACTTTTAATGCATTGGGGCCAAGGTATCTTCTTCAATGGGTTCTACAGGCTCAAACGAAGGCTCGCTAGCCGGTTCAAACGACGGCATCTCAGGTTGCGGCTGAGATACCTGAGGCTTTGCGGGCGATACTGTCGGTTCTTCATCAAAAGGCAATTGAATAGGGGCCGCTTCAGGCAATTGTATCGGTTGAACAAAAGTCGGTTCAGGAACAACAGGCTTTGGGGGTTCGGGAGGCTTCTCTTCTGTTATTTCATAACCGGTTTTAACTGTGCGGTTGCCGTTTTTAGGGTTTAATACCTGATACATACTGTTTGGCCGGTTAAAATATAAATAATCTTCGGTAAAATATAACTTGTCTTCGGGAGGAATTTTTATTTCTTCGGGTTCCTGAGTTTCTTCAGCAACAGGCTCGGGAACGGGTTTCTGTTCAGAAAAGTCAAGAGAGTATGCGGCGTTATCAAAAATAACGCGATAATTTGAGAAATCTTTTGACAAAACAAGACAAGATAAAGCTAAAAGTTTGTCTTCTAATAAAACAAAAGCCGTTTTTTCGGTATATTGTTTGTTTTTATGAACAACCTTCCAGGCGGCAATGTATCTTTCGCGATGATTGGCAGCCTTTCTTTGATATAAAAGGCGAATATAACTAAAACGAGCCGACATTCTCGCCGCTTTTAAATTAATAAGCTCTTTTTGCGTTAAAGCCTTATCAAGTTGAACGCTTCGAACCTCTATAACGGCAATACCGTCTGTGATAGTAACGACGGTTCCGTTTCTTTTGGTTATATAAGTATACTGCCAGTTTGAGGGGATGTCAATTTCAAATTCGGGTTCGCTTGCTTTCTTTTCCCATTTAAAATGGTATCCAAAGATATTTTCTAATGAAGTGAAAGCGTAAATAATTATCAATGAATATAAAATCTTATTTTTCATAATTAAATAAAGACCCTAATTTTACCAGGCCGCCATATCATATATATTTATCGGCAACGAGCGGCGCAAAAAAACACTTTCCGGCTCAAAATATTTTTCTATTATATCTTTAATAAATCATTTCAAGAAATATGAGTTTAATACCCACATCAAGCGCTCCCCCTTTAGATAAACAAATATATAAAGATATTTTAAAAGATAAAAATAAAACCGATGGAGCGATAAAAGAATTAGAAGACGAGATTCTAGGCAAATGTCTTCGTAAAGAAAGAATCTCTGCCGAAGAAGCCTTGTTTCTATGGAGATACGCAGATTTTCGAAAAATGGGCATAGCCGCCCACTCTATCAGAGAAGAAAAAACATCCCCCGATGTTGTCACATATACCGTTTTTAGAATTGTAAATTATACCAGCCAATGCGTAATCGAATGTAATTTTTGTTCGTTTGTCTCGCGGCCCGAAAAAGAAAAAGGATATACTTTATCGCCAGACGAGATTCTTGAAAAAGTTAAAGAAGCCTATGCTCTTGACGCAAAACAACTTTTTTTACAGGGCGGCGTAAATCTCAATTTGCCTTTTTCTTATTATTTAGACGCGCTTTCTGCGGTAAAAAACAAATATCCTGATATTCATATAAGAGCGTTTTCGCCCGTAGAAATTTTATACATGCAAAAACAAACAGGAAAAAGTTTTGAAGAAATTTTTCAGGAACTAAAAAACGCCGGCATGGATAGCTTTCCCGGAGCGGGAGCCGAAATATTAACCGACAGAATGAGAAACATATTAAGCGAAAAGAAGATAAGCCCCGACGACTGGGTAATGATAATGAAAAAAGCTCATGAAAACGGACTTCCGGGTTCGGCGAATATAGTCTGGGGCTCTGAAGAATATGACGAAGAACTGATTTATCATTTAAGTCGAATTCGAAATCTTCAGGATAAAACAGGCGGTTTGCTTTCTTTTGTACCGTGGACATTTCAACCGCAGACAAAAAACTTTAAAACGAGACACGTCTCGGCAAATGAATATTTGAAGATGGTCGCCTTATGCAGGTTATATTTAGATAACATTGTTCATATAGAAACGTCTCTTCTGGTGGCTGGGCCAAAAATAGGCGAACTTGCACTTTACTGGGGCGCCGATGATATAAATTCGCCGGTTATCGAAGAAAACGTCTTAAGATCGCATGGGTTAAAAAGTATTCAAGAAGCCGAAGATTTTATTCAAAAAGCCGGATTTCTAGCCAAACGAAGAAATTTCGTTTTTGAGGAAAATAAAATATCTTGACAGGCTTAATCGCTTATTCTATATTATAAATATGCAGATATCGCCTGATCAAATTAAGCAGCATTTAATCAGTTTTTTTGAGAAAATAAGACAAAATAAAAGTCTTACGGCTTATGCCGCGGCTATACTCTTTGGGCTGGGTTCTGCGCGTTTAACTGACGCCGTTGCCGTACATTATATCAGCGAAACAGATCCCGATACCGTATCTATGCAGCCTAAAAATAAATTAAGAGCCGCAAAAGTCGCCAATAAAAGAGCGGTTTACGATCCGACGCAGATTGTCGGCGGAACAATGTTTGAAAAACCAGAGGTTTCGATACAAACGAAAGGCGCAGACATTGCTGTTGAAGAAGACAAGGCCTTTACCTTAATAGGCACGCTTGAAGGTCCCGCGGTTTTCGCCCGCGCGGTAGTAAATATCACGGGCTCTAAAGAGTCTAATAAAGAATATGGCATAGGCGAAAAAATAGGCACGGCGCGCGTTATCTATATCGGCAGAGAATACATTAAAGTCAGACGCGGCGGAGTCGTCAGCAAAATAGAAGTCGGCGAAAAAAATATGCCCGGCCAACCGGCTGCGCCGGCCGCTTCGTCACAGAGCGCTGGTACAATTGAAAAAATAATATCAAAAGAAGAACTAAAAAGTAAAATACTCGGCAACGAAGCCGCCATTTACCAGGGAGCCGCCTTTGGCCCCAAAATGGAAAACGGTAAAATAACCGGATACAGATTGCATAAATTAAAGCCTACCCATGTTTTTTACAGTTTAGGCGCCCGCGCCGGAGACATTTTACGTTCGGTAAACGGGCACTCTCTGTCAGATACCGAAAGAATGTTTGAACTATGGAAGACGATAAAAACAAATCCTCCGTCTCAGTTAATTATCGAACTTGAGAGACAAAAGAAGCCTTTAACCTTTAAGTTTCACGTAAGAGACTAAATAATCATACCCACAATGAAAAAAACAGCTAAAACCTTTGCTCTTTGTATAATATTAACGGTATTATACAACAATAATATATTCTCAAACGAAAGCGCAAAAGAGACTATTAAGATAGATAAACTGCAAGAAGAATTTTCAAAAAGAATACGCAAATATACCCTAAAAAACGGGCTTCGTGTAATACTTATGCAAAACGGTTATACTCCTACTATTGCCGCTTACTTAAAAGTAGGGGTCGGTTCCAGTAACGAACCTTTTGATCAGGCGGGTACGGCGCATCTTCTTGAACACTTGTTGTTTAAGGGCACAAAAAAACTCGGCACATTAGATTATAACCGCGAAAAAACTTATTTAGAGCAAATTAAAATAGACGGAGAAAGAATAGACCATCTGAAAAGATCGTTAAAAGATCCTCTTTTAACAAATGACCAGAAGAAAGAATTAAACGATAAATTAGAGCATATTTCACGAAGACAAAATTTTGTAAAAAAAGCTTCTCAAAAGTTTATACTAAGCGAAGAAGATTCAAAAGTTTATTCCTTAGCCGGTCAGGCCGGTTACAATGCCTACACTTCGGCCGATGTAACAAATTACCAGATAAAACTTCCGAAAAACAGACTTGAGTTATGGGCGTGGCTTGAAAGCGAAAGGTTTCTAAATCCCGTATTTAGAGAGTTTTACGAAGAAAGAAATGTTATAGTCGAAGAAAGAAAAATGCGATATGAATCGAGACCGTCGTCTCTTTTGTATGAAATGTATTTAAAAACGGCTTATGGCATGAGCCCTTACGGTAAACCCGTAATAGGATTTATGAGCAATATACCGCTTTTAAAATGGCGGGAAACAAAAGAGTTTTTTGAAAAAAACTATATACCTTCGCGCATGGTTATTGCCGTTATAGGAGACATTGAATTTGAAGCCGCCCTGGAAGTCATAAAAAACTATTTTGAAAAGATACCCGCCAAAGAAGAGCCTGAATTTCCGCCGATATCTTTTGAAACGCAAAAAGGGCGAAAAACAGCCGTATTAAAAGTTAAGAACTCACCTTATATAATAACAGGATGGCACAAACCGAGCATTAATCATAAAGACGATATTGTGTTTGAAGTTTTAGAGCGCCTTTTAACCGACGGACAGACTTCGCGCCTTACCAGACGTCTTGTCATTGAAGAAAAGCTGGCTTCATATGTCTCTGCCTACAACGGCAACCCCGGTAAAAAGCTGCCTAATAGCTTTAGTATTTTTGCCGGAACCTATGACGAAAAATCATATCAGCCTTTTGAGAAAATTATTAAAGAAGAACTTGAAAAACTTGCAAATGAAGGTCCTTCTGAAGAAGAGCTTGAAAAAATAAAGAATAATGTTACGGCGGCAATGGTTCATTCGCTGGCTTCAAACGCCGGCTTAGCCGATTCTTTAACATACTATGAACTTTTAATGAATGATTATACGCAATTATTTTCTTATATTGAAAATTTGCAAAAAGTAAAAAAAGAAGATATACAAAGAATCATAAAAGAATACCTTATTGAAGACAATAACACCACCGTTTGGATTGAAAATCCATAAACATAACCTGCGGGTTTAATTTGATATTTCATTCTTTATAAACAATCGCCGCTGATGTTTAAAACAAAATCCATATAAAATTCTTCAGAAAAAGAATCGCCCTCAAAGCCTACGGGTTTGAATAAGTCTTTATTATTTTTATATAATATTAAATACTTTTTTGCCAAAGGAACATACGACCAGTGCCATTTTTCTTCAAAATATCCTCTTTTAATATTAGAGTTTCTCTTTTCCGGAGAATCTTGGTAAGGCTGGCAAAAACCGTATTTATGCGCGTTTTTTTCCAGCCAAAGATATAATGCCTTGCCTTCTGCGCTTTCATAGGCCTCATTGGTAAGGGCTTTTGAGTAGTTTTTATTTGAATAGGCAATGTCAAAATCGGTGCCCCAGTGATGCCGGCTCGTGCCAGGCATTGAAGAATATTCCAGAATTTTTAAAGCTCTGTCTTTTTTATTTATAATAGATTTTTTTAAATTTTTGCCCCCGACTTTCCTTTGGCCGTTAAATTTTGCCTCCCATATAGATTTCTGAGCGTTAAAATCGCGAGTTGCCGATAAAATATAAATGTTAATACTATCTTTTTTTGCGGCTTCGGCCATTCTTAAAAAGGCCTCAAAAGCCTCTTTATTTAAATAAAGAGACTTTTTTAACGCGTAATCAGAAGTTATTTTTACAAAATTTTCAGATGTTTTCGGGTTATATCTTCCCCGTAACAGTTCAATTTCAGATTTGGTAATTCTTTCTTCAGTTTTATTATTTTCGCCTTCGCTCTCAGCGCATGAATTATTAATGACGATACAAGACAATAAGAGCGAAATTAATATTTGTTTCAGAATTAGTTTAATAATTTCATTACTGTAATGAAGCAAGGGCCTCTTCTTCGTTATCGTAAATCTCAAAAAGAGAGGTCAACTCTATTACGTCAAAGATTCTTTTTACGGCCGGTTTCAGGCTGCAAATTTTTAAAACGCCTTCATTATCTCTTAATTTTCTTAAAAGAGCGATTGCTACTCTAAACCCCGACGAAGACATGTATTCGACGTCTTCCATATTTAAAACCATATATTTAATAGATTGCTTCTCAATTACGTCTAACAAAGTTTCTTCAATCTGGCCCGATATAGCGACATCTAACCTGCCGGTAAGATTTACGACGGCCTTATTATCGTCTACATTTTTTATTTTAATATTTTCCATTTTATTTACCTCTTTGATATCTTTCGGTTCTTAAGATAAGAATTTATTTTCTTTTTGCCAAATTTATGAACTAATACCCACTAAAAAAAACTTAAAGCTCTGTCAAACTTTTTTTTCTTTTAAAAGTTTTATACAGGCTTTGTGATTTCAAAAAATTATAGCCCCTCAAATTAAAACAGCGGCTTTACATCGCCTGTTTTGTCGAAAATTCTTCAAAAAACGTGAAATCTTCGCGGGTCATATTGTCGATAGAAAGCCCCATTTCTTGAAAGTACTGTAAAAGAATTCCCATATGTAAAGACTCTTCGTCGTCTGCCGTCAACTCCTGAGAATTTTTCAGCGAAGCCTCTAACTGTCTTTCTTTAATATGATCTATAAAATTTTTCTGTTTACCGGTAAAAATTAAAATTGAGGCGATTACGTCAAAAATTACCGTTTGAATAATCTTTTCAAATTCTTCGTCTGTTTTTTTGTGATGGTCTCGCATAATTTCTATTTGAAAATAATCTCCCCACGACTGCAAGTCTGGTTTCACACCGTATTTTTTCTCAATCTTAGCGATTTCTTCTTCGGGAAGAAATAATTTATCGGCCATTCTATCGATAAATTTCTTTATCAGAATTAAATTTTTAATTTTTCGAGGCGAAGTCTTTTCTTGCAAAATATAATCTTGTATTTGCGGGTTTATAGTGTTCATATTTTTCTTATCGGACATAAAAAAAGTTTTATAAGTTTTTTTCTTGTCCGATAAATATTTTATGAGTTATATATTAAAAAAATACGGTTTCATTCAATTTATTCTTTTATTAAGCGTTTATTTTTTACTTAATCAAAACACTGTTTTTTCGCAGAATGAAAAACAACCCGAAAGCGTACTTGAAAAACAACAGCAAATTTATTTAAGCGTCGCAGACAATATGCTTAAAGACGATTTGATTAAAAGAGCCTATTCTTATTATCAGGATTTTTTAGAATTATATCCTGAAAGCGGTCATACCTCTTATGTTCTTGAGAAAATAGCCATTATACAAGAAAAACTGTACAAATACGAAATGGCGGCTTCTTCATATAAAAGGTTGCAGGCAGAAATTCAAGACGAGAAAAAAAGAATAAAATATATGCAAAAAGAAGCGGATATATATGCTTCAATGGGCTCATATAAAGAAGCTTTGATAATTTACAGACAAATTATATCTTCTGACGCTGACGATGAAACAAGCAATTCGGTTTCAGAAAAAATTAAAGTTCTAAACAATAAAATAAACTCTATAAATTAAGTTCATTTAATCGTTTAAAAGAAAATTTAGACTTTACATTGTAAAAATTTCTTCGCAAAACTGAAAAAAATCGTCTTGTTGAATATGTTTTTTGAGATTTCCTCTTAGGTAGGTTATCGTTGTTTCATTTAAGTTCAGTTTTTTTGCGTATTCTTTAAAAATAGCCTCAAGCTTATCAGAAACATCTTTTTCTAATTGATTTTCATCTTTAGAAATGCTTTGCAAGAGAACAATAATTTCAGCTAAAACCGCAATCACGGCAAATATACCGGCTTCTTCAAAAACTTTATCGTATTCATTGGTTGTTAAAGCACAAACCTTGCTTAAGTTTTCGGGAAAATTCCAGTTTCTCATGCCCTCGGCCGCTATTTCGGCGCTGGTAAAGCCAAATGTTTCTTTTTCAGCCTCTATAAGCTGTTCGATATAAAGGCCGTTAAAACTTTTTTTATAAATTGTTTGATAAGAATTAGGAAAGCGGTTGTGTATGATTAGTCTGCCGATATTTTTTAATAAACCGTATAAAAAAGCCTCTTCTTGCTGCTTTGCATATTCGCATTTTCCGGCAATTATTTTAGATATATAAGCGGTGAGTACGGCTTGTATCCATAGCTCTTTTTGCATTTCTGACTGGCTGCCGCTTTTGCCGATTGCGCCTGCGACAGAAACGAGAAGAGTAAGACTTTTAATGGTTTTAAACCCTAAAAGCGTCACCGCCTGCGAAAGGTTATCAATTTTTTTCGTTCGGGCATAAAAGGCAGAATTGGCCAGCTTTAAGATTTTTGCCGTTAAACCAGGATCTACTGAAATAATATTTTGAATCTGATTTGAAGATAAGTCAATATTATTTTCATCCATCTGAATAATTTTTGACACTACCTGCGGCATCGGCGGCAGTTCAATTTTTTGCATTTCAGAACTCATTTTAACCCTTAATATGGCAATACAGAATCATAATTGACGACGTCAACCTTTTTGCGTCCCGCTTCAATTTTTAGAATAATCATTAAAATTTTTTATTAGATTTGCTCAAGAAGAGTCGCTAGAAGCTTTAAGCTTTCTTTTTTAAATGCAATTTCTTGTATCTGTTCGCGCTCTATACGCTCAGTATAATTGGCTTCGTCAATAGGCGGTATCTCCCATACTCCGACGCAAGAAGGACATCCTTCAGAACAAGAGCATTTTTTCAACGCCTCTAAAGAAAGCTCTAATACTGTTTTTATGTTTGACATAAGCTTATAAGAAAGCCCGACCCCCCCCGGATACTTATCGTAAAAAACCAGCGCATAACGCTTAAATTGAGGCTCTTCGCATAAGCCTAAGACTGATATATCGTTTTTATCGCAGAGAGCCACAAGCATTGACATTTGCTTTAGCAGATAAGCGGCGCGGTTTAATATGCCCCCTCTTCCTTTTTCGGGCATTGTATGCCTTAGTTCATCGTCAAACTCAATCCAAGCGGCCTGCGTATGCATAGTAATTTCAGGCGTATAAACTTTGCCCCAGCCTAAATTTTCGCCGGTTGTCAATTTTATCTTCTTATATAAAATAGTTTTAGTCGTAACGGTTACTTCTCCGTAATTTAATACGATATTATTGCGATTTTTAGTTTCATCTTTTGAGAGAATTTTAATGTTTGTTTTTGAATGCGCGTCAGTAAAATAATCAGACTTAATTTCGGTAACTTCGGCTCTTTTTTTATCCCAGTCAAGCCGGTTTACGTAGTAATGTCTATTTTGATGCAGGTAAACGGCTTCTTCATGAATTAAAGTCGGCGCCGAAAAACTATCCACTTCGCCGATTACGGTTTCGCTTCCCGCTTTTGTTTTATCGACGATAACAAAATTATCCTGAGCCGCCGAGCGCAGAGAAACCGAAGAAGCCGGATAAATATCTTTCATCCATAAATAATATTCGTCTTTTGAAAGCAATACGTCATTTTCAGCCAGATAATCTAAATGCTCTTTAACGGGTATCTCGCCGAAAACGTCAGATTCATGAAAACGGGTTTCATAAGCGGCGCATTTTAAGTGATCCATAAAAATAATTAAATTATCGGGATTGATCACCGCTTCTTCGCCCTTGCTGTTTATGATAAAATCAGGATGACTCAAAATATACTGATCCAGGGCGTTTGACTTTCCGATTAAAAACGCCAGAGCTTTTTCGTTTTTTCTTCCGGCCCTGCCGAACTGCTGCATAAGCGAGCTGAAACTGCCGGGATACCCAACCGAAACGACGGCTTTTAACATGCCAATATCAATGCCCAGCTCGAGAGCGTTGGTTGAAATTACGGCGGTAATTTCGTTTTCTCTTAACTGTCTTTCAATTTCTCTTCTTTCACTGGGAAGATATCCCCCGCGATAACTTTTTATTTTTTCCTGGTATGACCCAGGCAGTTTGCTTTTTATTAAGTAAGATAAAAGCTCGGCCCGGTTTCTCGAGCGAACAAAAAAAATAACCGAAATATTGTTCTGAATAAGAATCTCTCCTATATTTGCGGCGGTTTCATAAGAGTTTTTTCTGATATTTTCAGAGCCAATTAAAGGGGGGTTATAAAATATGATTTTTTTGCCGCCGCTTGAGGCCCCCGATTCGTCGATGAGTTCAAATTTTTTTTCAGAAAGCCCAGAAGCCAATTCAAGAGGATTTTTTATCGTAGCCGAAGCAAAAATATAAATAGGGTCTGCCTTGTAATGTTTAAGCAGTCTGTTTAAACGCCTGAAAACATTGGCGACATGAGATCCGAATACGCCCCTGTAGATGTGCATTTCGTCAATGACAATGGTTCTAATGTTATTGAAAAAATCTTTCCACGATGTATGATGCGGCATGATTCCCGAATGCAGCATATCGGGATTCGTAAGAACAAAGTCAGAGGCTTTTTTAACGGTTCTTCTTTCGTCGGGCGCGGTATCGCCGTCAAAAACATTCATGTTCCAGTTTTCTTGAAGAAGATTTTTCCAGTTTTTATATAAATTTTCCTGATCTCTTGAGAGGGCCTTTGTAGGAAAAAGAAACAAATGCTTGCCCTCTTTGTTTTCAAGTTTGTCTTGAACAATGGGCAAAAAATACGCCAGAGTTTTACCCGAAGCCGTAGGGGTGGTAATCACATAATTTTTCTTTTCTCGATAAAAATCAAAAGCTTTTTTCTGGTGCGAATAAAGTTTATGAATGCCTGTTTGCTCAAGAGCCGTTTTTAATCTAGCGTCTAACTCTTCTGGAAAACTTTCGTAAACAGCGTTTTTTTCTTCAACGGTATATTCATATGATATATTTTTATTGAATTCCCGGTCGCTTTCAAATTGTTCAATAATTTGTTCTAAATTCATCTTGTTTTGCCGTGACGCTTTAAAGTATAATATTGTCTCAGCTTTTCAATCTATTTTTGAGGGATAGATTTATATTTTTTTAGATTAAAGTTTCAAGTAAAACTGATACAACCAAAGTTTTTCATCTTCAGCATTTTATTTACATATTCAATATCATATTTTTCAGAATTGAATTCGTCGCCAACCCAATCTAGCATTTCTTCATGGTCTTCATGCTTAGGGTTATTAAGCGCGGTTAAAAGTTCTTCATAACCATATGGACCGCCGCAATCTTCAGGAGGACAACTTCTTTCGCCGTCAATACATGTTGGCGACGGCGGCTGATTTAATTTGTTATCAATAATTTTCTCTAAAATTATAGCGTGTTCCCATCCGTCTCCAAAGTCATAATCATAAATTATCTTTTCTTTTTCATGCTTAATTAATTTGTTAAGTTTTATATTTCGATAATCTATAATATCATCGTCGAGTTCTTCTTCATCGTAACCATAAATTAAATCATTAAATCGAAATTGATGCAAGTGTGTATTCGTCCAGCCCATTATTGTTTGTAAAACCTTATGAAAATCAGGAAATTTTATCTCAGGGTTTACCGTAAATCTTCTCCATATTGGCGGATTAACGTCTGTTAAAGTAATCTTCAATTGATAGGTTATATTTGGTCTAATGTTCACTATTTTCTGCATATCTGTTCTCTCATAAAATTTTAATACTCAATTGGCGTCATCTTCTTTTAATATCAAGATATGATAAAA
Organism: Spirochaetia bacterium; assembly: GCA_029880265.1. GTDB lineage: Bacteria > Spirochaetota > Leptospiria > Turneriellales > JAOUOS01 > JAOUOT01. The sequence continues at coordinate 88,667 of JAOUOT010000008.1, read as the reverse complement.
ACTCTTTTGGCCTTTCAAGAGTTATTGAATAACCTCGTATAGCAAATAAAGAGCATCCAAAAAGAAGAATAATTAAAAGTAAGCCAATCAAATTAGAATATTTTTCATTACCCGACGAATCAAGAAAATGTTTTATACTTCCCGCAATTAACAAAAGAGAAGCTAGTATTGTAATAATTTTTAACGACTTGCCACAAGGCGCATTATAATAATTTACTGGAACCTCTCGCATTGCAACAATTGACAAAATGAAATTATTGTTATAAGTCGTCAATATATTTAACTATTATATTTTAGTAGAAACAAAAAACCAGAGAAACCATAATCAAGAACATTTCATGTTCCCATAAATCTATATTTGCATAGAAAAATCTCCATTAATTGCCGCATTCGCCCCGAATAATCGCGCAGCTGGCGGCGATTAGACAAAGGATTTAAGATATTAACAGGCATTTCGGTTTTGAATATACGATTTATTAAACTCTAATGCCTTTTATTTGTTCAGAAATTATATTTTTAAATTCTTGCGGATTATTAACAAAGATTGACATTGAATCGTACTCTTTAATAAAACCAAATAAACCATAGAGCTTGCATTTTTTGTTCAAAAAAAGAATTATATTTGTATCTTCAAAGTCTTTAAATGGAGAGAAAGAATCAATATGAATAGATTTTTCTAATTCAATTTTTTCTATATTCTCGATAGGAATTTTTGAATTACGAAGAATTCCATAATTTAAATGAAGATTATTGTGCCTTATTTCAATTGGTCTGAATATAATTGACTTTAATACTGCGATTATTTGAATAAAAGTATATAAACTTAAGCCTGTTAGAACCCATGCAATAAAGTTGTTCCATTTATGAAGCAAAAGATGTAAAATTGTAGTTTCTAATACCAATAAAAAAATGAAAATAGAAATTACAGGCATTATACCGCTATTAGAATATGAAAATTTTATAAAATCATTTTTAGTCTTTCGCCAACAGATTAGACCATAATATATAGAAGCCATTTCAAAAGAAAGATAGGCCCCGACAGTGCCCGGAAAAATACTGTTAATAACATTTTTAATAATTGAAAAGATATCAACGTCTTTGTCTTTTTTAAGTTTATATAAATCATTTATCTTTAGAACTTTTCTAAAGATGATTAAAAAAGCGATAATTTCAATTACTGGCAGACCCCATGTTTTTATAAAACTCAGGTGCGTTTGATTGTTTGACGGAATAATATACGAGGCAATTAAAATGACCAGAAAAAAAACAGGAATTACTGTAGTCTTGGGAACTGAAGAGTTCCAAATTAGAATTAAATAGATAATCGGAACGAAAATTAATAAATCATAAGTAACCCCTATAGAAAGAATATTAATATAGGGTTCATTTATATTAAAAGATAATAATAAATATGAAATAATCGTAATTAATAATGGAAAGAAAATAATACCGAAAAATAATTTTAAAAATACAATCTTATTATTGCGAGGATTCTCTAAAATCATCTTTGTAAAATTAAATAAAGAAACAACTCTTTGTCAAGAAAAAAAAGAGCCGTCTGTTTCGCTTCTATGCAGGTAAAATACCCGCTGCGCTAAAGCGGATACTTCTCATAACAAATATGAAACAACGCTCTGCCGGGCATTACCTGCGGGTGAAGATTAAACCCTAAAATTCTGCCGCTTATTTCTGCCTTTATTTCGTCTTTCAACTCGCCTAACAGAGAATATATTTTACCCAGAGTTTGACCTTTTCTTATGACATCGCCTGGTTTTACCAGAGCGTAAAACAATCCGCCGCAAGAGGCTCGCATCCATGTTGATCTTTTGTAATATTTATGCGCGCCTTTTTTCTTATGCACCTGTTCGGGAATTACGCTTATCATATCAAGAGCGTGCAAGAGGTTCCAGATTCCCGAAATGCCCGCTTCAAAGGCTCGGGTTTCAAAGCGGTTAATCTGCCCCGCTTCAAATAAAACAAAGGGTATATTTCTTTTTGTCGCCTCGCGTCTTAAAGAGCCTAACACCCCCTGGCTGTGCATGACAATTGGCGCCTCAAAAGATTTTGCCATATACCTTACCCTTTCTAATCTCATGTTCCCCCGAATATGAGGGAAGTTCCAGCGGTTATAGCTTGCCGAATGCAGGTCTAAACCGAAATCGGCGTCTTTTATTGAAGTGTTCCATATGATATTGGCAAGGCGCCTTCCTTCAGAGCCTTCAGAATTACCGGGAAAAAGTCTGTTTAAATCTCGCCTGTCGGGCAAATATCGGTTTTGAATTTGAAAAGCGGGAATATTGGCAACCGGCAGCATAACCATGCGCCCCCTGAAATTTTCAGGATCAATTGAATTGTAAACATGATGAATTTGACCAATGCCGTTTAACTCGTCGCCGTGAATTGAAGAAGTAACAATAAAATTAGGGCCGTCTTTTTTACCGTAAACCACCAGATAGGGCAGTTTTCTATCGAGGCCAAAATAGCTTTCGTGAATATCAAACCATCCGCCTGTTTTACCTGTTGATTTTAATGTTTTAGAACTTTTAGAAAAAAGGCTCTTTACCATCAGCGCCGCCGCCTATTTTTTACCGGCGTGTTTTTCAAAAAACTTGATTAATTCAGATAAAGAAAGTTCTTTAGAATGAAAACCTATTAGATCTTCAAGTTTTTCGCCTTTTGAGTTGGTAATGACGACTGTAGGCAGCCCTTTTATATCATATTTCTGGGCCAGGTTTAAATTATTATCGCTTTCGTCGGTAAAATCAAGCCTTACTAAGACTACGTTGGTTTTGTTGGCCAGTTCAATAAATTCGTCAGAGGCAAAAAGTTTTTTATCCATTTCGTGACAGGCTACGCACCATTCTGCCCAGAAATCTATCAATAATATTGAATTTTTATCTTCGGCAGAATTTAACCCGTCTTCTAGAGAAGTTTTCCATGAAAGGGGAGATTTTTCAATCTCGCCCGATGATCGGCTTGCTAAAGGCGATGTGGCCATAAAGAGGCCAAAAGCGGCAATTAATAAAAAAGTTAAAACATGAGATTTCTTCACGGTCTTATCCATTTCGGGATCAACCAGCGGCTCTGCAAGAATAAAAAAGACAATAAAAATAAAAAAACCGGTAATTGCCAAGGATATTTCAGCCTTCGCCGGAGGAAAGTCAAAACCTAAATCTTGAAAATAATGAAATCCGGCTGTGAACAATATTGCGGCCCCGAAATATTTAACGGCCTGCATCCACCTGCCGGGTTTAGGAAGTCTAACGGCAAAACCCCCTATTAAAATAAAGGGCATACCCATGCCGAGACTAAACGCCAAAGCCATCATTGTACCGGGTATGATGCTTTGATTTTCTGCGGCTTTGACGGCAATATCGGCTAAAACGGCGCCAAATAAAGGGGCCGTACAGGGAGCTGCGATAAAGCCTGAAAAAATACCCATAATAAGCGGATATAGAATCTTATTGTTTTTCTTAACTTGTAATTTATCGGCAAAATTTGGTAATTTTATGGGTAAAATGCCCATAAACCATAAACCTAAAAAGAAGAAAATGCATCCGAAGGCTATAATAAACCACTTGTTACCCATATATGAGCCAAAAACAGAGCCACCAAGACTTGCCGCAATGCCCAGCGCCATATAAGTAATAGACATTCCCGTTACATAAATTACCGATAAAAATAAACTTTTATGCCAGCTTTTAATTTGAGCGGCGCCAAAAATGGCGGTAATAATCGGAATTAAAGGGTAAACACAGGCGCTCAAAGAGGCCGCTAAGCCGCCCAAAAAAACCAGACCCAATGTATTCGTGCCTACTTCGTTCATTTTGATCGGTAGTATTAAAATAGTTTATACGGCGTAAAGTATAGTTTTTGTCATACTCAAAACGGCCTGAATATTACCATGGCCAAGATTATCATAATGCCCATGCCTATAATGCTGTGATAAGCGGCATAACCGAAAGGCTTGGTTATGTCGCCTTTGTAAACGCCGACTGTTTGAAATATTGAAACTAAAATCATCATGGTAAGCGTTAAGAATTTAATGTAGATCCAGCCTTGCGATAAAAGGTTTATATTGGTTAACAGCATGCCGATGCCGCCCGATAAAGCCATGATAATTCCCGCGTGAATGCCCAGTATAAAGACATTGCCGAAAACCCTTTTTAAGGTTTCATGATCGGCCGGCGTATATTCTTTTTTTTCGATTAATTCGGCCAGCTTAAGCCATGAATAGACGCCTGTCATCCAGAAAATGACGCCGGTGAAATGTAAAATTCTAAACCATTTATAATATTCAACCATCATAAGTTTACCTGATATTAAATTTATACAAAACTCTAAGAGCTTTTTATAATTTTTAAAGCTTTTCTGTAATAAATAACCCCCCATATAAAAACCGCCGTTAATACAACATGCTTTACCGCAAGTAAAATAAGCTGGCTGTCTCCCGCTTCTTCGCTCCATTCATATTCTTTATAAGCGAGGGCTCTTCCTATTCCGAAAATGACGATGCCAGCCAGCGAGTAATGCATTAAAAGTTTCATGGTTTTTAACACGGGAACTATTGCGTTTTTTAATTTATCGTCTTTTTGATAATGCTGTATAAGTTTCATGATAACAAAGGTTGAAAAAATCCAGCCTGCCGCGCTAAAATCGTGCATCCAGTTATTTAAAAGTACCAATAACGCCATTTGTTTACTTCCTCTAAATTATTCAATGGTAAATATTATAATCAAGACTGTTTAGAAAGCCATTTTTTATTGATAATTGTTTAATCTCTGCGCGTATCTATATTCTTCACACGCTCGTAGCAAGCATGAAAACGATAAATTCTTAAGCTTCTTGCCAGGTTACTTCAATCTCTTGAGAGCCAATTTTATCGGCTGCAACTTCGGCCAGTTTAAGAATCTCGTCTTTACAGCAGTCAATTGTCTGATCTTTTTCAATTCGAACCTTTAGTTCTTCGCTGAATTCTTTTATTGTTATTGTTTTTTTCATTTTTTACTCTCTTTTAGATTATGTTATAATATTCTAACCCTAATTTAATCAATTCTTTTACAGGTCGGCAATTTTCGCTTAATATTTTGCCGGTTTCGTTGCAGGCGATAACCCCGCACCCGCCGCCGCAAGATAAGCTGACCGCGCAGTTTTTACAGGCTTCTATCGTTAAAACGTCCCTTGAGGCCCATTGTTCAATTTGATCGGTATTTAAAGGTTCATTTTCGTCTAAAAAACTGCCCAGTTTATATTTTTCAACGCCAACAGAGGCGGTACATCCGTATATATTTCCTTTTGCGTCAAAGGCCCATTCTTTTTTACCGGCGGGGCAGGCGTCAAAAACCGGCATGGGAAGCTCTTTGTTTTCTGACAAATAACGTATTCCGTGAAATTGAGGTTTGTGAAATCTTTTTAGTATAGGATTTTCTTCGGCAAGCTTTATAAACTCCTGCCACATTGTTAAGCGGTCAAATAAATTGGCGCCTTTGCCGCAGCCGTATAATTCATAGTTTCTGCCGACTGTGCTTTCAAAGTATTTTGAGCCGTAACCAAGCCAGCCTTTATCTTCACAGTATTGGGCAAGATAAGGCAGTTTGCTAATATTTTCTTTATCAATGATGGTTCTTAAATTTACGCGGTATCCCAATTTTAAAACGGCGTCAATGCCCGCCGCGATTTTTTCAAAAGTTTCGCCGCCGGTTTTTGTTTTTCTTCGCCCGTCATGCATATTTTTATCGCCGTCTAAGGTAACCTGTATTTCTTTGATTTTTATATTTTCTTCTTTAAAAATAGGCGCATATTCAGACAGGGTATATCCGTTGGTTACGATAGCGATTTCATAGTTTTTATCTCTAGCGGTTTTTAAGAAATACAATAGAGCGTCTTTGTAGGTTTTTCCGTTAAGCAGCGGCTCGCCCCCGAATAAAGTAATATAGGGCCTTTGACTTTCGTCATTAAATCGTTTTTCAATATAGTTAAAAAAACTATTGATAATTTCATTATTTAATAAAACATTGTCTTCTTTATAGTCAGATTGAAAACAGTAAGAGCACGAAAAATTGCAGGCATACGTGGTTGAAAAAATAAGCTGTACCGGCGTATTTTCATACTCTTCAGAAAATTCAATATACTTTTTGCGGATATTTTGGTTTTCTTCTGTTTCGTCTTTACACAAATATCCGTTTTTATACAAATGGACCATATGTTCATAATCTGACCAGTTATCAGATTCATATCTTTTCAGGAACTCTTCGGCCTCGTCTTTTTCAATCTTGTCGACCGCGCCTGACATATAGTTCATTAAAACCAGACCGTCATTTTTGTTAACTGTAAACGTATATTTTGATTTTTTCATTAGAAAACTTGGTTTATGGATGGAGTTGTGCAGTAACTTACAAATCGCGCCTTTCGAGGCCGTTCAGGGTGCAGTAAATCAATGTTCTTCGTTACGCAGTTGCCACTGGCATGCAAAGTCGAGAAGAATCATGGACTTTTTACACAGCCCCACCCATAAAGTAAAAAAATTAATCGTGACAGCCCGAAATAACTTTCGATGTCTTGGCGCAGCATTGCGCCGCCGTCTTTGGCTTTTCTTCTTTATTTTCTTTCTTATCTATTTTGGTGGTGTTCTTTTTTTCTTCAATTTTCTTAACAAGCGATTTCATCTTTTCTCCTTTTTGTTTTGTTTTGTTTTGTTTGTTTTATTTTTTATATGATCGTATTGTAATGCTTCTTACCAAGACGCCGCCTTTTTCATAAGAATTCGACTCTTCAAGAATATCAATATTGTTAAAACCCGCGTTTTCAACGGCGCTAAAATAGTCATTTTTTGGTATCGCGCCCCCATAGCATTTTGCCCATGCTTCAGGGTCGTTTTTAACTTCTTCGGGAAGTTCGCTTTCGCTTATAACGTCTGATACGATAAAACGGCCGCCAGTTTTTAGCAGTCTGAAAATTTCGCGAAATACTTTTTCTTTATCAAGAGCGTGATTTATAACGCAATTTGAAATAACGGCGTCTACAGTTTCAGATTCAAGCGGAATGTTAGAAATATCGCTTTTAAGAATTTTAGCGTTTGTTATTTTTAACTTTTCTATGTTTTTTTCGGCTGTTTTTATCATTTCATCGGTAAAATCAATGCCGTAAACATGGCCTGAAGGCGTTACCATGTCGGCCGCTTTTATCACATCGTGACCTCGTCCGCTGCCTAAATCTATCATGGTTTCGCCTTCTTTTAAATCGGCGAAATCTAACGCTCCCCCGCATGATAAACAGCAGTTTGAGCCGGCTTCTTTTAAGTATCTAATTTGAATTTTTTCGCTTAACGTACCTTCGTTCATTTTTTCTCCCATTTTTTTAATGTTTATTAATATATCTTTCAGCCGTTATCGCGGCGATACATCCGTCTGAAGCCGCTGTAACCGCCTGCCTAATAGACTTTTGCCTTATATCGCCGGCCGCGTAAACGCCCTTGATATTTGTCTGCATATCTTCGTCTGTAATTATATATCCGTTGCCGTTTGTATTAAGCTTTTCGGCTATTGAGCCAAGCTTAGGAGACATGCCCACAAAAACGAATACTCCGTCAGTAATAATTTCTGATGTCTCTTTTGTTTTTAAATTTTCAAACGTAACAATCATTTTATTTTCTTTCTTTTCAAATTTTCTGGGTTCCGCCTCAAAAATAAAGTTTATTTTGCCGTTCTCAAAAGCTTTTTCCTGGGCCAATTTATTTGCCTGAAGTTCGGCAAACTGGTGTATAATGGTAATTTTTGACGCAAATTTTGTTAAAAAAAGCGACTCTTCAATGGCCGAGTTACCTCCGCCTATTACGACAAGCTCTAAATCTTCATAAAACTTTCCGTCGCATGTGGCGCAGTATGAAATACCCTTACCCTTGAGCTCTTTTTCGCCGTTTACTCCTAAGAGTCTCGGTTCGGCGCCCATCGCTAAAATTACGGCTTTCGCCTCATATTCAATTTCGTCGTCAAAAGTAATTTTATGATTTTGCTCCGTTTCAGAAAATTCAACCCGGCTTACGTCTACGGCAGAAATAATTTTGGCCCCCGCCTCTTCGGCTTGAACTTTCATGCTGTGGGCCAATGCGTATCCCGCTATCGGCTTGCCGGTTCCCGGATAATTTGAAATCATATGAGTGGTGCTTACCTGCCCGCCCGCAAGGCCCTCGTCAATAAGTACGGTATCTAACTTCGCCTGGGCCGCGTATAAAGCGGCCGAAAGCCCCGCCGGACCTCCGCCTAAAATAAGCAAATCGGCCTGTTTTTTTTCAAGAGGTCTTTTTTGATTTAATTTTTCAAAATCGGCCGGCTCAAGCATTTTTTCAAGCTCGTTTATAATTTCTCTTTTTTTAACGGCAGCCGAAAGTCTTTCGCCTGTTTCTTGACCGTCTTTGAAAAATAATACGGTAGGGCTCGATGTAACCCCAAGTTTCAGGGCCAAATCGCGGTTTTCTTGCCTGAACATTTTATAAAAAGTTATTTTTTCTGAAAAACGATCTGCAATATCTGCATATTTTGGCGCCAACGACTCGCACGGGGGGCATTCTGTCGAATAAAAATCAAGGGCAACGCTCTGCCCGCTTTTTAATACTATATTTTCAAATTCTTCAGACGTTATCTCTTTAACCATAATTTTATCTCATATTTAAGTATATATAAAAAACTCGATTTTTATTGAATTTTTATTAAACCAAGCATATATTCTTATGATAAAAAGTATATTATAAATTACTAATATTGTCAAATAAATTTAAAAAAAACGTAAATTTTTTGACGAATTATTTTTAATTTTATAGTATTAAATTGAATATTGTAAAAAATATAAATATTAAGAGAATTACCGCGCATAAAGGAAATCTTATGAAAGAAAGAAAAAAAATTACCGAAAATACATACCAGTCTAATACAGTTGATAAAAGCGCCAAAGCAAAATTAAGATGTAACTTTTGCTCGGGTTTTGACGATAAAATAGAGGGAGACAACGAAACCGCTATTTCTAAAGAAATAGCCGACATGAAAAAGCATGAATTAATTGCGTGCATTGCCTCTTACCTTGGCTCAGATCCTGAATATCTTAATGTAGCTGAAGAGCTTTTTGAGATTATTAAATATCCGTTAGCCGAGTATGTATTAAAACACGAATTTAATAAAAATCACAATTTATCGGTACAGTTAGCTTTATGGCTTGAAGAACAATCGTCGCCTAAAGCGATAGAGCCTATAAAAAATATTGTTGATACGTATCTTCGTGTCGCAAAATAATTAAAAAAAAACAAAAAAAAAGCAAATACCCCTCATATCTCCATGAGGCATAATGTAGCGTTAAATAACGCGCCCTATCTTTAAATAAGATAAAATAATCTATATTCAGTTTAATAGTTTAAAAATCCGAGATCTATACGATAAGGATAAAAATACGCTCTTAAAATGGGCGGGTTTTCGATTTGCGGGCCGGCCCGCGTTCATGCCCTCTCAATATTCGAGCTGGCCTTTGCTCTTTGACATATAAAGCATTTTTTCTCGCTGTGAAAGGTTTTACCCCCCTCTTGGGGTTAAAGAGACTGCGGAATCTCCGTTTTCTCTTTGACCCTAAGAAAATGGGTCAAAAACGCCCCTTAAATTAAAGGAAACTTTAAGACTGACAAACAAGGAGGTCAAAAAGGGCGTAAAACCACACGGAGGGAAAAGATGCAGATTCGACACAATATTTCGGCCATGTTCGTGAATAGGCAGCTGCACCAGACATATACGCGGCTGCAGAGTTCAACGGAAAAACTGGCCACCGGTATGCGTATCAATAAAGCCGGGGATGACGCCACAAATTTGGCCGTCTCGGAAAAAATACGCACGCAAATTCGCGGGCTTAAACAAGCCGAAAGAAATGCGCTTATGGGACATTCGTTTATTCAGGTTGCCGAAGGCAACATGGGACAGGTAAACGATATCTTACAGCGCATCAGGGAGCTTTCGGTTCAGGCGGCTAACGGAATTTATTCCCAGGCCGACAGGTCCCAAATTCAGGTTGAGGTTTCACAGCTAATCGATGAAGTTAACAGAATTTCAACGCAGGCTGAGTTTAACCGCCTAAAAATTCTTGACGGAAATTTAGCGCGGGGAAGCAAAACCGGCACGATATTTTTTCATGTCGGTCCGAATCAAAACCAAAGAATAAGGGCATATGTCGCGACAATGAATGCTCAGGCTTTTAGCCTGGTAGATAACGGGGGCAAAAGAACCTCTATATCTACCGTGGGAGAGGCTAACAGTATGATTGGCGTTGTCGATCAGGCATTAGACATATTGAACAAACAAAGAGCCGATCTTGGAGCGTCATATAACAGAATGGCCATCACCATTGACGCTCTTCGATCGGGTTATGAAAATATGGTCGCGGCAGAGTCAAGAATACGCGATACCGATATGGCCGAAGAGATGATCGAGTTCACTCAGAATCAGATATTACTTCAGAGTGGTACGGCGATGCTGGCTCAGGCGAATTTTTCGTCAAAGCTGGTTTTGAAACTTCTTGATACTTTCTGATTCGATAAGCCTCTGTTTTTTTTAACGGAGGCTTTTTTTGTATTTAATTTATACATAGGAAGGCGGTTTTAGTTGAAGCCACAGAGAACTCAGAGAATACAGAGTTTACAGATAAATTTCTCTGTGCGCTCTGTGAACTCTGTGGCCGCTTAGAAGCTCATGTCTGTATTCAGCTTTTTTATTTCAATGCTTAAAAAATCTCTTGCTTACGCCGGCATATTTTATATTTTCTCCGTATAATAATATGAACGCTTCTTATTGGTCTAAAATGCGGGCTTTTGGCCAGTTTCTTTTCTGGCTTTTTTTTATATCTTTTTTAATTTACGCCCGAGATCCTGTTGACGAACCTTCTTTTTATAATCTTTTTACAACGCTTTCTTTTCATTTGTCGTTAAGCGTTTCTTTAGCGACCATGAAATTTGCTGAAACATTTTTTATATCTTTTGTCGTTTTATTAACGGTAATATTTTTTGGACGTTTTTTCTGCGGATGGATTTGCCCCATGGGAATTACCATTGACGCTTCTGATAGGGCCCTTATAAGAAAAAAATCATCGTCTTTTGAATATGATAAAAAAGCGGCAAAGTTAAAAAGTCTAAAGTATGCCGTTTTAATTATATCTCTTTTAACGGCATTGGCGGGGGTGCATATTTCGGGGGTTGTTGACCCTTTGTCTATGGCCTACAGATCATATGCGGTTACTCTATACGCTTATTTTGACAGACTTATTAGAATTATTTTTGAAGGTTTATATTATGTTCCTTTGGTTAATGTTATATCAGAGCCGGTTTTTGATTTTTTTAAAGATCATTTTCTTGATTTTAACCGCGTTACCTACTATGAACATGTTCCCGTTTTTTTTGTTTTTTTAACCGTACTTTTATTGTCTATAATAAACAAAAGATTCTGGTGCAAATCGTTGTGCCCGTTAGGCGCGGTTTTTGCCATATCTTCAAAATTTTCTATATTTCGAAGAATTGTCGATCCCAAAAAATGCAATAGCTGTAAAAAGTGCCAGATTAGCTGCCGCATGAGCGCTATTTTTGATAACGGTCAAAAAACGCTTGAAGAAGAATGCATAAAATGCTTTGAATGCTTAAAGGTATGCCCATCGCAGGCGGCTGCTTTTAAGTTTACCGCGCCCGACTTTATTAAAAATAAAATCTTAAAACCCGAAATAACGGTACAAAAAACAGAAAATCAGCATACAAAAATTACCCGAAAAACAATATTGCAGGGTTTTTTGGCCTCTTTATTTTTTATTCCTTTTTTGAAAGTAAACGCGAATAAAAAAATTGGAAGTTTTTATATAATACGTCCGCCGGGCTCAAGAGACGAAGAAGACTTTTTACAAAAATGTATTCGATGCGCCCAGTGCATGAAGGTATGCCCCACAAACGCCCTTCATCCGGCTTTTTTAGAAACGGGCATTGAGGGCATGTTTGCCCCTCGCCTTATACCACGCCTGGGTTACTGCGAGAAAAACTGTAATTTATGCTCAAAAATCTGCCCTACAGACGCTCTTGAAAAATATGAAAAAACCGATAAAGAAAAATATATTATCGGCACCGCTTATTTTGATAAAGACAGGTGCATCCCATGGGCAGAGTCAATCAATTGTATAGTATGCGAAGAAATGTGCCCCACAAGCGATAAGGCTATTAAATTTCGAAACGAAATATCGTTTAACAAAAAAAATGAAAAAGTCAAAGTCATGCTGCCTTATGTTATTGAAGAGTTATGCATCGGCTGCGGTATATGCGAAAACAAATGTCCCGTACCGGGCGACGGGGCCATTAGAGTGACAACGCCAAAATCTGCCGAAGGAATCAATAGATTTTGAAAGAGCCGGATAAACTTGTACTGCTTGAAATCTACGAAAAGACATCCGCAAACTGCTTTTTATCAATTTATGGTTTAAATGAAACCCTGGGAATCAGTATCTTTATGATAAGAAACATTGTTGAAAACCTAAAATCAAAGGGCTTTGTTCTTGAACCCGAAGAAGATTATTTTGAAATTTCAGATAAAGGGTTAAACTTCTGCAAAACTCAATGGCTGTAAAGGCGCGAGGCAATTTGCCCCAAAGAGATACCTCCGTCGTTTGGCGGATAATGAATATGGGTAAAAAGCTTCAGTCGATGTTTCTCGGCTAACTTATTTATGCGCCAAACAAGAGCGCTGTTTTGAAAAACCCCTCCCGAAATGCCGAATTTTTCATATGGTTTTGCCAGTTCAACAATTATCTGCGCCAGGGTATTGATAAACATGGTTGCCGCTTTTTTTTCATCTTTAATTTCAATTAAACCCTCGACAATGCCTTGCCATGAAATAATGCCTTTATCAATATGATATTGAAAAGAAGATTCGTCTTTATAGTCATAAAGATCTTCAATTAAAAGCCCGCTTTCGCCTTCATAAGAAATGTTTTGTCTAAGATTCATCAATGACGCAGCCGCGTCAAAGAGCCTTCCTGCTGACGAACTTAAGGGCGAGTTTATTCCTTTTTGAAACATTGAATAAAGCGCGGCTATTTCATTTTCTGAAAAGTTAAATTTTTGAATCTCGGGCATTTGCAGAGATTTTTCTTCATAAAGCTGAAATAAAAGAGAAAGGGCGACACGCCGCGGCTCTTTAACCGCCTTCTCGCCGCCCAAAAGTCTGAAATAATGAAAATATGTCTCTCTTGTAAAATCTTTATAAGAGCAGTTTAAGAATTCTCCTCCCCAGATATTTTCATCGTCGCCGTAACCGGTGCCGTCAAAGACGGCGCAAAATAAAGTTTCATCTTCTTTAATATTATTTTCAAGCATCAATGAAAGCGCATGAGCATAATGATGCTGAACAGAGACCATCGGTATATTTTGCGTTTGCGCCCATTCTGTGGTAAAGTAACGCGGATGTTTATCGCAAACGATAAGATCGGGTTCAAAAGAATAAATATTTTTTAAAGCGTTGTAATTATCTTTAAAAAAGTTATCGGCAAAGTAACTCCCGAGATCGCCTATATGAGGGGTCATGATAACCTTATCTTCAATGCCAAATGTTATAGTATTTTTTTGCTGAGCCCCTACAGCCAGCACATTATTCTGTAATTTTCGGGGCAGGTGAAAAAAACCCGGAGCCATACCTCTTGCTCTTCTCATCACAATAGGAATTTTTTCTGACACGCGCATAACAGAATCGTCGCAGCCGTGAAGAATTTTTCGGTTATGATCAAGAGCATAGTCAAACACGCCGTTTAGCCTGGTTTTTAGGAGTTCATAATCTTTAATGATTGGCTCTTCGCTTATGTTCGCGCTGGTTGCCACAATGGGATCGTTAAATTTGTCTAAGATTAAAATATGAAGCGGAGAATAAGGCAAAAAAGCCCCGATAGTATCTGAACCGGGCGAAATATTCTGCGCCAAATTTGATTTTTGATTTTTCTTTAAGATCACAATGGGCCTTTGCCTTGAAAGTATAAATGATTCTTCTGTTTCATTTATAACCAGATGCTCTTTTAATACTTCTATTGAAGGGAACATGACGGCAAAAGGTTTGTCGCTTCTTTTTTTTCGCGCGCGCAGTTTTTTAACAGCGTCATTATTTGACGCGTCGCATAACAAATGAAAACCGCCTATGCCCTTTAGGGCCAAGATGCATCCCTCTTTAATTTTTAGAACAAAATGATTTATCGCCTCTTGAGATAGCCCGATTGTTTTATCGTTTTTATCTTTTAATAAAACCTGCGGGCCGCACTCGGGGCAGCAGGTCGGTTCGGCATGATAGCGTCTGTCAAGAATATCGGTATATTCTTTATTGCACCGGGAACACATAGCAAACTCGGCCATAGAGGTATTTTTTCTGTCATAAGGCAGGCGGTTTAATATGGTATATCTGGGGCCGCAATTGGTACAATTAATAAAAGGATAAAAAGATCTCTTATCAGAAGATAAACTCATCTCTTTTTGACAGTCTTCACAAACGGCCATATCGGGCGGCAATAATGCAGGTACCTTTTCTGATGCGCCTTCGGCCGCGGCTTGAGATAAACGAATTTCAAAGTCAGAAAATATAGTTTTTAAGTCGCATTCTGTAAAAGAAAGAGAATTTATTTGGGCCAAAGGCGGTTTTTTTTCTTTAATATCATCGATAAATTTTCTTTTTGCTTTTTCATCACCCTGAATTTCAACAATAACCCCCCCGGTATAATTAAAGGCGTATCCTAAAATTTTATTTTCTTTGGCTATTTTATGAAGAAAAGGCCTGAAACCGACGCCTTGAACAACGCCGGTTATATGAATTTTGTATGTTTTCAAAAATCAAATTTTTGATAAGAATTTAAATCTTTAAAAGCCTGAATAAGACGATTTGCCATTTCTTTTTCGCCTAAATGTACCCATTGTCTGGGGTCTATATATTTTTTGTTCGGCTTATCTTCGCCTTCGGGGTTTCCTATTTGAGATTTTAAATAATCAGATTTCTCGTCCATATAGTTTTTAATAGGCTTTGTAAAGGCCCATTGCGTATCGGTATCAATGTTCATTTTTATAACGCCGTAAGATACCGCTTCTCTGATTTCTTCGGCGCTTGAACCCGAACCGCCGTGAAAAACAAAATTTACAGGTTTTTTATCAGTATTTCTCTCTTTTTCAATGAGTTCCTGAGAATTTCTCAATATTTTAGGGGTTAAAATAACGTTGCCCGGTTTATAGACGCCGTGAGTATTGCCGAAAGAAGCCGCTATAGTAAACTGCCCGGCCGGTTGCAGGGCGTCATAGGCCGCTAATACTTCTGAAGGTTGGGTGTATAATTTTGAATTGTCAACGCCTGTATTATCGACGCCGTCTTCTTCGCCGCCTGTTACGCCAAGCTCCATTTCTAAAAGCATGCCTAAAGGCTTCATTCTTGTTAAAATACGTTTGCAGATATCAAGGTTTTCTTCAAGAGGTTCTTCAGATAAATCAAGCATATGCGAACTGTAAAGCGGAGCGCGGTGTTTCTCTTTGAATTTTTCGCTGTAATCAATAAGACCTTGAACCCAAGGTAAAAGTTTTTTTGCCGCGTGATCGGTATGTAAAATAACAGGTACTTCGTAATATTTTGATAAAACCCTAATAAAATGACCGGCTGATACGGCCCCCGCGATAGCGGCCTTTTCATCGTCATTTTTCAAGAATTTGCCGGCTGCAAAATGAGCTCCACCGTTAGAAAATTGTATAATAATGGGACTCTTTGCTTCTTTTGCAGCAAACATGGCCGCGCTTATACCGTGACTGCCTATAACATTAACGGCCGGAAGGGCGCATTCATTTTCTTTGCAAAATTGAAAAACTTCTTGAAGAGATTCTCCCGAAAGAACGCCGGATTGTAATTTTAACTTAGAAGCCATATGTTCTCCTTATTTTTTTCTTCATTTTTAATTGGTTATATTCTACAAATTTCACTGTTTGTCAAGAGAGATAATCAAAGCGATATTTAAAAAAAAACCTGAATATTATATTCAGGTTTTTAAAAATTTATTCTAATTTTATTAAATTAGATTACTCTGCTGGAGCTTCTTCAGCTTTTGGGCACTCTTCGCCTTCAGCGCATTCTGCAGCTGGAGCGTCTTCTTTAGTTTGTCCTGAACCGCAGTTCATAACTGAAATGCTCGCTATCATGAGCATAATTAACATTAAAAGTTTCTTCATCTTTTAAATCTCCTTATGATATACTAAGATAAAAGTTTTAGCTAACAATTATCGTATATTTATAAGACCATATCTTATCTATAAGTTTATAAGTAAACAATTATTCAATATAAACCGGCTAAAGGGGTAATCGCAATTTTATGGCATTAAACGCAAAGCCTAATAATAAACCCACAAACTAGAGTCACCCTATAGTAAAATTTGATCTTAAAAACATTATAATATTATTAAAGGGTTCATATAAGCAGCCACTTTTTATTGTAAAAATAATAAAAAAACTGTAAATTAATGAATAGTTGCGTCAATATTAAAGAAAATTCGCCAAAACTGCCTGAGAGAAAAGATTTAAAATTATAATTTATTGTTTAACGCTAAAATATTAAAGAGAATATAAAATAATGTCGAAAAGAAAATGGGTGAAAAGATTTCTTATAATCATTTTAACAATATCTTCTATAGCGGCGCAAAATAATTTTTCGTCGGTTTCTGACGCGTCTGAAGAACAATTCAACCAAGGGAAAAAATATTTTTTCGAGAAAAGATACGAGGCCGCCGAACAAGCGCTTTTAAAAGTTATAAACTCTAAACCAAATCACGGCGAGGCCCTTTCTATAATAGGCGATATCTTTCTTTTTAGAAAAGATTATTATACAGCGCTAGATTATTACAAAAGGGCAGAGCCTTTTTCGGCGTCTCCCGCTATTGAGAATTTTCGCATGGGGCAAATCTATACTAAGCAAAACAAACCGACGGAAGCCGTTAATGCGTTTCAAAAAGCCCTTCAATATGCGCCGTCAATGAAAATCAATTTGTATCAAATAGGCTTTGTTGAACTTGTTTTAAATAGAGACAAACAAAAAGCGATAGAAAGCTGGAGCCGCTTTGTTGCTGAAGCGGTAAATGATCCTCAAAACGAAAAGATAAAGTCAGCGTTAAGATGCCTTGAAGATCCTAAATTAAAAATTCCTCAAAAAAACGAGAGCGCTTCGCTAGAAGACGCTCTTCTTTTTTGCGGCATCATAGAGCCTTCTTCAGCCGATACCACAGACGATAAAGCCGGACACGAAGAAATTAAAACAGATAACGCTACCCGAGGTCTCATAGAAGACAACGAGCTGTGAATTTACTTTTTAAAAAACGCGAAAAAATATACGGTATAAAACTGCCAAAGATCTTTAGGGCCGACTTTGAAAATTTCACGTTTATTTCAAGCTGCCTGAGAGAAAAACAGGCTTTTATTATTGAGCTTAGAACTTCTAATTCTGAGAAAGAATCTCGGGAAAAATTGCTTATAAGGGCCATTTACATAGAAAACACCAGAGCCTATAAAAAAAATCGTCCTTTTTTTATAGTTCAAGAAGTATCAATAGACAGCGTTAAAATAAAAAGAAATAACCATGAAGTAAGGGTTCAGATAGAAAAGCTCTTTGAAATGACGATTAATAATAATTCTCTTCATATTAAAGGAATAATTAAAGATGAAAATTCGCGTAAAATACAATATAATTTTGTCGCTCAAAATAGAAATGAACCGGGCGCCTTTCTGGAACAAATAAAAAATTTATTTGAAAATCGACCCTTTCCATTATCACTTTATTCTAATATGGGCAAATATAAAGGAGGCGGAAAAATAACAATACATAATAATAAAAGAAAAGAAGAGAAAATTAGAAACGTAAAAAAAATAGAACATAAAGATTCTTCGCTTTATTTAGGAGAATTTCATAAAAGCTTTCTTTATAAAAAATATATATGGTCGTCTTGCGGCTCGGCAATAGATAAAAAAACAAAGGGCAAAGCCTACTTAGAAGGCATGGCGTTTATTTTTAATATCGCCCCTTTTATAAAAAAAACATACTTTTCTCTTTACTTTGAATTCGACGAAGAATTTAAAAGAGTATACGGCATTGAAAATTTGCATATAAAGAAACCGATTACTATGAAAAAACAACAAAATAAGATTAATGAAAACCTTTTATTATGGAAATGGGATGTCTCCAAAGATAATCTTATTCTGGAAGGAAGATTTCATTTTCCTGTTGAAAACAAACTACCCTTAAATGAGATTGAAGGTCAAATTGAGTTTTCTTCGTCATCGGCGGCTTTGGAACTTATTATACGGCAAAAAGGCGAACGTGGGGTTATGAGATCTCCAATTCGACATTATTATTCTGATTCATCGGTCTTTATGTCTTTTATCGACAAAAAAGAAAAAAAGAAATAAAAATTTTATTTCTTTTTTTCTTTTTTGTCTTTTTCTATACTTTCTAACCGAGACTGGTATGAGTCTATTCCGCTTTTGCTCTTTTTCACAAGCTCGGGGTCTCCGGTAAGACTTGAAATACGACGTAGATCTTCCAGTAATCTAATAGCAAAGATTAAATCTACAGTCGATTTTGTAGAGAGCTCAAATTTATCGCGCATATGCCCCGATGCGTCAAGAAGAATTTCTTTAATGAATTTTAACATCTCCTGGCGATCGTAATAATAAGTTTCATTCGGATCTCTTATTGCCTGAAGCTCTCGATAATCTAACATATTTTTAGCGATAACAGCGAGCTTACCCCAGAATTCGGGAAACGACCATTTCCATTTCGTATTTTCGCCGTAACTTTGAATGAGTTTGTCTAAAGATTTTTTTAAATGCATGCATAAATTTAGCCGCTGTTTAGGATTAAAGGGCTTCAGCCTCATAAGCTCTTCTTTATTATGATTAAGAGGTTCGTCTAAACCCAGCGTTACAACTTTTTCAAGTTCGGTAAAAATCTTTGAAAACAATTTTTTTGAAGTATCTAGATAAGTGCTGTTTTTAACTCCCATCAGTCTTTCTGATAAGGCATTCATATCTAAATATAAGTTTATCTGCTGAATATATTTTGACGCCATCCCAAGATGAAAAAACGGCGTCAATTGTTTATCTTGCGACATTGCCTTTTTATAAGCGGCAATATCTTTATCCATTTCGCTTATATTTTTTTTTTGCTCAGTTATATTGTTGTTAAATTCTTTTTTTGTTGCAGCATCAACCGCCATGTATACATTTTCGGTATCTCATGCCGTAAAATTAACGCTTCCGGGAAAATCTGGAACGGGCGAAGACGTTCCGCTGCTGCCGGTGTCTGCTTGTTCAACAGAAGCGTTTTCAGCTATATTTTGCTCGATATCTCCACTGTTTCGGCTATTCGCCTCAGGCTGTTCGATCATTGGCGGCGGCGTGTATGCGTTTACTGAATTAATTTCTGACATTTTTGTTCCCTTTACTTAATAATATAGTTAAATCGTTCCTTTTGACAACAAAATATACTATAGAACCTATGAATATAGCCAGCGATACAAATTGAGCCTGCGTTATGCCAAAAACATCTTTTGGATTTACCCTGATAAATTCGACAAGAAATCTGGCAATAGAATGAAAAATCAAAAACATTGGAAAACGTAAACCGCCAGGCCATGTTCTGGTACGCAATTGCCAGAAAATAAAAAATAATAATAACGAAAATAAACCTTCATAAAAAGGAGTATTATACACCATCTCTGTCGAAGGCACGGCGCCATGAGGAAAACTCGCGCACAGAGGAAAGGGCATGCTTATATCGCAAATTTTTCCGTAACAGCCGTCGCCCGATACAAAACAACCCATTCTGCCAAACGTATAGCCTAAGGCAGATATTGGCGTAAGAACGTCGCTAACTAAAGGTAAAGAGAGATTTTTTTTCAAAATATACGCGATAATCGCGACAGCCGCGCCTATAAATCCGCCATACCATGTAAGCCCTCCGCCTGAAAACGCCATTTTTGTAAAACCGCTGAAACCATGCCATTGCGAAGAAGACTCCCATAAGAAAAAAACTTTTGCGCCTACGATGCCTCCTACTACGGCTAAAATGATAATATTATCAGCCAGTTTAGGATCTATATTTAGTCGATGAAATTCTTTTTGTAACAAAAAGTTGGCGGTTAAAAAACCTAAAGCCATCATGATTCCGTAGGTAGATATTTTAAGCCATGAAAAACTAGAGCCTAAAAAAGGGAAAGTGATAAACCCTCCGTCATATTCACAGCCTAAGAAAGGTACGCCGCTTAAAAAAAATAAAGTAATTAAAAATTTCATCCTGCAAGATTAAAGCATGTTATACTGCGTCAAGGCTAAATTGATTTTATTGTTCAGGCACCGCTTGCAGAGCAGGAACTCTTACAAAACGCAAATAGGCCTGTTTTATGCTTTACGCACAGCATTCGTCTTAATTTTAGTAATATTGTAATTAAATTTTTTTTAATGGCTCTGGAGTTTTCATGATTAATCCTATTTTAAACCTGATATTCGGCTCAAAATACGAAAGGGATATTAAACGGCTTAAGCCTATTATTACAAAAATAAATTCATTAGAGCCCGAGACAGAGTCTCTGGCAGACGAATCGCTAAAATCTAAAGCCATAGAATTTAAAGAGCGAATCGGCAGAGGCGAAGAGTTGACAAGACTTTTACCCGAGGTTTTTGCCGTTGTGCGGGAAGTCTCAAAAAGAACGATGGGCATGAGACATTTTGACGTACAGCTAATGGGAGGCATCGCTCTTCATGAAGGCAAAATCGCCGAGATGAAAACCGGCGAGGGAAAAACGTTAACTTCGACATTGTCGGTTTGCTTAAACGCTCTGGCGGGCAAAGGCGCGCATGTTGTTACAGTTAACGACTATCTGGCCTCTCGAGACGCCAACTGGATGAAGCCTATATATGATTTTTTAGGATTATCTGTCGGTTCCATTATATCAAATATGGCCTATACAGACAGGCAAAAAAGCTATTTGGCCGATATCACCTACGGCACAAATAACGAATTTGGCTTTGATTACTTAAGAGATAACATGGTAGAGCATAAGAGCCAAAAAGTACAAAGGGGCCATTTTTATGCCATCGTAGACGAGGTAGATTCTATTTTAATTGACGAAGCCAGAACGCCTTTGATTATAAGCGGTTCGGCAGATCAAAGCACAGACGTGTATGTTCAGGTAAATAAAATAATTCCTCAGCTTAGAGATAAAGAAGATTATGAGGTCGATGAAAAAGCAAGAAATGTATTATTAACCGAATACGGCGTTTCAAAAGTTGAAAAGCTTCTTAATGTAACAAATTTATATTCTCCTAACAATGTCGATCTGGTACATCATGTTCACCAGAGTTTAAAAGCGCATACGTTATTTCAGCGAGACGTTGATTATGTGGTTCAAAATGGCGAGGTTATTATTGTCGACGAATTTACGGGCCGCCTTATGGAAGGCAGGCGCTATTCAGACGGGCTGCATCAGGCCCTTGAGGCCAAAGAAAGAGTTTCTGTCAAACAAGAAACGCAAACGCTTGCAACCATAACCTTTCAAAATTATTTTAGAATGTATGAAAAACTTGCCGGTATGACGGGTACGGCAGATACCGAAGCCGAAGAGTTTAAGAAAATATACAATTTAGACGTCATGGTGATACCAACTAACCGTGCTCTGGTGAGAAAAGATCATCCCGATAAAATATACCGAACAGTAAAAGAAAAATTTAACGCCATTGCCGAAGAAGTTAAACAGTGCTATTTAAAGGGTCAGCCCGTATTATTAGGCACCGTATCTATTGAAAATTCTGAAAAGCTTTCAAAATTATTAAATCAGCTTGGGGTTCCCCATTCTGTATTAAACGCAAAGTATCACGGGAAAGAAGCTGATATTGTAAAAGACGCCGGACAAAAAAGCAGGGTAACCATTGCCACAAACATGGCGGGCAGAGGAACAGACATTGTCTTAGGCGCCGAAGTCAGAGAATTGGGTGGGCTTCATATTATCGGTTCAGAAAGGCATGAATCGAGAAGAATTGACAACCAGCTTCGGGGACGGTCAGGCCGACAGGGCGATAGCGGTTCTTCTCGTTTTTACTTATCGTTAGAAGACGACCTTATGAGAATATTCGGCTCTGATAGAATAGGTCCGCTTATGCAAAAGCTGGGAATGGAAGAAGGTGAGGCCATTGAACATAAAATGGTTACAAAGGCCATAGAACGCTCTCAAAAACGCGTAGAGGCGCATAACTTTGATATTCGAAAACATCTTCTTGAATACGACGATGTAATGAACAAGCAGAGAACTTATATTTATCAAATGCGTAATGAGATTTTAGAAAACGATAATATTTCAGAATTAATTGAAGAGTTTTTTAATGACGCCGTTTTAAGTCGCTTATCTTTCTTTTTACCTTCAAAATCTTCGACAGAGTGGGATATTGAGGCGTTAAAAAACTGGCTTGAAACTACTTTGAATTTAAAGTGGGAATTTTCAAACGAAGAGGCGGCTAATATGCCGCTAAATAGTATTGAAGAAAAAGTTTTAGAAATTATAAAACGAGCCTATGCCGAAAAAAGAGAAAAGTTGGGCGAAAAAACAATGGTATTAATTGAAAAAATGATAGCTCTTCGGGTAATTGATCAAAAATGGAAGGAACATTTATATTCTTTGGACCACATAAAAGAAGGAATCTGGACAATGGGATATGCCCAAAAAAATCCCCTTGTAGAATACAGGTTTGAGTCATTTAGACTTTTTGAAGAAATGGTTACCCTGATAAAAGAAGATACGCTTGAATTTTTACTTAGAGCGCATGTTGAGGGCCAAATAACAGAAGAAGAGCCCGAAGAATATTCAGCGGTTGGCGAGGCGATTCATGACGATACGCAGTCATATGGGGTAGCCAGCGCCGTAAAGAGACAGTCAATGAGCGCCGCGCCTGCCCCAAGCCCAAAACCAAAATCTTCAGAAAGTTTAGCCGCCGTAAAAACGTCAGGCGGCGGCTCAAGAAGAAAAAGCAACCGTAGAAAAAGATGAATGAAAAGAAATTGAAATTACTGGTAGTAGACGATTCTGTAATTAATCAAAAACTAGCAAAGGCTCTTCTTGAAAAACTTGAGCATGCCGTAGACATTGCCTCAAACGGCTTAGAGGCTTTAGATTTGGCGCTAAAAAATGAGTATGATATTATTTTTATGGATATACATATGCCAGAGCTTGACGGCATTGAAGCGACAAAAAAAATCAGAGACAATGGCAAATCAATGCCCGTTATCGCAATGTCGGGAGACGAACCCGATAATAAATTTTCAGACTGGCAAAACGCTGGAATGACTGATTTTTTATCAAAGCCGTACAGTATTGATAAAATTTCTGATATTATAAAAAAATGGATTTAAATTAATAAACGTCTAGATCAACGATTATAGATAAACTTATGACAAATAAAAAGGACGGTTATAAACCGTCCTTTTTTTCGCCATTATTCTGAAATTAGTTTATTTCTTTTTTGGCGGATTATTTGTTGGCGCAGGCTCTGTGCCACCTTTTGCGGCTTCAATATCATGGCATCCAACGCAATTTTCTTTGACCACATGCGGTTCTATACTATGAAGCGCATCAGGATTATGACATGCTTCGCATATTCTAACATTCTTGTCTTCTCTTTTTTCGGCATGACAAGCTTCGCATGTTTTTAACCCGGTATCATGGTGTGTGTCTTTGGGACCCGAAACCTTTTGACCGTTTACTTCAGCTGTAATATGGCAATTTGAACAAGTTTTTGCCGTAGGCGTTACCATGCTTGCTTCATAAGTTGGTATACTTGTTTTAAAATCACTGATTCCCGTATCATGACATTCGTTACATTCATTATTCAACGCAGCTTGAGTCTTATGGTGAGGACTTTCTATGTGACATTTAAGACAATTTCTCTGTAAATACGGAAGTTTAACTCCCGCATTATTTTCTTGCACAGGGTGACATTTAACGCAGTTACCCTGTTCTGCATCTACCGTAGCGTGGTGAGTATCTGCCAACGCTTCGCCATGACATTCTTCACAAAATGGTCTTTCTCTGGTTTGAAAGCCAATATCTGAAATTCCATGCTCCTGAGGCACCCCTTTCATGATCTGCTTGGCAAATATCTGCGCAGAAAACAATACGGCGCCTAACAAGGCAAATAAAATTATAATTTTCTTAGTTTGTTTCATGTTTTTTCCCCTTGGGCGAGAATATTAGATCTTATTTTTCATTTTCCATTTTTTAAAATAAAAAAGCTAATCACGATCTGAAAACCATAAAATTTAAAAACAATGTGCAATCAAGAACTTTAATTATATTTTCTAAAAAAAATCGAGTGATACTTTTTTCCCGAAAAAAGTATATACGTTTTGAATCGGTTTAATAGATAGGCCTTCAAAATAATAAAGAGCGCACGCTCAAACTACTTGAGGGGTATGCAGACGCTTTGCCGGCTTCATACCCCTCAAGTGCATATGCGCTTTTTATAAAAGAAAGGAACTTTAACCGAAAAAGGTTAAAAGGAGTAAAAAAATGGCAGAACAAAAAATTATTTACACAAAGATAGATGAAGCGCCGGCATTGGCGACTTATTCACTATTGCCTATAATTCAGGCATTTACAAAAGGATCTGGATTTTCTGTAGAAACAAGAGATATTTCTCTTGCGGGCAGAATAATCGCGAATTTTCCCGATAATTTAACAGACGACCAAAAAATTCCCGATGAATTGACAAGACTTGGCGAGTTAGCGACAACTCCTGAGGCTAATATTATAAAACTTCCTAATATTAGCGCGTCAATTCCTCAGTTAAAAGAAGCAATTAAAGAATTGCAGGGCAAAGGATATAAACTTCCTGACTATCCCGAAAATCCCAAGAATGACGAAGAAAAAGATATTAAAGAAAGATACGCCAAGGTTTTAGGCAGCGCGGTAAACCCTGTTTTAAGAGAGGGCAACTCAGACAGAAGAGCGGCCGCAGCGGTCAAAGATTTTGCGAAAAAACATCCGCATAAAATGGGCGAATGGAAATCAGATTCTAAATCGCATGTGTCAACTATGTCAAGCAATGATTTTATGTCTAACGAGAAATCTGCGACCATGAGCGCAGCGACATCGGCCAGCATTGAATTTGTAGACGGCAGCGGTAATGTTACTGCATTAAAAAAAGGTATAGCTCTTCAAGAAGGCGAGGTTGTAGACGCTACCTTTATGAGCATAAAGGCGTTAAATAAATTTTTTGAAGAGCAAATAGAAGACGCAAAAGCCAAAGATCTTTTATTTTCGCTGCATATGAAGGCGACAATGATGAAAATATCTGACCCTATCATTTTTGGTCATTGCGTAAAAGTTTTCTATAAAGACGCTATTGAAAAGCACGCTGATACAATCAAAGAACTTAAGGTTAACTTTAACAACGGATTAGGAGATTTATACGCGAAAATTAAATCTCTTCCTGAAGATAAACAAAAAGAAATTGAAGCCGATATTCAGGCTGTATACGCTAACCGTCCCAGGCTGGCCATGGTAAATTCTGACAAAGGCATCACCAACCTTCATGTTCCAAGCGACATTATCATTGACGCTTCTATGCCGGCAATGATTCGTGAATCGGGCAAAATGTGGAACCCTGCAGGAAAACTTGAAGACACTAAAGCGGTTATTCCTGATCATAGCTATGCTTCTCTTTATCAAGAAACTATCGATAACTGTATAGCTCATGGCGCTTTTAATCCATCAACAATGGGTACTGTTCCTAATGTTGGTCTTATGGCGCAAAAAGCCGAAGAATATGGCTCGCATGATAAAACATTTGAGGCCCCAGGCAACGGCACCATGCGTCTTGTTGACGCTTCGGGCAATGTTATTCTTGAACACAACGTTGAAGAAGGCGATATATGGAGAGCTTGTCAGGTAAAAGACGCTCCTATCAGAGACTGGGTAAAGCTGGCCGTTACAAGAGCAAAAGCGACAGGCGCGCCTGCTGTTTTCTGGTTAGATAAAAACAGGCCTCATCATGCCGAACTGATTAAAAAAGTAAATGAATATCTTAAAGATTATGATACTTCTGATATTGAAATTCATATGATGTCGGTTGGCGAAGCCACAAAATTTTCTGTTGAAAGAATGAGAGACGGTAAAGACACTATCTCGGTGACGGGCAACGTGCTTAGAGATTACAATACCGACCTATTTCCTATTTTAGAACTTGGTACAAGCGCTAAAATGCTTTCTATCGTGCCTCTAATGCAGGGCGGCGGATTGTTTGAAACAGGCGCAGGCGGTTCGGCTCCGAAGCATGTTCAGCAGTTTGTAGAAGAAGGTCACCTAAGATGGGATTCGCTAGGCGAATTTTTAGCTCTAGCCGAGTCAATTGAGCATCTTTACAATGCAAATAAAAACGAAAAGGCGAAAGTAATTGCCGACGCTTTACACAAAGCAAACGGTATGTTCTTAGACGCAAACAAATCGCCTTCAAGAAAATGCGGCGAAATTGACAACAGAGGAAGCCATTTCTATTTAGCTCTGTATTGGGCGCAGGCTTTAGCCGCTCAAGATACAGACGCCGAACTGAAAGAAAAGTTCACTAAAGTGGCCGGAGAGCTTTCTGATAACGAAGCTAAAATTGCTCAAGAGCTAATTGACTGTCAGGGCAGCCCTGTAGATATAGGCGGATACTATATGCCAGACGATGAAAAAACATCTAAAGCAATGCGCCCAAGCGCGACTTTAAATTCGATTCTCGATTCTATCGCGTAATTTATTTACGTTAAATCGAAACGAGTCTAAAAAAGCCCGCATTTAAGCGGGCTTTTTTATTAACTCATACCTCAATCAGGGTTATTCATAAAATTAAGACTCTTCCTTTTTTAAACCGGTTTTGACGGCGAAAAACGCGTTAAGAATTTTCTGCCAGAAAGGCGCGCCAAAAGCGACAAGAAAAATAGTCAATAATTATACAATTTTTTCTTCATCTGGTTTTGGCATTTTGCTTAAAAGTTCTTCTCTCTCTTTTTCGAATCCCGGCTTTTTCAGTAATGCAAACATATTTCTTTTATAGTCTTCGACTCCCGGTTGATTAAAAGGATTTACCCCAAGAAGATATCCGCTTAAACCGCACGCTTTTTCAAAAAAATAAAGGAGCCCGCCTATGTGAAAGGCGTTTAATTCGGGAATTTTAATTTTCATGTTAGGAACACCGCCTTCAAGATGCGCCATAGCGGTTGCCCGCATTGCCTGACCGTTTATGTAACCAAGATCTTTGTCGACAAGAAAATTCAGGTTATCAAGATTGCCGTTGTCTTCTTCAATGGTTAAAATTTCTGATAATTTTTCAATTTCAAGTATGGTTTCAAAAATTGTTCTTTCGCCGTTTTGAATCCATTGCCCCATTGAATGAAGATCGGTTGTAAAACTGCATGACGCCGGAAAAATCCCCTTATGGTCTTTGCCCTCGCTTTCGCCGAAGAGCTGCCTCCACCATTCTGATACATACTGCAGGGCGGGCGAATAATTGATCAAGATTTCAATTTTTTTATTTTTTCGATAAAGCAAATTTCTGCAGGCGGCGTAAAAATAGGCCGAATTATTCTCTAATTCAGGCATTTCGTATCTATTTTGAGAAAAGATAGCTCCGTTAATAAATTCGGTAATATCAATACCGGCGGCCGCTATGGGCAGAAGTCCTACCGGCGTGAAAACAGAGTATCTTCCGCCGACGTCATCGGGTATGACAAAACTTTTATAACCTTCGAGAATAGAGAGTTTTTTTAAGGCTCCTTTGTCTTTGTCGGTTACCGTAAAAATATAATTTTTTGATTTTTCTTTCCCGATTTTTTTCTCAAGCAAGTTTTTTAAAAACCTGAAGGCAATTGCAGGTTCCGTTGTCGTTCCCGATTTTGAAATTACAATAATCGCGAATTTCTTATTCTCTAAAAATTGAAAAAGATGAGTATGGTATCTTGAATCAAGATGGTGTCCCGCAAAAAAAACCTGAAGATTTTCTGAAAAACTGTTATAAAAAGAGTGGCTTAATGCTTCTATAACGGCTTTTGCGCCCAGATAAGAACCGCCAATGCCTATTACAATGAGCGCTTCAGCTTCATTTCTGATAAAATTTGCCGCAGATTGAATTTCTGAAATTTCATCTTCTCTGATTTTCTTCGGCAGAGTTACCCAGCCTAAATAGTCGCTTCCTGAGCCTGTTCGGTTATAAAGTTTATTATGACATTCGTTAATTGCCGGCTGTATAGAAAATATTTCTTCTTCGCTTAAAATATTTAATAAATTGCCGTAATCTAATTTTATAGAAGAAGTAGACATTGATATTTCTCTATTTATAAGAGTATACATTTATATAAAAATATTTTCTAAAAAAATAACTTATAAAAAAGGCGCAATAATCTCAGAAAATAATGCTCAATTTTAATTCACCTTCGAACACGCGCAGTCAAGGCTTTAGCCACATGAAACATTGAAAATGTGACTTTTGTTTATGGAAAATTTATTATTAATCCGCACCCTCAATTGATTGACAAAACAATACGCTTTTTATTATATGTTTTGATTATGCGAAAAAGGCAAAATTGGTTATATCATTTTTGTATAGTATCTATTTTATTTTTTTCAGTATTTTACGCCGAGAATAATTATGCTTTAATAAGATCAAATTTTGACGAATCTCGAATAAAAACAGAACTCATGGTTTCAGACGTTTTCTCGGGCCGGGGCGTCAGATTGAAAAATCAAAACATTACCGGAACAATTGAATATGAATGGAATATTTTTCATCCGTTTACAATGGGAGTTCGCGGTTACCCTTTGTTTTTATATTTTTCAGATAAATTAATTTACGGTTTCGGGGGAGGCATTACAAACCGCTATTTTACCAATAGCCAAAATAAAAGCGGGGTTTATGTAGAACTGGGAATAAGCCTTATATGGCACTCGCGTTATTTTCCCGAAAATTCGGCAAGGGTTAACTTCTTTTCAGAATTTGGCATAGGCTATAAATTTTTAGGAGATAATCTGCAGCTTGGCGTTAAAATACATCATTTATCTAACGGCAACACCGCCGATAAAAATTTAGGATGGAACGATTATTCCCTTGGAGTGGGCTATTCGTTTTACTCCCATGAAAAGTTTAAAAAATGAAAATTGCTTTTATCTCATTAAATCAAGAAAAAATGCCTTCTCCTGTCGTGCCCTTGGGCCTTTTGTATGTAATGGCAAATACCCCGCAAAATCATGAAAAAGAGTTATGGGACGTTTGCTTTGAAAAAAAACCAATTGAGTATATCAAACAGAAAATTGAAAATTTTAGGCCCGACATTATAGCTATTGGCATTCGTAATTTACAAAATAGCACATATACAGACTCGGCTGAAAACATAAATTATTATAAAGATACTATCTCGGGTATTCGTCAAATATCAAAAGCTGTTATTATTTTAGGGGGTTCGGCTTTCAGCGTAATGCCCGAAAAACTTATGAACGTATTAAGGCCAGATTACGGCATATCGGGAGAAGGAGAAAAGTCTTTTGCCGAATTGCTTAACACGATAGAGTCAAAAGAACTTGAAAATCTGAATAATATTCACTGCCTGCACTGGTTTGAAAATAATGAGCTTCATAGCAATACTAAAAAAGAATTTTTGAATTTAAATGAATTAAAAGCTCCCGACAAGTCTCTGGTAGATAAACGATATTATGAATTTTCGGGCACCGATTCAATTCAAACAAACCGGGGATGTCCATTGAAATGCGAGCATTGTACATATCCCATAATTGAGGGAAGACAAAAAAGATCCAGAGACGCAAAGCTGATAGTAGACGAATTGATAAATACGGCTGATAAAAATCCGCAGATTGCTCATTTTTTCATTGTTGATTCTGTCTTTAATCTGCCCTTAGAGCACGCAAAAGATATCTGCAGAGAAATGATAAGCAGAAATTTTAATATCCCATGGACAGCTTATGTAAACCCGATTGGTTTTGACGAAGAGCTGGCCGAACTTATGGTCAAGGCGAACTGCGCCGGTTTTGAGTGCGGCAGCGACTCTGGCTGCGACGATATTTTAAAGAAGCTTAATAAAGGCTTTGATACAAAGCAAATTCTTAACCTTTCGCAAATATGCAAAAAAAACCAATTAAAAGATTGTCATACCTTTATGCTGGGAACGCCCACTGAGACGCTTGATCATGTTAAAAGAACTATTGATTTTATTATAGAGATGAATCCTGCTTCGGTAATACTTATGATTTGGAAAGACGACTATGAACTGTTAGAGCCTAGTTTGGCCCAGGAAAGACGGGCTTTTCGAAAAGAGATTGAAGATTTATTGTATGAACTTAAAGACAAGTTCCCCCGATGGATAATACCAACATTAGGAATTAACTTTAACTATAAAATGTTTCGTTATCTAAGGCACTTAGGGCTTAAAGGTCCGCTTTGGCAGCATCAAAATCTTGACGCCATGGTTCAAAATCAACAAATATTTACCGCCAGCGTTTGAAAATCAAAGATGTATTGATTCCGCCGAAGGCAAAATTGTTCGTCATGACATATTCATTTTGCATTTCTCTGCCGTCGCCCATAATATAGTCTAATTCGGCGCATTCTTCGTCTACGTTGTCAAGGTTTATAGTGGGAGAATACCAGTCATTGTTCATCATTTGAATGGTCATCCATGCCTCTAACGCTCCGCATGCCCCTAAGGTATGACCCATGTAGCTTTTTAAAGAACTGATAGGAATTTTATTTCCGAATAAAGCATTGGTTGCGCGACTCTCTGCTACATCTCCGACACTAGTTGACGTAGCGTGAGCGTTTATATAGCCGATTGCATCCGGTTTTAATTTCGCGTCGGCAAGACTTAGCTTCATTGCGCCTTGCATGGTCTCTGCTATAGGCTGGGTGCTGTGATATCCGTCAGAATTCGTGCCATAGCCTATTATTTCTGCGTAAATATGGGCTCCGCGAGCCTGGGCGTGAGATAATTCTTCTAAGACCATAGTTCCCGCGCCTTCGCCTACTACCAGACCGTCTCTATCTCTGTCGTAAGGCCTTGGCGTCAGCTTTGGCGTGTCGTTTTTTATACTGGCGGCGTAAAGAGTATCAAAAACTGCCGCTTCTGTGGCGCACAGTTCTTCTGCGCCGCCCGCCACCATCATTACCTGTCTGCCAAATTTGACAGATTCATACGCATAACCTATTCCCTGGCTGCCCGATGTACAGGCGCTGCATGTTGGTATAATTCTGCCTTTTAGATTAAAAAATATGCCTACATTAGCCGCCGCTGTATGGCTCATCAATTGAACATATGTATTTGCCGTTACGCCTTTCACTTCGCCGTTAATTCGCATCATCATAAAATTGCCTATTGCGTCGGGACTTCCCGAAGACGAGCCGTACGCGATTCCCATAGAGCCGTCTTTAATCTCTTTATTATCAATAAGGTTGGCGTCTATAAGCGCAAGCTCTGTTGCTCTTGTCGCCAATAAAGAGACTCTTCCCATGCTTCGAATTTGTTTTCGGGTATAATGCTCGGGCGTCTCAAAATAAGGAACAGGTACCGCCAATCGTGTATTTAAGCCCTTGTATTTATCCCACTCGGGCATCTGTACCACTTTATTTTCTTTCGCTTTTAAATTTTTAAATACGTCTTCCCAATTATCTCCTAAAGGAGAGACTCCTCCCATTCCTGTAATAACTACCCTTTTCATTAAACTATTCCTCCATTGATAGATATGACTTGTTTCGTTATATATGACGCCTCGTCTGAAAATAAAAATGCCGCTAAAGCGGCGACCTCTTTGGGCTGGCCAAGACGTCTTGCCGGAATATGCTTTATTATTTCTTCGACAGGCGCACTTTCAATCATTTCTGTTTCTATTAAACCGGGGGCGATACAGTTTACGGTAATTTTACGTTTTGCCAATTCTACGGCCAGAGCCTTTGTCGCCCCGATAATGCCTGCTTTGGCCGCGCTGTAATTAACCTGTCCGCGGTTGCCCGCTATTCCCGAAACAGAAGAAAGCGTAACAATTCGGCCTTCTTGTTTGCTCTGAATCATAGGCATGATAACCGGCTTTAACACATTGTAAAAACCGTCTAAATTAGTATGAATTACATCATCCCATTCGTCGCCCTCTAAAGCGGGAAAAGGATTGTCTCTGGCGATACCAGCGTTACACACCACCCCAAAATAAACGCCGTTTTCTTCAATATCTTTGCTGATTATTTCATTGCACTGTTCACGATTTGATATATCAAATTGAAGTATCTTACAATCTTGCCCTAAATCTGCGATTTCTTTTTCGACTTCCTGCGCTTTGCTTAGATTGCTTCTACAATGTAGAACGACATCAAATTTTTCTTCAGCCAGTCTTACGGCGATAGCGCGGCCTATGCCCCTGCTAGAGCCTGTTACTAATACTCTTTTCATGTTATTTCTTAAAATGTTCTAAAAATTCTTCAATATTCTCAGGTCGAAAAACATTTATTTGCGCAGTAATTAGTTTTTCATTCATCTTGTCATTAAAAATAATGCACTCAAACGCTCCTAAACCGTCTTTTTGAACCAATACTTTTGCTTCTATTTTGTATTTGACCCCTTTTTTAAATGCGGGTATAGATGCTTCATAACGTCTTGTTCCCAGTAAAAAACCAAGCTTAATAGGTTTCTTATTTTTTTTGGCCAAAGCTCCCACATATAGCCCGATGGTTTGGGCCATGTATTCAATTCCCACCCAGCTCGGAACCTCTCCTGATTCGTTTAAAAACATGGATTCTGAATTTATTGCGACCGCCCCGACAGCCGAATCGTCTTGAAAAGAAACAAGCTCGTCAACAACAACCATCGGAGGGTCGTGCGGCAGCAAGTCTATGACGGTATAATCTTTTATATTAAATTCCATTGTTTTCTCCAATTATTACGCAGCAATTGTTTCCGCCGAAGGCGAAAGAGTTGCTCATATATCGACGGTTTGTTTTTTTTGCGATTTTTTCATTAACAGACACAAGGCGTATCTTAGGCAGAGTGTCGTCATACTCGTTATCGTAAACATGAGGAGGCAGCCTGTCTTCGTCGCCTAATGAAAGCCATAAAAAACCGGTTTCCGTTGCGCCGGCCGCGCCTAAAGTATGACCCACCAGAGATTTTGTAGAGCTGCACGGGGTTTCGCTTCCGAAAATTCTTTTCATTGCCCTGCTTTCCATCGAATCGTTTTTTTCGGTGCCAGTTCCGTGCAAATTTATATAATCGATATCTTCGGGTTTAAGAGAAGCGTCGGCAAGCGCTTTTTTAACCGCCTGCTCTACCCCAAGACCTTCAGGCTCGGGAGACGATATATGATAAGCGTCGCTAGATTCTCCTACCCCTAAAAGCTCTATTTTAGACTCGTCTTTTGTTAAAACAAATAAAGCGGCCGCTTCTCCTATGGTAAGGCCTGATCGGTTTTTACTCATAGGATTACACTTATCTTTTGAAACAGATTCTAAAGACCAAAATCCGTTAAGCGTAAGCTTACATAAAGAGTCTGCCCCGCCGGTGATAACAGCGTCACAGATACCCATTTCAATTAAGCTTTTAGCCGAACCGAATACTTTCGCGCTAGACGAGCATGCCGTAGATATGGTATAGGCAATTCCCTCGGCTTTTGATACTTTAGCAATAAATTCGCTGACCGTTCCCATCTCTTGTTTTAAATAACTATAATCTTTTAAATAAGAACCCTTTAATTTTCTTTCATTAAGAGCCTCTTCGGTTTCTAAAACTCCCGATGTACTAGACCCCAAGACGACCCCTACGCGATGGGCCCCATATTTTTCAATTTGCGCCTGTACCGAATCTTTTATTTGTTCATAAGCCGTCATCAGAAGACGGTCATTGCGACTATCGTATTCAGATAGTTCTTTAGGTATTTCTGACATAGCGGATGTTACTCTTGCGACGCAAACCGTTTCATCTGGTATAAAATTCGATTCTTTTTGTATGTGATCGTTAGAGCCAAGATAAAGTTTTTCTCTTATCTCTGAAACAGATGCGCCTAAAGCGTTTACCATACCCATTGCATTTAAAAATGTTCTTGTTTTTTTCATTCTTATAAATCAAATATTTTTTATTTTTACTTCGGCAGGCTCAATGGTAAAAGAATAGTTTCGTTTCAGGTTTTCAAACCTTAAATTGCTGTTCCACTTATCTTGCCCTTCATATTTTATTTTAACGATTAGTTCTTCTTTGTCGTAGATATTTCTGGTTAAACCGGTATTTTTTATTTCTTCAAATCTGATTTCGGTATTATCAAATATGCTCTCTAAAACAGAAAGGGGCAGATAAGTCAGTTGAAAATCCATTAAAAAATATTCAGGGCGAAAAGGAGTTCTTACCATGGGGCCCATATCAAACTCTATATTTTTGTCGGTTTGTTTTAAGGTAAATATTTTATTTCCTATTGCTGAAAGCCCGATAACAGTTAATTGGGTCGAATCAATTTCAAGATGGCAGTGAAATGAAAATACTTTATCTTGATAATTTCCCGTAAAGCTTTGAGCCGCCGTAATTTCAACGCCTAAATCTCTGGGGTTCGCGATAGAATATTTTTGATCTTGTGTTATATAAACAGACTGTACCGCGCTTTTATTTACAGAACAGCCCAAAAATAAAATTATATTTACTAATGTTAACAATCTCATTTAAGATACTTTTTTTTGTTTTTTTATCTTAGCGACAGAGAAAGGAGACAATAAAAACGCAAAACTAATGCCCATTAATATTGTCAGGCCAAAAGAACTTAAAGCCGGCGTTTTACTTAAAGCGAGAAGACCAAACGATAGTAAAGTCGTCAAGGCTGAAAGAAAAATTGCCAACATTGTAGCTCTTTTTTGCTCTTTCGCTTCTTCTAAAAATAACGTATAGTCAATTCCTATTCCAAGGATAAGCAGTAAAGCAAGAGTATTAAATAAATTAAAATCTATCGAAAATGTTCCCAAGAGACCTATCGTCAATAAAGCGGCCATGACAGGGGGCGTCATTATTAAAAACGATTTGATAAAACCGTAGCGAACCATTAAAAAGAGAAAAATACAAATATATGAAATACAAACCAGAATTCCGGCCATTTTGCGATATTTTTTCATTAGATTTGAAATTTGTGAAACTTTGTTGACATAGGTAATATTTGAATGTTTTTTTACAATAGTCGACAATATCTCAGAATTTTTAAGATTTTCTAATAGTATTACCGAAGTAAAAGCCTGATTCGATTTTTCAATCTGTAAATTTTGCAGAAAGTGCTGCGGCAAATCAGAAACCCACTTTTCTGTCGTCAGATATTCTATATTTTTTTTAGTTGAAATGGTTTTCAGATAATCAAAAGATTTTTTTGAAAACCCTAAATCGTTCATATATTCTTTTATTCTCGATTTATTTTTATTAAAAAAATTCGACAGTAAACTAAAATTCTGCTTCTGCCTTTTTATTGAAGGAACCGCTTTTGAAACAGCCTGATATCCCGCTAGATCTTTACTTTCAATCAGCTTCTCTAGCTCTGGAGCGATTTCTTCTTCGCTTTGAATGGCTTGTTCTTCATTTTTTCCCTTAACAATTAAAAAATGCGAGTTTTCTATTCTACCGGCTATCTGCTTGAACTCATTTTCTTGTTCGGTAAAAAAATCTATTTCAGGACGCAAACTGCGAATATCGTCTTGTACATTTAAGTTTGTAAACCCGATAACAAAGATTATCGGTATTAAAACGAACAGTAAAACGCGAACTTCAGAGAATTTTTTTAAGCGCCAAATAGAAAAATATGTTTCAAGACGACTTAAAAAAAACGGCTCTTTATGATTGCTTGTTTTTTTTACAAAAACCGGAAACCAAAAAACAACCGTCAGATAGGCCGCGATTAATCCGACAGACGAAAAAAAAGCCATCTGTATCAAACCGGGAAAAGGAGCAAAGAAAAGACCGAAGTAGCCTATTACGGTCGTTAGTAACCCTAAAGTTATTCCTGAAAAAATATTCTTTAATCCCTTTTCGGCGTTCCAATTTTTCTTTTCAAGCAATTGATCAGAAAAATAATGAAATGAATAGTCGATTGAAATGCCTATTAAACTCGCGCTAAAAACCAGCGTAAGCATATGCATTTTTTCAAAAACCAGATTCCCTAAAACAAAGGCCGAAAACATACCTACCACAATAGGAGCCATGCCTAAAAACAAAGGAAAAAGACTTCTAAAGGTCGCCATAAAAAGCAAAATAATTCCCAGAATAGAGCCAAAGCCGATAACCGATATTTCTCTTTTAGCAAGCTTTGCGCCCATATCGGCGTGAAAAACCATGCCTGTAGAAACAAATTCTATTTCAGAGATTTTGCCGGCTGTCTCTTTTTTTGCTTTATCTATGGCCTCTACAATTTGAACGCTTTTTGACGAGAAGGGGTCTACACCGATATCGGCCGATAAAAGCACATAGTGATAATCGTTGACGTTTGCTTTCAATAGTCCGTTATTAAGATTTAAAAGATTTGCGGGTTGCGGCAGATCCTGTAAAAATGAAATAAACAAAAAGAAAGGGTCGCTTTCTAAAATAGCCGAATTTGTAAGCGCCATAGGGCTGTATAATTTTTGCATATGCACGCTTAAGAATTTCTCAATATTTTTTTCATTTGAGAACAATTCGCGCTCGCCGCCGCCTAAAAGCTGAAACCGATAGGGAAAATAAAATTTATAATATGATTTTAATTCATCTGAATCAATTTTCAGCTTAAGAGTTTTAAAAATATTTTCTTCTTTGAGGCGCTTAAAAAATTCATAAGCCCCCTCTTCGGCTTTTTTCTCTTGTTTATGCTTTACCAAGAAAAGAACTTTTTGAGAAAACTGATTGATAAATTTTTCAACTGAATCTTCAATAATTTGATCTTGTTCTGTCTTTGGCAGAAGCTTTAATATGTTTGTTTCGACTTCAATACCCGAATATAACTGAACGCCAAAAGAAATAACAATTGCGACGATTACCGCGTTGAAAATATTTGAAAATTTCTTTAAAATATGCAAGTTCCTCTGCGCCTATACTATGCGTTAATATTAAATTTTGTCTTTATACAGCGTCTTTAATATCTAATAATCAATTTGTTTTTGTGTTTATAAAAGTAATGGTCGTTATATCTTCGCCTTGATCAAATATCTTCAATTCTCGAATTGAACTGTCTCCCGATAATGCGAGTTTCTTTATTATTTTTTGAATATTTTCATTTTTAGGCGTTAAGGTCAAATTCCAGTTTTTTAGGCCGCCGTTAAAATCTATGTTAAAATAATTATTCAGGTTTTCTCTGTTACCCGAGAATATAGAGAATAAAACCTGGGTAAACTCAAAAATAAGAGGCTGGTTTTTAGGCGTTATTCGTATCGGCTCTTTTCCCTTTTCTTTCTGGGTAATTTCCTGATCGGTAATGACAAAAGAGACTTCAAACGGACTTTTCAGGTTCCATGAAATTTTATTTTCTTTCTTATGAAAAAGAAAACTTCCTTTTGAAATAAGCGGCGATTTTAACGCTTTGATTTTTTTAATTTGCTTAAAATCGCTGGCTATTTTTTTTATTTTTGATAATTGTCCGATAACCTGCTCAAAATTCTTCTCGTTATAGACGCCTGAAACCGGCGAGATAAACTGAGCCAATAAAAAAACAAAAGCCAGAACTCTTGTTAAAATCAGTTTTTTTATAAGAGTTAATGCATTTTTCATAACAGCTCTTCGTCTTCTGTTGCACCCAATTTATCAAAAAGAATTTCGGGCGACTCAAGGCACATTTCGCGTTTTACCATATTTATGGCGACTTGAATAGTATGGGCCCTGCAAACTCTCTCTTTAGTATCTGAATCAATTATTGTATAGCTGATTTTCAATCTGTTCTTGATTTCGATTATTTTAGCGGTTACTGTTATTTCATGACCATACTGAACAGTTCTGGTAAAACGACATTTTAATTCAATAACGGGCCAGGCATAGTCTGACTGCAGCATCTCTGTTATGTCATAATCAAATTTTTTTAATAACGCCGACCGCGCTATTTCTAAATACTTAACGTAATTTCCGTGCCAAACGACCTGCGCCAAGTCGATATCATGAAACGGAATTTTTATATTTACAGATTCTTCATATTTATTTAGATTTTTCATAAAGGGCTTATGGTTTATAATCTTATTCGTTATAAAGGTTCCATTCTTTTTTTCTGATTAATTCAACGAAATATCTTAAAGAGCTTTCCATCGGTCTGTCTTCTATTACAAGTTCAAATTTCTCTCTAATTGAATCTTTCATATTTAATATATGTTTTTTTAAATTTAAATCGTTAGCTGTCTCAAGCCTTAAATCGATCCCTTGAATGACGGCCAAAAGCATGGCGGCGGCTATTTGCTCGGTCAACTCTATTATTCTTAAACAGTCTCTAGCCGCAATGGTGCCCATGCTTACCTTATCTTGATTGTGACATTCGGTCGACCGCGAAAAAACGCTGGCGGGCATCGTAAGTTTTAAGGCCTCTGCGCATAAAGCCGAAACCAGTATTTGAACTGCCTTAAATCCGTGGTTTATAGAGGCGCGTTTGCCTTTTGCGGCGGTTAGATTTGCTGGTAGACCGTGATTAAATTTAGGGTCAACCAATAACGCAAGCTGTCTATCCATTAAATCGGCAAGATTGGCCACGGCATTTTTCATTGAATCCATCACAAAAGCAATATGTCCGCCATAGAAATGACCGCCGTGGAGTATTTCTTCTTTTTCGCCGTCAATAATAGGATTATCGTTAGCGCTGTTAATTTCGGTTTCTATAAATTTTTTCATCCAGTCAAGCGAATCGACCAGTACCCCAATAACATGCGGCGCGCATCTGAGAGAATACCTGTCTTGCAGGCGGTTCTTTTCTTTAGAAGGAGGAAGTTCATACAGATCGTTTCGTATAAATTCAGCGACTTTTACCTGACCCATATGGGGCTTAACGGTAAATAAATTTTCTTTAAAATGGCAGGGATTACCGTCGGTAGCTATTATGGTCAAAGCGGTTATTCGACTTGCCAACCGGCACAAATATTCGGCTCGGTCATAAGCGGCGCAAGCCATTGCCGTCATCACGGCCGTGCCGTTCATCAGGGCCAAGCCTTCTTTAGGCACAAGCTTCAGCGGAGTAATTCCCTCTTTGTTAAATACCGATAACGTCTCTTCGCGCTTGCCCTTGTAAAAAACTTCTCTTTCTCCCATAAGAACTGCCGCTACATACGATAACGGCGTCAAATCGCCGCTGGCCCCTACCGAACCCTCTTCAGGAATCACCGGCGCTATTTTTTTATTAATCAACTGCGCCAATGTCTCGAGAATTTCAAGGCGAACTCCCGAGTATCCCTGCGAGAGAGAACTTAGGCGAACCGCCAAAACGGCTAAAGACAATTCAACGCTAAGCGTATTGCCCATACCGCAGCCATGAAATCTAGACAAGTGAAGAGGAAGTTCATAAACAAGATCAATAGGAACGGCAACGGTGCATGAATCGCCGTAACCGGTTGTTACGCCGTATATAGAGCCTTCTTCTTTTAGAAGTCTGCTTAAAAACTCTGCGCCCTTCTGTATTTTTTTTCTCCAGCCCGTATCTTGCGACAGTTCTGCTTCTTTATTTTGATAGGCTATTTCAACAATATCTCGTATGCTGATGAAATTATTTCCGAAAATAATTTGATTTTTGTTATCTGCTAATTTGCTCATGCTTTATTTTGTTCCTTTTTTGGTTTTTCATCTTGCCAGAAATTATAAAAATTATACCATTGAAACGGAGCCTTGTAACAATAATGTTCAAGACGGACGGCAAACTTCTCTATTTCGGCCTTAAGGGCCTGCTCTTTATTTTTTTTGGGCAAGTCTATTTTGTCAGAAAATTTTTCAAAATAACAAACATATTTTTTACCCTCTCTCAGAGCAAATAAAAGGTATACGGGCGTTTTCAATAAGGCGGCTAAAATAAACGGTCCCTGGGCAAACGGCGCAGGATGCCCCAGGAAATTTACATAACTGATTCTTTCTTGAGACACCGCCGATGTTCTATCGCCGGCAATAACAATAATTTCTCCGTTATCGGCTTTTTCTTTTAAAAGAATAGCTGTATCAATAGACATTTCTGAGATTTGTATTAGCTTAATATCAACATTAGGGTTTAACTTTTTCAAGAGACTGTTAAAATTTTCAGCGTGTTTTGTTAAGGCCAATACATTCATTTTAATTTCGTCTACCTGTTCAGAAAGGGCCCTTATAACCTCCAGGTTTCCTAAATGCGACCCGATTACGACCCCTCCCTTTTTTGTTCGAAGCAAATTAAGAAACTCTTCGGCGTTATCAAATTGAGTATTTTCTATTTTTATATGGCCAATCCATGCCGAAATCTTCTCTATTATCGCTCTGCCGAATTCTAAAAAATGCTTGTAACTATCGATTGCCGATGGCTTTTTTTTGAATATTTTCTTGCCTTCTTCAGTTTCATAAAGTCTTGTTAAATAGAGCTTTGACGCCTTGCGGCTTTTTCTTCCGGTAAGAAAGAAGTATGTAATAACCGGATACAATAACAATTTGCAGAAAGTTTTTCCGAAAACCTTATATGAAAATCCAATCAACTTTACCGCCCAGGAACTCCCTCTTTCTTTTTTTTCTGACCAGTGAGGCTCTACATTGTTCTTATAAAAAATTTTTTTAAATAGAAGAAGGGGAAAGCGAATAAGCATGCCTAAAAAAAGTTTAGTATGCATTTTTGAATTCAATACATTATCATGAAAAACTCTAAAATGAGATATACCGTCTTCAGGATAATGAACCTTTACATGAAGAGTTCTAACAGGAATGTTCTTCCATACGCTTCTGACTACAATTTCAGTATCAAAATCCATTCTGTCGCCTAGTCTTTTTTTTTCGGTTATTTTGGTAATACTTTCAAGAGGATAAACTCTAAGACCGCACATTGTATCAAGTACTTTGAATGAAAGCGTTTCAATGCCTACCCAAAAATGAGTGATGTATCTTGCGTATAGTCTCGATCTGGGAACAGACTTATCGTATTTAGGTTGAGCTAGTACAAAAGCGTTTTGATTTTTGCTTGAGATTTCTAACATTTTTTTTATAGAGCCAAGATCGTGCTGTCCGTCGGCGTCAACTTGAACAGCATGCGTAAATCCTTTTTTTTTTGCGTATGAGAGGCCAAACTTGACCGCGGCGCCTTTGCCTTTATTCGTTGTGAAGTGATAACATTCTACCCAATCTTCATTTTTTTCAATATTCTTAAGAGTATTTTTTGTTTCTATTTCGCTGCCGTCGTCAATAATGAAACAGAACAGTTTATATTTTTTCAAAGCCTTAATTGTGTTTATAATGGCTTCTTTATGATTAAAAATCGGAATTACTATGCAAGTATTTGGGCTCATTACTAGTTTTCAAATACCGCTCTTCCTGAAGAATGAACGCCTTTTTCTGATTCATATGAGAAATAAAGCTTGCCTGTTTCTTTTTTCCATTCAATGGTCAACTTAATTTCCTGATTCGGCAAGATGATATTTTGAAATTTTAAGTTCTCTATTCGAGAAAAAACTCCTAAAGAGCCAAAATGCTCTTTGCCAAAAGATATTGCCCAATCTATTTGTACGACTCCCGGCAAAATTGGAACTTCTGAGAAGTGTCCCTTAAAATAAAGAAGCTCTTCGGGAATACGCAGATTCAAAATAAGCAAATCGCCATTGATTTTACGAGATATCATCTCTGGTTGTCTGATTTCATTTTGTAATTTTTCCATAAAACACCCTTTAATTAAATCATATGTTCTTTTTCCTTCTGAATTTTCAGGAATAGACTCTGTGTAACGCCATTTTTTTGGAATTGTCACTAATTCAAACTTTTTTAATAATTCTTTTTTAAGCGCTTCATTTAGAAATTTTTCATTATTTTTTCTTTTAAATTCTAAACCCTCTTTTGAGAGAACAATAAGAGCTCCTAAAATTTTCCTATTTGGCTGAGTTTTATGCGGCAGAACTACAATGGCGCAATCTGTCGCAAAATCGCTTTTAATAAGAGTCTTTTCCATTTCAATTAAAGAGATTCTTTTCTCGGCAATTTTGACAATTCTATCAGATCTTTCCTGAAGCAAGAAACTTCCGTCGTCTTGAAGCTTTGCCGTATCTCCCATCTTAAAATATAAATCTTCAGTTTTTACGGTAAACGGAGATTTTACCAGAAGGTTTTCATCGGGCTCTGAAACTTTAATTTCAACATTATTAAAGGGGCGCCACGATAAACTTTTTTCAGAACCGTCATAACTTCGCCATGCGACGCCGCCTGTTTCTGTCGAACCTAAAATCTCCATAGGCGAAAACGACAAGGCTTGATTAATTTCAAGAGCCGTCTCTTGAGACAAGGCACCGCCTGACGAAAATACAGCCGAGATTTTGGATTTTATTTTTGATAAATCGATTAACTTGGGCCAGTATTTCAAGGTAGCCGGACTTGAAATTAAGGCAAACTTTTCAAACGATTTTGCGTCTTCTTCAAACGCTTCGGGATAATGATAAATTTCGCTAATAAAAACTCTGCCGGCAGCCATCGGCCACAGCACTCTGAATAACAAACCGTAGATATGCTGGTGAGAAACTGTAGACGCAATATGGCTGCTACTGAGAAGACCTCCCCACCTATTCTCTAAGACCTTTATTTCTTCTTCAAAACATGCAAGTTTTTTTTCGACATTTTTTGGAACTCCGGTAGAACCTGATGTCATAAGATTAATTGTTAAATCTTCAGCTAAAAGCTCTTCAAATTTAACTTCGCAATTATCGGTGATAAGCGCCGGAGATACGGTCTCTAAATTTATAACCGGTTTGGTATCTGTAATAACAGCGTCTACTTTATCTTTAATTTCATTAATAGCGACCGAGCGCATATTTGGCGGCATTACAATCGTTTTTTTAGAGTGAAGCAACGCAAAAAAACCAATTGCAAAACTCAAGGCGTCTTCGCAAAAAAGACCCCAGCAGTCTTTATTTAATAAAGAAATTTTTTCAACCAGACGCCAAACGCTTTGACTAAACTTTTGCCATGTTATCTCTTTATTTTCGCGCAACGCAATTATAGAAGAACTATTACATTTTTCTGTAAGAACTTTTGAAATCGGTATAAAACTTTCCAAATTAATAACTCTAAATTGTATTTTGTTTTGTTGAAATGATTTTAAAATGTCGAACGATAAACTCGGTTATAAAGAGAATTCCCATTAAGATGTAACTAATCAGACCGTTATAAATTGT
Organism: Spirochaetia bacterium; assembly: GCA_029880265.1. GTDB lineage: Bacteria > Spirochaetota > Leptospiria > Turneriellales > JAOUOS01 > JAOUOT01. The sequence goes on along the minus strand of JAOUOT010000008.1, from coordinate 45,270 downwards.
CCAGACTTCAAAAGACGCGTAAAAAGTTGTATATGCGGCCGCCGATCCGTTAAGAATAAAAAAAAGGCACCATACTTTTGTTACGGTTTTGGTATACGCAATCGCATCATTAGATAACTGAGGGTCTTTGAGTCTCGCAAATCTCTCAACCATTGAAGGAGGCTTAATCAGAGTATAGCCAAAACTAAATAAAAAAGCCAGACTTATTAAGACCGGATGCAGCCTTAAGAAGATATTTTCATTGAAAATAATTACGGCCATAGAAGTTACAAAAACCGCAATGGCAATAGGAGCCAATTGATATAGGTTTTTTATCAAGTTTTTATTTATGAAAAACAGCCCTCTGAGCGTAAAAAAAACTAAAAGAAGCATACCTATAAACCTTGGTTCAAAATAATTAAAACCTAAAAAAACGCCCAAAGGGTACAGTACAAAGATAACCCCAATTAAAATATTTAAAATCTTTCGTATCACTTTTGCTGAATAATTTTATGAGCGATATCGACAACATCGTCAATAGTTCGAACATTTTTAAACTCTTCAGGCTCGACCTTTTTTCCCGTTATCTCTTGCAGCTTTATTATCAAATCTATTGCGTCAATACTGTCTAAGTCTAAATCTTGATATACGTTTGACGACCCGACAATGCTGCTTTCTTCAATTTCGAATGTATCAACGAGAATTTTTTTAATCTCATTAAAAACTTCATCTCTAGTCATGTTTAACCTTCCTTTTTTTGCTTTTTATTAGAAAATAATTATTTTGTAGATTCTTGTATAAACGCGGCTAAATTCTTTACCGACGCAAAATGCTTTCTGGTTTCCTGCGATTTTGCCTCAATTTTGATATTATATTTTTTTTGAATCTGCAACCCGAGCTCTAACGCGTCAATAGAGTCAAGGCCCAGGCCTTCTCCGAAAAGAGGAGCGTCTGTTTCAATATCTTCAACTTTAACGTCTTCTAAATCAAGCGAATCTATAATCAATTCTTTTATTTCTTCTTCAAGTTCTTTCACAAAATCTCTCCTTTTATTTATATTTTTTTATTACTATACGGCCACTTCTTTGAGATAGTAGTCTCTAAAAAAATTGGTCAGTTTTTTCACGGCGGCAAACTGATTTTTCGCGTTTTTTACAACAGGCGCGACATCTATAAGTTCGCCTACGTTCATTGATAATTGAAAGCGTTTTTTCGCTACTTCGTACCACTTTTTGTCTTTTGTTAAAGTTCTTGGCTGGCAGTCAAGCTTAATAGGTAAAATATTACATCCGCTTTTTAAAGCGATTCTGGCGGCGCCCTTTTGAAATTTATCTATTACTACATCAGGGGAAGTTCTGGTGCCTTCGGGAAATATAATTACATTATCTCCTTTATTAAGATTTTCAACGCAGCGATCAATTACCTCGACAGGATCGTCATTTTTTATATAACCGGCCGCCCGCGCGACCCTGCCAAAAAAAGGATGGTTCCATGCGTGAAGCTTTACGACGCAATCGGCCCTGGGCATATGCGATAAAATAAAAACGATATCAATTAAAGTCGGATGGTTGGCTATAACCAGCATGCTTTTTCCGCTTTTAAGTTTCTCGGCATTTTCTACTTTTACCTTGAGTATTCCCATGATTTTCATCTGCCAAAAAAAATATCGAAAAGAATAATGAATAATTTTTTGAATTCTTGCTTTCTTCTTTGTTTTTTTAGAGGGCCACGCTATAACCAGAGGGAAGACAGCGACGCCTAGAAAAAAACCTCCCGCGCTAAAGTGAAAAAAAGAAAACCCTGTAGCCGCGATACGATAATAATAGCTTAACTTGTCGGCGATTTTTTGAAATACCATTTCAGTCTTTCTCCGTCTATGCTAATTTCCTGTTTCTCGCTTAAATACCAGCGTATAAATTGTAAAGGGAACGGTTCATTCTTTATATTATTATTGCTCTTTTTTTCATAAAACTCAAAATTCACTTCTATATTTCTTGTATTTTTAAAATCTTTACCGGGCGATATCAAAAAAGCGACCGCATGGGGCGCTTCAACTTCGTCGGCAAACTCAGAAAGCTCTTCAGGAAGAAGTTCATCGGCTGCAATAATTAAAACAGGCTCTTCGGGATCTCGGGATAACAAACCGGCGGCCTCAACAATTGCCGAACCAAACGTATCTTTTCTGGCCGATACCGTTACCGAGGGTTCTTTATTTTCCTGAAAAATCGAAAATAATCCGGCGGTAGCGCTATGTACCGATAAACTAAACGCTGTGGGCGATACGCCTTCTTTATTGAGAATGTCATGTAAAATATTGCCGGTTCTTTGAATCTCGCCGTGACGCGACGCAAAAACCGTGCGCACTTTTCTACTTCCCGCGTCTAAGCAATGATATGCAGCCGCAAAAGCCATTTTGCTGAGAAGACTTAATCTGCGTCTTTGCATGGCCGGCAAAAAATCTAAATTAGGTGCGCCAGAATCAGAAATTTTCATTTTCTCTTCGGCCCAGTTACGCCAGTCTGAAGGGGTCTCAAGCCCCGGGGCCCACGCATACCATTTTTCGATAGAAATGACCATACAAAAAAATAGGAGGTAAAGACTGCGTGTCAAGATTTTTTTCTATAGAACGCCTATATTCAAGAAAGCTTTATGAGAAGAGCATTCTGAACGTTAATCTTATGAGTCATTAGATCATTTCTTTGTCGACATGACGCCTATTTTTTTTTTTTTGACTATATGAGTATAGTAGTAGTCGGTACCGTCGCCCTTGATGACGTTAAAACGCCTTTTGGCGAAAGAGAAAAGGTCCTCGGAGGTTCGGCAAGCCATTTTTCAATGGCCGCTTCATTATTGGCCCCCGTTAAAATTGTAAGCATTGTAGGCAACGATTTTCCCGAAGAACATCTGCGATATTTATCAGATAGAAAGGTTGATATCGGCGGAATTTCAAAATCTGAAGAAAAAACCTTTCACTGGAAAGGTCATTACGAATACGATATGAATGTCGCCCATACCGATGAAACAGTTTTAGGCGTATTGACCCAATTTGATCCTATACTTACCGAAGAGCAAAAAAAATCGCCTTTTATATTTCTTGCCAATATAGATCCTGAAATACAAATGAAAGTTTTAAACCAAATGGAAAACATAGTCTTTGCAGGCCTTGATTCTATGAATTTCTGGATTGAATCAAAAGTGGATCATTTATGGGCCGTCTTAAAAAAAGTAGACGTGCTGTTTTTAAACGACGCCGAGATACGAGAGCTTGCCCAAGAGGCTTCTCTGGTTAAAGCGGCCAAAATCGTACAAAAAAGCGGGCCTAAAATTGTGCTGGTTAAAAAAGGCGAGCATGGCGTTTTGGCAGTTACAGAAGATTTTATTTTTGTCGCGGCCGCCTACCCTACTGAAGACGTTGTGGACCCTACAGGCGCGGGAGACAGCTTTGCCGGCGGATTTGTATCATATCTGTATTCGCAATATCAAGAATCAAAAGAAAATATGTTTTCAAACGCCTCTATCAGGCAAGCCGTAATATGGGGAGCCGCAGCCGCAAGTTATTGCGTAGAAGAGTTTACTACTGAAGGTTTAGAAAAGGCAAATGTGGAACAAATAAAGAGCCGATGTCACGACATATTAGAATTTACCGCGTTTGAAAAACATTAATCAAAATCTTTATTATGATTAAGCGATTTAATGATCATGATATTCGTTTTCTCTTTAAAAAAATAACAAGTAAACTGCCAGAAAAAAATAAAATCTTTATACAAAAAGAAACCAACTTAATACAAATTCAAAAAAACTGGCAAGTTCTTGCGGGAGAAGGGTTAGCTTCGCATTCAACGCCTTTACTTTTAAAAGAAAATGAATTATATGTAACCGCAGATCATCCCATATTTGCGCAGCAAATTTTGCTGCTTCAAAACGAGATACGCTCAAAAATCAGCGAAACACTGCCTTTAAGAATAAAAAATATCAAGGTTAAAACAGGGCGAATAAAATGGAAAACTGCGCCAGAAAATTCTTTAGTTGACGCAAGTTCGCCGAATTCTTTAACGAATTCTTTAAAAAGAAAAGACATTATGTCTCACGCTGATAAAATGGTATCAAAGAAAGAAATGAAACAAGAATATAAAGATTCCGATAAAATTAAAGCTATTGATTTATTGATAAATACATTAAAAAAAATATAAACATGGGTACAGATAAAAAATCAAACGAAAAGACTCTCGCGGCAGTTACAGAAGATTATTCCGCCTCTAAAATACAAATATTAGAAGGTCTAGAAGCGGTAAGACGCCGTCCAGGAATGTATATTGGGTCAACAGATTTACCCGGGCTTCATCATATGGTCTACGAGGTTGTTGACAACTCTATAGACGAGGCCATGGCGGGTCATTGCAACAATGTAAAAGTCGAAATATTAAAAGGCAATATAATAAGAGTAACCGACGACGGCAGAGGTATACCTACAGAAAAACATCCGAAAGCCGGCGTCTCTACCGTTGAAGTTGTGCTTACAAAACTTCACGCCGGGGGTAAGTTCGGCGACGGAGCGTATAAAGTCTCGGGGGGTTTACATGGCGTGGGTATATCAGTCGTTAATGCTCTTTCTGAGTGGGTAAAAATTGAAGTTTTAAGAAACGGCAAACATCATATTCAGTCTTTTCAAAGAGGAGTTCCAGACGCTCCTCTTAAAGAAATAGGCAACACGTCAAAGCAAGGCACGATTGTTACTTTTTTAGCCGACCATGAAATATTTGATTCTTTAGAATATCGTTATGATGTTCTGGTTACTCGCTTAAGAGAGCTTGCCTTTTTAAATAAAGGCATAAAGATTTCTCTTATTGACGAAAGAGAAGCTGAAAAGCGAGAGGCGGTTTTTCAATATAAAGGCGGTATTGTTGAATTTGTAAAAGTACTAACCGAAAAGAAACATCCCCTTCATAAAAAACCGATTTATTTTTCAGCCGTTAAAGATGATATACAGATAGAAACTGTATTAGAATACTGCGATACCTATAATGAACAAATTTTTACTTTCGCAAACGCAATTCATACAAGAGAAGGCGGCACTCATCTTGAAGGCTTTAGAACGGCGCTAACTAGGGCCATTAATGAGGCTAAAAAGGCTTTGGGTTTAGATAAAAAAATGGACGTCGCTTTAACCGGCGACGATGTACGCGAGGGCTTAACCGCCATAATAAGCGTATTGATACCGAACCCTCAGTTTGAAGGGCAGACAAAAATGAAGCTTGGCAACGGCGAAGTAAAAGGCATTGTTCAGTCTTTAGTATATGATAATCTTAAAGAGTATTTTGAAGAGAACCCTACCGAAGCAAAAAAAATAATTGAAAAATGTATTTCCGCCGCCTCGGCCCGTATCGCCGCTCGAAAAGCGAAAGATCTTGTAAGACGCAAAAACGCCCTTGAAGGCTCGGGACTTCCAGGTAAATTAGCCGATTGCACCAGCCGCAGCCCTGATGTTTCTGAGCTTTTTATTGTAGAGGGCGATTCTGCCGGCGGTTCGGCAAAACAAGGCAGAGACAGACATTTTCAGGCAATCTTACCTTTAAAAGGTAAGATTACAAATGTAGAAAAAACAAAGTTAGATAAAGTTCTTCATGATACAGAAATTACGGCGTTAATTACGGCTTTAGGGTGCGCAGTGGGCGAAGATTTTGACATTTCAAAGTTACGATATCATAAAATAATTATTATGACCGACGCGGATGTTGACGGCGCGCATATACAAACTTTAGTTTTGACTTTTTTCTTTCGATATATGCAGCCTTTAATCGATGAAGGGAACTTATATTTGGCGCGTCCTCCGTTGTATTTGATCACTCAGGGAAGAAATTCTACATACGCGTACAGCGAAGCCGAGAAAGAAAGAATCCTAAAGAGTTTTGAAGACGGAGCCAAGTTTAACATACAACGCTATAAAGGCTTAGGAGAAATGAACCCCGACCAATTATGGGATACCACCATGGATCCTGAAAATCGTGTATTGCTTCAAATATCATTAGACGACGCAATTACGGCCGATGACGTTTTTGTTACTTTGATGGGCGACGATGTCGCTCCGAGAAGAAAGTTTATCGAAGATAATGCAGATAAAGTTACCGAACTAGACTTATAAATTTTTAATCATGACCTTAAGAAGCAAAGATTTTTTTGAATCATATCTAAAAGCTCCTTTGCCTGAAGATGAAAAAATTGAACTTCGCCAAAACGAAGAGAATTATATAAAAAACGGATCTTTTGAAGGCGAGCTTGCTTTCGGTACAGGCGGAATGAGATCGATTGCGGCCCACGGCACAAATAGAATTAATATCTATAACATAACGCGTCTTAATATTGCTCTGGCAAAAATTCTTAGAGAAAAGTTTAACGATAAAATTTCAATTATGATTGCCTATGACTCGAGAAATTCGTCAGAAATGTTTTCGAAAGTCACCTATCATTTTTTTAAAAATATAGGCATGGATGTCTCTATATTTTCACGCCCTACGCCCACTCCTGTTTTATCATACGGAGTTTTTAAAAATAATTGTCATTGCGGAATAGTGATTACAGCTTCTCATAACCCCCCTCAGTATAACGGTTATAAAGTTTATTGGCAAGACGGCGGGCAAATTGTTGGTCCAATTGATAAAGAGATAGAATCAGAGTATAAAAAGACGCCATATACCGAAATCCCTGACGATTTACCAACATGGTCCAAAGAAAACGTCGATAAAAACGACTTTGTCGACGATGAGGTTATATCAAATTACATAACCGATTTAAAAAAAGAGCCTTTTATTGGGCAAGACGAGAAAAACATAAAAATATTATATAGTCCTTTATATGGCAGCGGCGGGTGGGCCTTTGAAAAAGTATTTTCAGAGTTTGGGTTTAATAACTTTCAAATACTTTCAAAGCAAAAAAATCCTGACGGTAACTTTCCCAATTTAAAAAGCCCCAACCCTGAAGAAAAAGAGGCTTTTGACGAATTGATTATTGAAGCCGGTAAAAACGATTATGATATTTTGTTAGCGACAGACCCTGACGCCGATAGAGTCGGATGCGCATATAGAATTTCAAACGAGTATGTTTTTCTTACCGGCAATGAAATCGGATCTCTTATGCTCGAATATCTTTGTAGAAAAAAAGCTAAAAGTCTCAAGAGTCCATACATCTGCAAAACCATCGTCACTACAAATCTGCAAAATAAAATAGCGCAAAGTTACGATATTAAAGTTTTTGAAACTCTTACCGGTTTTAAGTACATTGCCTCAGAGCTGGTAAAAGACCCCGATAATTATTTATTCGGAGGAGAAGAATCTTTCGGCTATTTACCGATAAACTGGGTTAGAGATAAAGACTCGATTTCTTCGGCTATTGCGATATCTTCTTTGGCCGAAGAATATGATATAAGAACTCTTCTTGACGAAATTGCTCTAAAGCACGGCATTTATCATGAAGTTTTACATAATATTACCTTTTCAGCCGAAAATACGTCGGCAATGTCTGATTTTCTAGAAAAACTTAAAGAGCCCGAAAAACTTATCAAAAGTAAAATTTGCGAACGAGACGTCATTGATATATTAGATTTAAGAGAAGACGGCAAAGCGCCAAAAACAACCGAAATACAATATCTTAAAAACAACCTGCCCTCTTCTTTGGTAATTCAATATTTTTTTATTCCCGAAGGCAAACTGACGATACGCCCGTCGGGAACCGAACCCAAGGTTAAAATATATATCAGTCTTTATAAAGAGCCCCCTCAAAATAAAGATTTATTAGAAACTGAAAGAAAAAAATTAAAACTTGAAGCAGAAAACATATTGACAGAATTTCTCAATCGATTAAATATGTAACGCTCGATAAGGAGGTTATATCATGCTTAAACCGTTAACAGAAGAAGAGTTAAGGCTTTTAAATTTTTTAGAAGAAGATTCGAATATAGCGACGGATGTTCTTGCGAAAAAAATGAACATGCCCGAAGAAAAAGTCGGCTTCTTAAAAAAGAAGCTGGAAGACGAAGAAATTATACTAAAATACAGGGCTATTGTAAACTGGGAAAAAATTGAAAGTCCCGAAGTCATTGCTTTAATACAAGTAACGGTTACGCCGTCAAAAGGAAGCGGATATGACGAAGTGGCAAAACAAATTTCTGAGCTTGACGAAGTAAGCGCCTGCCTTCTTCTCTCGGGGTCTTTTGATCTATTGGTAGAAGTTGTAGGTCCTTCATTAAAAGATGTGGCTTTCTTTGTAGCCGAAAAATTAGCAGCTTTAGAAGGCGTTGAGCATACCAGAACCAATTTTTTACTGAAAAGATACAAACAAGCGGGCGATATGTTTACCGTATCAAGAAAAACGCATCGACTTCCCATTGTTATTTAAGCGATTTCATTTTATATAGCATGCCACAGGCGAAGCGGGCGGCTCCAAAGCCGTTATCAATATTCATAACCGCGACTGAAGCGCACGAGTTTAGCATCGTAAGAAGAGCCGAAAATCCTTTAAAATTTGACCCGTAACCTACGCTTGTAGGTACGGCAATTACCGGCGTATCTGAAATACCGGCCGCTACAGAAGGCAATGCGCCCTCCATGCCGGCGACAACAATAATTACCGTAGAATTGGCGATATCTTCGGCATAATGAATCAGTCTGTGTATTCCGGCTACTCCCACGTCAAATATAGAATTAACCGTTGCGCCAAAAGCTTCAGCGGCAAAAACCGCCTCTTGGGCGACAGGAATATCGGCGGTACCAGCCGTTATAACGGTTATTCTTCCCGGAAGATTTTCGGCTTTTTTAATTTTAACCAAGACAGATCTTGCTTCTTCTTGATAAATAAATTTTTCTTTTTCAGATAAATTCAATTGCTTTCTTATTTTTTCAGCCTTAGATTTACCGATTCGGGTAATTAAAGCGTTTTGTTTTTTCTCAATAATCTTTTCGCATATCTCGATGATTTGCTGCGCGTCTTTTCGCTGTCCAAAAATTACCTCGGGAAAGCCTGTACGAAGACTTCTATGATGATCGATATGAGCCGTTTTAGTTTTTTCAAAAGGCAGAATTTTTAATTTTTGATAAGCTTCTTCTATACTTATCTTTTTATCGCCTACTTTTTCTAAAAGTATTTTTAACTCTTCGGTATTCATGAATTAAAAAGCGGCCAATAAAATAGATTCTATTTCATTTTGATCTAGCCTTCGGGGAGAGTTTGATATATGCGGCAGTTCCAGGGCGGCTCGGGCGATTTGAGGAATCTGTTGTTTTGTAACATCAAATTCGGACAATCTTTCGGGTAAATTTATAGACGAAAATAATTTTCTAACACCCTCGACCGATTTAATCGCCGCTTCAATAACAGAAATCTCTGAAACTTCTTCGCCTAAATTGCGGGCGATACTCACATATTTTCCGGGAGACGACGTTAAAAAATACTCCATCACATGAGGCAGTATTAAAGCAATAGAATTATGAAAATCCATCTGGGCCTCGGCGCTTAGGCCCATGGCGATTGCCCATGCCGTCCCTACGGGCGCCGAACAGGCCGCTGCGCCAATCATTGCCGACGCCCACATCATATCTGACGAAATTTTTTCATTTTTAGGATCGCTGTAATAAGAAGCCAAATTTTTATGCAAATTTTCTATTACTTTATTGGCCAAAGTCGTAGTAACGGGATTTGCGTTGCTTGAAATAGAAGCTTCAATGGCATACGCTAGAAGCGCTCCGCCTATTCTTGAAGCTTTATCTATTGTTACATAAGAACTTAAAGCGGGATCATAGCATACCGCTTTAGGGTAGAGCATCTCATGATAATAATACTTTCGAACGCTTTCTTCTGCGTCAATGACGCAAAAACCAGGCGACATTTCTTCTCCCATAGAAGGTTCAACGGGTACGGTAATAAGAGGCAAGGCGTCTACTTTTGGCGTTTTTGCTTTTGTTATAAGATCTTTGGCAAAAAAACTATTTGAAGCCAATAAAGATACGGCCTTTGCGGTATTAAAAGTATCAATGCCTCCAAAGGCCACTAAAACATCGGCATGAGCCTTTTTGGCAAAATGAGTAGCCGAATCTATTTGTTCCGTATCGGGGTCGCCGATAAGTTCATCATACAAGATACATCCTTCGTTTTGATTTGATAAGATACCGTGGAATTCTTCAAGTTTTTCGGGAATATGATTTTCTTTTTTTATGGCAAGAAGAAGTACTCTGCCGCCGATACCGCCAATTATATTGGCGATTTTTTCAAAAGATTTATTTTCAAAATATATTTTTGCGGGTAATGTAAATTGGGGCCAATTGTTTGTCACATGAGTTTATAAGTATAATAATTATCTTATGAAAGATTGCGCTATTTTTTCGGCTACCTTTTCAAGAATTTCATTATCTATATTATCATAATCGCCATTGGCCAATTTATTTTTTACTTCTTGAACCCTTTCATGACGTATGTCAGAAGTTTTTCGAATAGAATTTTCAGCCTGCGCTTTTTCTTGCGCCTTTAAGGCTTCCGCAGAAATATTTACAGTATCAGCGCCAGACTTTTCTGAAGAATGAGTTTTTTTAGGCGATTGAGACTGATCGGGTCGCAATATTTTGCCTATATTTCCAATTTTATCAATTACCATCATGTTCTCCTTATCTTAGTTTAGAAAGATAATCATTTTAAGTTATTATCGGCAAAAACTTTATTCTTAATAAGCATTTTATTTTTTTTTCGCTTATTTACAATGATTATAAACTCTCCTTTTTTTTTGTCAAGCCAAAGCAAAGAATCGTCAAGCGTACCCCAAAAATATTCTTCATTTACTTTGGTTATTTCTCTAATTATAAATACTTCTAAATTGCCCCAGGCATTTATAATCGCCCCCGTCAATTTTTGTATTCTGTGTACCGTTTCAAAAAAAACGACCGTACCGTCATAATCTCTAAAACCTTCTAAGAAATTCAAGCGTTTTTTTTCTTTTGGCGTAATAAAGCCCAAAAATAAAAGAGGACTAACAGGAAGCGGAGAAACGCTTAACGCGCTTGTAAGAGAAGAGGCCCCCGGTATGCTGATAACGGGAATCTCATTTTCATAACATTTTCTAATTAAAGCATAACCCGGATCAGAGATTCTCGGAGTACCCGCGTCAGAAACCAGACAAACGGAACCTTTACTTAGCAACAGCTTCATAATGCCCTCGGCAGAATTTTCTTCATTATGCGAATGATAGGCTATGAACCGGGCCTTTGTTTTAATTTGAACGCGGCCAATCCAGTTTTTTGCTTTTCTGGTGTCTTCTGCCGCGATAATTTCAGACTCTTCTAGTATTTTTTTGGCTCTTATTGTAATGTCTTCAGAGTTTCCTATGGGTAAAGATACCACATATAAAGAATATTTTTTTTGATTATTATTGTTCTCTGACACGATAGGTTAATTTTTCTTTATCTTCTATAACTTCATTCATTGCTTTGAAAGAATCTTCGTAATCGTTTCTCGGGTTCCAGATAATCCATCCGTCGCCTCTAGCGTCTTTTACGGCTTTTATCTGCGCTTTTACATATTCGCTCATTGTTAAGCCTGAATTTGTTATTTTCATATCAAAACCTTGAATATACGCCACTACGCGCGTTTTTTTCAGCCTCTCTTTTGAATTCTGAACGCCTTCTTTGACAGTGCCGTATGGGTCAGAAATTCTGCCCGGGTCATTTGTATAGTGCGAAGGATAAACCATCGGATAAATTGTATCCATAAACTTTCCGAAATTTTCAAGCCTTTGACCTATATGGTCATGAGTATTTAAAGTTATTCTGCCAAAGACGTCGGCAGAAAGCATGATGCCCAACATATCTGTTTTATTTTTAGCTTTAGATAAAATATTGTTAATAACGCCATATTTGTATTTTAAGGGAAGCGACAAGAGTTCGGGCATATCGGCGTAGCGTATATAATCAAGCTGAATCTCTTGAAATCCCTGTATGGCAGAATCTTCAATTAAATTCAGTATACTATTAATATAATTTTGATTAGGATCTTTTGTTTTCAATCCGCCTTCAAAGACTACAATTCTAGCCACGGGAAAAATTCCCGCCTTTTTAATCATTTCAATATTCTCTTTTGGCGCCATCTTCTTTTGTACGTCGATGACAAAGGTATTGATTTTATATTTTTTAGCTTTCTTTATAAAATAGTTTAGTTTGTCTTTTGACAGCGCCGAGTAATTATGTAAATATAAGCCTTTCGTATAAACCGGTATTTCTACATATGACTTTTTTTCAATGATTACGCTATTAATATCTGATTTCTCAAGAAAATCAAAAAATTTCTTTGAGGGATTTTCTTTTTCAACTTCCGGTTCTTTTTCAACAGATGAATTATAAAAATCTTCGTTTTGTTGAGATTTTACGGCCTTTTCGGGCTTATAATCAATATTCTCTAATTCTCTTAACGGTTTATATCCGTAATCTATATGCACCCTGGTTTTTTCTGATGCGCTTATAAAATCGCTTCTAAAGATGTCTGCAGTGTAAAAACAGGTCATACTGCTATATAATGACAATGTGCCGCCAATCAGTAAAAAAGAATGCAATACTTTCATGTTTTTTCTATCGGATAGGTCTTGATTTGACTCAATAATTAATCATCGACAAAATAAATAAAATGGAAAACGAAAAAAATAAAGAAACGCACCGAAAAAAAAACCGCGATATGTTTAATAGTATCGCAAAAAAATACGATTTTTTAAATCGCTTTTTGAGCTTAGGTACCGATAAAATCTGGAGAAAAATGGCGATTCGGCGTCTTAAAATAATGAATAATCATTTTATTTTAGATCTAGCAACAGGAACAGGCGACTTGGCAAAAGAAGCCTTAAAGAAAAAGCCGCACGCCGTCGTAGGAATAGATCCCGCCTATGAAATGATCAAACGTACAAAGGCCAAACTAAAACATAATTATTACGCGATTGAGGGTTATGCTGAATCGCTCCCTTTTGTAAACTCAAGTTTTGATCGCGCCATGATAGCCTATGGAATCAGAAACTTTTCAGACAGAGAAAAAGCCTTGAAAGAAATTTTTAGGGTACTAAAAAAAGGAAGCTTATTCGGAATACTTGAATTTTCAGAATCTAAATCAACTTTTTTTCGCTTCATTTATAAAATATATTTTCATAAGATACTGTCAAAAATCGGCGGTTTTATCAGTAAAAATAAAGAAGCATACACATATCTACCCGAATCGGTTTCAACTTTCGTCTCTCCTGAAGAATTGTCAAAAGAATGCGAAGGGGCCGGGTTTGAAACTCTTCAGATTATGCCTATTTTCACGGGAATAACAAGTTTTATTCTGGTAAAGAAACCTTAACCGGTAAAAAACAACTCAAAGAAACGAAGCCTTGTAGGAGAAAAAGTTACCCACAATGAATTATCTTTTGCTTTTCTGATTTTTAAGACCTCTTGATTTTGAAGGTAAGAAATCGTTCGTTTTACATCGGCTTCTGCCATACCGTACCATTTCTTCATATAAATACAAAAACCGTCAAGGCTGACGAGTAAATTTCCTGATTTTTCGTCTTTCTTGCCGGAATCATGCCAAAATAAAGCTAGGGCCTGCAAAAAACGCACTTCTTTAGATATAAATACCAATTCTTCTATCTGCATATCGGCTTCATATAAACGATTTGCCATAACGCTGATAAATTTTTCTATATAATCTTTATTTGAAAAAAGCAAATCTAAAGAGGATTTTTCAATTCTCAATACTTCAGCTTCTGTAACTGTTTTTGCCGTGGCCGATCTTCTTTTATCGTTAAAAAGGGCCATTTCTCCGAAGAATTCTCCCGCTTCGGCTACATGTAACACATATCTTGAATGCTGCGCTTCCATCGTAAGTTCAATTTTACCGCTGACAATATAGTACATGGCGTCAGGCGCGTCATTTTGCTTAAATATTACGGTATCCTTAGGATAAATTATTTCAAATTTTTTAAGTCTTCTGTCCATAATTTAATTCTTTATTTGCTTGTCGTCATAAATAGACTTATAATTGATACATTTTAAAACCTTGACCTTGCAGGTCAAGGAATTTGCTTGTTTTATGAAGAGGGTTTTTGGCTTTATTTTCTGGTTCATATGGATAGTTTTATTTATTCCTTTAACTATTTTATGCGCTTTAACTATACTTATACTAAATTTTCTATGGATTGGCAAAAGTAATCTAAAAACGCGTTTTTTTAGAATAATTTACAGATTCTGGGGAAAAACCGGAATTTTTCTTTCGTTTTCGCCGGTGAAAATAATTGGCGATAAAAAAAGCATTCCAAAACCGGCTTTAATTATAAGCAATCACCAGTCTGATTTTGATATTTTTGCGGGCGGATTTTATCCCGCTGATTTTTTGTTTTTATCTAAAAAAGAAGTTTTTGACATTCCTTTAGTGGGCAAGGCAATGACAAAATGCGAATTTATCAGCGTTGACAGAGAAAACCCGAGAAATGCGGCAAAAGCCTTAATTGCCATTGTAAGAAGAATGAAAAAAAAACAAACAATATTAATGTATCCTGAAGGAACTCGAAGTAATGACGCCTCTAAGCTTTTGCCCTTTAAAAACGGAAGTCTTTCCGCCGCCCGCTCGGCAAATGTTCCGATTACCCCGATTGTGGTAAGAGGAACTCAGCAGGTAAAGCCCAATAATAAGAAATTCTATATTTTTCCGCATCGAATATTAATAAACATTTTAGAAACAATTGAAATAAACAATGAGCTGCATCCGGCTAACGCCGAGTCTAAAATAACAGATGCTGAAAAGCTAAATAAAATTCGCATGATAATGCAAACAGCATATGATAAAATGTCATAACAATATTGAAGAAAAGATAACCGGTTTACTGTTTTGGATAAAAGTTCCGCCCAAAGATGACAAGTCTTCAAAAATCACCGAGACATTTGATTCTCAATTTGCCGATTCTTTATTTTGGATACTCTTAAAAAACCACTGGTTTAGTCTTTCTAAACTGCAGGAAAATTTTCGTATTTATATCGGCTGGCAGGCTTCCAAAGAATTTTCGCCGACTCGTCTAAAAAAAAAAACAAAACTATGGCAGAATGATTTTAACCCAAAGCAATTCATATTTCACGAAAAAAGTTTTAAAGACAACCTGACAAATATTCTTCAAAATATTTTTAAAAAAGAGAAATCTATTTTTTTCATATCGGCAAATGAAATCTCATATTTTCCTCATGATAATTTGAGATTAATAGAATCATTTAAAAACGATTTTATTGCCCCCTCAATAGAAAACCCTTCGCTAATGAAATTATCAAAAACAAATTATGAAAAAAATAATTTAAATGATCTTGATTATATTGAAAATAAAAAGATACCAAAGAAATTCTTTTTAAAAATAAATTCAGAAAAACAGATGTTAAAATTCATAATCTTTTTAAACAAAAAAAATACGATATCGGCGCAAAATATATTGAAAAGTCTGGAAGAATTATTTAATAATTAAAAGATTTTCTTGAAAATATTAATGATTACTTTTGTATATTTTCTGATTATTATCGCCGGTTTTTAGGTTTAATAATCCCTTATTTATTAGAATTTCAAGAATTGACTCAGTAAGAGCAAGAGCGATATACCATAAATCTGCGTCATTCTCAGCATTAGGCGGTATGATTAATAAAGCCGCTTCTCTTAAATTTATCCCTTTTTTAGGGAACTTTTTTAATATTTTTTTTTCAAGCATCTCTAATGTTTTCAATATCAGTTTAATTTTTCGACCCGGATTTTCGATTATTTCGCCATGAGCCGGAAAAAACGTGCAATCGTCGTAAGCGGCTAATTTTTGTAGAGAACTTTTATACAAATCAAGATTGCCGTCCCAATGGCCATATATCGCAGGTATATTGCCTATTACCATATCTCCCGAAAAAGCCCATTTTTTCTTTTTCTCAATTAATACAATGTGATGCTTCGAATGTCCTGGGGTCTCAATAATTTCAAAATTATATTTTCCGGTAGTTAGAACGCTCTTGTCTCTTAACGGGATATCTAATTTTATTTTATTTATAGGCCTATGACGCGTTTCATAATTTTCGAGTCTTTTTAAGAAATCTTCCCAGTTTTCATTAAAGTCGTCTATTCTTTTTCTGCTTTGTTTTTCTTCATAGGCGCTATTAATAAGTCTTAGAGTATCGTCTTTCCACTCGTTTACATATTTCATATAATCGGGGATATCTGAGAGTATATTAGCGTGGCCCGCCATTTTTATCTTTGAATAGACGGCTGAAATTAAAAGGCCACCCGATATATGGTCAATATGCGGATGCGTAAAACAAATAAAATGTATTTTCTTAAAGCCTAAATTAATTTCTTTTAATGACCGGGCCAATGAACCAAACGATTCAATATATCCCGTATCAATTAGCAGCGGATATTTATCTAAAATTAAATAAAGTTTATTTTGAATATAAAAAGGCTGTTCTAATGTAATTTGATACAAATCGTCGGCAATCTTTTCTATTTTATATTCATTATTTAATAGTTTCATCCCGAGATTATTTTTTTAAGTTTCAATTCTTTTTATTTATTTTTGCGCCCATTATCTGCCCCAGAACAGAAGCGGCCAGCAATAGCGGAATAATTTTATAGTTAAAACCAGAAAGAATACGCGCTGTGGCTATAAACGGTATGGGCAAATGAATGTAAATAAACCATTTTAACGAATATTTTCTTGAATTCTTTCTGAAATATCCAAAGGGCATATTTAATGAGATAGCCAAAAAGAAGAGAGCTAAAACGCTTAAATAATTTTCAGACATGGATCATTCGGCCTTTTTTGCGATTAATTTTTTAGCTCTTTTAGTGATAAAAAAAGCGGTAATCAGCCAAACGGGAACAGAAAAGGCTGTCCATAATTTATAGTCGCCCGGTAATGACGCCAATTTGTCAATCGCTTGAAAAATATAACTCGATAAAGAAGTCATATAATAACTTAAAACAATGATACTTAGGCCCTCTACCGTTTCTTGAAGCATGATTTGTAGCTTTACTCTTTTGTTCATGGCTTCAAGCGTTTTGAGGTTTTGTCTCTCCATTATTTGATTTATACGGGTTCTTATCATATTGCCCAAGGCGGTAAGCTGCGAGGCCAAAGCTTCGCTTCGATCTATAAAATTTTCATAATTTCTTACCGCAGGCGATACCCGCGCCGTTAAGAATTCGTCTATAGACTGATATCCTTCGCCTGTTTTTTCGCGCAGCCATTTAAGTCTTTCTATAAATATTCTATAATAAGAACTTGCGGCAGAAAAACGATAACGCATATTCTCGGTTAAGCGAATAAGTTCCGCAAGACTTCGCGTAAGTTTAACAATCCATAGCTGCTCTTTTTGAGCGTCAATATTTTCCTGCGCCAAATCAACGGCAATTTGTTCGCTATATTCGGCTATTCTTTTTTCTTTATTTCTAAGCCGCGTAATATGAGTTTTATATTCGGTGAGAGGGAGCAGAATAAGATGCGAATAATTTTCAATTTCAATGATTCTTCGAACAAGCCTTCCTAGTCTTCCTGAAGATAGTTTTCCTGAAAGAATAACATATCTTTCTTGTCCTAATTCATTTATTTGAAATGTAGTATATACGCTGGCTTCGCCGTTTAATACATACCCCCCGTAAAGAGTTCCTTCATGTAAAAAAGATTGAATTTTATTAGTTAATTTTAAGCCAGAAACGATTAAAACGCTTAAATCTAAAATCTTTTTGCCAGCGGTATAGAATTCGGGCAAGCTGTACGGCTTTGAATAAAAAGAGGCCTTGTCTTTGGGTATAAAAATTGTTGTATAAGAGTAAAATTCTGTATGCATCTCCCACATTAATAGAAGCCTTCCTTTTTCGGCGAATGATTTTTCGGCGAAACAGCTTCTTTCTTCGTGTCGAATATCTGTTTTTTTAATATTTAATTGAACTAAAAGGGAATTAAAAGTTTCTATGATCTTATTTTTTGCTTTCTTATCTTCGGCAGAAAAATTGTAAGCCGTATGCCTAATTTGAGCCGGCGCCTCTATCGAGATAGAGGTTCTTGCGTGAAGTTCGCCGTGTATGTTGTATATTAACTCTTCAGCTGTAACTTTTTTATGCTGTTTAGAACGATTCATGCTGAAGCAACGCGTTAAGTATTTCTTTTTCGGGCATTTTTTTCAATCGTTTGCCGTTTATATAAACCGTAGGGGTATGTTTAATGTCAAATTTTTTAGCAACCTCAATTTGCTTTTTAATAACATCTCTTATTTCTTTTGACGATGCGCAATTATTAAATGCGGCCATGTCAAGTTTTAAACTATTGGCCAGTTTTGAAATCTTATCCTGCGTTACAACTTCAAAATACATTTGAAGCGTAAATAACTGGTCGTGAAATTCGTGGAACTTGTTTTGCCTGCCGGCACAATATGCCGCATAAGAAAGTTTGCACGCCCCGGGATGAACGTCATTTTTGACCATTGAATTACATTCTTTATCTAAAGGAAGATTCATAAATACAAGCTCTACCGTGTCAGGATTTTCTTCGGCAAACGATTTTAGGTTTTTTGAAACGGTTGAGCAGTAAGGGCATAGATAATCAAAAAACTCTACTATTTTTAATGTCGCATCCCGAGAGCCTGTTGTGTAGGCCCCAGGATGCGAAATGTTTTCAACTCTTATTTTTTTATATTCTTCTATGAACTTTTGGCTTGATGAAGAAAAGGCGACTATGGCAAAAATTGCCGCGCCAAGATGGTAAAACTTATATTTTTGCATTCAAACTATCTTCTGCCCCTTCCTTTATCTTTATCTTTATCTTTACCTTTATTTGATCTGTTATCTTGTTTTGCATTTCCTTTTTTACCGCGATTATCAGGGGCCGGTTTTGCGTTTCTGTCGTTTCGTATATTCCCTTTGGGGCCGCCTCTGTTATCACCCCTGCCTCTGGCCGCGTCGCGCCTGTCTCCTCGTGGATGATTTTTTCTTCGCGCGTCTCTTGTATGTTTATATTTTCTGTCATACTCAATTATGCCTGGTCTGCCCCCGATATATGTTCGATATGCGGGCGAACCCGGGTTTACCCCTAAATTTCTGACGACAACACCCCAACCTCTGCCTCTGCTTCTTTGATATTCTTTCTCTACAACATGAACGGGACGCCCGGTTATTTCGCTCATCTCTAGAACCATATAAACATCGGCAGGCTCCATTCTTTTTTTGTAGATCATGTAGTGAATTTCTGATTCAGGTACATTATACTCATAGCTCAGCTCTTCTATAAAAAACTGCATATCGTATCGCGCTTCAGCGTTCATGCGACTCAGTTTTCTATCAAGGGCCCTGTCACCTGTATTAAAATATACTTCTACCGCGCTTGCAGAGCTAACCGCAGCGAACAGAAATAACAAAATTATTATCAACTTGTTTCTCATATGTTGAACTCCTTTTTAAAATGCTGAATTACCACTATAAAATTCTTTATAAGTTGACAAGTCTTTTTTACTAGCTTTTAATTTGAGATTCTATTCTTAAGGAAGTTTCTTAGAAATTATGTCTCTTTATTGCTTGACAGAGGCTATGGCTTTAGTTTTTCTCTTTTAATGAGAGGATACAAACACTGCCCATATTGCGGGCAAGAAAAGCGGTTTGATTGCAGGTGCGAGTATGGCGGATTGATGAAAATCAAAATGGAAGCTAACGACCGCCAAAAAGGTTTTTTTCATAAAAAACACTGCCCAAAATGCGGTCAAAATTCTAAAGAGACTACATGCAAATCTTGCGGCGTTTCATTCTCAAATGACGATTTCTGGATGCCCAAATTATGGTAGAAAATGAAAACGCGGCACGGTTATGCCGCGTTTCCAGACGGAGAGAATAAGCATTTTTTCTCTAGGCAAGATAATTAAAATTACCCATGCGCTTATTGAAAAGATGCAGTTACGAAACGTAGGGAGTACATTCCGTATCAATAATATCGGTTTTTCTTCATACTAAACTTTACAACCAGACAGAAATATTTTTTTTTTACGTATAAACAAATGCTCTCTAAAAATACTGCAAAAACCTATATCAAAGACGATACGCGATGTTTTCACTGTGGAGATAAGATACCCGATAAAAAAGAGATTAAAACAAAAGAAGAAAACTCTTCAGAAGAACGTCATTTCTGCTGCAAAGGATGCGCGCAGGTTTATTTGTTAATTTGCTCATCTGGCAATAAAAATTATTATGAGCACCGTACCGAATTTTCTCTTAGACCAGATAAAGAAAAAACAAAAACTCTTCCTTATGAAATATGGGACGAAGAAATACAAACCGACCCTGATGGCATTAAAGAAGTTAACTTTGTCATACAAGGCATTCACTGCGCCTCATGCGTCTGGCTTAACGAAAATATTCTCAAAAGAATAGACGGCGTCATTGAAGCCGAAGTACAGCTTGCCACAAATCGCGCCCGAATTGTCTGGAACTCTAACAAAACAAACATGCGCGAAATCGGCGATAATATATCGGCGATAGGCTATACCGCCCTGCCCGTTCAAAAAACAGAAGAACAAGAAGCGAGGGCCTTTTCAAACAAGACTCTTAAGCGCATGGTAACGGCTGGTTTTTTCACGGGCAACACCATGCTTATAAGCTCGGCTCTTTACGCCGGATATTTCGACTTCATGGAACAGCAGATGAAAAATTTTTTTCACATGCTAAGCTGGCTCATGGCTACGCCTGTTCTTTTATATTCGGCAAAGCCATTTTTTCAAACCGCCTATCATTCGATAAAACAAAAAATATTGAGTATGGATATCTTAACCTCCGTCGGAATCTCTCTTGCTTACTTTTACAGCGTTTATGTTCTTTTCAGTCAAAAAGGCGAAATCTATTTTGACTCGGTTTGTTTTGTTACATTCGCTATACTCATAGGCCGGTTTATTGAGGCAAGATTCAAAGAGCGAAGCTTATATTATGTCGAAAATCTCGGCAAAAGTCTGCCTAAAACCGCCCATCTTAAGAGCAAAGGAAAAACTAAGAATATACCTGTTGAAAAAATAAAAGTTAACGACATTATCTGTGTTTATCCGGGAGAAATTGTTCCCGTAGACGGCATTCTCGTCAATAAAAACGCCGAAATTGAAGAATCTCTATTAACGGGAGAATTTAAGGCGATACATAAAAAAAATAAAGAGAAAATACTAGCCGGCTCAAAATGCGTCGGAAGTCCCATTGAAATTAGGGTTGAAAAAAAATTAGAAGACAGCGCCTTAACTCATATTTCAAAACTTGCCGAAGAAAGCTTAAATAGTCTTCCCGCGACGCAAAAACTTGCAGAAAAAGTAAGCCGCTATTTTATTGCATTTGTTTTCATCGCGGGAATAATGACTTTTCTTTTCTGGAAGTTTATTCAAGAAGGGGCAACCGATATCGCAATCTTGCATACTATTTCGCTTTTGATAGCGGCGTGCCCCTGCGCTTTGAATCTTTCAATTCCTACGGCGTTTATAGTCGCTTCGCAAAAGGCCTACAAAAACGGAATTTTAATGCACGGGGGCAGAGTTCTCGAGAATATCGCGAAAAGCTCATATGTTGTTTTTGATAAAACGGGCACTCTTACCGAGGGCAATATGAAAATTGTTTCAGCAAAAATATTTAACAAAAAACTAACGCAAAATAAAATAAACGAAATATCTTACGCGCTGCAAAGCGCGGCCAAGGTAAAACATCCGGTTGCGAAGGCTTTTTTAGATAAAAAAATAAAAACAAACATAAAGGTTTTCGGCGTAAAAAATATACCGGGCAGAGGGCTTTCGGGAAATATTAATCAAAACAAATACTATCTGGGTTCCGAAAAACTCATGGAAAGTATTAACATACAAACGCCCGAGGTAAAGCGCGACCCGTCTTATACCGCCGTTTATCTTGCCTGCCAGAAAAATAAAACCAAACAGGCCGAAATCTTGGCGGTATTTTTGCTTTCTGATTTTCTGCGCGATAACGCGGCCGATATCGTAAAAAAATTGAGCGCAAAAAGAAAGATTGTTTTATTGACGGGCGATCAGAAAAAAACAGCCGAAAGCCTTGCGAAAAAAACGGGAATTGATCTGGTTTACGCCGAGGTAAATCCGCAGGAAAAAAAAGAAATCATACAATCATTTCAAAAAGACGGCTCTCTTGTTACAATGATAGGAGACGGCATAAACGACGCTATCGCTCTCGCAAAAGCCGATACCGGAATAAGCTTTGCAAACGCCGCCGAAATATCTGTATATTCGAGCGATATTCTTCTGATGGGAAACAATTTAAACCAGCTTGTCTCTTTGTTTAAGCTTGCCGAAAAAACAAGACGCAAGGTTATTGAAAACTTAACGCTTTCTTTTTTTTATAACGCTCTTCTTTTACCCATGGCTTTTAGCGGTCTTCTGATACCTCTTGCGGCCGCTGTCGCCATGTCAATAAGCTCTATAGTGGTGGTGTTAAATTCTTTAAGACTTTACCGCGCAAAAAACTAAACGAATTTATAATTTAATTATCTGTTTATAAAAAAAAGATTATATCAAGTATTCTAAAACCCTTCTTAACTCAAGAAGGGCCTTGCCTGTTTCTTTTTGCAAAGGTCTAAATATGATCTGGCGGGGGTCGACAGGGTTAAACTGAAAACGCTTATCGTTTTTCATGAGCTCTAAGAGCTTTTCCATAGAAACATCGGTATGGGCAGAGGCGGTCAATAAGAAGCAGCCTTCTTTTAATTCGACCTTTTCTATTTTGAGACGATTGGCCAATATTTTTACCGCTTCTTGAACAATCATCGTTTCTACTTTTTCGGGTATTTTTCCGAACCTGTCTTGCATGGTCTCTGTTATAATTTGAAGATTCTCGAGGGTTCCCGCTGAAATCATTTTCTTATAAAATTCCATTTTTTGACGGGTATCGGCAATATACTCGTCGGGGAAGTAAAAATCTTGCGGCACGCTTACTGCCGCTTCAAATTCTTCTTTGGCTTCGTCTTTAAGCTCGGCGATTTTATCTTGCAGCATTCTGACATACAGCTCAAAACCGACTTCCATAATATCTCCCGACTGTTCTTTGCCTAAAATATTGCCCGCGCCTCTTATTTCAAGATCTTTCATTGCGATTTTAAATCCGGCCCCAAGCTCGTCATATTCTTGAATGGTGTTTAATCTTTTTTGAGCGGTTTCAGATAATACTCTTTTCTCTGGATATAAAAAATAAGCGAACGCCTGCCGGTCAGACCTTCCCACTCGTCCTTTAAGCTGGTACATTTGGCTTAAGCCAAAATCTTGCGAATTCATGACGATAAGCGTATTTACATTGGGTATGTCAATGCCCGATTCAATGATGGTGGTGCTTACAAGAATATCGTAATATCCTTTATAAAAATCGAGCATGACGTTTTCAATGTCGTCTTCGGGCATCTGCCCGTGTAAAATACAAATTTTTGCCCCCGGATACAGGCTGCTTATTCGTTTCGCCTGAACGTCAATTGTTTTTACTTTGTTATGAAGTATATAAACCTGCCCCATTCTTTTTATTTCTTCTTTAATGGCATGTCTTAAAATCTCGTCGTTTTCTTCGGCCACATAAGTTTCAATTTTCTGGCGATTTCGAGGAGGCGTTTCAATTAAACTTAAATCGCGAATGCCCACAAGCGACATCTGCAATGTTCGGGGTATGGGCGTGGCCGTCAGGGTCATGCAGTCGACATTTGTTCTTAACTTCTTTATGGTTTCTTTGTGTTTTACCCCAAAGCGCTGCTCTTCGTCAATGATAAGAAGCCCCAGATTTTGAAACGCAATAGACTTTCCTAAAAGACCATGGGTTCCTATGACAATGTCAAGCTTTCCGGTTTTCATTCTTTCTTTTACGTCTCTTATCTGGGCCGCGGTTTTAAATCGGCTCATAAAATCAATACTGACAGGGTAGCTTGAAAATCTTTCTTTAAAAGTATTGTAATGCTGAAAGGCCAGAATCGTCGTAGGGCAAAGAACGGCCGCCTGCTTGCCCGCCATGACAGCTTTAAAGGCCGCCCTTATGGCCACTTCTGTTTTGCCAAACCCGACGTCGCCGCAGATGAGTCTATCCATCGGTTTTTCAGATTCCATATCTTTTTTAACTTCGTTAATAGAGCTTATTTGATCGTCTGTTTCTTCATAGGGAAAACCCGCCTCAAACTCTTCCTGAAAACGCGTATCTTTCGGGTAGGCAATGCCCCGCGCTTTTTCGCGTTTGGCGTAAAGCTCCAAAAGTTCGCCTGCAAGTTTTTCAATCGACTCTTTAACCCTTGCTTTTGTTTTTTCCCATGAAGATTTTTTACCCAGAAAATCAAGAGAAGGATTTTCAACCGAGCCGATATAACGGTGAACATGACTTAACTGCTCAAGCGGCACGTACAATTTATCGGAACCGGCATACTCTATCTCTAAAAAATCTCTTTCAAAACCGGCGGCTTTCATTCGCTTAAGCCTTATAAAACGCCCTATGCCGTAATGAATGTGAACAATATTATCGCCTTCTTTTAAATCTACAAAACTGTCAATAACCTGCGTTGCGCTTTTTGACGCGCGAAAAGTTTTTACAGATTTTCCGAAAATTTCTTTGTCGGTAAGAAGCGCTCCGCCCTGCCATGAAAAGCCCTCTCTAAAAGGCGCAATTAAAAAATGAGGCGAAAACTTTTTATCTTTATAGCCGCTTAAAACATGCTCAAGCCTTTCTTTTTGACCTTCAAACCGGCTTGAAATGAAAACTTTTTTATCGGCATAATCGTTTTGGTTTAAGGTTTCTACCATTGAAGAAATTTTGCCTTTAAATAACGGAGCGTCTTTAATGTGAACAGAAAAATCGCTTAACGATCTCGGAACGCTTGCCGCAGAGACGGCGTCTTTCAAAAGATGCAAAACAGAATCTAGATCAAAAAATAAATCGCTTGTTTCAAGATGAAGCTTTTCTTCGTTTTTTTGTCTTAAAAAACTCAGCTCTTCTAAAAAGTATGAAAGTCTTTCGCGGGCGGCGTCAAAATCCCAAACGATAATATTAGGAGGTTCTTGAAAATAATCTAACAACGAAGTTGTCTCCCAAAGCATAGGATAAAAATCCCAAAGACCGTCAAAATTACCGGCGTCTTTTTTTGTTACAAAAGGGGGCGGATGTTTTTTTTGTTTTTCAGAATCTTCAAGCAGCTTTTTTGAAAGGCCTTCAATATCAGAAGGCGAAAAAGGGATGTCTCTTCTTGAATAAATCGTAACCGAAGATATCTGTTCATACGATTTTTGACTTAACGGGTTAAAAAACCGAATAGACTCGATATCGTCGCCGAAAAAATCTACTCTTAAGGGGTTAAAATATGCGCTGCAGAATATATCGACGATGCCGCCTTTAACGCTGAAATGCCCGGGTGTTTCAACCATGTCGACTTTTTCATAGCCTAAACCCGACAGTTTTTCAGCGATTTCGCGAATAGAAAATATCTGCCCCTTTTTTAAGAATATATTGTTTTCTTTAAAATAACCCGGCGCGGGCAGTTTTCTTGCGAGTACGTCGATAGAAGCGATAACAGTAAGGCCGGCTGCGTCAGATAAGCGGCTTAAGCATTTTGCTCTTAATCCCTCTTTTTCAGAATCGGGACGGCTGTGGGTAAAAGGCAGCATTCCCCAGTCGGGAAAATGCAGTACAAACTCGTCATCTTTTTTCTCTGTTTTTTGATTTTCAAGAAAAGAACAAAGTTCGTACAGTTCTTTGGCGAGTCTGGCGTTGGGCGTTAAAATAAGATAATTTTCTTTGCCGCTAAAACCGTTTGTAAAAGCGTTTAACAATAAAGCCGAGGCGCCAAAAGAAAGGCCCGTAATGGTTTTTTCTTTTTTCTTCTGAATTTCTTTTATTTCAGGATGCTCTAAAAAGCTCTGGATGAGAAGATCGATGTTGTTCATTGGTTTTACTGGTTTTTTAAGTTGAAAATTATATCAGTTAGTCAATAACTTTATCTTTTGCGTCTTATTAAGCTGAAAACAAATGAAATTCGCAAATTGTAAAAAACACGATTTACTCGAAAATAAATGGGTATCTGTTAAATTTTTTGCTTATGAAAAACGAAAAAATTTACATTCATGACATAAACCAGAAAAATTTGTCTTTTTCAAGTTCTTTTAATACAGATATAAAATACGTTCTTATCTTAATTGAGGTTAACCAATACTATTTATTCTCATCTCGACAGAAATATATTCTGCTTACTGACCGAAAACACAAAGACAAACTGGTTTAGGTTTTTATTTTTAAATGTTCGCGCAGGCCTTTTTCGGTATGTCGCGTTATAATCAAACTCTATTCCCTCGCTTAAAAAACGAAGAGTAGAAGCTGCTGTACCCCCAATGCCAAATTCTGAACCAGAAGCGAATTTATGATAACTTCCTTCTGCTCCTATTCTTAAAGATAAACTGTCAAAAGCCCAGAATTCTACAGCGGGTATCAGGCGGGCCACAAAATAATCGCGGTCAGTATAAATGGTATTCACTTCTTTCACCACGCCAAATGCCTTCTTATTGAAAAATGCCATTGTAAAAGTATTCTCGTTATAAATGGGTTCTTTAGCTGAAGAATCTTCATAGATATAGATATCAGGGAAAGTAATCGCGTCATAGATTACAGTCTGAAGCTCGGGATTGATTACATTTATTCCTATATTTGTAAAACCAACAAGAGAGTCAAACATGACAGTTGATTTTTTATTCTTTATTAAAAATCCGATAGTACCGGCAAATTCTGTAGAGGTCCCCTCGTTTGGAATGACTGAGAATGCATCCCCGGCCATGTCAAAGCCTTGCTTTTCATGAAGAAGAACCGACACAGAACCTCCGAGCCCAAAATTATCATTTGTCTTCCAGCCTGATGAAAGCTTTGCGCCATAAAAAGTATTAATGTTGCTTGCTCCTGTTTCATCGCCCTTAAATCTCACTGCGTCGGTAAATCCTGAAATAAAAGCTTCAACACCAAACCCTAAATCATCAGATACAGGAAACTCATAACCATAAATAAAGCTGCGATCGGCCTGGTAAAACTCAGCATTGTTCTCGCCTAAATCTTTCCACTGCGGACCGGAAAGCCATGGCAGAGGGCTGTCAGTCATTGAAAAACTTGAATATAATTTGTCATAATGAATTATGCCTAAATAGGCAGGGTTTGTATTCGGATAGTATTGTTCATAAATAGTTTTAAATTTAGAAGTATTCAGTACAAGTTTATCTAAGAAAATTTTTGCGAGCTTAAACTCTGGGTCTTGATTTATGGCATTTTGATATTGCTTTTTTGCTTCTGTTTCGTCTCCCTCATCCTGGGCCTTAATACCGTCGCTTAACGCAACGAGTGAGTTGATCTTGGGCTGATATATATCTTCAAGTTTTAAAGAGACTTCTTTCATTTTTTCAATTTGAACAATAATTTTTTTTCGACTTTCTTTAATTATTTTAAAGTAATCATTGATATTGCCCTCTTTTTCGTCAGTCAGAACTATCGTATTATTTTCAACATCAATTAATCTAATATTTATATTGATCTGGCTGTTGACTTCTGTAAATGAGCCAAGCAGTAAAAAATTTGCTCCTAACATATTGCCGGCTTCAACGGCTGTTTCTTCATCGATAAGACCTGTTTGCCCTAATGCTATCTCATCAAATACTTTCAGTAAATCTTCTCTTTGCCTATTTACAATTAAAATTCCTTGAATCTTGTTTAGGCCGGTCATGTACATTTGCGACATACCGATGCCAAGATTTTTATATGAAGGGCTGGTCGTTGTGCTTGAAAAATCCATAATGCCGATACGAATAGTCTGGTTATTCGATTTCGCCAATACAGGCGATACAATTAAAATAGCTGTTAAAAAATACTTTTTTATATTCATAGAATCAAAAGATTTTTATGAAACATAATGTAAATTTTTTTTATTTTTCAATTGCTCATCAAAAAAGAGAATAGTCTTTCATTATTTTACGGTTTATGCCTAGAAGTTCAAATGATTCATACGAGATTTTAACTACCTGATCGAGAAGATAGTTCTTGTCTTATTTTAAATAAACGTTCCTTCGCTCAGTTGCTGAAAAGCGGTATCAAGTTCTTCTTTTGTATTCATGACAATGGGCCCTCGCCACGCGACGGGTTCATTGATTGGTTTTCCCGATACCAGCAGAAAACGGAAGCTTGCGTCTGCGGCAGAAACTTCTATAAAGTCTCCGTCATCAAATAAAATTAAATCTTCATTTTCAAAATGAGTTTCTTTTCCATTTTCTTTAACAATCCCCCTGCCGCCTATGATATATATAAAAAGAGTATAACCCTTTTTTGCCGGATGCATATATGAAGTATTCGCGGGAACTATTATATCAAGATATTCAGGATCAATGACAATATCTGTTACCGGCCCCTGAATATCGCCAATTTTTCCAGAGATAACCTTGATTTTCACGTGATTTTCAAGTGTCGCGGTCTTAATCTGGTTTGATTTTATATCCTGATAACGGGGATTTATCATTTTATATTTTGCCGGCAAATTCGCCCAAAGCTGAAAGCCTTCCATTTTATTGTCAGAGCTTTTTTGGGGCATTTCCTGATGAATGATGCCGCTACCGGCGGTCATCCACTGTACGTCTCCTTTTTCGAGAATACCTTTATTTTCAAGACTATCCTGATGCTCTACCGCGCCTTCTAAAATATATGTTATTGTTTCGATTCCCCTATGAGGGTGCCACGGGAAACCGTTAATATAATCAGCCAAATTATCTGATCTGAAATCGTCTAAAAGCAGAAAAGGATCAAAAAGCGGTACTTCATGATAACCGAAGGCTCTTTTTAGGCGCACCCCCGCGCCTTCTGTTACAGGCTTGCTTTTGAATATCTGCTTTATTTTTCTTGCGTTTTCCATTTTGCCATTGCTATTTTTCTATGTCAAACTGTTGTCCCATTTTTATACGCTTGTTTACCATATAATAGTTTTTTTTATTATTACATATTAATTAAAATAATCGTGTTTTTCAATATAAATTCTTATTGTCTCTAGATATTAAAGAGGCTCTAAAACCCCTACATATAAAAGAACTACCCACAGGATGGCTGGGCAAGGTGCATGCCCTGCATAAAGCGGTTAAACAGGCAAAAGGAAATTGGTATCTTTTTGCATTTTATATTTTATACCGACTTTTTTTATTAAAACTCTACCGCTAAAGCAGTGCGCCAATTATGGCCTCATTTCTGCTTCTCAAGCCATTTCTCGGGAGACAAGCCTGTAAATTTCTGAAAGGCTCTGTAAAAAGTGGCCGTTGAATTAAAGCCTGCTTCAAAGCCTGTCTGAAGTATATTTAATTCTTTTTTTTCAAGAAGAAGCCTTTGGGCTTCTTCTATGCGGTAGCTGTTAATATAGTCGTTAAAATTCTGATTTAATTGCGAATTTATATATTCAGAGATTTGATAAGGTGAAAAATTGATTTTTTTTGCTATTTGCTGCATTTTTACCTTGTCATGTAAATAGAACTTTTCGCTTTCCATTAAAAAAGAGAGTTTCTCTTTTATTTCTTTGAGTTTAGTAATTTCTAGTCTTGACTTTGAATACTGATGAAAATTCCATGAATCTCCGGGATATGAAAATACCCCTTTTTTGGTTAGAAAAGGAATCATTGGCAAAAGAACAAAAATAAACATGTTCATCACGTTCGCGGTATTTTCGAGCGCAAAGACCAGAAAAGGCGGCATCTCTTTATAAAAAAGAGATAAGATGAACATATTAACAAAATAAATCGATAACCAGCCTGCGACTATGAAAAAAACATTTCTTCCCGCGCCTTTTTGTTTAAAATCATTTTTGGCTTTGGCCCAGCTTGTTCTTTTAATAAAATAGAAAATGATTACGGTCAGATAAATAAAAACATTCAAATTCGACAGATAAATATTGGGATCATTGTATAAATCTCTGGGAATCGCGTTACTTACAGAGAATCTTACTATTTCAATTCTTTCTGTCTCTGGCATTATAAAGTAAGAATATAAAAATACCAGACGCAAAAAAGGCGGCAGAAAAAAAAACCAGTAGCGCCTTCTCCAGATAAATTCGGGTTCAAAAACAGCTTTTAAAAGCGGATATACCAGCGCCATTGAAACATAGCTGACCAGAGATTCGCTGCCGTATAAAAATGAACAATCTTCAAGTATACCGCCGTAATAAAGCCCGTAATAAGCCTGACGGTATGACATGGCTGATGAAATAATAAACCAGAAGAAATTAGAAATGATTCTTGATGAGAAATAGTATACTAAATTACCGGCTGCAATCAGAAAAAAAATAACAGAATTGTAAAAGTATACATCGCTGCCCATGATTAACTGTTTTATGTGTAAAAAATATTTGTTGTTTCAAGCGCCCTTATTCTCCCTCACGCTGTTCGAATGATGCACACAGAATCATGTTGAAAAGAAGAAAATATTTACATGCTGATAAAAAAAAACATTCTCAAATCATGATTTGAGAAGACAAAGAGAAATTCATACTATATAAACTCGCTTGAATATGGTGCGAGTTTAGCAAAAGAAGGGTGCGGCATCAAATAAGCAAACATTTACCGTATTCTAATATTTATTTTTTGCGGAGGAAAACATGTTAACAAAAAACTTAAACAAACGGGGTAAGTTTTTACCCTTCTTATTGATTTTGGGCAGTCTCGCCTTTTTCGCGGGCTGCGGCAGCGATGATACAACCGACCCGGGCGTTACAGGAGATACAGGCGATACTGTGACACTTAGCAGTATTTCAGTTACGCCCCAAGGCTCGACTTTAATTGCAGGGCAATCATTGCAATTTACAGCAACCGGCACCTACAGCGACAGCAGTACACAGGATATCACATCAAGCGTAAGCTGGAGTTCTCCTGACAACAGCGGTTATGCAACAATTGGTTCAGGCGGCCTTGTGACAGGAATTAAAGTAGGAAATTTAACGATTAGCGCTTCTGATTCAGCAAGCGGTATTAGCGGCAGCGCGATATTGACCGTTGCATCTTCTTATACTCCTGAAGGCAATGCAACAGGTTTTCCCGTCTCTTTAACTTACGGCGCGTCGCCTTATTCAGGACAGGTTGATACAACGAGTAGCTATTATGTTATTTCTGGCTTAACGGTAGACAGTTATTATAATCTTGCTGTTACAAACCCGAGCGATTCAAATATTTCTATTCATTTGTGTAGTGATACTTCTTATACATCATGCGGCATGAACATAGGTTTTGATAGCGCCATTGATCCTTCAGCTGGTACCATATACGTTAAAATTTCTGGCGATCTGACTGACGCGGGCGCGTCCTATACGCTAAATATAATTCCGAGAGCGCTTGGTTCCGTGGTCTCGCCGGCGGTTATAGCGTATCCGGCTGGTTTGCCTATAATATACACCGTTGATACAACGAGTTCTTACTTTCAATTAAACGGCTTAATTGCGGGAACTAATTATACATATGAAATTACAGGGTTAACCGGCAATGCCGATTTATACGTTTACAGCGATACAGGCTTTTCAACCTTAATTTGTTCTTCAATGAACACCGGCTCAACAACTGAAAGCTGCTCAGGAAAAACTACGACAACATCGGTTTATATTAAAATTGACGGTTCAAACAGCCTCTATGGGGCAGAATATACCTTAGATGTCATACCGCCCTCTTCTGAAGGTACAGATACGGCTCCTATTCCCATAGCTTATGCAACAGACCTGCCTTATTTGGGCAGCGTGGCTACTCTTGACAGTAGTTATTACAAAGTGACAGGTTTAACAGCAAGCACGACCTATGTCTTTTCTTTTACCGGCATGACCGCAAATACGGTAGCTTTAGATGTTTATTCTATAGATTTCACACTAGGCAATAGAGACTGTGCGGCCAATCCCGTTAATAATGAAGTTTTTTGTACCGTAACCACAGACGCGGCTGAAACAGAATTCTTTGTAAAGGCGCTTGATTTGAACCAGGCCGAAGGCTCAACATTTCAATTAAAGATAAAGCTGCTTAATTCTGTAGACTTTGCCTCTTTGCCTTACTCGGGCTCGGTAGGTACCACCGATACCTTTATTAAGATTACTGGTCTTTCTGCAACCGATGAATATACGTTTATTTTATATAACTTAAACGATAACGCAGATTTATTCATTACCAGCGATGACACATTTTCAACCACAACGGTCTCTTCAGAAAGAGCAGGTACGCTTGATGAGGCAGGTTATTTTTCAGCAAGCGATACATTTTCTTATGTTCGAATAAAGGGGAATAAAACAAGCAGCGGGACAAGTTTCATGTTAAAGGCTGTTCAAAATCCGATATCTCAGGGTTCTGCCGGGGCGCCATTAAGTATAAGTTTGCCATATTCAGGAGCAGTAAATAATTCAGTTTCGAGTTTTTATAAGATTTCGGGAACTCTTCCTGGCAACACATATCGAATACAGTTAACAGAAATTAGCGGTGACATTGCCGTGGCATACCTGCATGTCTATAGTGACGTTAATTTTACAACTCTTCTGTGCGAGACTAGTCACTCAAGCATAAGCGACGCTTGCATGATAACAGCGCCTGGCACTGATTACTACGTTAAGATCTCAAGCAGCAGTCCTAATGCTACTTTTTACACTTTAAGCCAAGCAGAAGAAAATCCTAATCTGCTCATTTCAATAGACAATGTTACTGGCGATGGTTCAAAAGTGATAGTCGATTATACGATAACAAACAATGGTTTGGGAATGCTTGATATATCTTATTTCAGCTTAAAATTCTGGGCAGACAGCGCAACACAACCGACACAACCAGAAATAGAAGCTCTTACCGGATGTATTGACTATATCATTATTCCTGAACTATCGCCCGGCGAAAGTTTTTCGGGCTCAATGACTGATTTTAGCAGTACTCTTGTCACGGGCAATGCTTATCTTGCAGTTGATGCACAAAAATATGTACCAGAATCTGACGAAACCGACAATTTAAGCGCGGCTTTCAGCTGGTAAAAAGACACAAAAACGCCGGTTATAAAACCGGCGTTTTTAATTAAAACTCTACCGCTAAAGCAGTGCGCCAATTATGCCCTCATTTTTGCTTCTCAAGCCATTTCTCGGGAGACATACCTGTAAATTTATGAAAGGCCCTGTAAAAAGTGGCCGTTGAATTAAACCCCGCTTCAAAGCCGACCTGAAGAATATTTAATTCATTGTATTTTTCAAGAAGAAGTCTTTGAGCCTCTTTGGTACGGTAGGTGTTAATATAGTCGTTAAAATTCTGATTTAACCGCGAGTTTATATATTCAGAAATTTGATAAGGCGAAAAATTTATTTTCTTCGCGATATGCTGTATTTTTAATTTATCATCTAAATAAATCTTGTCATTTTCCATCGCGTCTGCCAGTCTCTGTTTAAGCTCATTCAGGTTTAGTTTCTCTAATCTTGATTTGGCGTATTGGCTGAAATTCCATGGATCTCCGGGATAAGAAAAAACTCCTTTTTTCAAAAGGTACGGTATCA
The DNA here is from genome assembly GCA_029880265.1 of Spirochaetia bacterium. GTDB lineage: Bacteria > Spirochaetota > Leptospiria > Turneriellales > JAOUOS01 > JAOUOT01. The sequence goes on along the minus strand of JAOUOT010000008.1, from coordinate 11,744 downwards.
ATGAGAAAAAAGCCAGTACGAAAATAGCGCTCGCGTTGGTAACATTTTCAAGCGCAAAAGCCATGAATGCAGACATCCGCTTATAAAAAATTCCCAATGCAAGCATAATAATAAAATGTATTGAAGACCAGACGACTACAATTAAGAATATGTTTCTACCGGCGCCTTTTCGCTTGAAATCTTTTTTTGCTTTGGTCATGTTCGTTCTTTTAAAAAAATAGGTTATGCCAATAATCAAATAAATAAAAATATATATATTCGATAAATAAATATTCGGGTCATTATATAAATCTTCAGGAAGAGATACGTTTACAGAGGCCCGTATGATTTCTATTCTTTCGGCGTCAGGCATCAGAAAATAAGGGTACAAAAAAATCAGACGCAAAAGAGGAGGCAGAAAAAAGAGATAATAACGCCTTCTCCAGATAAATTCGGGTTCAAAAAGAACTTTTAATAAGGGATAGATAACTGCCAGTGAAAGAAAATTTACCAGCGATACCGTGCCGTATAAAAACGAATATTTTTCAAGCAGACCGCCGTAATACATCCCGTAATAAAACGGATTATAAGCTGAAGCAAAAATAAAAATAAACCAGAAAAAATTAGCGATATTTTTTGAAAAAATAAAATAAATTAAATTGCCTGCGGCAATTAAAAAAAGAATAACTGAATTGTAAAAGTATAAGTCGCTTCCCACGGTAATCTGCTTTTCATGTAAAATATATTTATTGTTTCAAACGCCCTCATTCTTCTGCATGCTGCTCAGGTATTGCATATAGAATTACGCTGAAAAGCAGAAAAATACAAAAAATGACAATATCATATACAAAAAAGATCAAAGAAGAATATTCAAAATTCTGTCTCTTTGATCGACAGGATTTTAAAAAAAATTTGCTCTATAGAATAAATTTTATTAAAATAATTTAAAAGGGGGGATGGAATATGCGTATTTTAAAAAAATCCATATGGGTTCAAATTTTTATTCTTTTTTTAATTGCTGTTTCAGCAGAAGCAACAGAAGTAAATTCTAAACGGGTATCAGTTCTTGATTTTACGGTTCAGTCGGCAAATACATCATACAAATTTTTAGGCAAGGGTTTTGCCGAGTTTGTGGGTATTGAGCTTTCAAAAAGCGGTATAGAGCTTGTTGAAAGAAAGAAAATGACAGAACTCTTAAAAGAACAGGAACTCAGCCAGTCGGGCCTTATTGATGAAGACAAGCAGATTGAAATGGGAAAGATGCTTGCCGCTCAATATGTTGTTACGGGCGATATCTTTGATATCGCGGGAAAGCTGACTGTGACATTCAAGGTAATATCAACCGAAACAGCCAAAATCATATCGCAAGATAAAGTCGACGGAAAAATTGAATCTTATGATTATATATCGGCTTCAATTTCTGAAAAGATATTGACCGGCTTAAAGCTTGATGTGCCAAAATCAATCGCGCAGAAAATTGAAAAACAAGAAGAAAAGCAGGCAGAAGCGGTCGTGACTTTTTCAAATGCGATTGACGCTTACGACAGAGATGATATGAAAATGGCCAAAGAAGAACTTGAAAAAGCAAAAGAGATTGATCCTGAAAGCGAGGCTGTCAATATTTATCTGAGTAAAATTTCTACAACATCCCCTAAATTTAAGATTCAGCTTGAGACATTTTCTCCGACACAGAATCCTGCAAGCCTGGGCTTGCTTAAACAAGATAAAATATATACAATCCAATCATTAACAATTCCGGGGCCAAATAACGGTATACAATCAGTCGGCGACGGTTATGGCGTTGCTGAAATGCCTATTGTGTCGCGAATAGGGGTAGATATACCTCTATGGGAAGGTCTCGGAATCAACGCTGAATTTGTTTTTTCTTCAGTTGATAATAAAATTGAGGTACCGCAGTTTTTTACCTATTTCGGAGAGCCTGATCATACTTATTTTCACCCCATGGTTTTGACAATCGGGGGTAATATCGGCGCGGGATATCTTCTCAATGAGAATCTGTCGCTCGGAGGCGGGGTTGCTATATACCAGATAAAAACAGAACATGATCTGGGCCCTGATCAAAAAATTTCAGACACGGCAAGAACAGATTTTGCTTTTGATCTGGGTTTTCTTGTAAGAACCAGAGATGAAAAAATAATTTTCGATATGCATGCGGCAGTGAGTTCCCAGAAAGAATATTTGTTTGATCCTTTGACTTTGACGGCAGAAGAAGACGGCAAAGTTCCCATATTAATAGAGAGTACGCTTACCACATCTTTTTTCAATAAAAGACTGTTTCTGGTACTGAAAGAACTGACTGAAATCTACACAGACAAACGCGAAGGATACGCGATTCGCGGCATACCTGTTGTTGAATTCTGGCCCGTTACTTTTCTTTCGGTTAGAGCCGGATATGAATTCGCGTACATTAACCTTTTTAACCATACGCTTTCTGGCAGCGGCTTTATGGCGGGCGGTACGCTTAGAGTTTCTACGTTTGATATAGACTTTAATTATACCCAACGGTATAAGCCTACAAGAGTGCTTCCCGGCTATGGTAAAGATGATACAACGATTCTTATCGGTATCAGCAAACACGCGACTTTTTTTAACTGATTTTGCAATTGAATGCGCTGAAGAAAACTCTATAATGATCGAGTAGATAGTTTTAAATAAACGTTCCTTCGCTCAGTTGCTGAAAAGCGGTACTTCATGATAACCGAAGGCTCTTTTTAGGCGCACCCCCGCGCCTTCTGTTACGGGCTTGCTTTTGAATATCTGTTTTACTGCACTGGTCTTTTTCATATAAAAAATATTCTTGCCAAAACATCTTTTCTTTTATAAAAAGATATAGATTTGTCTTTTAGTAACATCTGTCTGGCCGAAGCGAATTATTATCTGATGGCAAACAATAAAGAAAGAGGTATCTATAAATGTACAAAATAAAAAAAAATTTATTTCTTTTTATGTTAACAATAGTTTCAGGGTCTTTGTTCGCGAAACCGCGTCTTGCTGTTTTTGACCTTTCGGTTTCGGGCGTAGAAGAATCGGTAGGGCAGGCGGCTTCGGCTCAAATTACCGAAGCTCTTCTCGAAACGGGCCATTATGTGATTTTAGAACGGGGCGATCTTGAAAAAGTTTTATCTGAACAACAACTCGCGCAAAGCGGCATTTTATCTGAAGATAAAGCGGCCGAGCTTGGTAAAATGGCCGGGGCCGAAATTGTGGTCACCGGCAGCGTTTCAAAACTTGAATCGGGAATTCAGATTTCTGCAAGGCTTATAAAAGTTCAAACGGGCGAGGTTGAAAAAAGCGCCGCTGTGATCATTGAATCAGATTCACAGCTTCGCGAAGCGGCCGACGAAATTGCCGCAAAATTCACCAAAGGGTCATCTTCGAGAAAAGCAGACGAGAAACTGGTCAACCGCAATGTCTTAATTTTAAGTTTTGTGAATTTGAAAAAAAATGAGAATTTTGATTACTTAAGAGAAAGCATCGGCGAGGCCTTGATAGGTCCCTTAAAAGAAACAGGCAGTTTTGAGCTTATCGGTTTTGACGAGGGTAAGTCGGCCGCTAAAAAGCTAAAAATCAGCCAAAATAATCTTCATTCTGAAACAAACGCAGCAAAAATAGGAGAAACCGCGCAGGCCGATGTCGTTGTCTGCGGCTCGTTCATTGTCATAGGCGACGCCATGCAGATAACGGCGAAAGCGATTGAGACAAAATCGGGCAGAGTAAGCGTGAGCAAATCGGTTCAGGGAAAAACCGACAGCAGCATGTTCAGCTCAATTGACGAATTGGGACAGAGCATGAGCGCCGCCATGGAAAAAGAACTGCCTCCCATACCGCAAAAATTTATCATCAGGCAGGCAAAGAAAAAATGGTATGAAGAAACGCTTTCATTCGGATTATACGCGAATTTATCTATGCCTGTAAGCAAATCGGGCGAGGCTTTCGCCTCTGCCTTTGCCTTTCAGGGAGATTTAGAATATATATTTTTGAATTTCGGCGGAATAAACAGCGCCTTTGCCGTTGAAGGCGGATTCTCGAAATATCCAAAAGCTGAAAACCGGTTTGAAGAGAATACCTTAACCGTATTTTACGCGGCTGGCGGATTAAACTTCTCATACGCCATGGGGTTTCATAACGCCATAAGCGTTCATCTTAAATTGTTACCGGGGCTGGCTTTTTCAACTCTTGACAGCTATCTTTATGACAAACAAATTGAATCAAGAGATATCATGCTGTCGGCGGCTTTTGAAAGCAGATACCGTATCATCGATTTTGTTTCGGCGGCTGTTTCGGGTTCATATCATTTGGTTTTATACAAAGGAACGCCCTTAACAGAAGGCGTTTTCAGCGGGGGATTGAGGTATAATTTTTAGCCTCACCCACTTCTCTCCTTCATCTCGATACGGCAAAGCCTACTCGATGACCACGAGAGAGAGAGGGAGGGTGAGGGTTCTATAAAAAAGGAGAAAAAAAGATGAAAGATAAAAAGATAAAATTTTCAAAAAGACTGCGGGTAACGGGTTTGCTGTTTTTAATACTATTGAGCAGCGTTTACTTTTGCGCCCAAACTGAATTGATTGATATGGCGCTTGAAGAAGTAGGCATTATGGACGAAAGCCGCTGGGATGAGGCAAAATTTGGGCCGTGAGGGTTCTAAAAAAAGGAGACAAAAAAATGAATGAAACACAACAACTAAAAAGCTTAATCAAAGAGCTTCAAAACGAAATAGCAGAAATGAAAACCAAGATGAAACTACAAAAGAAAAAACCCGCGTTTGTATTACGTCTGCCAAAACGCTGGGTAAAGAATTTGGCATTAGCGGCAGTTTTTATACCGCTGACGGTTTATGCGGCCACGATAACGGCGCCGCATGTTTTCGCGCCGGGCGATGTGATATCATCGTCGCAGATAAACGAGAATTTTCAGACTTTATATGACAATCTTGGCGTTACAGATACGGGCGGCCTTACGGTTGGCGGCAATATCGAAGCGCAGGGTTTTACGATAAACGGTGTACCCCTTGGCAGTTCTACCGATAGTTATTGGTCAACTGCCGGCGTTTTAGATATCGCGTATTTACCGGGCAATGTCGGCATAGGAAAAACCCCCTCAACGACGCTCGATGTATTAGGTACCGTGACCGCAACAAATTTTAGCGGCGACGGTTCATTATTGACCGGTATACCGGCTTCGGCGATTTCGGGCGACGACCCTGCTCTTGGCATGACAATGGCAAATTATCTACCTCTATGGAACGGCAGCCAGCTTGTTGAAAGTACCATTTTTCAGGATGTTAATGCAATTGGAATAGGAACAACGACGCCAACGACTCGTTTGCATGTTGCCGGGTCAGTAACAATGAGAAATGATTTGGTTTTTGAAAGCGCTTTTTCTCGAATTAAGAATATTGATAGCGTTTCGGGAATGGCTATCTACGGCGGTATCGACACTGGTGAGCCAGCTATTTCGTTATATGGAAAGTCACATGCAGTAAATGCTGGCAATATGTTCTTAACGTATGGCGGCGATGTCGGTGTCGGAAACATTTTTTTCAGACATTATGACGGCGCTTCTTATGATTACAGCATGAGAATTGATTCTGTTGGCAATGTGGGTATTGGGACGACAAACCCTCTAATGCCGTTACATGTAAACGGCACAATAAGAATGAGTTCTGCTGGCGTAACAAGAGTTGATATAGCTGCTGGCGCGGGGTATAACGAGATATTTTCTTACAACGCCGATGATTTACTTTTACGAACTGCAGGTAATGTGGGTATAGGTACGACATTGCCGGCTAGTAAATTAGAAATAAAAGGCAAAACTTCTGATGATACGACTTCGGCCTTACATGTGACAGACTCATCGGGTGTAAGCTCTTTATTTGTTAGAAATGATGGTAATGTGGGCATTGGGACGAATTCACCGGGGGCGAAATTGGAAGTTGGCGGCTGTGTTCTTGCTAATAATACATCATGCGCTTCAGACCGCCGTCTAAAAGAGAATGTTATAGAGATTAATAATCCTCTTGATATTCTAATGGCATTTCGCGGTGTTTATTTTAAGTGGAAAGACACCGAATTTTCAGAAAAAAAAGGCCGCGATATTGGTTTTATCGCACAAGAAGTAGAAAAAGTTTTACCAGAACTCGTATTTGAAAACGATAACGGCTATAAAGGCGTGAATTATGAAAAAATTACAGCTGTTTTGGTAGAGGCTGTTAAAGAGCAAAATGAAAAGATTCAATTAAAAACAGAAAAAATACAAAACCTTGAAACCCGTCTCGCGCTTCTTGAGCAGAAATTGGCGGGGTTGTGATGGTGAACCCTCATCCCAACCCTTCTCCCTCAGGAGAAGGGCTTTTGTCACAGCGTAACCGAAGCAATTAGGGTTGGGGGGTGAGGGTTAAAACACTTGCCGCAGGGTGAAAAAAGTTTTATTTTGACAGTATGCTTAAAACAGTAGAACAGAAATCAAGACAACGTAAGGCGAAACTAACTCAAGAGTTAAAATCTATTACAAATCAACTGATAGAATTATATTCGCCCGAAAAAATTATTCTTTTTGGCTCTTTGGTAAATGGAGAATCAGTTCACAATAATTCTGATATTGACTTATTTATAATTAAGCAAAATGTTCCAAAAAAGAGAGGCTACCGTACATACGAATTGGATAAATTGATTGATTATAGTCTTGCCGTCGATTTTATTGTTTATACACCTGAAGAAGTATCAAAGCGTTTAGAAATTGGCGATCTTTTCGTTACTGATATTATAAATAACGGAAAACTAATATATGAACAAAAAGCCTGACTTAATCAAAGAATGGTTATTGTTTGCTGATAATGATTACGGATACGCTTTACTTGGGCTAGAAAATAACAGTTATTTCGGATTGGCAGGCGCCAGTTTTCAACAAGCGGCGGAGAAGTACCTTAAAGCTTTTATCCTGACTCATGATTTAGAAATGAAATACATACACAATTTGCTTGAATTGCTTAAAATTTGTGAATCAAAAGATAAAAATATTATGATTTTAAAAGATGATTGTTCGTTTTTGAATCAATTTTACATTCAAGCGCGTTATCCTGCCGGTATAGATTCTTTTTCTTACGATAAAGATGATGTCGTCAAAGCAAAAAAATGTTGTGAACAAATTCAGCAATGGATCAAGAATAGTTTAAGTGATTTTATATGAACTTCTTGAACAGAAATTGGCGGGATTGTGATGTCATCTCGACTCCGCTCGATGACCAGACATATATACCGGATGCAGATCGGCGATGAGCTTGTTATATGGAATATCGCTCGATGACCACGGGAGAGGGGGGTTGCAGGGCGAGGCTTAAAACACTTGCTGCGGGGTAAAGAAAGAGAAAAACTGGCCTCTTCCTATTTCTAAAAAAGAGGCCGTAAAATTTTTCATAGAATGGCAGAACTTATGAAGACATACCCTGGCTTAATTTTACCAGTCTTAAGAATTCAGCTCTTAAGCCCTGCTCGTCTTTTCCCAGCGCACTTCTGGCCGTATCATAGACTAGATCATAATTAGACTTTCCTTTGTATTCAGAGTCTCTTAAAAGCATGCCGTACATGGCTACCGCAGATGAAAATCTGAAGTTCTCTGAACTGTTTTCAAAAGAAACGCCAGAATCATTTACGGGAAACGACAAAAGCTTACTGCTGTCTTTGTCAGGCTCTTTATAGCGAAGCTTTACTGTCATAAGCTCTTTATTGTTTGAGACTTTCACAGACGGCTTCTGGTATTTTAACGGGTCAACGCTGCCCGCATTTATTTCAACGCCATGCGGAACAATTTCATAAAGAGCGGTAACGGTATGCCCCGCGCCTATCTCGCCGGCGTCTTTTTTGTCATCATTAAAATCTTCATCTTTAAGCGCTCTGTTTTCATAGCCGATTAGTCTGTAAGCCTGCACCAGAGCGGGGTTAAATTCAACCTGAATTTTAACGTCTTTGGCGATTGTAACCAGGGTCGCGCCTGCTTCATTTACAAGTACCTTTTTCGCTTCATTAAAATTGTCGATATAGGCATAGTTTCCGTTGCCCTTGTCGGCAAGGCTTTCCATAGAAGAGTCTTTATAATTGCCCATGCCGAAACCAAGAACGGTTAAAAAAATTCCGGTTTTTCGTTTCTCTTCAATAAGGCGGGTTAAACCGCCCCGGCCGGTAACGCCTACATTAAAATCGCCGTCGGTGGCAAGTATGACCCGGTTTATGCCGTTTTTTTTCATCATTTCTTCAGCCGTTTTATAGGCAAGCTCAATGCCCTGCCCGCCGTTTGTTGAACCGCCGGCGTTTAATTTTTCAAGAGCGTCTAAGATTGTCTGTTTGCTGCTTCCCTCTGTGGGGGGCAAAACAAGACCGCTTGCGCCCGCGTAAACTACGATGGCCACAGAATCTTTCTCATCAAGCTGGTTAACCAGAAGTTTCATCGATTTTTTCAAAAGCGGAAGTTTGTTTGCAGCGCTCATTGAGCCCGAGACATCAAGCAGAAAGACAAGATTTCTGGGCGGCATTTTTTCGGCTTGTATTTCTCTGCCTTTGATTCCTATATGAACCAGTTTATGTTTCGGATTCCAGGGCGTTTTTGATACTTCGGCTGATACAGAAAATGGTTTATCTTCGGGCGCATTTTCATAATCATAAGAAAAGTAGTTAATAAACTCTTCAATTCTTACGGCGTCTTTTGGCGGCAGGCTTCCCATATTCAAAAACCTTCGCGTGTTGCTGTACGAAGCGGTATCTACATCCACAGAAAATGTTGAAAGAGCATTTTTCTCAGGATCCAGAAACCCATTTTCGTAAATTCTGTCATAAGACTCTGTGTTGAAATTCGGATTGTATCTCTGCTGGGCAGTCAGATATCCCGAATTAGCGACAGCCGGCATACCCTTATACTTCTGTGACTTTTTATTCCGTGAATATGTTTGAGCCGGCGCTGCTGGTGCCTCTTCAGCCATTTTATATTCTTCAGCTTTGTACATATGGTCTTCCAGCGCAGATACTTCGTCTGGTTCATTTCTTTCTGCTGAAGCCCGGTTGTCTTTTTGAACGGTCGGTTTCTCAATAACAGGAACCTGTCGTGTGTCGGTCTCTTTTTCATCGGGGCTCTGGCAATTGAGCGCAAAGCCGGCAAGTAAAACTGTCAATGCTGACAGATAATATATTTTTGTTTTCATTTTTTTCTCCTTAGAATTTTGGTTTCTGAAAATTAGACGCCGCTTACAGAGAAGAGTTCGAAAAAATATTAAAAAAATATTTTAAAAGATAAAATCTATTTTCTCACAAACTCACATACAATCATATCGCCAAGATGGAATATTTTAGCAAGTCTGTCGCAAATAGCTTTTTGTATTCTATATTTTAATCCCGCGTTTTCTATTGTCGTAAACCCTGAGCCATAGGTAAAAGAACGGTTCAGTTTTAACCCATGTTTTTCGCCCATCATCTCAAGAGATTTTCGGCTGAAAAACCACATATGTTCGGGCACATTCAAGTAACGCCAGTTCTCTTTTTTTCGTTTGGCAAAATATCCGGTATGGCAGGTTGTAAGAATGAGTCTTGCGCCGGGTTTTAATATGGCAGATATCTTTTCTAAAAATTTCTGCGGGTCTTCAAGATGTTCAATGGCCGCCCACATGGTAACAAGATGATATGAGTTTGTTTCAAATCTCTTTTTTAGAAAATCGGCGTTATAAACGGTCAATTTTCTTTTTTGGGCCGCTTCGATCATCTCTTTGGCGACATCAATGCCTTGAGAGTTCCATTTTCTGTTATGAAGATATTCTACAAAGTATCCGGCGGCGCAGCCGATATCAAGTGATTTTCTGCAAGAGGGCAGCGTTTCTTCCCATTTGAAAAAATCTAAATCGTTCAGGTTTTTATAAAAGGTATCTTCAACGCTTTGCCTGACCTTTTCGCTGTTATAGTTATCGTAACCGCGATCTGTTCTTTTCTTGAAATAATTTTTCTGATAAAGCTCATTTGTTTCTTCTGCAGAAACACGCGGATGTATTTGCCAAAGGCCGCAGTTTTTGCATTCATAGATTTTATATTTTTTCTTTGTAGAGCTTGATTGTTTTTCGAAGATAAAAGCTGTATCGCCTTCGCAAAATATGCAATTATTTTTCACGCGAAATGATATGCACCACGTTTGTTGTGGCGCTGCCCCCCATATTCAAGGTTAAAACTCGTTTCGCATTTTTAATCTGGTATCCGCCCGCTTTGCCGCTTACCTGTTTATAAGCGTCTAAAATCTGGCGCACCCCTGTCGCGCCGACGGGATGTCCCGCGCCAATTAATCCGCCTGACGGGTTTACCGGCAGTCTGCCTTCAAAATGGATGGTTTTATCTTCAACGGCCCGCCACGCTTTGCCGGGTTCGGTAATGCCGATATGTTCAATGGCCATATACTCTGATGTGGTAAAGCAGTCGTGAGTTTCAATGACGTCTAAATCATCAGCGCCTTTTATGCCCGCTCTTTCGTAAGCGTCAAGAACAGCTTTTCGCGTAAAGGGCAGAACATATTCGTTGTCTTTTGAATGTTCCATTTTTTCGTCAAACAAGACGGGCGCCGTGGTATGCCCCCAACCCTCTATAAAAGGCAGAGTTTCAAAAGCAATATTATTCTTTTTGCACCAATCTGAAGCCGCCTCATGCGACGCAAGTATAACAGATGCCGCCCCGTCGGTTACCTGCGAACAGTCGGTTATGCGCACAATGCCGCCTACTTCGGGATTATATTTGCTTAAAGAGCATGCGTGGTCTTTGCTCATGAAATATTCTCTTGTCTGGGCGTTTTCGTTTCTTTTTGCGTTGGCGTAATTTTTCTGCGAAATCTCGGCAAGATGTTCATATTTAAGGCCATATCTTTCTTGATAAACTGTGCCAAGTTTTCCGAATAATTTCGGGAACGGGTATTCAATGCCCTCTGCCTCTTTTTCATACCAGGCGGCCGTGCCTAAATAATCGCCGCCGGTTTTTGAGTCGACGCTTTTCATTAGTTCGGCGCCAACCACCAGAATCGTATCGTAAATGCCGGCTTCAATTTCTGCGCGGGCGGCAAGTACCGCGACAGAACCCGACGCGCAAGCCGCCTCATGCCGCATTGAGGGAAGACCCCTTAAATCGCTGTGAGCGTTTTGAATAAAGGCCCCAAGGTGGCCTTGTTTGTTATACAGCTCGCCCGCGAAATTTGCCATATGCACGCTGTGGATGTCTTCAGGGTTTATCTTCGTCTGTTCAAAAGTTTCAAGAACCGTTTCTTTTATTAACGCGTTTATGCTCTTGCCCTCTTTTGACCAGTTTCTCGAAAAGTCGGTTTGAAATCCGCCAAGTATGTAGACTCTTTTTTTCATATCTCTCTCAAGTTTAATAATAACGAAGGCGTGTCACCAATTTTTTTGCCTTAGAAACTGTATTCATTAGACTCGAAAAAACATCATTTTTTATAAGATGACGCACGATAAACAGCCATATTGGCCAAGAGAGAGCATTGTTACCCCATAATTTTTCATGTTAGATAATTGTTTTTTCTTCTTGCAAAACCGTCTGTAATTACAAATAATACTCTAAAATTATATTTTAGAGGCTAAACATTTGAAAAAAACTGTTTTTATTTTCTTTTTTTTATTATTGCCAAGTTTGTTTCTCTCTTGCAGTAACGGCCCAGAAATAACCGCCATATTTAAGGGCGACGCTTCTATTAAAATGACAGCCGATTCTATCGATATT
>JAOUOT010000002.1 GCA_029880265.1 Spirochaetia bacterium | reverse complement strand
TGTCAAACTTACTTTTTTTTACCAATATTGATGAAGATAATATCGACAATATTTCTGATTTTATTCTCAGCGGTTTTTTGCTATTATGACCCGAATCCGCCGGCTGATGAAGATTTATACGACGAGAGAGAAATTCTGATAATCAACTTAAAACAATGTTCAGCGGGCAGCAGAGTCTTTATCAGATATCAAGACAGCGAAGGAAACTTTACGTATCCTTCAACATACGCTCTTTATACCCGCCCCGACGGTAGCTTTACCGGCAGAATCTCTTTATCTCACGGAAGCCAAAGCGCGTCGGTTATCTTATATGTCGATGAAAACAATAACGGTCAAATTGACGCGACAGATTTTGGAATTTTCAAAAACAATATCGCCTTAAATACGGCCGCTCATAAAACGCAAGAGAACATAAACTGCGCATCGGGAACTCTTTTGTCGGCTGCCGCATCGAATATAACTCCTGTAGGCTCGGGATATCGAATATGCGTGTATGTTCCCGCGTTATGGTTTGCCTGGCAGGCGGCAGAATCTCAAAATTTGCCAAATGTTCCTAATTTTGAAGAAGAGCTTTTGCTTACAGACTGGTTTCCGGCGTCTATTGTCGATACTGCCGGGTCTGCGCAAAATACTTTTTTACCGGCGGGAACTTATGATGAAACATGCATTGAAGATACAAATGGTAATCAAAAATATGACTCAGGCGAGTCAGTCAATACAACTTCGGGTATTACATTATAAGATGATAGAGTATAAAACATTAAAGAATTTCTGGAAAATTAGAAAAAATATTTTCCCGCGTATATTTTCTTATTTATTTTTCATAGCCATCGCGATTTTTTTTCAAAGTCGTTTGTTAACTGCGCAGGCTATTGAAACCGACGCGGCAGAAATGGTCGAAGAAAAAATAACATTTATGCCGCCTAACTGGAGCGTATATAATTCAATCTTTTATTCTGAACATATTGAAAGCATGCCTAACGGGTCTAACATAGGGGGCATGCTTGAATATTGGCATCCGGGGGTGATTCTATCAAATATTGAAACCGGCGGATTTTCAACGCTTGAGACGATAAACGTAAGCGCTCACGCAGAATCGATTAAATGGCAGAAATATCTTTTAAATGGTCTTGATATTTCAAACCCCGCAGAACAGGGCGCTCCTGTAATATATATCCCTGTAAAGCTTATAAATTCAATTCAGGTCAATTCGCAGCTTAAATCATACGCGAATAATTTCGGAATTAATTATATTACCCAGTCAAACAAACCCGAAAATATGATTTATTTTACGAATCCCGGGTTTATGGGAGGCTCTACTCTTATGCCTTCAGAATTTGATCGCGAACCGGGTCAGTTATGGGGGGCCGCCGATAAAAGACGCAAGTTTATAACTTCGGGGGAGGGCGGTTTTCAATATGTTTTTAACACAATTTCAAATATGCCGCTTAGAATATTTTATGAAGGCGTTATACACCAGAGAACTTTTTTAACCCATGATGAGTACGAAACTTCTAAAAGGCACACTGTATTTTTATCGCAGGCGCTTTCTAAATCTCATGAGTTACTGGCGGGATATCAAAATACTCAAAGAGAAAATAAAGGCGTTGAATTTTCGCATCGAAAAGAAAATACCCTTAAAGGCGGCGAAAACTCTGCGCTAATTCAGCTTTACCAAAACCCCAATTTTGCAAATAAAATATCATACGGCATAACCGCGGGAATTTCTCATATAGATTTTTCGCAGACAGATGAAAATTCTATAATTATTGATCTTGTCGAAGAGGCTCTCTTAAGAAAGAATCCCGAACCAGAAAAGAAGGCCGGATGGTTCAGCGGCGGATTTATAAACCTCAATAAAATTATTTCTGTTTATGATTTTATTGGGTTTTTTAAGAATACGTTTCGTCTGGAAGGAAGGCGAAGTAAACTGCAATATACAGATGATATACATGCTAGAACCTATTATGGGGCCCCTCTGGATATTACTCTTTATGATCAAAATAACATGCATAATGAAGAAATTTACAGATGGTATTCTTCTTTGAATCTTGAAAAACAATTTCAAAAATCTGTATTAAAAATCTCGGCCGGATTTCAATCTGAAGCGGCTTTAAGCGGGTCAAAAACTCTGGCTACAAAAATTTCTCCTGCGGCTTCTTTGCTTTATGAATATAAAACAAAAAGTCAATTTGCTTTTACAACGGGCATGCTTTACGATTCTATACCGTTTACGTTTGACGAAATCGAATTTCTAAACCCTCAAAGCGCTTCGGGCGCCAGATATGTCTGGAACGATAACGGAGACGGAACGCCAACGGCGTCTGAAACAGGCGCGGTTTTAAGTAGAACGGGAGGTCTTTATCATAACCAGAATGATTCGCTAAAGCATCCTTCTCGGCAGGAATTTTTTATTAAAGCGGCAAATAAGCTTTTTGAAAATTATGAATTTGGCATATCTATTCATGCAAAGCGGTTTTCTGATTTATACATGGTTCAATATGACCCTTCGCAAGATAACGGTTACTATGAAATTGAAAGAACAGACGTCGATTCGGGATATCTGTTTAACAGAGACATTGCCGCATTCGGAAGCGAATTTTTTCAGTTAACAAACCGGGTTAAAGACGGTTATTACGCCGGTTTTGAGGCGCAGATTTTTCGAAAAACAAATATAGCCAATGAATGGTTTTTCGCGGTAAACGCGGGAGCCTACTACGCCGAAGCCGAAACCATCGTAGGTAACGGACCCGATTATAACGATATGGGCCAAATTTCAGAATCGAGCGCCGACCCCAACAGTCAGATCAATACATATGCAAGAATTGACTTTGACAGAGCGTATACTGTTCATATAATCTGGGGAAAACAGTTTTTAAATAATTTTTTATGGTCAAATATAATTCGTTATAGAGACGGTCAGCCCTTTGGGCAGCTCTTGATTGCCGATGGTCTAACCCAGGGACCGGTTATCGTTCAAAATCAGCGACGCTCTGACCCGCCGAAAGGCATGCCAAGATATACTTACGCCTTATCATGGGATACCAGATTTGTGTATAAAAGCAAGGCAGGCGGCAATACCGTTTCTTTTTATTTCGATATTTACAATCTTCTTGATTCCCGTTCTGAAATCTATGAACACACACTTGCTGACGAAAAATTTCGCGACGCTTTAGAAACCGTTATCGGCAGAAGCTACAGGATAGGAGGAGTTTTTCGATGGTAAATTACTTTAATTTATGCTCTTTCATTCCGCCGCAGCCGTCTTTATTAAAGGGCAGATCGCATCTTCCCGATTTGCAGGATGTTCCTGAAAAACCGTCGGGATTTAAATCTTTAATCCATTGCTGCGCCGCTTTTCTAACCTGCCTGGCGTTATAACCTTTTTTAGTTATCAAATATTTTGACAACCCCCATACGCTTTTTGCCATATTGCACGGACAGCAACAGGTTGCCATTGAATAGTCTTTACAGCATGGCGCAGGAAAGGCTTCTAATGCCTCTTTTCTTATTTGCTCTTGCTTTGATGTCAGTTTAATGGTCTTGTAGTATTCTATATATTTTTTTGTTTTTTTAAGTATTTTCTCTTTGTCATAGGCGTCAGAGGCATGAACCGTAAAAACAAAAAGAAACAATAAACTGAAACATAAATATCTTTTCATATTTTCATCCTATAATAAATCATGATATTAATATAAAAGTACGCTGTCCAGTATATTATTGTGGATGTGATTTTAGAGAAGCTGCCAAAGTTCTTAGGAGGGGTTATTTCTTTTTGCGATAAAAATCTATAAACAGCAGATGCAAGAAAAAGCAAAGTAAAGAAGCGGTTAGAGAAACAATGACAGCTAATGTATGATTTTCAATATTTCGCGGTATCGCCGGTATAGAACTGTAGATTTCAAGATTTTCAAAATATACTTTCAAAAGCGTAGAGACAACGACAAAGGCCCCAATAATAACGCTTTGTATAATCCAGAAGCTTAAAGGATGCGCGCCCGAAAGGGCAACAAGAGGAAAGCGTTTTTCCGTTTTAAAAAAATGAATAAAGGCGCTGATAGAAATCGATATGACGCCCCAGGAAATCAAAATATAAGATGCGTTTATATTTCGCCGTGATGGCATTTCGCTGCTTATTAAATAATGAACTATGGCAAAGAATGCACATAATACTGAATAGATTAAAATACTTTTGAGAAATTTGTTTTTATTTTCTAAAAACCATCCGGCAAATAAGTAGCCCCAAAATGATGTTAATAAAAAAGAGAGATTTAAGAAACGGTAATGTCCCTTTGGCGTCCATGAAATAAAAAACATCAAAAGAGTTCCCGATAATGTCAGCCAAAGCAAATACTTTTGTTTATTTTGAATTAAAAAAAGTATGCCCGCCGTCAAGATCATGGCGATGCCAAGATTTGTTAAAAATGAACGAAAAATGATGTAAAAGCCGAAGCTGTAGAAAAAAGAATAAGATATCAATAAAAGTCCTATGAAAATAATAAAAGTACCCCGTTTAAAAGCATATAATAAAAGGTTTTTATCTTCATATTTTCGAAAAAAGCGTACCAGGCGTAAATTAAAGCCTATCATGGAGAAAAAAAATACAATAATGATATCGCCGGCAGACATAATAGCCCCGTCGTGGCTTAACCATTGCGACTGTGTTTTTGATAAAGCGTAATAAGCGTTTACAAACGCCATATACAAAAGGACAAAACCCCTGAAAAGATCAAGCTGCCAAAAACGGTTTGATAATTCAGAATATTTGAAAAGCTTCATGGAAGAACCTGTTTATTCAGATAAAGTATATAGTAAACCGCAATATCGTGTTTAAATCTATGCTATGGAAAAACATAGCTATTTTTTTCTTTATCAGCGGGATGATTTTTAATTTTCAGGGTATTTATATAATATGAGATGCAAAAAACAGCTTATCTGGGCTAAAACAGAGATAAAGAATGTATGGGAAGTGCGGATCGATTTATTTATGTGGAATAAGATTGTTCGCGCGGCAGAATCTAGAAAAAAAACATATTCATGGATTGTACGATACTGCGTATTTCAACTAGCGCATAGAAAGAACCTTCGTTGGAAAGCAAGAATGGAAAACTTGCATAACAAGATTAAAAAAAACACAGCAAAAAATATTCATCGACACCAGCTTTGTTTATACGGGGACGATGAAATACTATTACGAAATAGCGCTATTTTACTTGGAATAACGGTATCACAGTTGATACGTATTTCTATAGCGATGTTTTTAGATAGAGTACTCAAAAGCAAAGTCAGTAAGAAGAATTTTTTTTATAGAGGGATTAAGGTTTTTTCTGAGATTAAATCGTTCAGAAGTATTAAGAATAATCTCATTACTATGTATTTTCATAGCTTAAAACCTTTTAAACCTGAAGATTATTGGGGATTCACCTAAAAAAACAAAAACTTGACGCCTCATATCTTAACTTCTGATATATGTTTTCAGACGCATGCGCAAACTCATCTTTATAATTTCGAGTATTTTAATCTCATGTCAAAACCTTTCTATAAAGCAGGCCGATAATATTCTTGAACCAGACTTTGAAAAGTATTCACTTGTAAATAATTCTCGTCTTGAAAAAGCCTTAAAAAAGAAAAACTTAAACCTCGATGATATCTATGCATTAGCGGTTGAAAGAACAGAAAAACTTGCCATAGAATACGCTAATTTGAAAGAATCTGAAGCCGAAAAAATCAAGGCCTATTCTTTGTTTCTGCCAAAAATTTCGCTTCGTTATCAGCAAAATTTAATCAATTCAAACGGTTCAGGTTCGTGGATTTATTTCTATGCCAAACAGCCTCTTTTTTCGGGATTAAAAGAAATTTACTGGTTTGATAAAATAAACAGCAATATAAAAGTTAAAGAAAACCTTCTAAAGTATAAAGCGCAAAGGCTATATCTTGAAGTTGCCAAGGCGTATTACGAGGCCTTAATTTCAAAAGAAAATTTAAAAAGCAAAAAGACTTCTTTAGATTTGCTTGAAAGCCGCTTAACAGAACTTAGAAGACGAAAAAAGTTAGGGCGTTCGAGACAAAGCGAGGTTCTAAGCGCCTCGTCTCAAATTGCCATGCTAAAGGCCGATATACAGGAAGAAAATTTAAAAAATCAGGTAAACAGAGAAAATCTTATTTTCTTAGCCGGCTTACCGCGCGATTTCTCTCTTGACATAAATATTTCTAAAGACGCTGAAAATCTAGCAAAAGAAACGCTAAAAAATAATGAAAAGGTAAATATAGAAAACCGATTTGATATATCGGCCTCAAAAGAACTTCTGCAATATGCCGAGACCGATTTAAAATCTGCTTATGCTTCTTATCTGCCAGAAATTTCTCTTCAGGGTAATTATAACCTTAAAGGGAGTTCTTCAGGTTCTTCTAGCGAAAAGTACAGTCTTCAATTAAACGCAGAAATGCCCATCTTGTATGGAACTGAAACTTTATCGAATATCAACACGGCGAAAATACGCCTTAATAAAGCCGAATTCTCGCATTCAGAAACAGTGCGCCTTGCGCAAAGCGAAATTCAAAAAGCGAAAATAAACTTAAAAGCGGCCCTCTCAAAAGAAAAAGCTTATGAAGACGCCTATAATGCCGCCCAAAAAAACTATGAAGTTCAAAACAAAGAATATTCTTTGGGTCTGGTTACAAATCTTGACGTTTTATCGGCCCTTAACGATCTTGAAGCGGCTAAAATAAAATATCATAAAAGTAAAACTGATATTTTAATTAATACAATATGGCTTAAAATCGCAAGCGGTAGCCAAATTCAATTTGAATAAAGATTGACACTATCTGCATATTGCAAAATTAGAATAATTCACCGATGAAAAAAACCGGCCGAAGTTTATCTGATATTTCTATTCATAATTCAGTGTTCGCATGGATGATCATGGCTGCCATGCTTTTATTCGGCTCTATCTCTTTTTTTCGTCTTGGCCTTTCAGAAAAACCCGATGTTGACTTTCCGATTGTTTCTATTACGTTATCTTTAGACGGAGCCTCGCCTCAGGTGATGGAATCTGACGTTGTCGACGTTCTTGAAGACGCCCTCTTAAGCGTTGAAGGCGTCAAAGAGATTCGTTCGAGCTCGTTTCACGGCTCGGCCTACATAAAGGTTGAACTTGAATTAAACAGAGATATTGATACGGCCGTAAATGAAATACAAACGAAAATATCAGAGAAAAAAAGATACCTTCCTACAGATTTAGAGCCGCCGTCCATACGAAAACAAAATCCCGACGACGACCCTATTATATGGCTGGCCTTAACATCAGATAAATCGACCAAAGAACTGATGCTTTACGCCAGAGATTACCTTAAAGACAGAATTCAGCTTATTGAAGGCGTAGGAGATATCAGACTTGGCGGTTTTGTCGACAGAAACTTACGAATCTGGGCAGACGCAGAGAAACTGGCCAGATATGAATTTACGGTAGAAGACGTCATTAACGCCATCGCCAAACAGCATTCTGAATCTCCCGCCGGCAGGCTCGAAACCGCAAAGCAGGAGATCACGATACGATCGATGGGCGAAGCCGCCACGGTAAAAGAAATTGAAAATATCATAATAGCGACAAGAGGCGGCAGACCCATTTATGACGCTAAAATACGAATTAAAGACGTAGCGATAGTTGAAGACGGTCTTGAAGAGATACGAAGATTGTCGCGCTATAAAGGAACACCTTCTGTGGGCCTCGGCATTATCAAACAAAAAGGAAGCAACGCCGTAAAAACGGCACGTAATGTAAAGAAAGAGTTAAGCGAATTAAAAGCGAACTTGCCAGAAGGCTTCCAGTTAAATATTGCTAACGACTATACCCGCTTTATTGAAGAGAGCATTGACGAACTTCAATTTACCCTAATTTTATCGGCCATATTAACTGCTATCGTTATCTTTGTATTTTTAGGAAGTTACTCGGCGACTTTCAACATAATTCTTGCGATTCCTACTTCTATTATAGGAACTTTTTTCATCATGGATTTATTCGGCTTTACCATGAACATGTTCACCATGCTTGCCTTGACTCTTGCTATTGGTATTGTGGTAGACGATTCTATCATGGTTCTTGAAAATATTTTCAGATTTAATGAAAAGGGCCTGAATAAAAAAGAGGCGGCATTAAAAGGCGCAAACCAGATTGCTTTTGCGGCAACGGCGACTACCCTTTCAATTGTCGCTATTTTTCTTCCCGTAGCGTTTATGAAAGGCATCATCGGCAAATACTTTTATGAATTCGGAGTAACGCTCTCGGCGGCGGTTCTTTTATCTCTTTTAGAGGCTCTGACATTGACGGCGATGCGCTCTTCAAAATTCAATTACCAGAGCGAAAAAAAATTCTATCTTGCCGAAAAAATAAAAAATTCATTTGATATACTTTCTACTTTTTATAAAAAGACTCTTGAAATAGCGTTAAGACATCCCTACAAAACAATTGCCTTATCGCTTGTTTTTTTCGCGGGTTCTTATATCTTTGTATTCTCGTTAAAGCAAGAGATGATACCCCCTATGGATCAAAGTCAGCTTATGCTGCGATTTAAAACCCCTCCGGGTTCGTCTCTTGAGTTTACCGATAACATGATAAAATTATGCGAGAAATATGTCGACTCTCAGGAAGAAACCAAAGGCTTTTTTGCCATTGTAGGCGGCTTTCACGGAGGCATGGTAAACAGCGGCATGATGTTTCTTCACCTAAAGCCTCCCTCTGAAAGACCGATTTCAAAAAAAACAGGCCGACCATTAACTCAAAATGAAATCATGGGAAAACTCAGAGAAAATTTAAATAAAATAGATAAAAACCTAAAGGTAAGAGTTCAAGACAGAACCATGCGGGGATTTTCAACCGGCAGGGGGTTTCCCGTTGAATTTACCGTTCAGGGCCCCGAATGGAAAAAATTAAGCGAATATTCAAATCTTATAGAAAAAGAAATGACCGATTCGGGAATGTTTGCCGATATCGACACCGATTTTGAAGAAGGAATGCCCGAATTAAAAATTATTCCCGATAGAAAAGCGGCCGCAGAAAGAGGGGTAGAAGTCGCCGCCATAGGCAACGCCGTTCAGTCTCTGGTAAACGGCAGAAAAGTGGGTAAATTTACCGAAAGCGGAAGAAGATATGATATTCGCATACAATTAAAGCATACTGACAGAAAAACAAAAGAAGATATCGGCAAAATACTGGTGCGCAACAACAGAGGAGAGCTGATAAAATTATCGAATTTGATAAAATATGATATGAAGCCGTCTCTTCTCTCTATTAACAGAATAAACCGTCAAAGAGCCATTGAACTGCACGCCAATCTGACATCCGACATATCGCAGCAAGACGCTTTAAACAAAGTTGTTGAATTAGGCAAAAAAACTCTGCCCAAAGATTATCGCATTGTGCTTTCAGGGTCGTCGCAGGCCGCGCAAGATTCTTTTTCTGATCTCGCGATGGCCCTATGGCTTGGCATTATCATTTCTTTTATGATTCTTGCCAGTCAGTTTAACAGCTTTACGCATCCTTTTATTATTTTATTGGCTCTGCCTTTCAGTTTTTCAGGAGCCTTAATCGCTCTTTTTTTAACGGGCCAGTCTATTAACATGTACAGTTTTATAGGGCTAATTCTTCTGATGGGTCTTGTCAAAAAAAACTCAATCATGCTGGTAGAATTTACCAACCAGATTAGAGAAAAAGAAAAAGATATAAAAAAAGCCTTATTAAAAGCCTCGCCTATAAGACTTCGTCCGATTATTATGACAACCATCGCGACCATAGCGGCCGCTTTACCGCCTGCTATGGCCATAGGCCCTGGAGCCGAAAGCAGAATACCGATGGCGGTTACCGTTATCGGTGGAATGCTTATTTCAACGTTAATCACGCTTTATGTTGTTCCCGCCGTATATAGCGTTCTGCCTGGTAGAGACAAGACAACGAGAGATAAAACGTAAGGCGCGCGCCGGCGCTTTTTCATTGACAGTGTAAATATTAATCTTACCGGGTACTCATGAGTTTTTTTCTAATACTGCTATTATTCGTAAGCGTTGTTCTGCTTTTAGCCGCATGCGTTTATCCGTTTTCTATTCTGGCTGTGCTTTTGCAGTTTGTATTTATGCTTCTTGCCTTTTATGTCTATTCGGCAAAGAAGAGAAAAGGCAAAAAATCATTGAGAACGCTTCTGGCTTCTCTGCTTCATAGCGTCTTCTTTCTATTTACCATTTTAGCTTTTATTTATATTTCGCTTCCGTCAAGCGAAGAAGGCGATATCGATTCGGTAACAAAAGGCGTAAAAAAATTTCTTTCGTCAAAATTCGGGTTTTCTATCGAAGAATCAAATGAAGATACGAAACAAGAAAACCCTACAAAAGACTCTCCATTAATTATAAAACAACCTACAGACGACGAAAAACCAACCCGCGACGCCGTTAAAGATCCTTTTTAGGGAAATATTATGGGACTAAATTTTATATTACTTTTTACAATGGCCCTGATCTCGGCGGCAGGAAACCAAACTGCATCTCAAGACGTACCGCCTGTTGCGGGAATAATTCGTATAGAATATGCCGGCGTTTATTATGATAAAAATGACAGCAAACTTGACGACGAATCGAAGGTCGCCTTAAGACTATTAACAAGAAAACTAAAATCAGAAGATAAAAAACAAATAATAATTCGGTCGCTGGCCGACTCAAAAATAAATAAAGAGCTTGCAAAAAAGCGAGCCCAAATTGTGGGCAAGTATATTGCTGAAACCGGTATTTTGGCTAAAGATATTGAAATTCAGATAGAAAGTACAGATACAAATATTTCTATGCCCATAGAAATATATTTGAAGTAATTATGCTAAATTTAAAAAGCCGAACATTAAAATTTTCTGTTTCAGGGTTAAGAGGCCTTTATCCTGAAGATATAAATCCGTCAAACATTCCCGCTCTTGCCGTTTCATTGCACAAATCAATTAAAAAAGGCCCCATCGCCATAGCGCGAGACAACAGACCGACAGGCTTTGCGATAAGCAAACTCATTGAAGGGGTTCTTTTAGCAGCGGGAAGAGAAGTTTATGACCTGGGGGTCGTGCCCACGCCTACAATTAAATCTTTTATCAATGAAAAAAACCTGCCGGGCGGTATAATGATTTCTGCCTCGCATAACCCTATCGAATATAACGGGTTTAAGTTTATCGGTAAAGACGGTTTTTTCTTCAACGAACAGGAAAACGCTCGGCTAAAAAGCAATCTTGAAACTCTAAAGCTGTCAGATTGGGGTAATAAAAAGACTGCGCTTCAAAAAAGCGAATATGCAGAATCTCATGCTATGGAAAACCATATCAATTCGGCGATAAAAGCCGTCTGGGGTAAAGCTCCGTCGCTTAAAAACCTGAAAGTGGCCATTGATCCCGTAGGCGGATGCGCCTGCGGTATCATTCCGGCCTTGCTTAATCGCCTAGGCGTTAAATTTGTATCAATTCACGCAAATGTATCGTCTATTTTCCCGCGGAATCCTGAACCGCTTCCTTTTGCTTTAAAAGATTTGGGACGCCTTGTGGTTGAAGAGAAATGCGATATCGGCTTTGCGTATGACCCCGACGCCGACAGACTGGCTCTTGTTGGCCCCGACGGCAAACCTCTCGGCGAAGAGCTAACTCTGCCTCTTGTTTTATTGAAAGCCTTACCTCAAAAAAAGGGAGATATTGTAGTAAATTTATCAAGCTCATGGCTAAACGATTTTGCGGCTTCCCGGTTTAACAGAAAAACCATCCGCTCTGCCGTAGGCGAAGCTAATGTTGTAAAAAAAATGCTGCAAAAAAAAGCGGGGTTTGGCGGCGAAGGCAACGGAGGCGTTATAGACCCCGCCGTATCTTCATTTGGCAGAGACTCGGTAAGCGGCACGGCTTATATTCTTTCGCTTTTATCTGAGAATAAGAACATCTATGAATCTATAAACGGCTTCCCAAAATTAAAAATGAAAAAAACCGTCATTCAAACTTCAAATCTAAATTCGCTGTATGACAAACTTAAAAAATCATTGCCTGATTTCAAAGAAGATACAACAGACGGATTGCGTTTATCTCACAAATCTGGCCTGCCGTGGGTTCATTTAAGACCTTCAAATACAGAGCCCGTTGTAAGGCTTATTGCAGAGGCGTCGACTGAAGCAGATTTGAAAAAAATCTTTACCATTTTCAAGTAAGAAAATTAAACAAATGAAAAGATCCGTATTTAAAAAAGATATTGTTCCCTCTATAACATGGTTTGTGTCATTAATTCTTATTACAATTATTATTGATTTTTTTCTTCATCTGGCAAATTTAACCGCAATAGGCAGATATTTAGGAACAATAGGAAGCCTATTAATCATTCTTTCATTCTTATATTCTTTAAGAAAAAGGAAAGTTATTCAAACAGGCTCGCCTAAATTTTATCTGAGTTTGCATGAATTTTTTTCATGGCTCGGAACTCTTTTTGTTTTAATTCATTCAGGCATTCACTTTAACGCTTACCTCCCGTGGGCGGCCTCTTTTGCCATGCTTATAGCCGCCGGCAGCGGATTAGCGGGCAAATATCTGCTTCAAAAAGCAAGAGAAACTCTCAAAGCAAAAAAAGAAGCCTTATTAAACAACGGTTTATCAGAAGACGAGACTGAAAGCAGAATTTTCTGGGATTCTATTGCCGTAAAGACAATCAGCCAATGGAGGGTTATTCATAAACCCATTACTTCGATATTTGCCGTATTGGCCATTGCGCATATTCTATCTATTTTTATGTTTTGGGAAAGATTTTAATGATTCGTATAACTTATATTATTTTAGCCGTCTTTGCAGCGATAGTCGTCAGTTACAAATATCCCAAAGAAGCGATAAATCCCGGCGATTTATCAAAAGGACATGTCGAACTTGAAAAAGACTGTATGAAGTGCCACAGCCTTTTCAGGGGAGTATCGGGCGAAAAATGCATATCTTGTCACAAGCCGAAAGAAATAGGTATTTTTACCGTAAAAGGCGCGAAAATTGTAAAAAAAGAAGAGCATAAAAAAAAGGCAGTATTTCATAATACCCTTCAGAAAGAGACC
The DNA here is from genome assembly GCA_029880265.1 of Spirochaetia bacterium. GTDB lineage: Bacteria > Spirochaetota > Leptospiria > Turneriellales > JAOUOS01 > JAOUOT01. Next base: position 322,619 of record JAOUOT010000002.1, on the reverse strand, counting down.
TGCGATGTCTGCCATACAGATCATGCCGGCAGAGAACCCAGAATGTTGATACATGAATTTTCTCATGACGTTTTAGAGGCCTCTCTTCGAAAGAAATGTCTTTCATGTCATGAGAATCCTAAAGACAGTCTTCACGAAAAAAATGCCGAAAATTGCAGCGACTGCCATAAAACAGAAAAATGGATTCCCGCCGATTTTGAACATGAAAAATACTTTCGTTTCGACAAACACCATCCGCCGCGGTGCAAAGACTGTCATCTCAATAAAAACTATAAAGAATATACATGCTATGAATGCCACGAACACACGCCCGCAAAAATGCGCGAAGAACATTACGAAGAAGGAATTCGAAATTTCGAGAAATGTGAACTATGCCACAGAAGCGGCGACGAACACGAAGCCAAAAGAATCTGGGAATCGGGCAAATATAAAGACTTAGGCGGAGTGAAGAAAAAACACAAGTCATCAGAACATGATGATGACGATGATGATGACCACCATCACGAACATGACGACGATGATGATTAAGGGAAACCCCGGTATTCTTGTTTTGCCTTTCATGATAGTCTAAGACGGGGTAGTTTCTGTTTTGCGAATTTATTCTGTGCGCGATTTAAGGCGTATGACAAATGAAATAAGGGCAGATGGATATATGTTTGAATACGGCAAAATCAAAGGAAAGATGGGCAGCGTAATTATTTATTTACTGGGTTTTCCATCTGTGTAATATTTCAATTAGATAATCAATGTCTTTTTCGGTATGAGAAGCTGATACCTGAAAGCGTATCTCTTCTTCTCCTTTAGGAACTACAGGAAAGCTAAGGCCCGTAGCCAGTATGCCGTTTTCAAAAAGAAATTGAACTAACTTTTTTGTTCTTTTCGTGTCGCGCAATAAAAGAGGCACAATCGGATGTCTGCCCGGCAGCGTTTCAAGCTTTATACTTTCTAAGCCTTCTTTTAATTTCATCGTCATCTTGCGAAGGTTTTCAAGCGTCTCAATACCTTCAGAGCTGTCTAAGATTTCAAGAGCTTTTAGCGCGGCGGCAGACTCTGAAGCTGTTATCGAATTTGAATAAATATATAAAGCCGCTGTTTCTCTAAAGTATTCGATTACTTTTTTGTCAGAGACAATATAGCCTCCGTTTACGCCCAGAGCTTTACCGAGCGTTGCGGCTAAGATATCTACCCTTGTGCTTGTGATTTCTTCGGTTCCTCTGCCGGTTTTACCGAAAGCGCCGATGCCGTGAGAATCGTCTGCAATGGTAATAACGCCTTCTTCATAAGAAGATTCATGCTCCCGACAAATCTCGCTGATTTTATCTAAGGGCGTGTGGTCGCCTCTCATGCTGAAAACTCCGTCGGTTACAACAACGGCTCTTTTTGCTTTGCCCGCGTTTTTAACTAATATTCTATTTAACTCTATTGCGCTTAGGTGCGGATATATTTTTTTTCTTAAGGGCTTTGATAAACCGATTGCCTTTATAATACAGTTATGGTTTAACTCGTCGCTTATCACAATTGTATCTTCTGTGATAAGAGAGGGTAAAATTCCCAAAACGGCAGAGTAGGCCGAAGAAAAGATCATGGCGGCTTCTCTTTTGTGAAACTCTGCCAGTTTGTCTTCAAGCATGATGTGGGGCTCAAATGTGCCGCTTATGAACCTGACGGCTCCCGGTCCTGTGCCGTATTTTTTGGCCGCTTCTTCTTCGGCTTTTATAACTTCAGGATGAAAACAAAGACCAAGATAAGAATTCGAGTTCATTCGAAGAAATTCTTTATCGCCAAAACCTTTAAGAAGAAAACGAATCCCGTATCCGTTTTCAGGAGGTTTTATTCCGCAGATGATTTTTTCTACACCCTTAAGACGGCCTTCTTTTTCAAGAATTTCTATTTTCTCTGTTAATTTTATTTTTATTTTATCAAGTCCCATAAGATAATATATTTTTTATCATATCATCTACCATCGCCGGCAGATCATATGTTGGTTTCCATCCCCATTCGTTGCGAGCGTTTTCGTCATTTAATGAATGCGGCCATGAATCGGCAATTGACTGACGAATAAGATCGGGTTTATAAGTTATTGAAAAATCGGGTAATCTCTTTTTGATTTCATTAAAAATCTGTGAAGGAGAAAAACTCATTGCGGTAATATTATAAGCGTTTCTATTTTTTAGCGTTGAGCCGTCGGCTTGCATAAGCTTAACCATTGCCGATATCGCGTCAGGCATGTACATCATGTCGAGGGTTGTGTCTTCTTTTAAGAAACATTCATATGTTTCATTTTTTGCGGCCGCGTAAAATATCTCAACGGCATAATCGGTAGTGCCGCCTCCCGGAGCGGTCTTGTATGAGATAAGACCGGGAAAACGAACTCCTCTTGTATCGACATTGTATTTTTGAAAATAGTAATCGCATAAAAGTTCTCCCGCAAGTTTTGTAATGCCGTACATGGTATTCGGCCTCTGTATGGTTACCTGCGGGGTTTTATCTTTAGGAGTAGACGGTCCAAACGCCCCAATAGAGCTCGGGAAAAAAACAGAGCAGTTGTTTTTTCGGGCGGCTTCAAGTACGTTGAACAATCCGCCCATATTTACTGAATATGCCGCCTGCGGATTTTTTTCGGCCGCGGCTGAAAGCATAGACGCCAGATGATAAATAACATTTATTTCATGTTTTTTAATTGCCGATTCAAGAGCGTTGGCGTCGGTAATGTCGATATTGCATGCTATGGAATTACTTAGCGTGTTCCCGTCGCACTTCTTATTGTGCCATCCGGCAATAATATTTTCATCGCCGTACTTTTCTCTTAATACGGGAACAAGTTCTGAGCCAATCTGACCGGCTGAGCCTATGATAAGAATTTTTTGCATATAAATAGTATTTCAGATATGTAAATTCTCTGTTGTTCAAAGGTTCAAAATGTCAACCTGATTTTTTAATCATAAATAGCGGCGCGCCCCTGTTTTTAAAATAAAAAAAGAAATGAATATTTAATTGACCTTATATTCTTTAAATTATAAATATACATTTATGAAAGATACTGAAGAAGGCATTAGAAAAAGCATACGCTATGAATCTAATCCGTTAGATGTTGCGCTTATCGCGGCGTCTGAAGAAAGCGTCAAATTATTCAAAGAAAAAAGCCGCGAATTTAAGGCAGAGATTGTTGGCATAATAGAAAACGAATCTCATTTCGGATGTAATCTCGTGGTCATATTGACCAAAGAAAAAGCAGAAGAACAACTAAATGAAAATTCAGAGGTAATCTTAAAGCTGGGCTCTATGCTGCCGCATCCCGCCGTTGTCAGGTGGAAGAAGCTTCTTAAAGACAATATCTACAATCTCGGAATTCAGATGTTAGAGTAGAAGATAGGGCCTTTGCTTCTTTGCTTCTTTGGCTCATTTTTTTTTCGCGCACTTTTTTTATCACGGCTTTTTATCTTTCTATCGATAATAAACCATGCTAAGAGGAATATATACCGGCGCCGCGGGAATGACGGCCATGCAGAGAAAAATGGACGTTACGGCAAACAATCTGGCCAACGTTGATAAAACAGCTTTCAAGAAAGATACCGTCGCTTTTAAAAGTTTTCCCGAACTTTTGATACATAGAATGAACGACGACGGCATAGGCTGGACCCCTATGGGAAGTTTTGATATATCTCCTCTGGTAGGCAAGCTTGGCACCGGCGTTGAAGTAAATGAAATATTCACCCGTTTTGAGCAGGGCCCTCTTAAACATACAAAAAGCGACAGCGATTTGGCCCTAAACGGGGAAGGCTTTATGGTGGTGCAGACCGATAGAGGGGCGAGGTTAAGCCGAAGCGGAGCTTTTTATCTTGATAAAAACGGATATCTTGTTAATTCTCAGGGCTTTCCGCTTTTAGGCGAAAGCGGACCCATTAAGGTCAACCGAAATAATTATGTAATAACCCGCGAAGGCGACGTTTATATAAACGGCGCCATCGGGAACAATCCAGAAGACGCTTACGGCAAAGACGCCAACAACTGGGAAAACCGCGTTTTGCTTGATCGCATTCAAATTCGCAAAGTTGATTACCCCAGACATTTGTATAAAGAAGGCGACTCATTTTACAATGTCACCCCAGAATCGGGCCCGATGAAGACTTTTACCGCGGCTGAAAATCCTCCTGAAATACTGCAGGGATTTCTTGAAACTTCAAACGTAAACGTGGTAACTGAAATGGTTAACATGATTGAAGTGCAAAGAGCCTATGAATTGAACCAAAAATCAATCACCACTCACGACGGTATGCTGAGTAAATTGATAAACGAAGTTCCAAGGTAATTTGCCTTTATGAGATTGTGTAAAAAGAAATTTGTCGGATGATTTGCGCGGCCTTTTGCTAAAAAATCATTTTAATCAATCGTTCTAAAAATTTTTGTGATGCCGGTGCCGTTTCCTGCGCTTACAAAGAGGTAGTTTAATCCGCCACTTTCATACGTAGTATATGAAAAGATTCTGGTATTGTTAGCCGGGTCGTTTATACCAAAACTTGATACTAGAGAAAACTGAGACTCTAAAGGCGAAACACCGCTTGGTACAGAACTCATATCAACCCGCCAAATGTTTAAGCCGTAAGCCGAATTTTCAAGACCTATATAAAGATAATTACCGTTTACTTCAAGAAGCGTGATGTGCGTGTTTTCTGTGTCGCACATATTTGTTGCTCCGCAGGCGGTATTGCCGCTCATATCAACTCTGCCGTTAGCCGAGGGATTTTCTGCCACGAGAACCCAGTCGGGCGAACCCTTGGGAGAGGCCGTACTTCCTTTTGGCAGCATCCATAGCTGGGGAACTTCGCTTCCCGACGGGCATGTTTGTTTATTTACAAGGTCAATCGTCTGTATGGTTTCAACCGTGCAGGCATTGCGAATCATATACAAATCGCCATTCGATACTTTTCGCATAGCGGGAACCGCCCTAAGCGCCGGCGCGTATGTCATGGGGGGCTCAAGACAATCCCAGTCGTCGCCGTTACCCGCGCATATGCCGTCATTGCTGCCGTTGTTTGGCATGGGAATAGACATAAATTGAAGCCATTTCATGCTCGACGGCGTGACATCTTCAAAATCATTTCCTGTTGTGGGCGGGCTGGCCGTTGTAGAAAAAGCAAGCTTAGATCGAACGACTCCGCCGTCGTTGGCCTGGCTCAGCAGAGTTCGGCTTTCAATGTCGTTATCTGAACCGCCCGATGCTAGATACAGCTGCGATTCATTACCGCCCGCGCCGTCATTATCGTATTCATACATGACATCAATGGTCATAAGGCTTCCGTTTTGAAAGTTGTTGGGCTGTCCGCTTAAACCAATATGAGCAAGATATTTACCCTGTACATCGACCGGAGCGTTTTTGTAAACATCGCCATTGGCGCACCCGCCGGGGTTTACGCAGGTGCGGCTGAATAATACCGCCATACCGCTAGAGTCGATAGCTGCCAAGTAAAGCTGATCTTTAAAAACTGTCATCGAACCGATATTGGCCGCCGAACCCGATGTTCTAAAACCCGAAATTTCTTCAAAACCCATTCTAAAACCTGTCGCGCTGCCGCCGCCGTCATTAGTCATCCAGACTGACTTATTGTTTCCCTTAGAAGGCTCTACATAACCTGCAACAAAAAGAGCCTGCGTGCCTCCCGCGCCGCTGCAGGCTGTACCGACAAGAGTATGGGGCTGTGCCCCCAAGCAGGCGGGGTAAAAAAAATCGATTCCCCATAAATCCCAGCCGCTGGCATTGGGCAGAAGATAAAAACTCTGGTTGCCGGCTGTTATAAGATCGCCGTCAAGGTCGGTATTGGCGGTGCCCGATAAATCATGCTTAAAACGAAACACCTGACTTTGCGCGTCATTTGGCCCCGCGTAAACTCTGTCGTCATAGGTAAAAAGCTTAAAATCAGACACGCTGTCGCCAAAAGGGTCGGCATGTACGGCGCCCTCGTCAAAGGTGCCCGATGTGGCGATGGTAAATAAGCCGGTATTATCAATGCCGTTTTCTACAATCGCGTTTAAGTTCAAATCTAAAACGCCGGTAACGGTAAGAGTATATGACGCATCGGGTAAAGCCGATGTAAAATAAAGAAGTATGCCGTTTGTACCCGAAAGAAGCGCGCTTGAGATAAGATTGCCCGGGCCGTTCGCGTCTATTTCGTAATTGAGAATATTTTCGACGCTTGCTTGATTCATGGGTTCTGAAAAGTTTAGTCTAATTCTATCTGTGCTTTCAACACTTACAGATAAAAGAGAAGGCGTTTTATTTTCTACCAAAAAGCTTTGAACATTGTCAACGCCGTCAGCATTTATTGTCATCGCGTTTAAATCTTTCACGTTAAAAACTGTGAGCGTATGCGTACCATCCGGTATGAAATCATGAACCGTAATGATAACCTCAGAAGCTACAGCGTCGCGAACTGCTAAGAGAACATGGCAAGAAGTAACCTGATAATTTAAAATTGTCTCGGCGCTTATTTGCTCAACGTCTTCTGAAAAAGTAAGCCGAATGGTGTCGATACCCTCAGAAACCGCGCTTAAAAGAACCGGCGGATAATCCATCGTAAAAGACGCCTTATTGTTAATATCATCTTCGATGACGGCGTTAGCGTATACATCGACAATATTAAAAACGGTCACAGAATGAAGAGCTTCGGTTAAAGGCGTTGTTGTCGTTAAAAGTACGTCTGTGCCGCCCGCGTCTAATACTACAGACGATATTCCGGCGCCGGCAGAATTTAAGTCAATCTGATAGTTTGATACCGTCTGGGCAGAGGTAAGTTCAATTTGCTCTGAAAAAAAGAGCCGTATCGTTGACGAACTGATGACAGAAATACTGTTAAGAGAAGGCGGCGTTGTGTCAATAGAAAATGACTGAACATCTGAAAAGCCGTCATTTATAATTACATTATTATACAAATCGGCGACATTATAAACTGTCATTGTATGCGTTCCGTCGGTTATGGGCGCTGTGGTTGTTATAATAACATCGGTTGGAACAGCATCGCGCACAGCCGAAGCGATATTTGCTGCGGCCCCGTTTGTATCAATTTCATAGTTATTTACATTTTCAGCTGAAAGCTGATCGACATCTTCTGAAAACACAAGCCTGAGACTATTCGTGCCCAAAACAACAGCCTGCTCAAACACGGGACCTTTTGTATCTACCCAAAAAGTATTTACGTTATCTGCGCCGTTATTGTTTATTATATTGGCCGATAAATCTTCAACATTCAACACTCTAACAGAATGAGACCCCTGGGTAAGTCTTTTATTTGTATTAAATGTAATGATGACATCAACGTTATTTACGTCTAGCGCCACAGTATTTATATCTGCCCCGAACGCATTGGCGTCTAATTGGTAGTTTGCCGCAGTTTCTGCCGTAAACTGATCTAAGCTTTCAGAAAATGTAAGTACTATGATTAAATCGGTTTGTACCGTTACGCCCAATAAAACAGGCGGCAAATCGGCGACAGTAAAAAGAGCCACATCGTCTGTGCCGTTGTTTATGATAACATTGGCAGAAGCATCTTCAATATTATACGCCGTAATACTATGGGCGCCCTCGGTTAAAGAACCCGACAGCGTAATTAAAACCTCGTTTAAGTTTACCGCGTCGCGAACAACCGAAGAGATAAGAGAGCCGGCGGGGTTTAAGTCAATCTGGTAGTTAACTGCTGTCTCTGCCGTAAGCTGCTCAATCGTTTCTGAAAAAGTAAGCCGAATTGTCGCGGATGTCTCTAATATCGCAGATGATAATACAGGCGGCGTCGTATCGGGCGTAACCATAAAAGAAGCTGTGTTGTCAATGCCATCGTTTGTGATTACATTAGCAGAAGTATCTTCAATATTGTACACTGTGATATTATGAGTACCGCCGGTTAACGGGGCTGGCAACGTAATTAAAACCTCGTTTAAGTTTATCGCGTCGCGAACAGTCGATGAAATAAGCGAACCGGCGGGGTTAGCGTCAATCTGGTAGTTGGCGGTTGTCTCGGCTGTAAGCTGCTCTACATTTTCTGAAAAAGTAAGCCGAATTGTCGTGGATGTTTCTGGCGTCGCAGAAAACAATACAGGGGGCGTTGTATCAGAAATAACGGGCGGCGAAACATTATTGTTTTCTGATGCGTTTTCTAAAAGAAATAGTTCAAATTCTGAACCGCATTTCGGCATTGTTATAAACATGAATATTAAAACAATATTTTTTATACCAAACTTTTTCATCATATACTTCTTTGACGAATAATAACGCCATATTCATTTTGTAATATGCATATTTAGAATGAAAAAGCCAAAAATAAATATAAAAATCTTATATTTTAAATGATATATTTAAAATAAAAATTATACACGAGGCTGTTTAGGGGAAGAGAACCGTCATATGAATAAAAATAAGCCGTAGAAAATCCCATTGAAAAATTTTTATATCCGACGCCGATAGCAATATCGGGTTGAATAAGCAGCTTCGCGAATTCTTTTATTTCTTCGTCAATCTTTATGATTGAGTATACAGGGGCCATTGTCAGCGATTCTAAAAAATAAACTTTTATGCCATTGTCCCATTTTAGTTCCTGCCGCCATACCGGCCCTATTGCCATGCCCAGCATTCTTAAAGAATTAGGCGATTTCTTAAACCATATCGGCGTAATCATGGTTTTAAAATCGGGCAGTATCGGTTTTTGACTTTTCCATAGATAATCTTTAAGATTGAAATTCAAGGCAAAAAATACTCCATAACCATGATTAAATATTTTAGAAAATTGATATTGCGGTTTTAGATATCTGAAACCAATATCAAAACCAAGAATAAAATCATGATTTTGTTCGACGGGCCGTTGCATTTTTTTCCATTTTTCTTTTAATTTTTGATACGCTTCAAAGCTTTCTTTTTGGTCTTTAATGATTTTTAACTCTATGATTTTTTCGCGCTCAATTTCAAAGGTACCCAGGTTGCTTTCAAAAACTATTTTATGTTTATATTCTTTTTTAATTGTTCCGTTTAAGATGATTCCGTCTTTTGTCGAAATGACGTCGGCAATAATTTGATCAGTAAAAAGAAAAATGAAAACTATTATTACGAATGTCTTTCTCATTTTTGCCTGTTAATATTTTTAATATTTGACTTTTGTATTGTAATTTTACCGAGAGATGTATTTAGTACAATTTGCTTTGAATCTTCAGAAATAATAAATCCGATTATATAATCTTCATTTTTTGTTATCACCGTGATTTTGTTTGCGGTAGAATCGTTAGGCTTTTTTGATAAAATACGATTTTTAGATTCATGGCCTGTATTCTTCTTTATTTTCTTTCTTTCTTCTTCTTCTTCTTCTTCTTCTTTCGTTTCAATTTGTTCAATTTTCTTAAGATCAAGAATTAACGGGTTCTCTTTGATGTTTTTCGGTTTCTTTAGAGGCTCTAGCGTATTGCTTTTAATTAGCAGATCTAGTTTTTTATCTTTTATAGTTTTGTTTATTTTTACGGATGTTTTTATCAGTTCTTGATCGCCTAAGCGAGATCCCATTAGATACAGGTTTTTATTTGAAGCGCGCGCCAATGTTGATTTAGGATTTTCTAGAATAACCTCTAAATACTTGTTTACCGCTTTTTCTTTTTTTCCGCTTTTTTCAAACAGACGGGCCTTATAAAAGTCAATGACATCTTTATTGACGCCTGATTTTTTCTCGATTTCTTTGAGCATGCTCCATGCGTTTTCATAGGCAAAAAGATGTATCAGTTTTTCGGTTTTATCAATAGAATATTTGTTATCTCGTAATAGATTTTCTTTTTCTTTTTTAAAGCCAAATAAAAACTTTTTTAAAATCGAAGCGGTAACGGCAATTTCTGTATTCGGATATTTTTTTATAATTTCGTCGTATTTATCTATTGCTTTTTCATAAAACGACAGCATTGCGTAAGAATATCCCTGATGAAGCAAAATGCCGGCTTTTAATGCTATGTCTTTATTTTCTGACAGCGCCAAAGCGTAGGTTTGAATGGCCGATTTATATTCATGGTTTTGCTCGTAATAATAAGCCGTATAAAGATATTTATGATACTCTGTTTGAACGATATTCTCAACGGGATTTTTATTCATGAGCATTCTTATAAGATTAATAAAAAATAAACTGATTTGATCGGTATTGCTTTGAGGTAAATTAAAATTATAATGAGAATCTGAAAATACTTTGCTGTTCTCCATCAGTTTTAACATATTTTCATCATATTCAAGAGAGGTTATTTTCTTGAAATAAAGTTTTTTATTATTTTCGTATGCGGTGACGAGACCAAAATGATTTAACGCAGATTTATTATAACTGTTTTTCATTAAATGATACTTAAGCTGCATGATTCTCAGGCCCATGATTGAATTATTAAAAAAAACGATAAAAAGAAGAAAGATTGCCGAGAATGCGGCAATCAGTAATATTTGCCTTTGGTTTTGCATATATTAACCCATTTCAAATCTATTTCTGCCTTTGTCTTTAGCCGCGTAAAGAGCGGTATCGGCAAAATATATCATCAAATTCATTACCTTCGAAATAGATTTATTGGCCGATAACGCGGTATTAATTAATTCATTATCAACAATAGTGCCGCCTATACTGATGGTTACATTCATCAAGCCTTTTTTCGAGGCAACTTGCGTATTCTCAACTCTGCTTCGAATTCTTTCGGCCGCTATTTTAAGACCTTTTTCGTCAGTATCGGGAAGCAATACCGAGAACTCTTCGCCTCCGTATCGGGCTACTGTATCTTTATCTCGGCTTTGTTTTTTTATTTGCTCGGCGACATGCTTTAATACCTCGTCGCCAATCTGGTGACCGTAGGTATCGTTAAAATTTTTAAAATAATCGATATCTAGCATTAAAAAACCGATACTCTTATTCTCGTTAACGGCTTTTGCTATTTCAGATTCTATCTTTGAAAATAAATACCTTCTGTTATAAAGACCGGTAAGTTCGTCTTGGCTGGCCATTTCTTCTATTTTTTCTTTTTGTTTTAATACGACATCTCTTTCGTTTAAAATATTTTCAAACCGCTCTTTTAATGTTCTGCCCATGAAATTTAAGGACCGCGACAATTCAGCGAGTTCGTCATTGCCCTTTATATTGGCGCGCGCGTCAAAATTGCCTTTGGCTATCTGGCGGCTGATTTTATAAACTTCTTTCACCGGAATCACTATCATGCGATAATGAATCAGCCCAAAAATTAAATTAATCAATAAAAAGATGAAAACAATAATAAAAGACTGTCTATACAACACGCTTGCGGTAGATTGCATGTCTTCAAGTTCATATACTAAAACCAACGCATATTTTTCAAGAAGGGGAATTCCCATGGGTATAAGAAAATATGTTCTCATGTTTTTTGAATCAATTTCAAGATAATAGCTTTCTCCTGAAAATTGATAATTGGCCATCGCCTTTATTTTGTGAGATTCGAAATCTTCCGGCAGTGAAAGCTCTTTTGAAGACGATATCTCGATATTGTTCAATTCATTTACCAATATATAATTTTTTTCGGTAGCCGATATGATTTCTATTATCTCTTGAATTAAATCTGCCTTATTTTGCGCTTTAAACATAGAGTCTTCAAGCATGCTTCTTGAGAATTGTTCGAGAGAATTAACCAGATTTTCTACTTTTATTTCAAGTTTCATCTTTGTGTTTTCAGAGATAAGATCCGTCTGGTTTTCAAAAATCATTAGAACGGCAGATAATGTTGACGCCGCCATCAGAGATAAATAAACCAGAACAACTTTAGAGCCGATTCTGTTCATTAGTTTTATATTTTTCATAAGTAATATCGTATGTTGGGAATAATATAGTAACAAAATATTAAATTGTCTTTATTTTGAGTCAATAAATGTTTTGCGTGTTAAAAAAAATATAATTTAATATTTTTATAAATACCGCAGGGCCCATGAATAAAAATTATTATCTGCCGTTTAATCGCTTTACCCGATTAATGTAAAATCAATTTATATCCAATGAACTTTTTAATAAAATTTTCAAAAAAAATATAAAAAAGTTTTAAGAATCAGTATTAAATATAATGCTTATATGAAAAAATATTTATTCATTTTATTTTTGACGCTATACGCGTCAAAAGCATATTCTCAAAACCCTTATGCCGCGGGTTTTTTCGCCGAAATATTTCCCGGAATGGGGCATGTTTATGCGGGCGAATATTCAACCGGGTTCTATAATATGTTATTGATTTTTCCTTTGGCCGCTCGCTATTATGTCACTACAGATACTTTTAATGAGAAGGCCGTTAAAGCAAATATGTCTACAACGGCCAGAAATATTTTCGGATTTTCTGTTTATGACGCTTATCAGGTCGCTTTAGAAAAAAATCAAAGACCCAAACAGATACTGAATATTCCTGATTATTCTTTTGCCCGAATGTATTTCGCGCCTTTTGATATTGATAACTATAAAAGTCTAAGCGTAGGCATTCCTTTAAGCATCGTCGCAGCCATATCGGGTTTAAGATTGTATTCTAAGGGAATTCATTCTTCGGTAACCCCGGGCCGCGCCCTGGCCGCCATTCCACTGATTTTGGCCCAGTCGCTGTTTATCGGCATGGGAGAAGAAGCCGAGTTTCGCGGCTTTCAGTATCCGGCTTTCTCTGAACTTACCCGTCATTCAATACCGGGGAATTTTTTGCAGTCTGTATCGTTTGGCGTGTGCCATACAAGCTGGGGCGCTTGCGCTTCTCCTTATGTAACCGGTCATTTGTTTCGATACACTAATACGATTAACGAAGAAAGAGAATATATGGCCGAGCCGTCAAGTTCAGACGGTCAAGAGCTTGCCAATTGGCAGTATTTTCTAATGAGTTCCGCTTTTGGTTTTTATATGGGAGTTATTACCGCATATGAAAAGACAGACGGTTTATTAAAAGCAATCACGGTTCACGCTATGTACGATTTTATGCTGATTGCGACAGATCTATTGACAGAGGGCAAAACAGGCAGAGTTTACCTGTCTTTTAGCCTTAATTTTTGAAATAGATTAAATCGTAAAGCGGCAATTTTAATTTACAGTTTTTTTACCATTTTAAGCCGCGTACCGGCGTCTACGGTTGTGTCATAGTCAACGTAGTCCATCAATTTTTCCATTAGATAAACGCCGAGACCTCCGTCGACATACTCGCCAAGATCGCGCGGCTTTATTTCAGAACGAGCGACTTTTTCGCCGTAATCGCGAATAAGAATTTCAAGCCTGTCGTCGTACCGGTAAAACTCAAGATGTATGGGCATATTAGTTTTGCCTTTGTATGCGTGTTCAATTACGTTGTTTAACGCCTCTACAAAAGCCGCTTTTATGTTAACCGCGTCTCTGTAGGCAAACCCCATATCAAGAGCCATTTCAAGCAAATATTTTCTTATGAAACGAACATATCGCGGATGAGAAGGTACGGTATGCTCGCAAACCGGCTTTATTAACGGATTTGTTTTTGCCCTTTGTATTATAGATTCTTCCATTGTATCCCCTGTACATATTTTTATACAATTAATTTAGACAATAATTATTTAAAGTATATATCAAAAAAATTGCGTAAACTATAAAAATTTAGAGACAAAACTAATGTTTTTCTGATGGCGTCAAATGTTTTTGCGCAATTTTCCAGGTTTTTAACATGGCAGAAGAGGCAAGATAATTTTCAATTTCACTTGAATGTACCCGCATAGAGTTTTCATGGCACAAAACGGTCTCGTTTTTTGTTACAAAAGGATATATTTTTATTTTGTGATTGGTTATCGAATGTTTTATGATATTATTTTCAATTAAGATATTTTTTTGCATAACGCCGCAGGCGATGTTTCGGCATGAATTTAACACATTTTGTTCGGGTAAAAAGAATAAAGACGAAGGAAAGGCCCATTGGTTTTTTAAGAAATAAAACGACTCATATTTTTGAAGCAATACTTTATTTTCTTTGTCTACGATAATAAAAATATGCCAGTTTACATCTTTTAAGTTTTTCTTTTTTCCTTTAAGGGGAAGTTCGCGGGCTTTGTTCTTTTGGGCGGCTTTGCAAAAAGAAAAAAGAGGGCAGATCTCGCACTTCATATTTTTAGGCAGGCAAATTTTTTGACCAAGTTCCATAAAAGCTTCATTTAAATCGCCGGGATGTACAGCCGCTAAATAAAATAAACCGGCTTGAAACTTGGCGCATTTTTCAAGAAATATTCGCGTTTCGATAAAATCTTCAATAAAAAGCAGTCTTGATAAAATTCTTTTTACGTTGCCGTCTAAAACCGCAATATTCTCATTGAAACAAATAGAAGATATGGCGGCCGCCGTATAGTCGCCTATCGAGGGAACTTGCTTAAGTTCTTTTGATGTTTCGGGAAAGCGTCCTTTTAGCTTTTCTTTAATATAAATGGCCCCCTTGCGTAAATTTCTGGCGCGGTTATAATAGCCAAGACCTCTAAATGAATTTAACACCTTATCTTCAGATGCGTCGGCCAAAGAATTGATATCGGGAAAATTTAAAAAGAAACGCTTAAGAGGAGATAACGCCGCTTGAATTCTTGTCTGCTGAAGAGCAACTTCAGAAATCCAGACTTTATATGGGGTTCTATTCTCTCTAAAAAACCAGTTTTCTTTATTTTCAATAAACCACCGGTTTAGGGTCTTTGCAATTATTTTCAGGGTTTTTGCGTCGGTTATATTTGGCATTTAGGAATATTGATGAGAAAAAACAGACTTTCTCAAGCGTCAAGCCTTTATCGCCTTTGATTTCTTCTTGCCGCAATATTTCGTATCGTTACAAACGTCAAAGAAATTGGGCGCGGCGGTTGTTCCCATAAATTAAAAATGGATTTTCGAAAAACAGTTATTGTAACAGGCGCGGCAAACGGCATTGGGCGCGATATCGCCGAGAATTTACTAAATAAAGACTATAATACGGCGGTTATTGATATAGATACAAAATCAGGCGATGAGATGGCTCGGCGATTTCCTGTTGAAAGGTTCTTTTTTATGGCGGGCGATATAGGCGATACTGAGGTTATAGAAAAATTTGTAAAAAAGACGCTCGGGCGTTTCGGTCAATTATACGGCTTGATAAATAATGCGGCTGTCGCCTCGCCCGGTTTCAACGGCGATCTAAGCGCTTGGGATACGATTATGGCGGTAAACCTTCGGGCGCCTTTTTATCTTTCAAAACTCTGTCGTTTATATCTAAAAAAATCAAAAGGAGCAATCGTAAATATTGCTTCAACAAGAGCCTTAATGTCAGAACCCAATACAGAGGCTTATTCGGCTTCTAAAGGGGGGCTTCTTTCTTTGACCCATTCTCTTGCCGCAAGCTTTGCTCCCGATATTCGGGTAAACGCTATATCGCCGGGATGGATACATACAAAAAAAGAAAAACTTTCAAAAAGAGATCATAAGCAGCATTTTGCAGGCAGGGTAGGCTGCCCGGCGGATATTTCAGAGATGGCCGAGTATCTTTTATCAGAAAAAGCCAAATTTATAACCGGTCAGAATTTTATCATAGACGGCGGCATGACCAAAAAAATGATTTATGAGTAATTAAACTGCCTGTTTGCCGACCGCAGCGTCTAAACCTGAAAAACAAAATATTAAAACGAGCCGGCAAATTTATAACCGGCCCGTTTTAATTTGGTTACTTTTTGAAAAGTAAGGAATAGAAAAAAATGAAGAATTTAATTGAAATTCTTTATTTGTACCCAAAAAACAAATGCGACATGTTCTGTAAAATAAAATTTTATCATTTTGCAGAAAGATATCGGTAAAAGTAGGGCTTTTAATAAGAATTTTTACAAATATGGGAATCTATTATAGTAAAAATGTTTTTATCAAAAAATATATGAAAACTTGACGTCAGAGCTCTAATCAAGAAAGTCGCTATGATAATTTATAATGAAAAATATTAATAAAAAATATAGAAGCAGAAAACTCTATGGTCTTTGGCTTCTCTTTATACTTGCAACGTTTGCTTTAGACGGGCAGATAAAAGAGAGTCGTTATTTTCAAATATTGAAAAACCAAAAAATTAGAATAGGAATGTCGGTTGATTATCCTCCTTTGAAATTTGAAAAAGAGGGAAAAAATATCGGCATAGAAATAGATATGGCCTCTTCTTTGGCTGAATTTCTTGGCGTAAATACAGAAATTGTGCCGCTTTCTGTTAAAGAGTATACATCGGCCATTGAAACAAATAAAGTCGATGTTATACTCGGCGGTATGTCAAGAAATCTTGAGAGAGGCAAAAAAATCTGGTTTTCAGAACCGTACTTGTCTATCACTCCGGCTGTTTTTGTAAACAAAAGAAGACTGCCTAAAACTAAATTCGGAGAAGAATTTGAAGAGATTCCTTATAAAACAATTTGGGATATTAAAAAACTGGCCGCATTTACTTTCGCCGTAAAAGAGGGCAGCGCTTATCAGAGCCTTATTCGTTCTGAATTTGATAAGCATAAAGTCATTGTGGTAAATTCAAACAAAGAAGGTTTTGAGGCTGTTTTTTCGGGCAGCGCCCATGGTTTTATTCATGATTCGCTGTTTTTAGAATATACGATAAAAAAGAATTCCCAATGGAAAAACGGATACGCAATATTAAAGGGCGGTAAAAGAACAGAGAAGATTTGCGCGGGAATTCCTTTTGGCGATACGATTTTGAAAAATCAAATAGATTTATGGATAAACGAAATAATACGAAAAAAAGAAATTGATAAATGGTTTTTAAAATATTAACAAAAACAATAAAGTTAAAAGAAATATATATATGATTTATATTAAAAATAATTCAGTTTTTTCAGCGGCCCATAATAAATTAGCGGTATTATTGTTTTTATTTTTCTTTATTGTTCCCTTAAATGCATATGAAAACCAGGCAGAAATTGACGAAAATCTGAAAAATTTAAGTCTAAGCGGATTTTTGCGAACAAGAATATGGCACTTTCAAAGTAAAACCGCCATAGGAGATTTTCCCGCAACTTCCGAACAAAAAAAAGTAACCTATCAAGATTTGTTTTTTAGAAACCGTTTGTCGCTTAAAGTGAACGAGAGTACCGAAATTCATTCGGTATTTGATATTTTTACCGTTTTTGGGCTAGATTCGAGCGATTCGGTTGAAACCATGGGGGGTTCAATCGGCAAGGCGGGATTCAACCTTAAAACAAGAAATGTATATTTTTTATTGAAGCCGAATTCAAATTTTGAGACAAAAATAGGGCTTATGCCTTTTAGCCTGCCGGGCGGGCATATTATCGCTACAGACGGGGCAGGCATTCGTTTCAGATATGATTTTTTTAAAGGGTTATTAAGAACATATTTTTCATGGATGAAAGCCTATGATAATTCAAAAGAAGATTTAGGCAAAGGGTTCGGAGGCAATAATTATAATGACAACGATATTTATATTGCAGGCGGCAAAATAAAGGTAAGCGAAGATATAAAAACAGAATTTTATTATACATATGAAAAAGATATGGATAGCCTCAAAGAGCCCGACACGGGCAGACTTCATTGGGCAGGAATAAGGCAAGAAATATTTTCAGGAAAGTTATTCGCCGATTTTAACTTGATATATAATTGGGGAAGAACAAATAAAAACGCTTCAGAAAATATGTTTGTAAACGCGGGACTCTGGGATATCTTATTGGGCCTTCAGCTGAAATCGGTCGAAATATCTTTATTACAAAAAGGGGCAACGGGAAGTCCCAATGATCTGAAAGCCGAAAAATCTTTTCAATCGATTAGGCCCTCGCATGGTTTTTCGTTTATTTTTATCGATAATAACGGGGGCATATCGTTTTCAGGAGGCGCCATGCATGGTATTTACGGCCAGGGATTAAATATTAAATTTTCTATTATAAGCGGTTTGTCGGCTGAATTAAAATATGTGCATTACAGAACTATTCGAAAAGTTATTTCATTTGACGCTCAGAAAGATAGTTATCTCGGCGATGAAGCGAATTTTTACGTAAAATACGAATTGTATGAAAATACAAAATTATTTTCTTCTCTTGCCGTATTCTTGCCGCAAAAGGCTTATACATTTTATTCGCAAAGCGCCAATAAAAGACCCGTGTATGAATTTCTCTTAGGCGGCAGAGTTGATTATTAAAAAAGTCGTTTTTTTTTTAGTTTTATCTCAAAGCTCTTATTTATTTTCAATAAAATATTATTTCCCTTATCAGGAATCTGTAAACGGCATTCCTTACAGGTTGAACGAAAAAAATGAAGTTGAGATAGACGAGAACTTTATTGACGACAGTTTTTTTGTATCGGCAAAAAATATGCCGCTGGCTTTTGAAATATTTCAGAGAAGAATTAATAAAGCCGAATACGCTTCTGCGGCGAATATCTTAAACTCGATTTATAATGTATTATGCGAATCTGAAAAAACACAGGTTCGTATATCATGTCAAAAATATAAACAAAAAGCCGCCGATAAAGAAAAAATTATTAAAGAGGAAAATTATACGATGTGGCAAAAAATAAAAGACGAGGCGAGATACGCTTTAAATTACAAAGATAATCAATACTATTTTGAAGAAAAAATCTTCGGATTTTTTTTGGTTTCAAAAATTAAATTTCAAATTCAACCGAAAAAGACAAGAAGCAATATGAAATCAAAGGTATTTTATTATCATTATAAAACAGAAAAATCGGCGGCAAAAATTCATTTAGAGGTTTTTGAAAAAAAAGAAAATATAAACAATAAAGAATATATAAATATCTGGATAAACAGAGCCTCTCTCGATAAAAAACTCTCATGGAACAAAGAAAAAATAAAAAATAATAAAAAAAATTATAACATTGAAGTTTTAACGTCACAAACTGATAAAATAAAATATCTAATTGGCGTTAATAATAACCGGGGAATTGCCATGATTTTTACGGGCGAGATAGGAGATTTTTTTTTTAATTATGAGTGATTTTCTGGGTTTTAGGGCGTCGAAGGCAATATTTTTGTGATCGTAACCTTATTTCCTTTTTCATTATATTCAATATTCGTCATATTAACTTTTGATAAAAATATCCCTCTGCCGTGCAGTCCGTCATTTAGCTCTTCTTTTAGAGAAGGAATTGTCGATACGTCAAAGCCGGTTCCTTCGTCTTCGATGATAAAAGATATTTTATTCTTTTCATAAATATAAGTAAATATTACTTTTTTATCTTTATATTGGGGCTCAAGCGCTCTCTTCTTTAGATATTCAAGATAATTAGGCTGGGTCTCTAAGAGTTCTTTTTTTTCTTCGTATGTTATACCAAGATTACCATGTTCCATCGCGTTAAAGATCATTTCATAAATGGCAAGTCTCATGCCGAGCGTGGTTTTTTTATCCATATTACTTAAGCGCTTTACGACATCTATGATTTCATTAACAAATGTATTTACCATATCTAATTTCGTAGGCAATATAAACATTCTTTTCTCTTCAAGAAGATTTGCAAGCAAATCGTAATCTGATTGTTTATTAGATGTAAGCGCGAAAAATCTATCGATCAAGACGGCTAATTCTTCGATTGTGAACGGTTTTTGTATGAAGTCAAGCGTGCCCAATCTAACCGCCGAAACCGCTTTCTCAACGGTAGCTTTTTCGGTTGTTACGACTACCATAATATTTGGCGAATTTTCTTTAATTATTTTTATAAAATCTAAAGCGTCTTCGTCGGGTAGCTCAATCTCAGATATAAGAAGATCAAAATTTTCTTTTTTATTTAATATTAAAGCTTCTTTTGCAGATGGAGCGTAATTGACATGCATTTTTTCAGATAACAATTCAGATATAATTTCATACAACGCAATATTCGGGTCAACAAGAAGAACTTTTGGCTTATATTGAGTGTTATTGAAATTATTATTCATATAGCTTGTTTATAAAAAATTTTATCAACAGTATATTGATATTAACGAACATTTTTTTTTTTTGAGTTAGAATCTCAAGCTAAAAAAGAATTATGTTGACGGTCTGTTTCATGATTCATTATGTTCCGTTTTATATAGGAAGAGTGACGTTAGCGTAAGCTTCGGCCACTCTTCCTATGAAAAAATAAGGGAAGAGTGGCCGAGTGGTCGAAGGCGACGGTCTTGAAAACCGTAGACCTGCAAGGGTCCGTGGGTTCGAATCCTACCTCTTCCGAATTTGTTATTGTTATTGAGTTTGTCTTGCGTGTCGCAAAGCGACACGCAAGACAAACTCAATAACAATATTAAAGGAGAGGTGCCTGCAACGTAAGTACAGGCGCCTCTCTGTTGAAAAAATAAGGAGAGGTGCCTGCAACGTAAGTACAGGCGCCTCTCTGTTGAAAAAATAAGGAGAGGTGCCTGAGAGGCCGAAAGGAGCGGTTTGCTAAACCGTCGTTTGGGTACCACCTGAACCGAGGGTTCGAATCCCTCCCTCTCCGAATCAAAAAACCCCGCATCGCGGGGTTTTTTATTTGGAAGAGGATTCGAACCCGAGCAGAGGGTTTGAATCCTAATCACAGGATGTGATGTATGCCGCGATTGCCGTGAGGGCAAAGAAGCGGCCTCCCTCTTAAGAATCAAAAAACCCCGCATCGCGGGGTTTTTTATTTGGAAGAGGATTCGAGCCTGAGCAGAGGATTCGAATCCTAATCACAGGGCTTATCTTGTCATTCATCTTTATGCTAAGGGTTGTCGCGAACAAGGTCGTCGAGTGATTTATACGCCGCATTGGCCTGCGGCTATTTTAGATTGCGATACAAAAATGGCTTTTTTTCAAATAAAAAAGCTAGTCTTACTGAATGAGCGGCGTATAAATTTTATCGAGACGGCCCTTTTATACAACCTAGAAGCGGTTATGGCTCTTGAGGATAATTGAAATTTTTTAATTCATTTTCATTAAAATAAGAATTGTTTAGAGAAAAATATTTTTGTTTTTTAATTTGCTTTTGAAGCGAAAAATCATTCGATAAATTTTTACGAATCACAGAAAGGCTTTCAGAAGCGTAAATGGCGC
Organism: Spirochaetia bacterium; assembly: GCA_029880265.1. GTDB lineage: Bacteria > Spirochaetota > Leptospiria > Turneriellales > JAOUOS01 > JAOUOT01. The sequence goes on along the minus strand of JAOUOT010000002.1, from coordinate 301,630 downwards.
ATAAAGGCTCTAAATGAGACTCTGTTTGAACGCAAAAGATTTTGTATTCTTCTTTTTGTTTACAATAATTTTCATATAGAGTCTTCAATGTTTGTGAAGAGATATTGACAATGTCACAGGCGAGAAAAAAAATATCTTCTTTAGGAAAGGTCAGGTAGAAAGTCAATAATCCTTTTATAGGGCCGGCAATGTCTTTTAGAGCGTTAGAATCGATAATTAACTCATCTTTATTGAAATATTCTGAATAAGAAGAGAACTGGTTTTGGTTGATTGAAAGATAGGTTTTTGAACAAAGAGAAGAGAGCTTTTCTTTGGCTATTTGCGACCAGATTTTATTTTCAGAAGAATCGTGAATAAGGCCCTTGTCTGTGCCCATTCGGCTGCTTAATCCGCCGCATAAAACAACGCCAATCATGAAAATAATGAAAAAAGATAAAACAGATTAAGCGTCCACCGATTCTTTGTGTTCATGTTCGCAGCCTTTGCTCCATTCAATGGAACCGTCTTCAAAATATTCTTTTTTCCAGATTGGCGCTTCATGCTTTAACCGGTCTATGATGTACCGATTTGCGGCGTATGCTTCGTCTCTGTGCGACGATAGCGTAATAATCACAACGGCGCTTTCGCAAATGTCGACTTTGCCCGTTCTATGCATGCAGAAAACATCGTGAAGTTCCCACTTTTTTTTGGCGCTTTCAATTATCTCGTCAATGATTTTATTGGCAAGAGATTCATGGGCCTCATATTCAAGATATTTTACCGCTTTTCCCTCGTTATGATTTCTCGATTCGCCGCTGAATAAAACTATCGCGCCCGCTTTGGGATGATGCATGTTCTCAATATATTTTGACGGCACAATGGGTTTGTCAGAAAGATGGCTCATGTTAACCTCCGCTAAAAGGAGGCATGATAAAAACCTCCTGATTATTTTTTAAATTAAATTCTTTTTCGTGTATTATATTGTCGTCTACGGCAATACGGCAGTTTTCTAATAAAGTTTTACTTTGAGGATTTATTTCAACCAGTTTTTCGAAGACTTCGCCAATAGGAGCGTTTTCATTTATCTCTAAAGATAATTTTGGCTCAAAAAAATCTGTTAGCTGTCCAAATGTATTTACGGATATTTTCATGAAAATTATCCTCCTATTGATTTCATTATTAGAGAACTGCCGGTAAAATTTATTTTTTGTTTTTGGTATAAAGCCGAATTTAAAATACTTTGAATGTCTATTTCGTCTATAATGTTAAATCCCTGATTATTGCTCAGACAGCCGTAAATTTTTCCCGTAGAATCCATTCTTAGACGGTTACAATCATGACAAAAAGGGGTAGAGTGATTGGCAATAATGCCGAATTTTAAACCGTTTTCAAGCCGCCAATAGCGGGCCGTTGAAGATATTTTTCGCTCTATGGGCGAGAACCGGTATTTTTCGGCAATGGTACGTAAAATTTCGACTTCGGGATAAAAATAATCGGTATGACGCGAATATAAAATTCCCATTTTCATGAACTCAAGAAAACGAACGACAATATTATTTTTAACGGCATAGTCTAATACGGGAAGAATCTGATCTTCATTGTAACCTTTAAGAATTGTGCAATTTAATTTGACCGGTATGCCCGCTTCGATTGTTTTTTGTATTCCTTCGAGAACGGGAGAAATAGTATTATATCCTGAGATATTCTTAAAGTTTTCATTTTCAACGGCGTCTAAAGAAATGTTCATTTCATCTAAACCGGCGTGTTTTAATTTTTCCGCTTTGACGCCTAGTCTGCTGCCGTTGGTTGTTAATGAAACTTTTTTGATTCCCATGTTTTTTAGACTGCCTATAATTTTTTCAATGTCTTGAAATAATAACGGTTCGCCGCCGGTGATTCTGACGGTCGTTAAATTATTTATATCATGAATTTTTTTTACAAGAGAACAATATTCGTCGGCGGTTAAAGAAGGCAAGCTTTTCAATTGATTTGTCTGTTTAGGAGCGCAATAAAAGCATGAGAAATTGCAACTTGAAGTAACGCTTAAGCGAAGAGTTTCAAATTTTCTTTGAATTTCTGTTCTTTTCATGCGTTTCTCCAGAAAATGAAATCGACGATATCATTTTCTTTTAATTCTGGTATATCGGCCTTATGCAGGGCCAGGCCGTCGCTGTCTCTTGCCGCTTTAATATCGCCGCTGCCCTTGTTTGCCGTAGCGGTTATTTTTGATCCGTTTGATGTATTGATGCCGGCGGTAAAATATTCGTCTCTGTCTCCTTTTTTTGTTCTTTCGGCGGCCATAGGAAACTTAAACCATTTTTGCGGGTTCATTTGAAATGAAGCGCGAATCAGCGGTTCAACAAGTATCTTGAATATAACCTGGCATGAAAACGGATTTCCCGGCATGCCGAATACAATTTTATTTTCTTGAGTTAAACCAAACCAGACTGGTTTGCCCGGCTTTATTTTTACTTTATGAAAAATTTCTTTAACCCCCAGTGATTTTAATATATCAGGAGTTAAATCTTTTTCTCCCATTGAGACGCCGCCCGATATAAAAATAATATCGCATGTATCTAGGGCTTTTTCAATAGTGGTTCTTATTTCGGTTTCTTTATCGTCGGTTCTTGCTGAAAAAAACGGCGATATTCCAAATTCGTTTAAAAGACCCAGTAAGGCAAAAGAATTTGAATCGCGAATTTGAAAAGGCTCAGGCTTTTCGATAGGATCAATAATTTCGCTTCCGGTAGAAATGACGGCTGTTTTAGGAGTTTGAAATACGGGTACATTTACCTTGCCTACTGTCGCCAGCATTGATAAAACAATATGATTTATACGCGAGCCTTTTGTTATTAAAACCTCTCCGTTTTTAATATCTTCGCCTTTTAACGCGATATTCATCCACTTTTTTGCTTGGATCTTTTTGAATTTAACTTTATCGTTTATATTTTCTGTGTCTTCAACTTTTATAACCAAATCTGCGCCTTCAGGAACAGATGCTCCGGTCATGATCTTTACGCATGATTTTTCGGAAATTGATAGATCGGCGTTATCGCCCGCAAAAATAGCGCCTTGAATATGAAATGGAATATCTTTATTATTTTCATAATCATCAAAGCATAAGGCATAACCATCCATTGTAGCGCGGTTAAACGGAGGATAGTTTCTGTCTGCCGTAATGTCTTCGGCTAAGATACGGTTAAAAGATTCTTGTATCGGTATTCTTTCAACGCCTAAGCTTAAAGCGTATCTTCTGATTATTTCTATAGCGTCGTTTACTGTAGTCACTATAACCCCTTTGCAAAATTTTTACGTCTTTGCCGTAAAAAGGCAGGTTTAACCATTTCTAATTAAACCCTGTCGTCTGGCTTTCTTAGCTTAGCGCCTTAGATATACCAGCTCGGAGTACTATTTTTTTAGTTTAGTGGCCGCCGCCTTTCAGCATTTTACGAGCGTGAAAAACCCCCGGTAAAATGGCCTCTAAACTTTCTTTTGCGCCGTTTGAGCTGCCCGGCATACACACTATTAATGTCTTGCCTAATGAACCCGCATACGATCTCGAATGCATGGCCCATGCGGTTCTTTGGGTGCCGTAGGCTCTCATTGCCTCGGCAATACCCGGCGCGTCTTTTTCGCATATTGCCTTTACGGCGTCTACCGTATTATCGCGCGGTCCCAAACCGGTGCCTCCGGAAGTAAATATAAATTGAACATCTTCGTCAACCCATTTTTTTACCTGTTCCTGAATTTGCTGCGTCTCGTCGGGAATGATTTTGTATTCTTTGATTTCGACGTCAAATTTTTTCAGCATTTCTTGTATAATAATGCCCGAATTGTCTTCTCTTTTGCCGGCTGCCGTAGAATCGGAACAAACCAGAACGGCCGCTGTAACGCCTTTTCTAAGCTGGCTTTTAGCGTCAGACTTGCCTCCCGTTTTTTCAAGAAGTTTTGTGTTAATGATTTCAACTTCTTTATCGACAGGCTTGAGCAGATCATATATTGTTAAGGCGGTAATTGTCGCCGACGTTAAGACCTCCATTTCAAGACCGGTTTTTGAAATAACCTTGCCGGTTACAATGATTTCAATGCCCGGCTTGTTTTTATTATAATCAGGCTCTATTTGCTTTATTTCTTCGGCCGTAAGAGTTTTATATCTTATATCTAAATAATCAAGGGCAATAGGGTGACAATGAGGTATTAATTCGGGCGTTTTTTTGGCCCCTAAAAGACCGGCTGCTTTGGCGATATCAAATAAATTGCCTTTAGGAAGAGTATTGTTTTTAATCATCACCATTGTCTCTTCGCGGCAGATTAAAATTGTTCTCGCGTGCGCGGTTCTTAAACTTATCTGTTTGGAGGTCATATCTATCATAGTAATTGTAATAATTGAAATCAAATGTATAGCGGCAAGAAAATAAATACATTTTAGGGTTTTCTTCTTTTCTCATGAAAAAGAACTTGAATTTTCATGCAATCATTGCACAATGACTCTATGGAATTTATTGTTTTTTTAATTTTATTTGCGGTAGTAAGTATGTTAATCATTGTAATCAACTACTATAGACGTTTGTTTGCCGATAAAAGAGAAGAATATCGAAGAGAAGAATTGTTAAATTTAAAAAAATATATTGAAAAAGAATTTATCAGACTAACAGAAAAAGATACAATCGGCTCTTATACCGCCTTTGGTATAGCCGTTTTTGTAGCGTTAATATTTTCATATATGGGGGGCCTATACGGACGTCATTATGAAAGCTATTCTTTCAATTCGGTTTTAATGCCGGCTTTGCTTTTTATACTAATACCTCTTGCGAAAGAAAATTTAAAAAATGAGATTGAAGGCAATGATTTTATCTCTAAACTTTTCAATCATGATATATTGATGTTTTTTGGATTTTCTGCGGCTGTTATTAGTCAGATTATGACAGTTTATATTATTTACCATGCAATTAGCATATTGTGGGTGATTATTAATGTTTTTATTATATTAGGCTTATTATTGTATTATTTATACAAAAGCGAAGATAAAAACGGCATAATTTCGCTTTTACCCGGTTTCATTAAGGGTAAAAAAACAGAAATAGAAGAATAGAAAAAATATTTATCATAATTGGATATTTTTAAGAATAAGTGTCGATAATCTAAAGAGAATGATTGTAAGCGAAAAAAAAACAGATAGTAAAAATAATAAAAATGCTGAAACTGTTCAAGCGGTAATTGATCAAAATCGCGATAATAATATAGATTCAAAAAAAATAAAAGATTTCAGACAGAAAACCACGTTGAAAAAACGGGCGACTTTTTTTCTTTCTGTTTTCTTAACCGTTGTTGTATCTGCTTCGGTAATGCTGATTTTTTATATAGGCAGAAATTACCTTTCTACTTCAATGGGAGAAAAATTTAAAGACAGTTCTCATTCGTACGCTATTTTTCTGCAGCAGGCCTTAACAAGAAGAGCAGGGTTTCTTGACGAAATGTCACAAAATCAAAATTTAATTGAAGCCTATCAAAAAAAGAATAAATTTCAGTTGCGAAAAATTTTTGAGTCATATCTGCAAAAGAATCCTGAAATTGAAGGTATCTGGATATTAGACAGAAGAGGAGAAGTGATCGCATATAACCCTAAAAGGTCAACGGGTTCAAGTATAGAGTGGGGTAAGCTCGTTGATGAAAAATACAATAAAGATGATTGGTACAAAAGCTGCTTTACGGGCAATTCAGCAAAGTTTTATCCCGATATGGCCGGTATCGATACATCGAAAACCGGGCTGCCTACCCAGGTTTATTCATGGGTTAAACCGTTGAAGTTTTACGGCGGATGTATTTATCTTATAGAAAATTCAAGCTATATGGTTCAGGATATTTTCAGAAAAAGAGAATATTTTAAAAACACTGCTCATTTAAATAGTTTGCAGGTACACCTTGTCAGTAAAGACGCTTTTTTATATTGGACAACATCTCTGAATCTGATAGATAACTTTAGAAAATCTGTCGGTCATATTCCAATGGTTAAAAAGGCATTATCAGAGCCTGTCGGTTTTGATAAAAAAATATCTTATAGAAAGACCGACTATATTATAGGATATACCGCGGTCGAAAAAATCTTAAACCCTCAAGAGAATTTGTTCTGGGACGGTTCAATATTGTTACAGGCAGATTTTGAAGAAGTCGTTAAGCCGGTAAACGAGTTGTTAAAAATATTGGTTGTATTGGCTTTACTTCTTGTATTGGCGGTATGCGTAACTTCATATTCTGTGGCGGCAAAAGTATTGAACCCTCTAATTGATATTGAAAAAAATCTTGATGAAATCGGCAAAGGAAATCTTACCGTAAAAGATTTGAAAGTAAAAGATGTTACAGAAATTGGTTTTCTAGCTTTTGGCTTAAATAAAATGGTTACAAGAGTGCATGCTCTTATTTCTCTTATGCTTCAAAGCAGTCAGGCTGTTATGGAATGGAGCCAAAGACTTTTTAGCGGTCTCGGAAGGGTTCAAAAAAGCTCGGGAGAGCAGGTGGCCGTACTAGAAGAAGCGGCCGCGTCGGTTGAAGAATTTACGGCAGCCGTGCAAAAAATTCATGACGCTTCGCAAAAACAGTTAAATGGAGCCGAAACCAATAGAAAAAACATGGGCGTCTTAACGTCTTCATTTGAAGAAGCCGGCAGAAAAAGACAGGTAATTTTAGATAATTCAAGAGACGCCGTAGAAAGCTCAAGAAGCGGCCTTGTTTTAATTGACGAGTTCGGAACCGATATGAAAGGTATTTCAGAGTCGTCAAAAAAGATTATGGGTATTATTAACGTAATCGACGATATCGCCGATCAGACAAACCTTCTGGCCTTAAACGCTTCTATTGAGGCCGCTAGAGCCGGCGAACACGGCAAGGGCTTCTCGGTGGTCGCCCATGAAGTTTCGCAGCTGGCAAAAAGATCGGCCAATAGCGCTCAAGAAATCGCGACCTTGATTCATGAAACCGTAAAAAAAGTGCGGGCAAGTACAGACAGAGTCGATTCTGCAAGAACCGTGTTTGAAAGAATTACTAAAAATATGGAAAAACTTGAAGATCAAATCAATCAGGTTGCCGAAATGACGAAAGATCAGGAAAAGATGGTTTTTGAGACGGCAGAAAGAGCTGGTATCGTTGCGGGGCTGGCCAAAGAAATTGCCGAACAGGCCAATTTGCAAAATCAGGCGGCAGAAGAAATAAACCATGGCATGGGAAAGGCGAATGAAATTACGGCAGCAAACGTTGCCGAGCTTGAATCTGTTGACGAAATTTTACAGACTTTTATGGATAAAATTCAAATGCTTTTGGTATCGGCGAGTCAGTTTAAGATAAAAGACGAGAGTAAGAAAAAGACGCCGGATGAATTGATGCAAATCGAACAGTTAATGTTGTAAAAAGAAGAGAGAATGTATGAACGGCAAAAATTTTGATTTAACAGAGGGAAGAGACCAGAAAAAAATACAACAGGCCAAAGGCTCGTCAGATATTGTTCAAATTATTATCTTTTCAGTAGGCAATGAAGATTATGGCCTTGAAATTGAAAAAATTCAGGAAGTTATTCGCATGAGAACCATAAAACACCTGCCCCATACTCCTGAGTTTATTTTAGGCGTAATGAATCTTCGGGGAAACATTATACCGGTAGTGGGTTTAAGAGAAAAGTTCGGTATGCCGCCTGTTGATTATACCGAGTTTACGAGAGTAATTGTGGTAAAGCATAAAAATAAGCTTGTTGGCATGGTCGTTGACGAAGTAAACAGAGTGGTAAACGTGCCAATCGATAAAATAGACGGGAATCCCGATATGGTAAGCGATACGACCAGAGCCCTCGTTCGCGGGGTCGCCAACATTGACGATCAGGTGATTATATTGGTTGAGCTTGATTATTTATTGTTTTCTGTCGACGAAATTCAAACTGATATGGGGTAATTTTTTAAGTATTAAAATTTATTTTTTTCATAGGAATTAACTTCTAAATAGCGAAATGACCGAAACAATTTTCATGAAACAGGCTTTTTTGCAGGCTGTAAATGCGGTCGGAATGACAGATCCTAATCCGCCTGTCGGCGCGGTATTGGTTAATCAAAAAAAAAAATAATAGGCAGTGGCTTTACGCAAAAACCGGGCGAAGATCATGCCGAGGTTTGCGCGATAAAAAACGCGCTAAAAGAATACTCTCTTTCAGAGATATCCGATTCTACGTTATATGTGACGCTTGAACCCTGCTTTCATTTTGGAAGAACACCCCCCTGTACCAATTTTCTATTAAAGAATCGCATAAAGAAAGTTGTAATAGCGCAGAAAGACCCATATCATAAAGTTGCCGGCCAATCTATTGAATTCTTGAAGAATCAAGGCGTTTCAGTCAAATTATTTTCTGAAAAAGAGTTCGTTAAAGAAAAATTCTGGAGTACGGGATCTTTCATATACAGCATAAGATATAATAGACCGAGAATCATTTTAAAATGGGCGCAAACCAGGGGCGGTTTTTTAGCTCCGGCGAAGGGAAAAAGCGGATATATTTCAAACGAATATTCAAGAGAAAGCGTAATGCGATTCCGCAGAATTTTTAAAAATACAATGGCCGCTCCGGGAACCATTCAGGCAGACATGCCGCTTTTAAACAGCCGAAGATTACCGGTCTCGTTAAAAGACGCATTTGCTTCAAGTGAAAATCAAAGTTTTCTTGAAACCTTGCTTCTAAGAGACGATAACCTTGATAAGACAATCATTGAAGATAAAACCTTGCGACTTTTTTTAGCGCCAAAATATTCAAACGAATGGAAAAGAGAAGACGAGATAAACTATATCAATAAACAGAAAGAAATTGCGGGCGATTTTATATTCCTTTCGACAGATAAAAAACAGACTGAAAATATAAAAAATCAAAATGTTTCAAGCTTTTTTGTAAATGACTTCAATGATTTTAAAAATATAATTGAAATCTTAAAAGAAAAAAATATGCGGCAGATAATGATTGAAGCGGGCCCGGTATATTCTCAAAAGCTTCTAGAAGAAAAAGTTCCCGATATTCTTTTAATTTATAAATCAGAAAACAAACCCGAATGGGAAAAAGAAGGCAGAACATTTGAAGGCCCAAGAAAGCTGGCTCAAAAAAATGACGATTATTTTACCAGACTCGAATATTCGCTGTTTGACGTAATAAGCCTGATGGGCGATACGCTCTTAGTGTATAAAGGGCGCCAATGCGATGCGTGAATACTTTCGCAGGCCCCTATTTGTAAAAATTTGATTTGTTGACCATGTGTCTTTGAATGCCGCTTTATCCGTATGAGTTCCGATAAAAAACAATATTCCGAAAAAAATAAGTGGTCCCAAACCATTATGCTGCCAGAGACAAAGTTTCCCATGCGGGCAGAGCTGGCAAAAAGAGAACCAGAAATTATTGAATACTGGCAGAGCGAAAAAATATACGAAAGAATATTAAACAAAAGAAAAGAAAATAACTCTGAAAAATATATTCTTCACGACGGCCCCCCTTATGCCAACGGAAATTTTCACGTAGGGCACGCCTTAAATAAAATACTCAAAGACTTGATCAATAAATATAAAATTATCACGGGGCATTATGCGCCTTATGTTCCGGGTTGGGATTGTCATGGGCTGCCAATTGAGCTGGCCGTTATGAAAAAACTTTCAAATAAAAAAGACGGTTCAGACAAAGACCCTATCGCGATTAGAAAAGCCTGCCGCGAGTACGCTTTGAGTTTCATGAAAGTTCAGGCTCAAGACCAGACAAGATTCGGAGTTTTCTGGAACGAAGAAGGAATGCATGATTTAAGCGCCGATAACCAAAAAGAGCATGAAAATTTTTATTATACCATGAGTAACCAATACGAGGCGGCCATCTTAAAAGTATTTAGAGATATCTTTGAAAAAAAGCTTATTTACAAAGGCGAAAAACCAATTCACTGGTGCCCGTCGTGCGCCACTGCTTTAGCCGAGGCCGAGGTTGAGTATGCCGATCATGTATCGCCTTCTATTTATGTAAAGTTTCCCGTAAAAAATAAAGAAAATACGTTTGTTGTGATATGGACAACCACCCCATGGACATTGCCGGCAAATCTGGCTCTTAGCTTTCATCCTGAATATAAATACTGCGAATATGAAACAAATTCAGGCAATTTGATTTTGGCCGAAGGGCTTGAAGAGAGATTTTTTAAAGAAACAAATCTTGAATTTTCAAAAAAAACCGCTATTGAAAAAAATGAGATTGAAAATTTTGAAACTCGACATCCTTTTATAGAAAGAGAAAGTAAAATATTGTTTGGCGATCATGTTACCTTAGAAGCCGGTACGGGGGTTGTGCATACGGCGCCCGGGCACGGGCAAGAAGACTACCAGATAGGTTTAAAATACGATTTGAAGCCATATTCTCCGGTTGATCATCGCGGACGTTTTACCGATGATTTTGAACCTATGAAAGGTCAGAAAGTATTTCAGAGCAACGAGAAAATAATGGCCCTTCTCAAAGAAAAAGAAATGTTAATTGCCTCAAAAGAAATTGAGCACTCGTATCCTCACTGCTGGCGATGCCGAGGCCCTCTCATTTTCAGGGCGACCCCCCAGTGGTTTATGGCAGTTGAGTCCTTGAAAAAAAAGACGCTTGAGAATTCGGCTAAAGTAAACTGGATACCAAAATGGGGGCAGGAACGTTTTGAGTCGATGATTGAAAACCGCCCAGACTGGTGTCTTTCGAGACAAAGACACTGGGGCGTACCCATACCGGCTTTTTCTTGCGAAGACTGCGGCGAAAGCAATTTGACCATTGAATCATTAAATCATATTATTTCGCTTGTTGAAAAAGAAGGCATTGAAATCTGGTTTCAAAAAGACGTAAAAGAACTAATTCCTTCGGGTCTGAAGTGTTCAAACTGCTCGGGGCAAAATTTTACAAAAGAAAGAGACATTCTTGACGTCTGGTTTGACAGCGGCATAAGCTGGTATTCTGTACTTTCGGCAAACGAATCTTTAGAGTACCCCTGCGATTTATATCTAGAGGGTTCTGATCAGCATCGCGGATGGTTTCAAAGCAGTATTTGGCCGTCTATCGCGTTAAACCAGATTGCGCCGTATAAGACAGTTTTAACCCATGGTTATGTTCTGGATGAAAACGGAAAAGCCATGAGCAAATCTCTTGGAAATGGTTTTTTCCCTGCTGAAGAAATTATTCCTAAATATGGCGCCGATGTTTTACGTCTTTGGGTTTCGTCTGAAGATTATAAAACCGATAACCGAATCAGTTTCGATATGATTGAAAGGCTGTCTGACAGCTATAGAAAAATAAGAAATACGTTCAGATATATTTTAGGAAACCTAAAAGACGGCGAAGCTTCAAAAGGCTTAACCGACAAAGATGTGACCGATACGATTGATCTTTGGGTTCTAAATGAACTTTTTGAACTGGGCTTGAAAGTAAAAAAATCTTATGAGAGTTATGAGTTTCATCAGGTTTATCATAGAATACTTCAATTCTGCACGGTAACGCTATCTAATGTTTATTTTGATATCATAAGAGACAGGCTTTACTGCAATGAGGCCCCTGAAGCAAAAGGCGCGGGTCAAGAAAATATTGAAAAACGAAAATCGTCTCTTAGAGCTTTACAGATGATTTTAGATCACCTGATAGTATGGCTCTCTCCCGTTTTAAGTTTTACTACCGAAGAGATTCAACGAATTTATAATTCGTCAGAAAGCGTTTTTGAAAAGCTTTGGCCCGATGCCGTAAAATGGGAAAACGCCAAGTTAAAAGAAACAATGCAGCCGATTTGGGCCCTTAAAGAAGAGGTAAATATAAAACTTGAACAGGCCCGAAAAGACCAGATAATAGGCTCGTCTATTGAGGCGTCTGTAATTGTTCCGAGAGAAAAGGCCGAGCGTCTTAACGAAAAGCTGGTATCGTTATTAGATTTTTTTCTTGTGGTTTCAGAAGTTACCATTGAAGACGTAAAAGAAATTGTCGTAAAAAGTTCATCCAAAGAAAAATGCCCGCGATGCTGGCTGAGAAAAGATCTTACAGAGTCTGGGGTATGCGGCCGTTGCAATGATGTTTTAGGTCTGTAAAAAAATCTGTTTTTTTTTCATTGACATATTATGTATAAATACTATTTTCTTTTAAAATATTGGGCAAAGATAGATAAGAAATTGCTAAAAATTTTGTGGGAGAAAATAGTATTATGAAAGCGAATTGCTGGGAGTTTAAAAAATGCGGGAGGCAGCCAGGCGGTATAAAGGTAACAGAACTGGGAACTTGTCCCGCAGCTTTAGATTCAAAACTAAATGGTATAAACGGAGGCGCAAAAGGCGGCAGAGCATGCTGGGCTTTAGTTGGTACCTTATGTGGAGGCAAAGTGCAGGGCTCTTTTGCCGCGAAGATGGGAAACTGTTTGAAATGTGAGCACTTTAGAAATGTGCGTACAGAAGAAGGTGAAAACTATATGAAAGCAAATGAACTCGTGAAAATGCTTCACAATTAAATAAAATTAAAATTACATGTACATGCTAACTGTTTAGTGTACAGAACAGGAAATACAGGGGTCATATGATCTGACGAGCATTTCGCTTAAACGAGTGATTTCATTGTCGGTTTTACCTTTGGCAAGTTCTTCTTTTACTAGCGCATATAAATCAAGATGAATATTGGCGTTATTTTGTGTCGTCGGAATAACGCAGTTTGCCTTTTCAATTTTACCTTTTTTATTTATTTCGTAATGATGATATAAAATACCCCGCGGAGCTTCAATGGCTGAGATACCTTCGGCTTCTGATATCGAAAAATCGGATATTAGATCGTTTGATTTATCTTCAATTACCTCTTCTAGTAATAAAATTGAATCATAAACGACATGAAAACATTCAACTAATCGGGCAATGTTATTCATAAACGGGTTATGATTTGGTGGTTTGAGATTAAACTTTTCTGCCTCGTCTTTTGCAGCGGGATGCAGAAAATTATAATTATTATTGATTCTCGCGAGAGGACCGGCGGCAAATGAGTCGCGCGATAAACGTGCATGTTTGCTGGTAGAAAAATCGACCGTATATTCGTTTGTCATGGCAAGATAATCGTTTTCATTTTTCTTAACGCCGTCTGAAGATACAAGAGAGCCGCCAATAAGGTTGTAATTATTTTCGCCTTTTAATGATACAAATTCGGTATCTCTTTGAAAATCAGGCATTTGAAGAGACTCAAAAATTTCAGAAGCAAACTCTAAATCTGTTATAATTTTAGATAAGCTTTCAATTAGCGTTAAATATTCTTCAGTTGTCGGCGTTTTTCTTATGCCGCCTATGCAGAAGCTTACCGGATGTGTTGTTCTTCCCCCGATTAATTCACACATTAAATTGGCCAGCCCCCTGATTCGAAGGGCAGATTCGTACATTTCGTTCTTTCTTTTCATGAGAGGTATGGCGCTGTGTTCGTTGTAAAAATCGGGCATTGCCAGAAAAAAAAGATGCAGAGAATGGCTCTGCAATATCTCGGCATTCAGGGCCAGAAGTCTTAATTTCTCGGCGATATGGGGGGGCGCAACAGATAACGCGTTTTCAATTGCCCTAAGAGAGGCAAGAGTATGGCTTACAGAACAGATGCCGCAGATTCGTGAAACAATTAAAGGTGCCATTTCTATTGATTTGTTTTTCAGCATCACCTCGAAAAAACGCGGAGTCTCGACGACCGACCATTTTGCTTCGACAAGACGGCCGTCTTTGACCTTAATATGAATATCTCCATGGCCCTCGACGCGCGCAATGTGACTGATATTTATGTTCATATCAATTTTCATTTTTTTGTAACCTCATATAATGTATTAAATAGCGTTAGTTTTTCGTCAATTTCTTCTTCAGTAATGCCTTTTTCTTGTAATATATTTTTTAAAGATTTCCAGTTGGTTTCGTCTGAAGGCCCGCGGCAGCCGTAACAGGGCAGCTTACCATTTACGCAGACAGAATTACAGCCTGCGCGCGTTATGGTTCCGAAGCACAATTTACCCTGATCAAGAAAACAGTGGTTCATGTTCTGCTTGCATTCTACGCATACGGGATATTTTTTTCTATCAACGACAGAACCGAGAGATAAGCTTAAAAGAATTTCTTCAAGCTCTTTCTTCGAAATAGGGCAACCGGGTATTTGAAGGTCTACATCAATGATATCGCTTATTTTTTGAACCGGCATGGTGTCTACCTTTTGTTCTTTGTAGACTTCGCTTACGGCGGCTTCAATAGAAAAACTGTTCTTCATTGCGTTTACGCCGCCGTAGCAGGCGCATGTTCCGAGCGCGATAACCATTTTGGCTTTTTCTCTGATCTCTTTTAGTTTAGGCAGCTGATCTTTTCTTGAAACCGCTCCCTCGATAAAGGCAATTTCATAATCGTCTCTTTTTTCTGAAGAGATTTCTCTGAAATTGACAATTTCTATTAATGACAAAAAAGATATAAGATTTTTTTCATTGTTTAAAACCTGAAGCTGGCAGCCTTCGCATGAGGTGAAATCAAAAAAAGCCGCTTTGTATTTCTTGAGGGGTAATCCTGAAAAATTCATATTTATATTGCCTCTTTGAGGTTCATAACTGTCCAGAAATCCATTACAGGGCCGTCAACGCATGTAAATGTTGAACCTACCATGCATCGGCAGCATTTGCCCATGCCGCAGTGCATTCTTCTTTCAAGAGAGACGAACATTTTATTCATGGGCAAACCCTGTCTGTGAAGATAGTCGCATACAAACTTGAACATGACAGGCGGGCCGCATACTATGGCGGATGTATTTTCAGGATCAATTACAATGTCGTTGAAAAGTTCGGTGATCAGTCCGGTTTTGCCCCGCCAGTTTTTATCGGGTTTTTCGACAATGATATCGATATTATAGCCGTAAACTTTTCGCCATGAATCAAACTGAAAATCAAAAATAATTTCATCGGGAGTCTTGACGCCGTATAAAATATGCACATTTTCATATTCAGAGCGATGTTCGTTTATATAATAGATGGGGGCCCTTAAAGGAGCAATACCCAGGCCGCCTGCGATTAAAAGGATATTACCTCCCGCCATTTGTTTCATGGGAAAGTGGGTTCCGAAAGGGCCGCGAATGCCCACATGCGCGCCTTTTGAAAGTTTATGCAGCATATTGGTTACTTTGCCTGCCTTTCGAATGCACAGGGCCACGGAACCTCTTCTTGAAGTTGAACCAGAGATAGAAATGGGGATTTCTCCGAATCCGGGAAGTTCAAGCATGACAAATTGCCCGGGAAGAAAAGAAAATATTTTAGCTTCAACAGGATCAATGATTTTTAACTGAAAAAGTTTTTCTTTATCAGTGAGTTCTACAATATTTGTAATCTCGCATTTGTAAACCTTGTCGGTTTTCATGAGAGAATTTTTATTGTTATAATTAGGCGGCTGCGATAAAGAATGTTCCTTATTTATGTCATAAACCGGTATCTGGTATGTCATCTTATTCGTTCTCCTGACGCTGCATGCGAAGATCTTTTATTACTTCAACCGGATTTATTCCGGCTGGGCAGGCTTTTCGGCAGCGGTTACATCCGACGCATTTTGATTCGTCAAAACTTTCGACAAAGCCCCTGTGCTGGTGATAATAGCGGTATTTTAAGCGGCTTGAAGATTTTTCTCTGAAATTATGGCCGCCCGCGACTTCGGCAAAATCAATTAAATTGCATGAATAAAGCATTTTTTCTTTTGAAGATTTTCTAAGCGAAAGGTCTATTTTTTCGCAGACATTGTAACAGTAGCAGGTGGGGCACACCATGGCGCAGCTGCCGCAGCTAAGGCATTTGTCTCCCCATTTTTGCCAGACATCCGACTCAAATTCAAGATCCATTAGGTTGGCCATGCCGGTAATTTCTACCTGTGTTTGAAAAAGTGACGCTAGACGGTTTTTTTCTTTAATATAATGTTCTCTGTCTTTTTCTGTGACATCTTCAACCTCGGTATTTTGAAGAAGGTTGAAAGCCTTTGACGAATTAATCAGCATAAAATATTTAGAGCCGATATCGGTTAGAAAAATATCAAAACCGTGAACCGCTTCGTCGGTATCAAGCGAACGGCAGAAGCAGTCTTCCATGGGTTCGTGATCAAGGCCGATAATAAACGTGTTTTTTCGTCTCGCCGCGTAAGAAGGATGAGGAAATTTCCCCTGTAAAAATACCTGATCAAGCTTCAATAAGGCGTTTATGTCGCAGGCTCTAACCCCGAAAATTACTCTTGGATGAACGGTATAGTTGATATTTTGTTCCCACGAACCTTCATTGAAATCAAAGGTTGAAAGGTTTTCTTTAAAAGGCAGAAAAAAGTTTTTTATAGATGAATACGATTTTGTATAATCGATTTCTATTTCTTCGAAAGATTCAACTTCTTTAAACTGGTAAACGGGTTTATTTTCTGAATCTCTGGAAGTAATTACGGGAGCAAATGTACTATTTTTTTCAATTACATTTGATATGAACGTTTTTAAATTTTCTTTTGTGATGGTTTTAAAAATCATTACCGCATTGCTTTGACTTTAAGATATTAATGAATCATTTAAAATGACAAAAATAATCATAAAAAAACGTATTTTGGCGATTATGACGCGCAATTTAAGCATTATTTGAAGAAAATAATTAAAAATTTATCGTTGCATGGTGGGGATAAAATTTTATTATGAACCGGTAATGAAGTTTTTTGAAAAAATCGGGCTGATATTCTTAAATATGCTTGAAGAAGTGGGCGCGTTCAGTATTTTCTCGATGCAAACCATCCGTCTGATTTTCGCTAAACCTTTTGATTTTAAGAGCCTGTTGTACCAGATGCATGAAATCGGCGTGAAGTCGATTCCCGTCGGCACCATATCGTCTTTTTTTGTAGGGATGGTGATGGCTCTTCAGCTAGGCGGCCCTATGGAACAGCAAATTCAAGGGATTACGACGTATATGGGAGGCGGAATTTCAATGGCCATGGTAAGAGAGCTTGCGCCTGTGTTGACCGCCGTTTTATTGGCCGGCAGGGTAGGTTCTTCTATTGCCGCCGAGATAGGCACCATGAAAGTTACCGAGCAAATTGACGCTTTAAGTACGCTTGCGACAAACCCCGTGCAGTATTTATCGGTGCCGCGATTTCTAGCTTCGGTATTTACGGTGCCGATGGTGGCGACCATGGCAATTTTAGTCGGCGTTTTCGGCGGAGCCATTATTTCATATGTGAGTCTTGATATACCGATTGCCACATATTTTGAAAGCGCCAGAAATATGCTAAGAGCCAAAGACTTAATCTCGGGCGTGGGAAAAACTTTCTTCTTCGGGGCCGAAATTGCATTGATTTCTTGTTATACCGGTTTTAGAGCAAAAGGGGGAGCTCAGGGCGTAGGGCAGGCGACAATTGAAGCCGTTGTCTATTCGTTTATGGTGATTATTGTTTCTGATTATTTTCTTACGTATATTTTTCAAATGTTTGGTTTATAAAATGAGCGCCGTTATTAGCATACAAAATCTCTATAAAAGCTTTGGCGAAAAAAAAGTGCTTAAAGGCGCAAGTCTGCAAGTTAATAACGGAGAAATCATGTATGTAATAGGCAAAAGCGGCTCCGGAAAATCTGTTTTATTAAAGCATATTACGGGGCTCATGAGACCAGACAGCGGCAAGGTTTATATTGAAGACGAAGAAATCTTTTCGCTTTCAGAAAAAGATTTAATGCGGGTGAGAATGAAAATGGGCGTATTGTTTCAAATGGCCGCTCTATTTGATTCAATGACTGTTTTTGAAAACGTGGCCTTTACGTTAAGGCGTTTTACAAATAAAAAAGAAGAAGAAATAAAATCTATAGTATCTGAAAAACTTTCTCTTGTAGGGCTAAAATCTGTGGAAGACTTTAGCCCGTCTACTCTTTCGGGCGGTATGCAAAAAAGAGTGGGGCTGGCGCGCGCGATTGCTTTACAGCCTAAAATTGTGCTTTATGACGAGCCTACAACAGGGGTAGATCCTATTCTTGCTTCTGCCGTAGATGATTTGATTATGACTTTAAATAAAGAATTGAATGTGACGACTCTAGTCATATCTCATGATATGAAATCGACTTTTCATACGGCTGACAGGGTGGCCATGCTGTATGAGGGCGATTTTATTTTAACGGGAGAACCCGAGGCATTTAAAGAAAGCAAAGATCCGGTTGTTTATCAATTTGTGCAGGGGATGGCCAAGGGACCAATTTCTATACTCTAATTAAAAATTGTATTATAATACTATAAAGGGGGCATTTATTATGGAAGTAAATAAAAAAACGGCGGTTTATGTGGGGCTGATGGTGATTATAGCGACGACTATATTTGTAATAGGGTTAGCTATTTTAGCAAGATGGCGCATTGCCAAAGAGGGCTTTACGGTTGAGCTTAAATTCTCTTTTTTAAATAATCTTTCTGAAGGGGCCTCTGTTAAAGTAGCGGGGGGCATTCCTGTCGGCTATGTGAAAAAAATATACCAGAAAGATTTACAGACTTATGTCACAATTTATTTAAATAACGACTTAAAAAATAGAATTCCCAAAACGCCCGAAACGCAGTTCTCGATTTATACAACCGGTCTTATGGGTCAAAAATTCATAAATATTACGATTCCGCCGGCAAATGAAGACGACGAGTTTATTCAGCCGGGCGACGTATGGCAGGGAATCGACCCTCCCTCTATTGATCAGATGCTAATGGTATTTTCAAGCTGGTTTGACGGCAAAAGCGGAGGGCAGGTTTTAGCCGAAATTATGAAAGAGACCGAGCGGTTTATTTCAAACTTAAACGCCATAGCGGCCGAGAACCGCCAAGATATCAGGTTTACGATTAAACAGGCAAGAAATTCTTTCGGGAGACTGTCTGAGCATTTAGATTTATTAATGGCAAAACTCAATATCTTATCTGAAAATTTTTCTGACATATCGGTTAAAAATAAAGAAGATATACAAATCATGCTGGCGAATATGTCGCAAATATCAAAAGATTTAAACTTGATTACGCAGAGAATAAACTCGGGCCGCGGTTCAGTAGGAAAGTTCCTAGCCGATGAACATATTTATCGGAACACGAACGAAGCCGTAAATAACGCCAAAGACTTGTTTCGCCTGTTGAAAGACAAACCATACTTGCTTTTTTATAAAGAATAAATACAGATAACAAAACGATTGACGGCATGTCTGTAAAATGAATTAAAGTCACAGAAACAGGAGGGTACTTTGCCTAATATAAAATCTGCCAAAAAAAGAGCGCGCCAAAATATAAAAAGACGAGAAGCAAACCAGTCAAAAAAGGCCGCAGTGCGTACTTTTGAAAAGAAGGTTCGTAAATTAGCTTCAGAAGGTAAACTTGAAGAAGCCTCAAAAAGTTACAGCATTTTTACATCGTTAATAGATAAAGCCGCAAAAAGAAATATATATCATAAAAATACGGTTGCGAGAAAGAAATCGAGAATTGCAATATTTCTTCAAAAATTAATGAAGCAGGGCGTAAAAAAAGAAGCGCCTATAGCCGAACCTGCGGAAGTCTCTGAAGTCGCAGAGCAATAAAATAAAGGGCGATTAGCTCAGCTGGTTAGAGCACCTGCCTTACAAGCAGGGGGTCGAAAGTTCGAATCTTTCATCGCCCAAATAATAATGGCATTTATCTGTAAAATGGTAAGAAGCTGTTTAAACGGCGACGGGGTTAGAGAATACTTGTTTCAAAAGCCTGTTGATGAAAATTTATACAAGTCGCTGCGACAAGATGAAGTTTCATATGAGGTAAAAAATATTGCCTCAAAAAAGTATATAAGGCTTTTACATCCTCATTTTAAGGTAATTGGTTTTGAAAAAGATAAAAAAGTCAGGGTAGAATACGTAAAATTTCATCCTCCCTATCTTAGAGAAAATATTGAAAAGAAATTGAATGTTTGGGCGTTAAATTAAGTTAACGATAAAAGAGAAGACGTCTATTGTAAAGTAATTGACAACAACGAATTTAATTTCGATTTTGGCGCATTATTGAAATCTACTTAGACGATAAAAGTTAGCATGAAAAGAAAGATAGCACAGAAAATAAGAACAGTATTATATATTATAGTTTTTGTTAGCGCGACTTTTTCTGCGTATGCGGAAGATTTTCTGCATCCTAACGATGTTGTCGATAAAATGAAAATTCATTTTAAGAAAATTGAAACCTATAAGGCTGAATTTAACATAAAAAGCAAAGAAAAAAATAAGTTGCTCGTTTCAAAAGGTTTGGCCTATTATAAAAAAGGCGGTTATATAAATTTTACATTTAAGAATCCTTCGGGCGATTTGATAATCTCAAACGGGAAAAAAATGTGGGTATATATAGCGAGTTTAAAAGCCGTGGGAATACAAGATTTAGACGTTTCGTCTAATAGTAAAAATATTTATAATGCCGGCAGTTATGAAGGGCTGGTTAATTTGTTTAGAAGGTATCATTACAGATTTGATACCCCCAAGCAGCCGGTCGTTAAAAGTAAGAAGAAATATTTCGTATTATTGTTAGAAGAAAAAGAAAAGTCGGGAGGGTTTGAAACAATGCTGGTTTATGTAGACGCGAAATCATATCTTATTTCGAGTATTGTGGCATCTTTGCCAAGCGGCCGTCAGGTAACCCTTGAGTTTGACAATATAGAGCTGAACAAAGAAATTCCCGGAAATATGTTTTCATATAAGTTAAAACCTGACGATAAAGTAGTTGAAAACCCTCTTGTGACCGAGTAACGCAAGAAATTAGGAGTAAGTTGTGAAAGAAACAGCAGGAGAGCTTTTAGCAAGAACAAGAGAAGAAAAAAGAATACCGTTAAAAACGGCTTCAGAAGAAACAAACATTACGTTAAGACACTTAAAAGCTCTTGAAGAAAATAATTTTGGCGTTTTCCCCGGAGAGACTTACGCTATTGGGTTCTTAAAAAGTTATGCGCAATATTTAGAGCTTGATTCTGATAAAATTATTCAAATGTATAGAGGAATTCAACTTGTAGAAAAAGAAGTTCCGCTTAGAGAACTTACCAGACCCACCCTTACAATCTTTGATTATGTTAAAAAATACAGCCTTCCGACGCTTCTGCCTTTGATTATCATAGCAGTTGGATATCTTATTTATACTCAAGTATCTTTTGAACCAGGCGCGGCCAAGCAGACACAGCAGGTTAATAAACAGCCCGATATTGAAGATATCATACAAACTTCAAATCAGGTTCCGGTAGAAGAAACCGAGCACGTAAAACTTCGTTCCGGTTTTACGACGGCCCTTGTGCCCATAGGCAAAGGCATCGATTTTTCGATTGATAACGTAGAAGTTTATTTAATTTTAAAAACATTGGAATATAATCAAGAAAATTCTAATGAAAATAAGGCTTTCATTGAATTTTATCCGGGGAAAAAAGAATTTTTAATAAGCCCTAATGATCCTGTCTGGGTATCTGAAGAAGCAATTCCACGAAAATTTAGAATTTCGCTGATGGGGGCGACTCCAAATACGGTAAAACTGCAAATTGATCTGGGCGAGAAAATACAGGCCCAGGAAGAGCAGGGCGAAGAAACAAGTGAATCTTCTGAAAATATAAGCGTAATAAAAGACGAGAATTTTATTATTCGTTTAGAGGCTTTTACAACAGGACAAAATTTCATTGAAATATGCGTTGACGGAAAGCCTTGCAAAAGAGAGCTTTTCGCGTCTAATTCAAAACTTTTTTATGAAGCGAGCGACAGTATTCAGATGAAAATCGGCGACGCCGGCGCTATAAAAATACGCGTGAACAGTAAAGAATATAAATTCGGCAAAAAAGGCGAGCAGGTAAGCAAAATTATTAGAAAAGTGCGGGACCCTATCGAGCAAACCAAGTTTCAAGTCATTGTCAAAGACCTGTAATCGTCTTGAAATTAAATTGCACAACCTCTTTTCTTGCAAAATTTGAGAAGCAAAATCGAAAATAATTTTTTTAATAGTTACTATATTGAAACGCTAGGTTGTCCCAAGAATAAAGCCGATTCTAGAGAAATACGCGTATCAATGGCGCATAATAACTTTTTTGAAGTTGAAAACTCTAAAAAAGCGGATATTATTATCGTTAATACATGTTCTTTTATTAAAGAAGCCAGCAAAGAAACAATTGAAACAATCTTAAAAGCCGTAGAACTAAAAAATAATAAAACAAAATCTCAAAAAAAAATAATCGTCGTAGTGGGTTGTTTTGCTCAGCGTTATGAAAAAGAATTGAAAGAAGAAATATCTGATATCGATATAATTGTCGGTACGGGCAGATATAGGGAAATTCCTTTATTAATTAAAGACTATTTGAAAAGCTTAAACTTTTCGTCTTTTTCAAGTGATACTAAGACTTCTTTTGCTTTAAAAAAAACGTCAAACTCTTACGCTTATATTCGCATAGGGCAGGGATGTTCTCGAAAATGTGGTTTTTGCGTAATTCCGCAAATCAGAGGACGTTTTATCGCCTATGATATTGAAAAAATTAAAAATCAATTTTATGACGAGAAAGAAATTAGAAGCGGCCGTTGTGTTAGCGAAGTAATTTTGGTTAGTCAAGACAGCGTTAGGGCAGATGTAGACGTCTTAGACGCTGCGATTGAATATTTTTCATCTTTTGAAGAAGTAAAATGGATAAGACTGCACTATTTATTTCCCGAAAAGA
The DNA here is from genome assembly GCA_029880265.1 of Spirochaetia bacterium. Taxonomy (GTDB): domain Bacteria; phylum Spirochaetota; class Leptospiria; order Turneriellales; family JAOUOS01; genus JAOUOT01. The sequence continues at coordinate 278,968 of JAOUOT010000002.1, read as the reverse complement.
AAATATTTGATTTATTTTATTTATTTGAAAAATTTCCCAAGCTGGCGTCTTATCTGGATATTCCTTTTCAACATATTTCAGAACGAGTTCTTAAGCTTATGAACAGGCCGGCCGATAGCAGACTGTTTTCGTCTTTATTAAAAGAGGCCCGTTTAGTTCGTAAAAATATAGAAATTAGAAGCTCTTTTATTCTCGGTTATCCCGATGAAACAGAAGAAGACGTAGATAAAATTATACAGTTTCTTGGCGAAAATCAAATTGATAAAGTCTCTCTTTTCTCATATTCGCATGAAGACGGCGCTTACGCCGCAAAAAAATTTGACGATAATATCTCTGAAGACATAAAGGCAGAGCGCATTAATCGAATAAGAGAATATCATTTGAAATTAAGAGAAGATTATCGAAAAAAAATCATCGGAACCGTTGAAGAGGTTATGATAGATGGTTTCAATAAAAATGAAATAGAAGCTAGAAGGCAGCAAGACTCGCCTGTAATCGACGAGGTCGTTTATGTTGAAAAGAAAGATAATCATAATGAGCTTAAGATAGGCGACTTGATTCCCGTCAAATTTACCGCGGCGATGGAATATGATTGGCTGGCTGAATACGATAAAAAATAATGACATTTATGAATCTTCCCAATATATTAACCGTAATCAGAGTTGCAATAATACCTTTTTTTTTATTTTTTTTACTTCATGATATTCCCGTTTATCGCCTAATTGCCATAATACTTTTTATGGTAGCTTCGGTTACCGATTTGCTCGACGGTTATTTGGCCCGCAAATGGAATCAAGAGAGCAAGTTTGGAAGGTTTCTGGATCCTTTGGCCGATAAGTTTCTGGTAATTGCCAGTCTTTTTGCTTTTTATTTTCTCGATAAGCAAATTCCTTTATGGATGATACTCGCTATTATAAGCCGCGATTTATTGATTACGTTGATGCGTTTTTTGGCCATTAAAAAAGGCACTGAAGTCAGAACCACGCGTCTGGCAAAAGCAAAAACAGTTTTTCAGCTGACTTCTATAATGATTATAATAGTTGTGTTTTTTGTTCGATCATATCGAGTCGATATTCAAGAAACTTTTGAGCAGGGGCAAATACAGGGTAAAAAGAATTTTGAAATAGCGGCAGAGCTGTTTATTGAAGGCATAAAAATGATAGAAGACGAAAGAGCGTATCCTTCTGAGACAAAGAAAGTTTTTGCCCAGTCGGTTCCTTATTTTTTAATGTTGGCGACGACTATCGTAACTATTTTATCGGGCTTGCGTTATTTGTATACAAACTATAGGGTTCTTTTGCCCCCGTATTATTTAAGGCGCGAAAAAAGTGAAAGTAGAAAAATTAATTGAGTTTATAGCTTCAGGATTTTATACAGGTTTTTTGCCGCACGCTCCGGGAACATGGGGCTCTCTAGCGGCCATTTTAATATCTTTCATATTGGGATATTATTTTCCCGATGAATCTGGAATTTTCTTTATTGTTTTAACATTTGCGGTTTTTACAATAGGATTATTTGTTTCTGAAAAGGCCGCCTTCGAATCGGGCGAGAAAGATCCTTCATGGATAGTTATTGACGAATTTGCGGGCGTATTTATTATATTTTGTTTTGTTCCCGCGGCTATTTTTTATCTTGCAGCCGGCTTTATTCTGTTTCGATTTTTTGATATTTTCAAACCATGGCCCTTGAATATTATACAGAATTTAAGGGGCGGTTGGGGTATAATGCTCGACGATTTATTGGCCGGCGTATATTCTGTTGCTATATTATTGCTGCTTAACAGGTCGATAAGTATATAATAACGATTATGGCAGAACCGAATAAATTATCTATAGACGATTTATATTATATTCTTGATAACGAATTAAAGAATGTAGAACAAGATTTTATGGCGCTTGAGAAAAAATATTTTGAATTGATATCTGATTACGAAAAAATAAACGCGAACTTAAATACAATACTAAATACAGCCGTAAAAACCAGATCTGATAATTTTGTCAAACGAGTGATTGATTTAATTTATTCTATAAAAAATCTTAGAAAAAAAAGGGGTTATGATTCTCATGAATTTCAAGCAATACATAAAGATATTCGAACGGCCGTTAAAAAATGTCCCAATGAGATTATCGATACAAAAATTCAACGGAAGCTGAAAAAACGGCTTGAACGAAAGGCTAGAAGTCTTTTAAAAGAAAAATTATTATCGGCAAGACTTGAGATGAACAACGCCGTTAAATTTTTAATGGTTAAAAACGGTAAAATGGCGTTTTTAATTCCTTATTTAGAAAAGGTCTGGCAGGCTGACGTAAAAGCAAAAAAAGAAGTAAAGCTTCAAATTAAAAGAATTAATCCTCCTAATATTTATTCATTTCAGTATCTTCCCGGATATACTTCGTATGAAACAAAACCGAATACAAAAAAGGCAGTCCTTTTAAAACAGAAAAGCGAAAAACTTGCCGGTTATTTACTGGATGAAATAAAGGGCACCATGGTTCTTTCAAAAAATCTACTTCAAAAAAAACTTAAGCGAATGCCGATTCGTCAAGACGCTTACGGATTATATATTAAAATAAGAGGCGAGAGATATTTTATTCGAGACGGCGAAGAAATGAAACTTTATCAAAGTTAAGGCGGCCTGGTTAAGAAGTGGAAATTGATAAAATCAAAAAATTACTTAGATTTTTTTTCTTTTACGAAACCGAATATTTATTTTTTATAAAAAAAGGGAAGTTAACGGGCGTTATAAAGAAATCGATTATTGAAGAGAATTTAAGCGACTTAGATCGTTTAAAAGAAATAAACGACGAACCTGAAAAAATTATTTTAGAAATAACAGACTTAGAAGAAGCTTTAGAGATTTATGAGAAATATGCCGTAAAACAAGAAGAAAAGCTTGTTTTTCCCGTTGTTAATTCAGAATTTGAGTTAACGGGATTATGGGGAAGAAAAGAGATTATTCAGTCATGGGAAAATATTCCGTCTATAAAAAAATGGAATCCCGCCGAAGACGAAAAAAAACAGCCCATAAAAATTAAAATTGAAAAAAAAACCGAAGAAACAAAAAATGACAAACGCGCAGCGACGACAGAGTCTTATACTAAACTTGAAAATGAATATAAAAAAAAGATATACTGGTCAAACTTACTTATCAACGCCGTTGAAACGCTGCCTTTGCCTATGCTGGCCCTTGATACCTCAGGAGTCGAACTATTCTTCAATAAAGAATGGGAAACAAACAGAAAAGGTGTTTTTAAGCTTAGAACTTTAGAGTTAATCAAAAACGCCAAAAATATAATCGGCGAGATGGCCATAAAATCTGAGTTGAAATTAAGCGAGATATTGAAGATAGACACGCTTGAAAAGAACAAAACTGTCTTTATGCGCTGTATTCAAAAAGCGGGAATTTTAGAAAACGAAAATGTAAAAGCGATAGGTTATTTATTCTGGATTGAAGAATCTAAAGACGCCGCATTTGAAGAGAAAAAGCAAATAAAGCCGTTTATTAAAGAAAATGATAAAAAAGAGTCATATTTAGGAAGAACTCTTCCCGAAATCTTGGCCGAAAAAGAAAGAAAGGCTTTGAAGTGGGCATATGACGAAGCGGGCGGTAACCTTTCAAACGCAGCCATGCTGTTGGGTATTCCAAGACAGACATTTTCTTACCGGTATAAAAAACTTTTTAATTAATACTATTGTAATCTGCGATATTTAGTTGACAGCTTAGCCTGAAAAAGAAAAATCAAACTAAAAAAACGGTTAATCAAAGCGAGCGTAAAGAAGCATGACGAAAGATGAACAAGAAATAATTAAAAGTATAGAAACGGCTGAAATCAGCCTTTTAGAATCAAATCCGGCGTTAAAAAACCGGCGGCATCTGCAAAGTATGCAGAGAAAAGAAAAGCTGCAAAAGGTTTTAGTCGCTAACAGAGGAGAAATTGCAAAAAGATTTTTCTTGTCGTTACGCGAAGAAAATATACCCTCTGTGGCCGTTGTGACAGACGTCGACATCGGGCAATCATGGTATGATTTTGCCGACGAAGCTATATTTATAGGCGACGCCAGAAACTATGTTTCTATTTCAACTGTACTTGCGGCTGCTTTGATCTCAGACGCAAACGCAATATATCCGGGATATGGCTTTTTATCTGAAGACGTTAATTTTGTAGAGGCTCTTGAAGCAATAAACAAACACGCGAAAAAAGATATTAGTTTTATGGGACCGTGTTCGTCAGTAATGAAAAAAGTGGGAAATAAACTAGCGGCCAGAACGCTTGCAAAAGAAAATAATGTACCCTTGTTTGAAGGCTCAGAATCTATAAACGATATAACTCATGCCGAAAAAATTGCCGAAAATATCGGATATCCGGTAATTGTAAAACTTGACGCAGGCGGCGGCGGTAAAGGTATGATTCCCGTTTTTACGGCCGATAAGTTAAACGAAGCCATTGTATCTTGTCAACGCATAGGCGAACAGCTTTACAAAAATACCACATTTTATCTTGAAAAATTCATTGAGTATCCTGTTCATATTGAAGTTCAAATTTTTAACGGAATGGCCGTGGGCGTAAGAAAATGCGCCGTTCAAAGAAGAAATCAAAAAATAATCGAAGAAAGCGGACATAGTTTTGTCGACGAAGAAAACTATAAAAAACTTTTAGACGCCGCCGAAAACATGGCTTATATATCGGGGTATAAAGAAACCGGCGGCGGCGCGGGAACCGTAGAATTTTTAATGGACGCCAAAAGCGGAGAATTCGGATTTCTTGAAATGAACACCCGATTACAGGTAGAATATGGCGTAACTGATCAAGCTATGGAAATTGATCTTGTAAAATGGCAGATTTTATTTTTTGACGGCAGAGAAAATGAAATTCCTTTTGAAAAAACGCTTGAAAGAAGACTTCAACCGAGAAATCATTCGATTGAATGCCGCATTTACGCCGAAGAACCCGAAAAAAATTATGCGCCCTCTACCGGCGAAATAAAAGACACTGTCTTGCCTTCCTTTAACGGCATCAGATGCGATTTTGGCTTTAAAAGAGGCGATAAGATACTAATGAATTATGATCCTATGATTGGCAAACTAATATCATATGGCTCGACAAGAAAAGAGGCAATATTAAGAATCAAAAGAGCTTTAGAAGAATTTTATGTATCAGGCATAAGCACCAACACATTCTTGCTCTTAAAAATATTGGATCATGAAGAATTTCTAAGCGGAAATTACACCAATAGACTTCTTTCTGATTATCCTGAGCTCGAGAAAGCCATGCCCGAAGCAGTAAAAAGAGGCGACAGACGAAGCAAAACGCCGATTGTCTTAGCGGCGCTTGCCGAACATGTTAGAATTATTCATAAAGCGGCTGAAGAATATGTCGTTTTCGGGCATATCGAAAATTTTCAAAGAAATCACCAGCAGACAAAAATCCCTGACGTATACGACGTTCAATATCAAGATGAAAAATATTCCGTTCGATTCATTCAAAGCGAGCTCGATACATTTTATGTTTTTGTTGATAATATCTATAACGGTAAGTTTCAAATAAGTTTTTCTAAAAACAAAGAAGACGACTATCTAATAAGGCTTGGTCTTAAATCTATTAGAATAAGAATCGACAGAAGATCAAACTATATCATATTAAAAATGAAAGATCATGCTAAAGTGCAATATTATAACCTAAAAATATTTGCCGAAGATACCGGTAAAAAACAAGACCCTCAGGGTCTTATTCGATCTCCTTTTCAGGGAACCTTTGTGACTTTGGGTAAAGAAAAAAAAGGCGGCGCCGCCTTGAAAATAGGAAGCAAAGTAAAAAAAGACGACGTTGTCATCGTAGTATCGGCCATGAAAATGGAAGTGCCCTTAACGGCTCCTGTCGACGGTACCATATCGCAGCTATTAGAAAACGGCGATATGAATAAGTTAGAGCTGGGCAAGACTCCCGACGGATTGATTATCGGCAGAAATGTAAGAGAAGGGGAAATTTTGTTTTTAATTGAAGGAGAAGACGCCAACAAACAGACCGATAAAGAAGTAAATACAGAAAACAGAAATAAAGAAATTGAAGCGTCGCTTTCAATGTCTCAAAATATGATGGATTTTCTTTACTTCGAAGAGTTAAGCGAATTTATTTCAAAAAATAAAGCGAACTATTTTAGCGATTTAATTAAAATATTGAAAACTTTTTACTTAGGCTACAATCAAAATCATTCCACATTTGATAAACTAAACGAAACGCTTAAGAAAATTATAGAAAATAAAGATTTTACCGTTTCTGAAGAGGCAGAAAAAGAAATTATTTCAATTATTGAAATTTTTCATAATGTTAATAAAATATTTTCGCCTATAGTCGAAGAAGATTATTCTTATTTTGAAGAGCTAAACAGACTAATTGTTCATTGGAAAGATCTTGATTATTCTCCTCCTGAATATTTTAGAGAGCTGTTGAACGATATTATTATTTCTTATGGCGTAAAAGACGGTGCAAAGGTACATAAAAGCTTTATACACAGCCAGCAGATGCTTTTAAACCTTCAAAAAGCTTTTGACGAGAACCTCAGATACCGCGATAACTTGAGACTTTTAATTGAGGCTGTAGACTTATCTGAAAAGAATTCTGTAAATATGGGCAAGGCTTTATTTAAATTGCTTCAGGTAGAGCAAATGCAGGTTGAAAATTCTCTTGCAGACAGCATTAAAAAAAAGATAAAGAATATTTATCCGTTAAAAGAGAAAGCTATATTATATGAACCTCCAGAGTCTGAAAAATTAAAAGAAAAGCGGCTGACTGAAATTGAAAAAATAAAAGAAGGCATATTAAAAAATAAAGAAGCCGTTATTGAATTATTTGATAAAAAAGATACGCCTTTGTTTTCCGATAAAATTTCGGCTTCAATAAAAAATGAGATTAAAAAACGTTTAAATATATTGTCAAAAAAATATCATATAAAAAGACTGTATTCTCCCATCGAAGACGTTCCCGTTTATCTGCTAGAGTCAAAAGAAGACGAATCGAAAAAGAGTTATCTGGCGTTTATGGCTCCTAAAGACGCGTTAAAAGCCGAAAAAGACGAAAAGGGGCAGGTTGTAAGAATAAAAAATCTGTATATGATAGAGGCGGTTACGATTATCGCCGAATATCAAAAAATACATCCATATGAGAATAATCGCATTGAATTTATTGCGTTAAAACATACAGGTGATCTGACGCTAGAAGACTATAGTCCTAAACTTCTTGAAAATTATACTCAAAAAGGTTCAATATTTAATATTGCCTATTACTTCAGCAATAAAACAATTTCACAGATTTATATTGCTCTTAACATGAATAAAGGCGGCGCAAAGATTGCAAAGAATCTTTCAATTACCCTTGAAAACGATAAATTGCAGTGTGATTTATTGCTTGAAAACGACAATAAAAACCCCTATGCCGAAGAAGAAGCCGATAAAAGAACTCAACTTTTATACGATAGACGAAAATGGCCCATTGAAGTCTGGATAACCGAGTGTTTTGATAATGAAGAGTACCATGAAATAAAAATTAAATCTATAGACGGAGTTGAGTGGGAAAATCCGAAAACGGGTAAAAAAGAGAAAAAACCGGTTGCGGCAAAAATCTATTTCGGAAGCATAAGAGGCAAAGAAGCCTGTTTTTACATGAAAGACTCAAGAATAAGCGGAGGCGCCACTGGAGATCTTGAAGGCAAAAAATTTGTGGCCGCCTGTTATATCTCATACCTGAAAGGGTGGCCGCTTTACATCTGGAACGACGGGGCGGGAGCAAATATTAAAGAGGGAATGGTTTCTTTAAACAGAGCGGGAGAAGGCTTTATGATGAATACCCTGCTTTGGGAGAAAGCCGATAAAAAAGAATTTTACCGGTATATGAACAGCCATCCCGATAAAGATATGCATAATTTATTTTTAGAGATTAATAAAAGTCTGCGCATAAAAATTGACGATCTTGAAAAAAATAAAAAAAATTATTATACGGTCGCAATCGGCGTAGGGGCTTCGGCCGGTCTTGACGTCTACGGATCGAGCCAGGCAGCCATTCAAATCATGGTAGACGATGAAAATTCATATAGGGTACTTACAGGTTCAAACGTTATTCGCTCGGTAACCGGAGAAGATCTGACAAATTATGAAATTGGCGGCGCAAAGGTAATGCACCAAAAAACAGGCATTGTTGATATGATCGCCGAAAGTAAAATTCATTTGTTGAGCCAAATAAAAAATATACATGAAATGTTTTCTTCAGAAGAAGATCATAAAAAAATCATGCGATATGAAGAAGAAGCCAGAACGATAACGGCCGTAAAAGAAATTTTGTCTGAAGCGATAATAAGAGAAAACGTCGACTATAGAAGCTATATATCATTTAAAGAGAAATATCACGGCTCTGAGTCTTTAGCCTCGGGTTTTGCAAAATTAGGCGGGAAAAAAGTTCTTATCATGGGGCCGCGCAGTAACTTTGGCTTAATTTCTGTTCCCTCTATTATAAAGGCAAACGAGATACTAAGAGTAGCATATGGGGTATCGGCACATCAAATTTTAGTATTGGGTCAAAAATGGTTCGGAGATTTTATAAGCTATGAAACAAGAGATTTTAGAATACGATTTGACTTTATACAGCTGTTACAGCAAAAAAAAGGTATACAAATAAATATTATTACTAATTTTAAAGGACTTTATGATGTCAGCATAAATAGCTGCGCCGATATCATTATTTTCGTTAAAAATGAAACTCTAGACGAAACGGAATACAGTTATGTACAAAGAGTCGCGACATTTACCACAGATTCTCTCTCTGGCGCCTTTGATATAGCGCATAAAGTAATCAACATGCTTGACGAAAAAGTTACCGCAAAAGAAACTCTTGCCGCTAATCAGCAAAAAAAGAAAATACAAAAAACGCCTAAGCTTCCAAAAAATTATAACGAGCCTTTTGATATTGTTTCTTCAATAATAAAACCGGTTGTCGATGAAGAAGATTTTATTGAACTCTATTCAGAAATGAATAATCCAAAAAAAGAAGCCTTTCTTGTTACCGGCATAGCGCGTATTGACGGTAAAGTTACCGGTATTATCGCAGATCAGCCCGATGTATTAGGCGGCGCCCCCGACGCGCCGAGTACCGATAAATTCAGAATTTTTACCGAGTTTATAAATAAAAATAAAATTCCTTTATTGATGTTGTCAAATTCACCCGGTTTTGTGCCCGGCGCAAAACAGGAACGTTTAAGAATTCAAGCGATAGGCGCCAGATCATTAGACGCCAATATTTTGGGACGGGTTCCGGTAGTTTCGGTCGTATTAAATCAGAATTACGGCGGCAGGCAAATACAGGCTTTTAGTAAATATTTAAGACCGGGTATTATTTATATTGCCCTGAAAAAATCGCTTATGGCTGTCATGGGTTCCGGCGCCGCTTTTGATTTGTTTCATGGTTTGGAATATAAAAAATACATTGAACAGGGCGATAATGAAAAAGCAAGAAAATTGCGCGAAGATTTTATCGAAAAATTTAATAAAAAAGCTTCAGCTTCTAATGACGCGTATAATACCGGAATTTTAGACTGGCTGTTAAGCGATATTGAAAGTTTAAGAGAGAACATCATAAAAGGATTTCGTTTGGTTGAAAAAAAATATCCGGATTTCTTTTAACTTAGATGACAAGAAATATAAAATATTTCATTGAAGAAAATATATTATAATAATGGTTGACATAGCATGCTTTTTCTCAGGTTATGTCCTTTCAAGTAAAAGTTTAAGTTTAATTACGGAGGAATAACATGAAATATATTATCAAAAGTAAGATAATAAATATATTGATGGCTATAATGTTTAGCGTTTCATTTGGTTCTCTTGTGGCTCAAGAAGAGGGTCAAAGTATGGAGGGCGCAGTTGAAAACGAACAGCCTGCAGAAGCAGAAGAACAGCTTATCGAAGCAGAAGAACAGCTTATCGAAGAAGCCCCGGCTGAAGAAAACGCGGCAACCGAAGGCGAGCAGCCTATAGAAGAAGCTCCAGCCGAAGAAAGCGCGACTGTCGAAACCCAGTCTACAGAAGAAACAACTCAAGCGTCGGGAGACGTTTACAGCGACGGTAAAAGAACTTATGCGACAAGTGCCACTAAGTTTTCTTTAGATTCACAAGACCAGTTATCGGCATTAAAAAGAGTTGAGTTTAAAGTTGACGAGGGAGCGTTTCAGCGTTATGAAGAGCCCATCTCAATAGAAAAAGAGGGCGTTCACCGAATTTTATTTCGAGGTATTGATAATGTAGAGAATATTGAAGCTGAGAGCATATATGTTGTCGTTATTGACAATACAGCGCCTGAAGTTTCTGTAATTACAGAGCCTGTAATTGTTCTTGAAAAAAGCAGAAGAGCTTTTGGTCCCGCAAATTTAGCGGTTGAATTAAGATCTGTCGATAATTATAGCGGTATAAAAAAAGTAGAATACAGCTTAGATAGCGGCGCATATCAAGACTATACAGGACCTATTACCTTGACAGAAGCGGGGTATCATCAAATAAAATACAAAGCTATTGATAATTTAGGTAATGAAACTACCGAAAGAAGCGTTAATCTTGAGATAGATAATACTGCTCCTAAAGTAATGATTATCCCTGAAAAAAAGGTTGTTAAATCAGGCGAACAGAATTTTACAGCTAGAGACAACTCATTTGAAATTGATGTAATAGATGAAGATTCTGGCGTTGAGAGAATTATGGTTAAAGTAGACGGCGACGCCGATTTTAGACCATATACTAATCCTATTCGTTTTTCTGTTGAAGGAAATCATACAATTGAAGCGAAAGCTGTCGATAAAGTAGGAAACCAATCTGAAATTCAAAGATTAGAGATTATTGTAGACGATAATCCGCCTAAAACAACGATTACTCCTGTTTCAAAATAAAGAAAAAAAGGCCGCTTAAAGCGGCCTTTTTAATCTCAATAAAATAAATCAAAAATACCTTATTCCACATGGATTTAGTTACCATAAACTTAGGGAAAAAGCAATCCGCTAAAAATTTAGAAAAATCATTGAAAAAATTTATTCAAAACTTTAGAAAAACTGATTTATACAATGAAAAACGAAATGATTTGTCGTATGACCTTATGCGATGGGAGATATCTCTCGATTTAAGAGATACGCCTGAAGTTATAAAGCTAAAAGAAATATTAAATATTAAAGATATTCAATTTTTTGAAATAAATTACGAAGCTTCAGGCGTAATTTATTTTACTGAAGAATATTTCGGATTTCGGCATATGTTGGGAGATTTCTCAAAAGAAAAGATTTTTACAGAAATTCATTGTAATCTTGACAATGAAACTCCTGAAAAAGTAGCGACTGTTCAGAAAATTTTAATGACAATGGGAGCGAGAGACGTCTGGATTGAAAATATTATCATGAAAAAATCAAGACCAGCCGTAAAATTATGTATTTTAATTGAAAGAGAAAATACCTCAAAATTTATATGCTGGATTCTGGAAAATACCGAAACTCTTGGTTTACGATATAATGAGGTTCATCGTCTTGAAACTTATAAATATAAAACGGGCAAAAGAGCCAAAATATATTATAAATTAGACGGTAAAAAAAGAACCAAAGAAGAATGGGATTATATTGAAAAAAAATACAATAAAAAAGCTATGCCAGATTAACGTAGTTTTTCCATTTATCGGCTATTTCTCTTTTGTATTTTTTTTCAAAAAATAATGCTTCATTATAAACGGTCACCGGATGATCGGGGTAATATTCTTTCATCATTTGAAAAATCTCTTCAGCTTTTTCTATGTCATTATTAAAAAATGCGTAGATTGCGGCTTCATTAAGCAATAATAAATTTTTTTTGTTTTCAGCTATTAAAGAATCTACAATTTCCCACGCTTTTTCTTTTTGATTTGAAAAGAACAAATATCGGGAATAGAATATCTTGGTTCTTAAATCGTTTCTATAAAAGCCAATCAACGGATGCAATTTATTGGCCATTATGATGTCGCCGCTGAAAATATGATACAGAAAAACTGTCCATTTTACATAAATCGGTAAATTAATATTATCTGCTTTTTCTGATGATTTTGCGCTACTTATCCAATTTAAAACATCTTCTGATATGATTTTTGGTAATTCGTCAAATTTAAATTCAAAAGAGCCTTCTTTTTCATTAAAGGATAATAATTTATTAGAGTTTATACGAATAAAGAAACTTATATAGTGTATATCTCCAAAAGGTTTGCCGTATAAAAAAGATTTAATAGATTTTAAGTTGGTACTTTCATAATTATATAAGGCGTTTAATTCTTTATATTGAGGAGTATCTTTAAGATATTGAAGATACTTATATTTTCCGAATAAGAATATTTGTTTTTCATAAAATTCGCGCCAAAATGGATTTCTCTCTAAAGGAGAAATCTTTATCAAATAAAGTTTTGAAAAATAAGAGCACTTCTCGTTTAAATATTTAAAATAAAAACTTATTAGATTTTCCGGTATGTTCGCGTAATCCTTAAAAATATTCTTAAACCCAAGCGAAATGAGGCGCCTATCGAAAAATTTATTTTGAATAATAAATTTGTCAAAAAAATAAAAAGACAACGGTAAATTAAATTCGTTTTTTATTTCTTTTTCAAAATCATTAGGATTTATACTTTCTTTAAGTATGTCTTGAAAATAAAATTTAAGAAGCAGCCTGCTTGGCTTGCTGAGCTTTCGATAGCCTAATAGTTGAAATAAAAAAGAATTTGTGTTAGAAAAATTCCCTGAGGCCTTGTAGAACATTAAGTAAACGGCTAACTTTTCGTCTCTAAATCCCTGGTGCCACATTGACTCGAGTTCTTCAAGTTGACATTTTATTTCTTTAGGCAGGTCATTTCGAAAAAAACGAGTGAAATGAGTTATAGTACCGTTAAATTGATAATGAAAAAAAGGAAAAATATATTCTTTGTAAAGTTCAATGTTTTTTTCAAATTCCTGTATTTTTTTAATGAAAACTTGAGTATATCTGTTTTCTTCGGCTTGAAGCGCCAGTTTTTTTCTTAAGACATTAATTATATTTTCAGAAGTTGAAGCTCTTAATTCAGGTTCAGATATAGATTTATCTTCAAAATCTTTTTTTCGTCTTTTTAGAAGAATGCTTAAAACGATAAAAAATAAAAAAATTATAGAAAAAATTACTATGATATTATAGATAACGTTTTTATCTATAGAACTAAGTATTTTTTTCAAATCAGATATCGAAGGCATAATAAATTGGTTTCTGGTTTTTTATTAATTATCGGTAAATTATTGAAAATATTTTTAATTTATGCAAATATTTTAGTTAATTATCCATGTATGCAATTTAGTTTAACATATATAGAGTCGAAATTAATAATATGAAATTGAAAGAGGCAATATTTTTGATTCAATTTCTAATTATATGGGGACATAGTTCGCCTGTAGACGGGGCCAATTTCAAATGGTTTTACTATATTATAAAAGATGGCGATAATTTATCTAAAATTGCCGACAGATATGACGTTTCGGTACAAGACTTAATAAAATGGAACAAAATAAAAGAAGCTGATAATATATATTTCGGGAAAAAAATAAAAATATTGGCCTATCAGCATAAAAAAGACGCAAAAACTGATAAAATAATTCTTAAAAGACCCGTAAAGAAATGGAGTATTTATAAAAGTTATAAAAATTATGGCGATTCGAAAAATCATGGAATAATATATTCGGTAAAAAAGGGAGAAACAGTATATTCTGCGAAAGAGGGCAGAGTCGTAAAAATAGGGAGCATGAGAGGGTATGGAAAATATATTTTAGTTGACCATGGCTCTGAATGGTTGAGCATGTATTCAAATATGATTGATATCAGCGTGCAAAAAGGCGACTATGTAAAGACTCATGTTCCTTTGGGAAAAACAGAGTCAAATAAACTTTTTTTTTTAATATCTCACAAGGGTGAGCCAGTTAATCCTCTATATTATCTGTAAGGTATTATGATGGAATGGGAACTAATAAACGCAAATATAATAACGCCAAATGATATCATACGCGAGGGTTCTCTTTCAATATCCAACGAAAAAATACAGAAAATCGGAAAAAAAGGAACCAGTTTACAAAAAGGAATTCAGATAGACTTGAATGGTTTATTGATTTTTCCGGGTATTATTGACGGTCATGACCACTTGCTTGGCACTTACCTGCCAAGAGTAGGCGATAGAAAGCCCTATTTAAACTGGCTGATGTGGGATAATGATTTAAAGTCGTCGCCTATCTATGCAGAAAGACAGCAGATTGAATCTCAAGACCTGTATTTGCTGGGAGCGTTTAGGCATTTAATTTCGGGAGTGACCAGCGTTCAAGATCATATTCCGCATTTTGTAAGGGAAATGTTCGCGAAAAATATGCCAATAAGGCTTATTGATAAGTATGCCATGGCGCATTGTATTTGTTCTTTTTCTTTGCCCTGGGGCGAAGGAATTGAAGCAGAGCATGCATTAGCCAAGAAGAATAATATTCCTTTTGTTACTCATTGTTCCGAAGGTTTCGACGAAGAGACCAAGAAGGCTGTATCTGTATTAGACAAAAAATCGGCTTTAAGCGAACATACCGTCTTAATTCATGGCATTGCTTTTTCAGATTCAGATATTCAGTTATTATCTGAAAATAATGTAAATGTCGTCTGGTGTCCGGTATCAAATTTATATATGTTTGAGACTACCGCGCCAATAAAAAAACTTTTAGATAAAAATGTTAACGTATGTTTGGGTACAGATTCTCCTATGTCTGGTTCTGTGAATATTTTTGAAGAAATTTATATCGCCAGAAAATATTATGAAGAAACTTATGATGAAAGACTGCCATCCAAAAAAATTTTAGAAATGCTGACTGTCAATCCGGCAAAGGCTTTTTTTCTGGATGAATTGGGAGAGCTTAAGCCGAATAATCTGGCCGATTTTATCGTGATTGACGGCGACGCAAAGGACCCCTATGAATCGTTTGCGTCAATGTATTTTGAAAATATTATGCTTGTTGTGATAAATGGACGTCCCAAATATGCCGATGAAAATTTTATTCCGTTATTTGAAACGCTAAATATACCGTTTCAAAAAATAAGGGTCGAAAATAAGAAAAAAATAATAGAGGGAGATGTTTTAGGGCTTTTAGACAGAATTAGGAAATCGGTAGGTTTCAATAAAGAATTTGAATTTTTGCCCGTAAAGCCATGGTAATATGAGCGCGCCTGTATCAAGAAAATATAAAGCTAGTTCGATAATTTATTTCGAAGGCGATAGAAATGTTGACGAAGTTTTTGTATTAAAACAGGGACAGGTAACGCTTATTTCGCCAAGTTTAGACTTTAAAAATGAAACCAAAGAGACTGTTAAAAGAGGCGAGTTTTTTGGCGTAAAGTCGGCTTTAGGACGGTATCCCAGAGAAGAAACAGTTCAGGTTGTAACAGATTGCGAGGTTTTAGTTTTTAAAACGAGCGCCTTTGAACAGTTTTCATTAAAAAACCCAAGCCTTGTTCTTCAAATGTTAAAGGTGTTTTCATCGCAGCTTCGCAAGGTACATCGAAAAGTAAGAGAAACACTTGGCGAAAGAGACGTTACCGATACTTCTGTAGAAGTTATGAGAGTAGCTGAATATTATTACAAGCAGGGCAATTATAAACATGCAGAATATGCATATAACGCATATATAAAAAATTATCCCGAAGGGGCCCTCATCGCGCGCGCCGAAAAAATGCTGACAAATATAAAGCAGGGCCAGGCATATCCTTCGGGAGGCCCCGATTTAGACGCGATACTTTACGGCGAACAAGACGTCTCTGTATCTGAAGATAGCGGCGAGATATCGTCTGATTTTGAATCAATGCCCGACGATTCTTCAATGACAGACGATTTTACAGCCGCTCCGATAGATAACTCAGGCGATTTTGACCTTTCTACAGGAGAAGATCTTGGAGATTTTACGGCTCCGGCCTCAAATGACATGGATTTCTCTGCGCCCGCTTCAAGCGATATGGATTTTGCGCCATCTAACGATTTTTCTTTAGATTCAGATTTTGGCTCGTCTGATTTAGATATGGATTTTTCATCACAACCTTCAAGTAACGGAGGAGGTATTTCTTCTATTTATTATGACGGGCTAAACGATTTTTCGCAGGAAAATTACGATGCGGCTATTGAAAAGTTTAATAAAGTAATTAACGCAAAAAGTTTTTCAAATGATGAAGAAGCGTCGCTTCCTGAAAAGGCTATTTTTGAGAAGGGCAGGGCTTTGATGAAAAAAAATAATATGAAAGAAGCATTAGCCTCGTTTTCTGAATATATCAAAACGTATCCTGAAGGAGAGTCAAAAAAGAAAAGCGTAATGCATATAGCCGAGGTGTTTGAAAAAACTGGAGATAAGGCTAGGGCGGTTGCATACTATAAAAAAGCCGCGACAATAAAGCCAATCGATAAAGATACGACGCGGGCAAAAAATAAGATTGAGCAATTAGGCGGTTGATATGTTATTAGGTTCGGGATTATTTGAAAAATTTGGAAAAGAATACTCCGCCGGAGAAATGATCTTTTGCGAATTTGAACAAGGAAACGATTTTTATTTAATTCAAAACGGCAAGGTTCGAATTTCTAAAATCGTTAAAGATAAAGAAAAAACAATGGATATCTTAGAAGCAGGCGATATTTTTGGAGAGATGGCCATTTTAGAAGAACAGCCAAGATCGGCTACGGCTATAGCGGTTGATCAAGTTGAGGTGCTGCATTTTAACAGAGAAAATTTTGTAACTTTAATGACAAACCAACCGCAGATGGCTTTCAAGCTGTTATTGATTTTTGCCAGAAGAATATATGACGCGAAAAGAAGGCTAATGATATTATTGTTAGACGATGTCCAAACAAAAGTTGCCGATGTCTTTTTAATGCTTTCAGAAAAAGAGCCTAATTTTGAAAATCTAAAAGAGGTTATTCTCAACAATACGGTAGACGATATAGCGCACTGGTGCGGCGAAACAGTAGAAGCCGTGCAACCTCCTTTAAATCATTGGGTGAAAATCGGTAAAATAGATCTATTTCCTGATCGTATCGTTGTTCATAACTTAAATGACTTTAGAAGATTAGTGGGAACCAAAAGAAAAGATTAAGATAAGTTGTTAAGAGAATGATTTTATTTGCCGATCTATAAAATAAGGATAAAATAATGATAAATTTGAAAAAGAATAATATTATTGTAATATTTGTTAATATAATTTTAATTGCGCTTATTTCGACAGTAGGTACCGCGCAGACAAGAAAGAAAAAAAATGAGAATAAAAATTCAGAAGTTCTTGATTATGGGGGCGCAAAATTCGATAAAAGTCTTACTGTTTCAAATTATAGCTTTGGGCGGCGTTTCGCCAGCGACGGCAAGGGCGAATACCTTGACCTGAGTTTTGATATTTTAAATCAAATGGATGAAGATATAAATCTAAAAATGTATATTGTCGGGTTTTATCAAACAAGTAAGGCTGTCTCAAAAGAAAGAAAGTGGGTGGGGTATCCTGAATGGAGAAAAAGAGATTTAGATAAAGAAATTAAAAATATCTATCATTTAGATAGTATTCCCAAAATAGATAAAACGAAAATAGACGACGAGAAAACCGGATTATATGAGTATCCAAGTTTTAAAGAATATTTAAAATATCTCGTGGCAAATGGCGATAAAGGCATCGATTTAAAACTACCCGGTCTTGAAGGCAAAGGGGCCGGTAAACTGGAAGGAAAAAACTATAATATTTTAATGGCTCCATTAAAAACAAGTGTTTTTGCAAAATTGTATACGCCATATGGCGCTCAGCAATATCAATTCAATTACCTTGGCGTAATTCTATATGATACTTCAAAAAATAAGATAGTCTATAGACAATTTATGAAATTTAATAAAAAGCTAAAAATGTATTAAAAAGAAATTCTTTTCGATATGTGTGCCAATTAAAAAATAACGCGCACATAATGATTATTGCTGAAAATAAAAAAGCCCGGTATAATTATGAAATTATAGAAACTATTGAAGCGGGACTCGTTTTAAAGGGTTCTGAAGTAAAATCTTTGCGTCAAAAAAAAGCAAACATATCTGACGCCTACGCAACGTTTCATAAAAAAGAATTAATGCTTACAAATATGAGCATAGAACCTTACGAAAAATCGACGGTATTCAATCATGAAACAAAAAGACCAAGAAAACTTCTGCTTCATCGAAAAGAAATTGACAAACTAAAGGGTAAATTGGCCGAGAAAGGCTGGGTTTTGGTTCCCCTTAAAGTATATTTTAATCAAAGACAAAAAGTAAAGGTTTTATTAGGTTTAGGTAAAGGCAAAAAATCATTTGACAAAAGGCATTCTATAAAAGAGCGCGATATAAAACGCGATACCGAAAGAGAAATGAAAAGATATTCCTGAAAAAAGTATTTACAGAGACTCTAGCAAATAGTAAATACTCTCATATACCATTATATTTGGCGGCGCGCCAGGTACAAAATATAAATAAAATATATATAAATGATGAAAGTTAAAGAATGTATTGAAACAAGAAAAAGCATAAGAAGCTTTAAAAGCGATCCGGTTTCAAAAGAGCTTATTTTTGAAGCTATCAAAACGGCGCAAAGAGCGGCCTCGTATAAAAATTCTCAGCCGTGGGAGGTCGCGGTTGTTGCCGGCAAAAAAAAAGACGAGATATCAGCCAAACTGCTTGAGCTTTTATCTGAAAACAAGCCGATAGCCCCTGATATAGAAAAAGCCTCATATTGGCCAAAAGAAATTCAAGATCGAATTGATGAAAATCTCAAAGAAAGAAACGAATTTTTTGGCCTTTCAAGCAACGAACCCGATAGTTTTATCAAATCAAAAAGAAGCAATTATAAATTTTTTAACGCGCCGTGCGTTTTATTCTTTTATCAGGACGCCTTGCTTAATGAATGGTCTATATTTGATATGGGTTCGTTTATACAAACGCTTATGTATGCCTTATGGAACTCGGGAATAGGAAGCGTGCCGCAGGCATATTTAATTGATTATTCGAAAGAAGTAAAGAAAATTCTAGAAATACCTGAAGGCAAAAGACTGATATTAGGTTTATCTATAGGGTATCCTGATACAGAAAATAAAAGAAATCAATTTAAAACGAGCCGCGCTAATATTGAAGAAATTGTCAGATGGTACGAATAGTTAAATGAAATTACTTGAAGAATATAATGATTTTTTTAAAAAAGCCGAAAGAGAAGAGCTTATAAATGAACTTAAAAAATATATACGTTTATTAGGCATTAATGAAATTATTAGCTCTTCCTTTGATTTAGAAAAAGTTTTAAAAGAGGTACTTTATCAAGGCTCTAAGTTAACTGAAGCCGATATCGCGTCTATTTTTCTTATAAATAAAGAAGAGAATGTTTTAGAATTTGCCGCGACTACAGATCCTAATCATGAAAAACTTGAAAAAATTAAGGTTCCGATGGGAAAAGGCATAAGCGGCTATGTGGCAGAAACTGGAAAAATCGTAAATACTGCAGATGTACAAAATGACGCAAGATTTTATAAAAATGTAGATCACATAACCGGCGAGACAACGAAATCTTATCTTTGCGTACCTTTAAAAGTAAGAGATGAAATAATTGGCACGGCTCAGTTAATGAATAAGAAAAATAACTGCGAGTTTACAGAAGACGATATCAGAATATCGAGAGCTTTCGCTTCGCAGGCGGCAATTGCCATTGAAAGAGTACTGCTTCATAATGAAGCAGTAATCAGAGAAAAAATGGAAAAAGAATTAAAGGTAGCCGCAAATATTCAGCAGCAGCTTCTTCCACAAAAAAATCCGCAAATAGACGGATATTCTATCGCGGGCATATCGATTCCGGCTAAAGAAGTAGGCGGCGATTATTTTAATTACATAGTTCATCAAAAGAATAATGAAACAGAATATGTTGATTTTACGGTGGCAGACGTATCGGGTAAGGGAATTCCGGCGGCCTTGATTGTGTCGAATTTTCATGCGTGCTTAAATCTGCTTTTGCCGTTATACGAGAATCTAGGCGATTTAGCGTATCATTTAAATAATTATATGAAGAAAAACTTGATTATGGGTAACTTTATAACATTTTTTCTAATGAGACTAGAGATAAAGACAGGCGGCGTAACATATATAAACTGCGGGCATAATCCACCCTATTATTTTTTACTGGCAGACAATAAAAAAGAGATAAAAACATTTCAACGTTCAGGTCCTGTTTTAGGCCTGATAGACGACGTAAAATATAAGGTTTTTGAAACAACCCTCTCAAAGGGAGACATGATAATTCCATTTTCAGACGGCGTTGAAGAGGCCCATAACGAAAAAAATGAATTATTTGGCGAAGATAGAATTCTTGAATCGGCCCATGAATGTTATCAAAAAGCCTCGGCTAAAAAATTGTCAGACAACGAGTTTAGCAAATATATTGTTGAACAGATGATTAAAACAGTCGACGAATACCGAGGCGAAGCCGAGGTTAATGACGATACTACTCTTGAAGTTATTTATCGATATCCTTAAAAGCTGATTAATTTGTCGTATTCTTGAAAGAAAAACGATAAACCGCCGAGATTTTCAGGGGTCATTTCATAAAAGATAAGATTCTCAAAATATTTTTTTGAAAACCCGGCGGGAAAATTAAATAACAGCGAGGCTTCATGTATCATTTTTTGCCAATTTTCTTTTGAGTACCGAAATACATTTTCAAAAATTTCAGTATCAATTTTTGAAGATTTGTGAAAAACCCATAAGGCGTAAACAAAAGGTTTATTGAAGGTTTTATGATACCAGAGACCTAAGTCTATTGATTTTTTATTTCTATTATTTAAAGCCAAATCTCCTATTAAGATTAAAGACTCGTTTGTTTTTAGATTTTCTATAATATTTTCATATGGAGGATTTCTTTCAATGGTTTTTAAATTGGTTTCAGGAAAGTGTTTTTTTAGCAGAATTTTTATCATTTCAACGGAACTTCGGCTTGCGTAGTCAAAAAAAAGGGTATCAATAGGTTTATTTATCGTATTATCGGTTAAGACTATATCGTTATCTTTAGATAAAAAAAGTCTTATCGATTCGACTTTTCCTTTTGAACTTATGCAAAGGCCCTTATGAAAATCATAATTTTCTTTATTTCTGTAATATTCAATAGAAGAAATTAGGGCAGCGTCTAACTTATTTTGTCGCAAAAGTAAAGACAACCGCGAAGGAACGTCTTTTATGACTCTAATGTTTTTATATAATTTATCAAATCCAAAAAAAAGAGGATAAGCGTTTAAAAAATTAACCACGCCAATATTATACCGCATTTATAAGCGTCCTTCGTTTAGCGATTGTATTTCGATATAAAAAAACAGAGGCCGTTAAAAAAATAATTCCCGTAATGATATTATCTTCCCAGTTTTTTGAAGTATTCGCGTAAAAAATCGGTTTCGCTAGTTTTTGTCCCGATATGGGTAGGCCCAAAACTGCGGCTTGAGCAAAATTCCAGATAAAGTGAAATAAAAAAGCGCCTTTAAAATTTTTTATCGCTATAAACCCAAGAAAAAATCCGCCGCTGAAGATGTTAAAGAATTTAAGAATATCAATATCTGGGTTTTTAAGATGAGCCAAAGAAAAAATAAGGGCCTGAAAAATTATAAGAAAAACGGCTGTAGAGCGCTTTTTAGTTCGGTTTTTTAATATTTTTGATAAAAAGAGTTTTTTGAAAAAAAATCCTCTAAAAATTATTTCTTCCCAAAAAGCGGCAAAAAGTAAAAATAAAAAAGAAAGCGTAAGATATCGCCCTTCGATACCCCGATAATGAGTGTCTGAAAACAAGAATGTTCCCAGAGTATGAAATAAAATTATAAAGACAAAGAGCGGTAAATTGTGTTTCTTGAATTTATAATTTTTAATCCAGATTATATATTTGGTTCTATTATCTTTTCGGGGGGCAGATAACAAAAACTGCAGTAAAACAGTAATGAGAATTAAAAAGAAAAACAAAAAGACGATTTTTTCGATAGAAGAAAAGATATTATCGCTCGAATTAGAAATCGTAGAAAAAGAAGAAGAAAGAATAAAGTAAACAAGAAAAGAAAAAAACAATTGTAAAATATACAGAATCATAAAGTTATACCTTAAAATAATACTAATTATAAACTAAAGACCCAATGCCAAGAAATTAATATGAAAATACGAATATACGGCGCAAGAGGCGCGATACCGGCTCCAGGAGAAAAAACCCAAAAATACGGCGGGAACACCTCGTGCGTTCTCGTTTCTTATGAAGAAAATCAAAAAAAAATTATCATCGACGCGGGCAGCGGAATAAGGGTTTTAGGAGAAAATTTAATAAAAGAAGAAAATCTCGATATTCATATTTTTTTAACTCATTTTCATTCTGATCATATTATGGGGCTTCCTTTTTTTCTGCCCTTTTATCAGAAGTCGGCTCAAATAACAATATACGGCCCTAATCCGGTTGATAATTCAATGGAAAAATTTGTTAAATCTTATATTGAAAATCATGAGATTGCCGCCAGACTCGGAAATATTCAAGCCGCATTGATTTTTCGCGAATTAAATGAAGAAACATTCTCTTTAGAAAGCTTAAAGGTCAAGACACAAAGAGTGAATCATCCCGTTAAATGCATCGGATATCGTTTCGAATTAAATGAAAAATCGGTTACTTTTACGATTGATCATGAAACTTATTTTGACGGCATTAACGCAGAAGGAAAGGCGGTAAAAGAATCAGAGAAATTAAACGCGAAACATATAGAATTTATAAGAAATTCTGACATTTTATTAAGCGACGCCCAGTATCTGCCTGATGAATATCGTCAATATATGGGATGGGGGCATAGCTCGATACTTGACGCCATAAACAGGGCAATAGCCGCGAATGTTCGAATTCTTGTATTGTTTCATCATGACCCAAATAGAGAAGATAAGCAAATCGATAAAATTGTGACTCATTATCGCAGGGTTATAGAGAGAAAAAAATTACCGATAAAAATATACGCCGCCCGCGAAGGATGGGAATACCTTTGTTGAAAATATTTCACTTGACGCTCTGCCTTCTTGTCTGTCAACTATGAGAAATGGTTAAAAAAATATATCTTACGATACCAAAAGATATTGTCCATAAACCGATCATATATGAACTCATTACTAAGCATAAGGTAAAACCCAATATACTAGAAGCAAAGCTAGACGGCGAATCGGTAGGCACCATATTAGTTGAAATTGAAGGCAATTCTGAAAATATAAAGAAGAGTATTCTTTATATTAAAGAACAGAACATAAAAGTAAAAGAATCCTGATGAATATATTTGAGCTTGCCCCTTTGGCTCTTTTGTCTGACAATATTTATATAAGCGTTTTTATATTGATATTTTGCGGTTTTCTTGTGGGCGTTACCGCGTCACTTTTCGGCGTAGGGGGCGGTTTTTTTTTCACGCCTTTTTTTCACGCCGTAATGAATCTTGAAGCGCCTCTTGCCGTGGCAACGTCAATGGGGCAAATGCCTTTTTTAAGCTTTTCGGGTACCGTAAAGAATTTGTATCTTCGAAAGATAAAAATAAAATTAGGCGTTTTGCTTCTTATCTCTTCAATACCTGCGGCGCAAATTACGGCATACATGATTGGCAATATTCATCATACCAAATGGGGATCAGAATTCTTATTTAAAAAAATTACTTACGCAGATTTTTTCGTGGCTTTCTTTTATAGTCTTCTTTTGGCTTCTTTAGGGGTTTATGGTCTTCTTAAAAATAAAAAAAGCGAAGAGAATCAAAAAAAAACGGCCCAACCAAAGAGTCTGACTGTACCAATTCTTTTTATGGGTATTATATTCGGATTTATAAGCTCTGTATTCGGCATAGGAGGCGGTTTTTTAGCGGTTCCTTTTTTTATGTATTATTGTTCTCTTTCTCCGTCTGAGGCGGCGGCCACTTCTCTTTTCTGCATTTTTATCTTATCGGCAATTACAACGGCGCATTACCTGTATATGAAAAATTTATATTTTGGGCTAAGCCTTCTTTCGGCGGCCGGTACAACTCCGGGGGCCGTTATAGGAGCATATCTTGGCGCAAGAATGCCGGCAAAAAAAATGAAAAAATATTTTGGTATACTTCAAATTCTTGTAGCGGTTTCATATTTATTCTTGAAATTTTATTAAGAGGGATTTTCGTAAAATTATGGCAAAATATATATTTTCGAATTTCGGAAAAAAATTCTCAAAAATAACAGGCATATCGCGTTTAATGAGCGATTTAGACACGGCTCTTAATCAATCGAAAGAAATATATTTCTTAGGCGGAGGTAATCCGGCTTTTATTCCCGAAGCGGTTCAGAAATTTCAAAAAGAAATTCTTAAAATCGCAAATAATACCGAAGAATTCATGAAAACAGCGGGAATCTATGACAGCGCCCAAGGGAATACTGAATTTATTGAAACATTAAGAGATTATTTAAACGATACATATAAACTTAATTTGAAAAATGAAAATATTGCCCTAACCAACGGCAGCCAGAATTCTTTTTTTCTTTTATTTAACCTGCTTGCGGGAGAATTCTCTAAAGGAAATACTAAAAAGATTTTACTGCCTTTGGTTCCCGAATATATAGGATACAGCGATATAGGCGTTGAGAAAGACCTTTTTATCTCGATTAAACCCGATATTGAATATCTTGACGAACCCTTTTTTAAGTATAAGATAAATTTTAATTCTTTAGAAAAAATTGAGAATATTTCTTTAATTTGTCTTTCAAGACCTACGAACCCTTCGGGCAATTTAATTACCGACGAAGAAATTTATAAACTTCATGAAATAGCCAAAAGAAAAAATATTCCTTTGATGATTGATAACGCATATGGAATGCCTTTTCCCGGAATTATTTTTGAAAAAGCAAATCAAATATGGGATGAAAATATCATATTAACGATGAGTCTGTCAAAATTGGGCCTGCCCGCAGCGAGAACCGGAATAATCATAGCCAATAGCGAAATCATAAACGCGGTTACTCAAATGAACGCCGTTATTAATTTGTCGGTAAACAGTTTTGGACCCGCTATCTTGAAAAACCTTATTAAAAATAAAGATATAAATCATATATCAAATAATATCATTAAACCTTATTACCAAAAAAAATCAAACGAAGCTTTTGACTTTCTTATAAAAGAATTAAACGGTGTACCAAACTTTAAGGTACATAAAAATGAAGGAGCTTTTTTTATATGGCTGTGGCTTAAAGACTTTCCTGTTTCGTCTCTTGAGTTTTATGAGATACTTAAAAAAAGAAATGTTTTTGTCGTTCCGGGCAACTATTACTTTCCCGGATTAAAAGAAAAGTGGAGCCATAAAGAAGAATGCCTTAGAATAAGCTATGCAATGGAAAGTAGCGTCGTAAAAAAAGGATTATCGATTATTGCCGATGAAATTAAAAAAAATCTTGCCCGTTAAAGCGGCCCAGTAATTGAACTTCTCTTTCAAGAGATATTTCAAATTTTTCTTTGACGGTTTTTTCAATGTAACATATTAAACGGTAAATATCTGAAGCTCTGGCGTTTTTTTCGTTCAATATAAAATTTGCGTGTTTATCAGATACAACGGCTTCGCCTATTGAATAACCTCTTAATCCGGCGTTTTCAATGAGCTGCCATGCCTTTAAGCCGTTTTCAGGATTCTTAAAAATCGAACCGGCAGATCTTCTATTTTTGGGCTGACTTTTTAATCTTTCAGATTTATAATCGCTTATTTTTTTTTCTATTTCAGGAGGTTCTTTTCTTTGAAGCAGAAATACGGCTTTTGAAATCCACATTAACTTATCTTGTTTAAATAAGCTGTTTCGATACGAAAGATTAAGTTCATTTGCGCTAAGGTTTATTAGGCGTCCCTTATTAACTACTTCGACGCTCTCTAAAATGTCCTGTATTTGACAGCCGTAACAGCCCGCATTTTGTACAACAGCTCCGCCTATTTTTCCCGGTATTGTAGATAAAAACTCAAGACCCGAAAATCCTAATTTACTCATTTTTAAAGATAGCCAACCATTTCTTACATTTGACGCGACTTCCAGTTTGATATGATTTTCGTGTTCTTTTGCCTTAAATTCTTCTTTAAACTGCGGATATATTACGAAATCAAGCCCTTCGTCAGAAATTAAAACATTCGAACCGCCGCCGAGTAGAAAAAAAGGAATATTCTTTTTCAAAACGATTTTTTGAACATGGATCATTTCTAAAGAATTTTTAGGTCTAGCCATAATCAAGGCAGAACCGCCGACGCGAAATGTGGTATATTTAGACAAAGATTCGTTTTCAGAAAATTCTATTTTATGTTTCTGTAATTCTTCTTTAAGATAAGAAATGTTCATTAATCTACTATTTTTTGAGATTCAAGATATTTGTTTATTTCTTCTTCCTGTTGTTTTTTGCTCCAATTTAATAGTTTGCCCATGGTTTCTACTGTGTTTTTTAACGTTTCTTTTGACGGCGGCCCGCTATTGCCAAGACAGCATCTTCTTAATAAGATATCGTCTAAATGATGCGCCATTTCGTTTTCTATGGCGTGCACAATTTCGGCTTTTACATGATTCTTGTCTTTGTCAAAAACCTCGCTTAGCTTATTGTCTTTTTTCATCAAGTCGATTATATTTTCATAATGAGAACCATAGTATTCAATTAAACGTTTTATAAAATCTTTTGAATAATCGCTGGACCATTTTTTTACCGATTCGTCTACAAAAACTGAATATCTTTCGCCTATATTTCCGGCGCTTAGGGGGGTTACTTTCGTTTTTGACTTTACTCTTTTTAGTTTCGATATTTTTTCAAGCTTATCGACGGTTTCTTCGGCCAATGAACGAGAAGTCGTCCATTTGCCCCCAAAGACAGATACCAGTCCTTTTATTGAGTCTGTTTTTTCATGATTTATTATTTCATGTTTTCTGGAAGCTTCGTATGTGTTTATGGCTTTTGATTCTGAAACCATCGGTCTTATACCGGCATAGGCGTGAACAATATCTTTTTCTTTTAATTTTACCGGAATATGCATATTGATCTGGTGAAGAAAAGAATGAACATCGTCTTGCGTTACTTTAACATTTTCAAGATCTCCCGTAAATTTTGTATCGGTAGTGCCAATGAGAGAATAATTAAGCCATGGTACGATAAAAAAATGATGCTTATCGCGGGTCTCAATTGTAATTGCGTTGTTATTATGAAATTTAGGAAAAAGCAAATGAATGCCTTTTGAACGAAGAAGAGTTCTTGTGGGTTTTTCTTGAATCTTTGAAAGAATAATATCGCCCCACGGGCCGGTTGCGTTTACAATAATTTTCGCGTTTATTTTTATTTTCTTGCCTGAAATTTCGTCATTGGCGCTTATCGCGGTAATTGTTTTTTTCCCGTTTTTTTCGGTAAAAATAAAGTCTTCAAATTTTATGTAATTTGCGCAAACGGCGCCCTTTTCTGAGGCGGATAAAATATAATCAAGATTAGATCTCTCTGGATGACGATTTAAGACGTCATAGTACCTATATGATCCTTTTAATCCCTTTGTTTCGAGAAACGGTTCAAGCTTCAATGTTTCTTCTTTGCTCAGCCATTTGTGAGAATCTAAATGTTTATCGGGATCTTTAAGTTCGTTTTTATCGTATGAAAGCAAGTCGTAGAGAAAAAGTCCAAGATTTAACATCCACCTGGGTTTCGAGCTATATTCATATAGGGGCATTAAAAAAGGCAACGGAAACGCCTGGTGCGGCAGGTTTTGTTCCAAGAGCCTTCGTTCTCTCAATGATTCTCTGACTACCGGCAGATCAAATTTTGCAAGATATCTTAAGCCGCCGTGTATTAATTTTGAAGTAGCTGAAGAGGTTGCGTGCCCGAAATCTTTTTTTTCGATAAGAGCCGTTTTATGTCCCCTTAATGCGGCGTCCCATGCTATGGCTGAACCTGTAATTCCGCCGCCTATTATTAATATATCAAAGTTTGCAGTTTCAAGTTTGCCGATATCTCTAATCATGCGCCAAAATGTTTTTATTTTATCGAGCGGCAAGCAAAAGTTATTAAAAGCAACGGCGCGAGATATTAAATACAAAAAAATAAACAATTCTTGACATCCCATGGGCCTTAATGGGCTAAGTGTTAAAAAAAATAATGAACTTTACAGAATTAAACTTAAACAAATCGTTAATTGACAAGCTAAATGAAAATAATTACATTAAGGCAACTCCTATACAAGAAGCGGTAATACCGCTTACTTTTGACAATAAAGATATTATTGCATGCGCCAAAACAGGCTCAGGAAAGACTTTGGCTTTTTTACTGCCGGTTTTTCATAATCTGCTTAAAGAAGAAAAGAAAAGCGCGGCTATCTCAGTAATTGTTTTAGCGCCTACCAGAGAATTGGCGCTGCAGATATTTGAAGAGGCGCGATTTTTGGCAAAAGGTTCGCATATTTTAGCCGCGGTTTTATACGGCGGTACGGGGTATAACGAGCAAAAAAACACTCTTAAAAAAAATCCGGATATAATAATCGGCACGCCCGGCAGAATATTAGACTTTATCGGTTCAAAAGATATTAATACAAAAACCATTGAAACGGTAATAATTGACGAAGCCGACAGAATGCTCGATATGGGTTTTATTGACGACGTAAAAAAAATCATAAAAGGGACCAGTCAAAATCGCATTATCTCACTATTTTCGGCCACATATAATATGGCCGCTTTTTACAGCCTTTGGGAGTATATGCGCGATCCCGAAGAAATTCTTATTAATCCCGAACTTATTGATCATGCGAAAATAAAGCAAGAATTATATCATCTTGGCTTAAACGAAAAGCCTGGATACCTGGTATCGCTTTTAAAATTTCATGATTTTTCGCGAGTTATAATTTTTTCAAATTTAAAACGTTTGGTTCCGGCTATTTCAAATCTGCTGAATAAATACGAGATATCTTCGGCCGGTTTATCTTCTGATTTTAATCAGAATAAAAGGCTTGAGATTCTTGAAAAATTTAAAAAAGGTAAATTTCGGGTATTAGTGGCGACAGACGTAGCCAGTCGCGGGCTGCACATTGAAGATATTGATCTTGTTGTCAATTACGATATTCCCCAAGATCCCGAAGGTTATGTGCACCGCATAGGCAGAACGGCCAGAGCCGGAAAAGAAGGAATCGCGGTCAGCTTCTGCTCAGAATTAGACTATGATAACCTGAGTCGAATTGAAAATTATTTAAGCTATAAAATTCCCAATTTACCTCCTGAAGACGATTTTCTGGTTTCGGTATCGGGCTTTTATGTTTCTGACGAATCGGGCGTTGGTCGAAAACGCCAAAGGCCGCAAAGAGCTAACGCAAAAAGAGCCGATACTTACCAGAAAAAACCGCCCTTTAAGACCGCGTATGAGCCAAAAAAGAAAAGGCCAGAAAAAAAACCTTATAAAAAACCCCAAGAAGACAGAGATTATAAAAAGCATCTTAAAGTCAAAGATTCTGAAGTTAAAGATTACGTTCGAATTCTCGGTAAAGAAAAGACGAAAAAAGGATTCTTTAGAAGTATTTTTGCCGTATTCTTCAAAAGCAAAAAAAAGGTCGTTATGCCTTCGCAAAAGACATTGGATCTCTTAAGGGCCGAAGCGGAATCTGAGAAAAAATCAAAAAAATATAGGCATAGAAGAAAAAAATAATTGCCGATTCAAAAATCCTTCGCTAAATTAGCAGTATAGCAAATAGAGCGCTAGCACTTGCCTAGGTAACATGCTCTTTTTATGGAGTAGATTTATGAATACACAAAAATGGACATTAAAAACAATCAATGCGGTTGAAGGCGCAAGGGAACTGGCAATTGAGAAAAAGCATACTGAAATACTTCCTGAGCATGTGATTCTTTCTGCCATCCAAGATACTGAGGCTTTGCCGTATCAGATTATTTCTCAAATAACGCAAAATTCTGAAAAAGTTATAAGTCTATTTAAAGAATTTCTTGAAAAAAAACCCGCCATTGAAGGAGACGCGATTTATGCCGAATTCTTCTCGGTAGACGCAAGAAAGCTTTTTCAAAACGGTTTTAGCATTGCCTCTTCAATGAGCGATGAATATTTATCGTTAGAACATCTTTTTCTTGCTTATCTTTCGGGAAATTTTCAAATTACTGGCGAATTAAAAAAAACAGGTATAGATTTTGAGACGGCGCAAAAATCGGTCAATCAAATAAGAAACGGCAGAACCGTCAAAGACGATAATCCCGAAGTTAAATACAATGCCCTTCAAAAATACGGAAAAAATTTAAATGAGCTCGCCGCTAAGGGAAAGCTCGACCCTGTCATAGGGCGAGACGAAGAAATCAGAAGATGCATTCAAATACTATCAAGAAGAACCAAAAACAATCCGTTGCTGATTGGCGAACCCGGAGTCGGTAAAACGGCTATCGCCGAGGGGCTTGCCTACAGAATAGTAACGGGCGATATGCCCGACGCCGTAAAAGACAAGATTATCTTTACCATTGATTTAGGCTCTTTAATCGCCGGAGCCAAATATCGCGGCGATTTTGAAGACAGATTAAAGTCAATTCTCGAAGAAGTTTCAAAAATGGGAGGTAAAATTATTCTTTTTATCGACGAAATTCATACGGTCGTAGGGGCGGGCGCCATTGAAGGAGCAATGGATGCGGCCAATTTATTAAAGCCGGCTTTGGCAAAAGGGGAGCTTCATATGATAGGAGCGACTACCCTTAAAGAATATAAAAAATATATTGAAAAAGACGCCGCTTTAGAAAGAAGATTTCAGCCGGTATATGTAAACGAACCGTCGGCTGAAGATTCAATTACTATTTTAAGGGGGCTTCGCGATAAATACGAGGTTCATCACGGAATAAGAATTGCCGATCAGGCGATTGTATCGGCGGTGAACCTTTCTGACCGATATATATCCGACAGATTCCTGCCCGATAAAGCAATTGATTTGATAGACGAAGCCTGTTCAAAGCTTCGAATAGAACTCGGTTCGCTGCCCAAGCATATGGAAGAAATATATAGAAATATTCGAAAGATGGAAATTGAAGAAACCGCTTTAAAAAGAGAATCTGACGCCAAGTCAAAAAGCAGGCTTGAAAATCTGAAGAAAGAATTAGCCGATTTAAGAGAGCAATTTAGCGGATTAAAACTAGCCCTTGAAGAAGAAAAGAATGTCATTACGGGAATCAGCGCGATTAAAGAAAAAATCGATCAGCTAAAGACAGAAGAAGCGGCCTATGAACGAGAAGGCAATCTTGACAAGGTTGCAGAAATTCGATACGGAAGACTTCCCGAGTTGAAAAAGGAACTCCAAATCAATGAAGATAAATTAAATAGTCGTCAAGAAAAGAATAGATTTCTAAAAGAAGAAATCAGAGAAGAAGATATCGCCGAAACTGTTTCTCGTTGGACCGGAATTCCCGTAAGCAAAATGCTTGAAAGCGAAAAAGAAAAACTGCTTCATCTTGAAAATTTTCTTCATGAAAGGGTCATTGGTCAAAAAGACGCCGTAACGGCTCTGGCCCAGGCTGTAAGAAGAAACAGAGCCGGTTTATCAGAAGAAAACCGGCCAATCGCTTCTTTTTTATTTCTAGGACCAACGGGCGTCGGCAAAACAGAAACGGCAAAGGCTCTGGCTGAAATTCTATTTAATGACGAAAAAGCAATGCTTCGCATTGATATGAGCGAATATATGGAAAAGCATTCTACCTCAAGACTAATAGGGGCTCCGCCGGGATATGTGGGCTACGACGAAGGAGGACAGCTTACAGAAGCGGTCAGAAGCCGTCCGTATTCGGTTATTTTATTTGACGAAATAGAAAAAGCGCATTCAGAAGTATTTAATATTTTTCTGCAAATATTAGACGACGGAAGATTGACCGATTCAAAAGGGCATCTGGTGAACTTTAAGAATACCATTATAATTATGACTTCAAATATAGGATCTCAATTGATTGCCGATAACTCTCTTTCTGATAAAGAAAAAAAACAAAAGGTTAACGAAACACTTTCGCAATTTTTTAAGCCTGAATTTATAAATCGTCTTGACGCATCGATAATTTTTAATTCGATAAGCTTAGATGATTTAAATGAAATTATAAAGATTCAACTGTCTAACATAAATAAAAGAATTTTACATAAGGGAATTCAGCTTGAGGTTGAAAGAAGTCTGCTAAAAAAACTCGCCGAAGAAGGCTATGATCCTGTTTTTGGGGCGCGGCCGCTTAAAAGAGTATTAGAAAACAGACTTTTAACGCCGCTTTCTGAATATATTTTAAAAGAAAATATTGTTAAAGATACTATTTTTACCGCGTCTTTACAAGAAGAAAGTATAATTTTTAAAAAATCATAATAAGCTTTTTAGCCGCATATGTTTTTTTTGATAATTTCTAAGTTTTAAAAAGAATATTTATTCTTCTTCTGAGGCTTTTTTTGTCGATTTTACGGGCGCATTTTCTTCTGTTTCATATGCGTACTGTATATGCCCGTCTGATAATAGGGACATTGCCTGTACGGCAAGTTTTCTTTTTTTTATAGAACGGCCGACATCAACCTTGAAGATATGATCCACTAGATCAAATGCGGCGCATGTTACTTCGTATTTTTTTTCTTTGGCAAGACCAATGACTTTTGTTATTTCAATTTCTTTCATATTTTTTATTCAATAGCAATTATTCATTGCTTTTATCGGTACCTTTATACCAGATGGCTAATTAATAAAAGCAGTCATTTTGTCAATATTATTTTCGCGCCCATGAGGATTCGAACCTCAGACCTCCTGATTCGTAGTCAGACACTCTATCCAGCTGAGCTATGGGCGCTTTTTATGCATAAGGCAATTATGCTTTAGAATTTAGCCTGTCAAGAACTCTAATTATTAAACCGTGTAAATAGGGGTTCTTTCTTCTGGCGCCAATATAGAAATACAGGCCTAACAGCAGATACAGAAAACAAAAAAAGGAATCGGCATAAAGAGAATAGTACTTGTAGTTTGCAATATTAGTAAATACAATGATTTGATTCAATACAAGAAGTGCAATATAAATTAAAAATAACGCAAAACTTTGTATGCTTATCTTAAATCTTTCATCGCGATATTCATATTTTACCATGCCGATAACCCATCCTATTAAGGTAGGGCCCGAAATTAAAAAAAGTTCAAAACCCGGCCATATCTTTTTGGCCATATGAATTGTTTCGTTATTTTCAATATTGTATTTTATTGCGTTGAACATTTTATATTAAAATTTATAAAACAAGAAAGCTTATTTCCTTTGACTTTGGGCCTTATCTTTATTTTTCTTTTTTACAATATATTTTTCTATAAAAGCTGTCAACACAGGTATTGTCCATAAATTTTTATTAAAACCTTTATATGCTCCAATTAAAGAAAGTATAAAGAAAGTAACAATATTTATATACAGAAGAGCATTTGTAATATAAGGAATAAATTGTATTGCTTTTAACAAATGAGATATAAACGGAATGTTTTCAAGCAGCCATATTGTCAGCCATAAGATTAACGCCGAACTTTGCAGGTACAAAGCGTTTTTGGCGTGTAATTTTGAAAATTTTTGTTTTTTTTTGAATAAATAAACAACTAAAGGTCCTATTAATGGTATATATGCGAACGCTCCATAAGTCTGCTCATTAGAGTCGTCTTCTAGAGACTGGTGTATGTTTTCGCTTAGATGTTTAATGCCTTCTTTGCTTTTTTCCCATGCTTTTTTGCCGCTGTCTTTTATTTTTTCAGCGGTCTCTGTTTCTTTTTTGTCTTTGATATTTTCTTCCATAGGTCTCTTTGTAAAACAAAAATAATTTTGCAATTAAAAAAAAGATCTGCAAAAGGCGTAATTGCGATTTGCGGGCCGATCTTGGCGCAGGCGCGTATTTCCCATTAGGTTCATTTTAGAGGGATTTTAAGTTAGTATAAAAAAATGCTTGCTTTTATGTAACGAAACAGTAATTTGTAAATTGAAATATGGCTTAAAAAAATAGCTATGCTTCTAATTAACGCGTGAAAAAGAATAAAAATGAAAACAAAAAATAAAAAAAAGAACGATATCTGGATTGTAGAAATTGAGGGTCCTATAAAATCGGGTATGGAGTTTACACTTGCCGACGAACTAGAGTCATATCTGCATCAGATGGAAGCTCCTAAGATTATCGTTGATTTAAAAAAAGTGCCTTTTATCAATTCAGCCGCGCTTGGCATATTCTTAAATATTTTTCGCGAAGTTGAGAAAAAAAACGGACGATTTGGTCTATGCTCTCTTACCTCTGATGTTGAAAATCTTCTTGAAATAACAAAGCTTGAATCTGTTTTAGAGATATTTAGAAATCAGGAAGACGCGTTTGATTCGTTTCAAGACTAGCGTATTCTTTAAAATTTGGTTTTTTTTATTTTTTTGCGGGATGGGATTTCTTATACCGCAGATATCTGCTTATTTTTACAACGAATTAAAAATCGAAAGTCCGGGAACGATATTTCTGACGGGACAGCTTTTAATGCCTGTCGGCGCTTTGCTTTCAGGATATATTTCAGATAAAACCCTGCATGCCAGAAATATTATATTCATAAAAAGTATTCTAGCGGCTATAAGTATTTATTTCTTAGCGGCCATATCTCAGGGAAAATATAAAGAATATATTTTTGAATACGCTTTATTCTTCTGGCCGGCTGTAACTTTTGCAGTCGGCGGAATTATACCCCTTATAGATGTCTTCTTTCTTCAAAGCGACAATGATCCCGTATATTTTGGGCATTCGCGGTTATATGGAACAGCGGGTTTTTTATCGGCAAATATTCCTTTTTTATTTTTAAAAATAGACCCTTCTGAGATTATGAAGTTTTCATTTGTTTTTATTTTAGCCAGTTCTTTTCTGCTGTATTTTTTTCCTGAAAAAAGAAAACCGCGTCAAAGCGAAAAGGCATCTGTGCATTTAGATCAGTTTTATAAGATTATAAAGTCAAAATTGATGCTATTTTTTCTTATTATGATGTTTTTTTTCTTTTTCGGATATTCTACAGCCGAATACATCATTAGCGCTTATCTTGCAGACGTTGATTTTATCGTTTCGCCGATACCGTTCATATGGATAATAGGAACCTCGGTTGAAATAATATTTTTCATGGTTTCTCCGCTTATTATAAAAAAAAAGGGAATTATGGCGATTCTTGGCTTTGGCTTGATTGCAGGGGCCGTTCGTAACTTTATTTTATGGGCCTTGTCGCCGGGATTTTTAGTTTTAATATCTCAGTTTTTGCATGGCGTACAATTTTCTGGCGGATATATGGGGTCGCTTCTTTTCTTAGAAAAAAAAACGCACCCGCGAAGATTGGCGACTGCTCAGGCGATATATTTAATTTTCTCGCGATCGCTAGGCGCCGGCGCCGGCGCCTACTTTTTAGGAAATTTGGCCTCAGAAAAAGAATTTAAGAGCGTATTTTTAATTGCCGCTATCTTTTCGTTTATTTCTTTTTTGATATTTTGGTTTTTTCGCTTTTATCAAAGAAAATATAAAAACTTCGTAGAAAGGCAGTAATACCCGAAACGGTTCGCGAATCGCAGCTGCGCCTGGTTTTCCAGAACTTTTGTCAATTCATTATTGTTGACAGGGTGTCAAAAAAGGACATAATGGTATAGGGTAGGCGAAAGTCTCCATTTTGATATTATGGTTTAAGCTAAAAATGCTTTGGGAAGAAAAATTATCTGAAATAGCAAAAGACGCTTTAACGCCTGGGTTTAAGATTCATGATTTGAAAGTTTCTTACCATAATAGAGAAGCCAAAATTATGATAGTTTTAGATAATTTAAATGATCCTTATGGGTCGCCTAGAGTTGAAGATTGCGAAACCTTTGCTCGTTTATTAAAGCTGAAACTTATTGAGCTAGACGAGATAGAAGATTGTCCGCAAAATTATGCGATAGAAGTATCTTCTCCCGGGGCAGAAAGAGAAGTAAAAGTGCCTGATGACTTAGAGAGATTTAAGAAGCAGCCGATGAGAGTCGCCTATAATAAAGAAGGCAAGAGAGAAGAGAGAATTTTGAGCTATATTGATATACAAGGCGAACAAATATATTGGGTTACGGCCGATGTGAAAAAAAATAGAAAAAACAAAACGGCTATGAAAATAAAAAAAGAAGATTATAAAATATCTATACCCGATGTAATTAAAGTAAATTTACATTTAGATTTTTAATGGGTAAACAAAACAAAAGGTAAAATAAATGGTTAAGTCAAAATTAAAAAATAAAACGCCTGACAACATGGGAAAAGCCTTTTTTGACGCAATTCATCAAATTGTGGCAGATAAGGGGTTTGATAAAAACGAAGTAATCGGCATCATTGAAACCGGTTTAATTGCCGCATATCGAAAAAAGTATAAAACGACAGAAAACCTAAGGGTGATGATAGATAAAGAAAAAGAAGAGGTTTATTTAATAGCAAATAGGGCAATAGTTGATAATGTGGTGCTTCCGGGTATGCAAATTCATATAGACGAGGCCGTGAAACACAAGGTTGACGCTCAAATTGGCGAATATATAGATATTATTGAACATCCTAAAGATTTTGGCAGAATTGCTGCGCAAACCGCCTTGCAGGTTGTATCGCAGAGGCTTAGACAGTTAGAGCTTGAAAAGGTAAAAGACGAATACAGCGACAAGATTGGCGACTTAATAAACGGTTATATTTTAAGAAAAAAAGGCGATACCATATATGTAGATTTGGGTAAAGTAGAAGCCGTAATGCCGGTGAAGCATCAAATTCCCGGAGAAAGATATCGAATTGAAGATAAAATTAAGGTATATCTTCATTCTATTGAAAATGAATTGAAAGGGTCGGGGCTAAGGGTTTTAGTAAGCCGCGCAGATAAAAGATTTGTACAAAAACTTTTTGAAATGGAAGTTCCCGAAATCTACGACGGTTCGGTTGAAATATTAAACATAGGCAGAATTCCCGGCACAAGAACAAAAGTTGTCGTGCATTCTTCAAATTCAGACGTTGATCCCGTCGGCGCATGCGTTGGCATTAGAGGCGTTCGAATTCAATCTATTGTTAGAGAGTTGGGCGCAGAAAGAATTGATATCATTGAGTTTTCTGAAGACGCAAAAGAATTTATAAGAAACGCTTTATCTCCGGCTGCACCTTCGCTTGTCAATATTGATACGGTTAAAAAAGAAGCATTGGCGATTGTTTCTGATAAAGAGTTATCAGTCGCTATAGGAAAAGACGGTTCTAACGTAAAATTAGCTTCTTTAATTACGGGATATCGAATAGACGTAAAAACAGAAAGTACTTTTGGTACCGAAATGGCTTCGCCTGAAGCGCGGCAAAGGCTAGACGACCTTTTCTCAAGAGAATCGGCTCTAAAAGAAGAAGAGGAAGAAGAAGGAACTTTATTAAGCGAACTTCCGGGGCTTGCTGTTCGCATTATACGCATACTAAATGAAAATAATATAAATTATATAGAAGATATTGTAACAATGAATGAAGATGAGTTGGTGAATATAGAAGGTATCGGAAGAGCAACGGCAAAGAAAATAATGGAAGTGATTGCCGAAAACGTTGAATTTGAAGAGGACGACGAAATCGAAAGCTCAGAAGATGGCAATAAAAGCTCTGTTGAAGAAAGTGTTGAGCAAGACGAAAAAGATAGTGAAGAGTAGAGATAATTTTATTTGTAAAAAACAGGAAAAAAATTGATGGAAAAATCCCCCAAAAAAAAGAAATTAGTGTTAAAAACGACCGGTAAAGGGGGCAATATTGCGCAAAAAATCGTTAAGCAGCAAATTGAAATAGATAAAATTAAAAAGAAAGATTTGCAGAAAAAAGAGCAGTCAAAAGAAAAAAAACCTTTTTTCAAAACCAAAGAAAATAAAAATCTGAAAGATATAAAAAATAAAAAAGTCGAACCTGCAAAGCCATCTTCAGGAACTATTGAGACTGGCGTTGCGCCTAAAAAAGATAAAAGAGTAAAAAAAGAAAAAGGCAAAACCCACCTTAGAGAAAATATACTTAAAAAAGAAGAACATAAAAAGTTTTTTCTAAAACAAAAAACAGAAAAAGGCGAACAAAAAAGCGCCTCGTATGTGCATCATTCATCGGTTCCCAAAGAAATAAACATTACTGAGTATATTCAAGTGGGCGAATTGGCCAGAAAATTAAACGTAAGAACTCCCGATGTAATTGCAAAACTAATGGAACTCGGAGTGATGGCGACTATTACTCAGTCAATAGACGCCGATACGGCTACTTTGGTTTCCTCTGAATTCGGCTGTCAGGTTAAAGTTATATCATTATACGAAGAAACAATAATTAAAGAAGAAGAAGATAAAGAATCTGACTTAATCGCTCGTCCCCCTGTGGTTACAATAATGGGGCATGTTGATCACGGTAAAACAAAGCTTTTAGACGCTTTGCGAAAGACCGATATTGTTTCAACAGAGGCGGGAGGTATCACGCAACATATTGGGGCATATCAAATAAGCACTCCTAAAGGCAAAATTACTTTTTTAGATACCCCGGGTCATGAGGCGTTTACTGCAATGCGAGCAAGGGGCGCCTATGTG
Organism: Spirochaetia bacterium; assembly: GCA_029880265.1. Lineage (GTDB taxonomy): Bacteria > Spirochaetota > Leptospiria > Turneriellales > JAOUOS01 > JAOUOT01. The sequence continues at coordinate 240,331 of JAOUOT010000002.1, read as the reverse complement.
ACCGATATCGTAGTGCTTGTAGTCGCCGCAGACGACGGAATTATGCCCCAGACTATAGAAGCAATACACCATGCAAAAGACGCTAAAGTGCCAATTATTGTAGCTATAAATAAAATTGACGTAACCGGAGCTAATCCTGAAAAAATAAAACAGAGCCTTACTCAATATAGTTTGGTTCCTGAAGAATGGGGAGGAGATACCGGCGTTGTCGAATTATCGGCCTTGAAAGGAATTAATCTTGATAAATTAGAAGATATGATATTGGCGACGGCTGAGTTTCTAGACTTAAAAGCAAATCAAAAGAAAAAGGCTTTGGGAACCGTAATTGAAGCCAAGCTTGATCAGGGCAGAGGTCCCGTGGCAACGGTTCTTGTACAAGCCGGCATATTAAAACAAGGCGACGCTTTTGTCGTGGGTTTAGAGAGCGGTAGAGTAAGGGCGATGGTAAATGACAGGGGACAAACTGTAAAAGAAGCCTTGCCCGCTACGCCGGTAGAGATTTTAGGACTAACCGGAGTTCCCAATGCGGGCGATTCATTTCATGTGATGACAAATGAAAAAGCTGCCAGAGAAATCATGGAGAAGCGTCAAGAACTGAATAGGCAGCAACAAGCTCAAAAAATTAAAAAAGTCAAACTTGAAAATTTAAATGAAATCATAGAAGAAGGCAAGCTTCAAGAATTTAAGGTTATTATAAAAGCCGATGTAAAAGGTTCAGTTGAAGCGTTGCAGACTTCGTTAGAAAAATTATCGAGCAATGAAGTAAGAATTAATGTTATATTCGGAAGCACAGGCGAAATTACAGAGTCAGACGTTATGCTGGCATCGGCCGCAAACGCTTTAATTATAGGTTTTGGAACCAGAGCCAACGCAAAAGTAAGAGAAATCGCAGGCAAAGAAGGGGTCGAGATAAAATATTATAATATTATTTATCAGGCAATAGAAGATATAAAATTGGGTATTTCTGGCATGCTTTCGCCAGAGATTAACGAAGAGATTATAGGCGAAGTTGAAGTTCGCGATATATTTAAAATATCGGGAGTCGGCACAATATCGGGATGTATGGTTACAACAGGCGTTGTTAAGAGAAACAGTTTAGTCAGGGTTATTCGCGAAGGCGTTGTTATTTATGACGGAACATTAAAGAGCCTAAAAAGATTTAAAGACGACGCAACCGAAGTCAAAGAAGGTTTTGAATGCGGCATTCAAGTTGACGGATTTAACGACATTAAAGAGGGCGATACTTTTGAGGTGTATCAAAAAGTTGAAAAATCGCGTACATATGAAGATATTCAAAAAGACGTTGAAAAAAAGAAAGCATCTAAGCCTGAAGAAGAAAAATAATAATAAAAAATATTTGCCGCAACAAATCGTCATTTATCATAAAAAGAAAATATCGCTTATATCCTTAATTTTGACAAAATAATCCATGGATGAAATCAGGCAAAAAAGACTCGAAAAAAGAATACTTCAATTAATTACAGAAGTTTATTTTAGAAAACTAAAAGATCCGAGAATTTCGTTTGTAACATTTATTCGATGTCAATTATCAAACGATATTGGCAAAGCTGATATATATTTTAGCGTCTACGGAAGCGAGAAAGAGCAGATTGATACGAAAAAAGCTTTAAATAATTCTGCGGGATTTGTAAGAGGCAAGATAGCTAAAAGTTTAAAGTTAAAAAATGTACCTAAAATATTTTTCATTGAAGAAAAATATGTTGAACAGTGAAAATTGTTTTCTAATGAGAAATTCTATCTAAATAAGATCGTAAAATAAGGTGCGCCGATAAAGAATGTATTTCTTCTTTTTTTTTGTTTATTTTTTTAGAACTTTGAGCGTACTTTCCGGTTTTTTGGCTGTAAATAATTTCGGCGTCTACAGACGAAAGCGATTCATCCCATAATATAATATTGATTTCGGGTATATTTTTTTTAATATGTTTTGAAAAGTTTTCAATCTCCGTTAAAAGTGTAGGTTCTCTATCGTCAAGCAAAGGAACGCCGATTATTATTTCTTTAGGAGAATACTCTTTTAATATCTTAAAAAAAGAATCCCAAAAATCTTTTTTATGATATTTTAACGCTGTAAGATTTGAAATCGCGATTTGACTTTCGCAGGTTACGGCTAATCCAATATATTTTCGGCCATAATCAATGCTTAGTATGCGGCTCATTGGTTAATTTAGATATTCTTTTACAGAAGAACTATTTATTTTCTTCTAATTTTTTTACTCTTTTGATTAAATCTGGCAAAGAGCCTAAGGCGCCGTTTATTTTATGGGCCTCTCTAACCGGCCGCGCTGGAATTCCAAAATATACCTTCCCCTCTTCGGTGTCTGAAGGCACTCCGGTTAGCCCTAAAATTACGCTTTTTTTCTCTAATGTTACGTGATCTGCAATACCAGATTGTCCGGCGATAATTACATGATCTTTTATTTTTACAGAACCGGAAACTCCCGAGTTGCCGGCAATATAAACATAGCTGCCTATCTGACAGTTATGTCCTATTTGAACTTGATTATCAATTTTTGTGTGGCTGCCTACGGTTGTGCTTTCTATGGTGCCTCTATCAATGGTTGTATTTGCGCCAATTTCAACATGATCAGAAATGATTACGTTACCAATATGAGGAATTTTATGCCTGCTGCCGTCTTCATGGTCGTAATATCCAAAACCGTCAGCGCCTATCACCGTTCCCGAATAAATGATAGAGTTTTTTCCTATGATACAATTATAGCCGATAACGCAGCAGGGATGTATAACGCTATTATCGCCGATTTTGGCATTCGGTTCAATAACGGCATTTGAATAAATAATGCAATTTTTACCGATTTTTGCGTTTTGCATGATAACCGCTCCGGGGTAGATTTTGGCGCTATCGTTGATTTCTGCCTTGGGCGAGATTGCCGTATCTAAATGATTAAAAAGCTTATCTTGAACTGAAAAAATCTTAAGAAGTTCTATAAATATAAGACGCAATCGACTTTTGTCTACATAAAGAGCATTGTGAAAGTTTTGAAGCAGGTCGTCTGTGCATAAAACTATCGTATTTTTATTCATTTGAGAATGTTTTCTTAGAATATTTTCAGATTCTATAACATATAAAAAATTCTCAGATGTCGTTTGAGAATGCTCTATTCTTTCTATATCTTTTAACCCTTTAATTTTTAGGTCTCCGTTGCCCGTGAATTTTATATTTATTTTTTCAGCGATTTCTTTTAATTTCATATTATCCTTTTTATTTAGATCGATAATTTATGTTATTATTTTGCCGAAGGCGTGTTCCTCGATTCTAATTCATTCATAATTTCTATAGCTCTTTGACTTAAATCAAGAGAGGTTTTGCCGTAAATGATAGTCTTATTATCTGACAGAATAATGTCAACATTTTCTTCTTCAGATAGAATTTCCATAACGGTTATAATATCATCATATATCATATGTTTATATTCTTTTTCAATTTTAGTTAAATCATTTTCAAGTTCCGCTTTTTCAGCGTTTAGGCTTTCTATTTTTTTTTGAATTTCAGAAAGTTCTTTGGTAAATTCATCATGACCTAAAAGCTTTTCTTTTTGGTTTAATTCTGAAATTAAAGTATTTGTTTGTAAAACAAGTTTTTTTTGATATTCAATGATTTTATTTTTTTGTTTATTCAGTTCTTTGTCTAATTTTTCTTTATAGTTACTGTTTTCAAAGAGGTATTCTAAGTTGACATATGCAACTTTCGTCTTTTCTGTCGAATAGATATTTTCTACAAAAAAAAAACCGGTAAAATATATAAATAAAATACAATATTTATTTATATATTTACTGATTTTAACGTTAATCTTTGAGTTCAAGTTTCTATAGACGTTTATTTTATTTGAACAACAATCTTTCTTCCGCTTTTTTCTTTAACATCGAATGAAACAGAAAGTTTCTTTTGAATTAATTCCTGAGAAAAATCTTTCACTTGTCCTGAATATATCACATTTAAAACCGCTTTACTGGAATTTACATTTCGTTCTATAACGTCCACAACTCCCCTAAATTGGTCTCTTAGGTCATTTTCAAGATCATATAGTTTTTTATACGGAAGCGTTCCGTTTATTTCTAAAATGATTGTTTTTCCTGAGCCATATTCTTTGTCCCATTTTGTAAGCATTTGCTTAAAAAGATTATCTTGAAGTTTTTTTGAAGCTTTTTTTATAGCGGCTCTGCAACCTGATTCAAAATCGATGTGACCCTGGGCGGAATGCTGCGCAGCGGAAGATATAAGTCTTCTTGTACTGATATCAAAAATTGAAATATCAATATTTACTTGCGCAGAGATCATATTACTTTCAGTGTTGCCTATTTTTATTTTGCCTTTATCATTGCATGTGGTTTTACCAAATACCAGAAGATCAAAATCTGCTTCGTTTTTTTCAGAAAATTGAGAAATTTGTTCAATAGATAACGGAGGTTTGATTTTACCCTGCCATGACGATGTCTTATTTATAGCAAAACTTTTTGATAGAAAAAATTCAGAGATGCCCTGAAGCGTGTGGCTGTCATATGCGTCTTGAGCATTAGCGCCAAATTTTTCCTGAATAATGCCGAACATTACAGGTTGTTCCCAATCTGAAAGTATATCGTCAACGGCGCTTTTCAGATTGCTTGATTCTACATGGGCATTTATTGTTACTTTGTACTCTTCGCCGATTTTATGTTCGCGAACAACTTCGTAATCTTTGACCAAGCCGCGGCTTTTTGCGGTTACCTCGCCTTTGACCCATACGCCGCTGTCGGTAATCGTTTTGCTTTCAATTAATTGTCCCAATTTTCTTTGTATCGCATCTTTTTTAGCGGCTCTAATTGCCCTGTCTTTGGCCAATGCAACGTCTCCCTGATATACTTGTGCAATGCCTTCGCCCTTTATCCAGTCGCCTCCGCTGCCTGTATTTGCGCTTTTTTGAGGGGAACCCGCACAATAGAATGTGTTTAGCGCCATTATTGTTACAATACCATATACTATTTTTTTCATCTTTTTCATCCTTATAAGTACCATAAAAAAAAATTTGCTTATTTGTAAAGTTAAAAATGTTTTGAAAAATTAAATTTATAATCTTCCTTAGAATAAAAAGAAAAATTCATTTTTATGCTATGGGTATTTTTAGAAGGAGTAAAAAAATAAACTCCCATACCCGCAATTGTGCCCGCAAGAGAACCATAGCCTGTATATCTTACTAAAGAATTTATATCATTTGAAGCGCCATAAGGTATTGTTCCGGCCAGGGCTCCTATGAAACCGCCAATAAAACATCCCATTACAGATTGTTCCATTAAAGGTTTGCCTATTGTATATTTTTTATTATTCTGATCTTCAAAAAAGGCGACAGCTATTCCCGAAGCAAGGCCTAGAATGCCTCCTGCGCCCGAAAATACTGCGGCATTTTTTTTATTGACCGGTCTGTTACCGTTTTCAAAAATTGAAAGACTGCCCATTGCGCCAACGGCGCTGCCAGCTAATGAACCCATAATAACATTAACAAAAAAATGATTTGAAGAATCTATTTCATAGTTTTCTGTGGCCAGAAATTGTTTCATTAATTCGGGAGTTTTTAGCTTTACTTCAAAATCATTTTCTTCTTCAGTTTCTTCGGTATTGTTTTCTTTCTCGTCAGTTTTTTCTTTTTGTTCAGAGTTTTCTATAACATTTTTTGTGGTGTCGGCAGAGATTACCGATGTTAACGCCCATAAGCTAATGAATAAAAATGTCGTGAATTTTAGAATAAAGTTATTTTTTAGAATCATATATTACCGCCTCCTTTGATGGGGTATTAAATTCAAGAGTAGCCCGCGCCAATTTTTATTTTTTGAATTAAAATCATGAATAAGGTTATGATGCCTGAAAAAATGTATAATATCATAACTAAAAATATGATCCAAAACCACTCAAGCGTTAAAATTAAAGCGACAACCAGAAGAATAAATGTTATTAGTCTGAAGATTGTGATTTTAGATAAAATATCCGCTGTCGGTTTGGCGTATCGTATATTGCTTACCATCAGAAACGCAGTAGCGGCATAAGAAAACGCCAAAAGGTACAGAGGGAAATTGTATTTTGCGCATATTATAGGAATCAGGGCCGAAAAAATTCCCGCGATAGGCGAAGGAAGCCCAATGAAAGATTTTTTGTCATGAGCTACATTAAAGCGAGCCAGACGATACGCGGCGCAAATTGGATAAATAGCAGATAAAATCATGCCGAATGGCATTTCATAACCAGAAATTGTTGTATTTAGCGACGCGAAATAAGCGTGATACATTAAAAAAGCAGGCGCTAAACCAAAAGTTGTTAAATCGGCCAATGAGTCAAGTTGTTCGCCTAGGGCAGATTCTGCCGATAATTTTCTTGCAATGGGACCGTCAAGTCCGTCAAAAAGGGCGGCTATAAGGATTAAAATGCTTCCTAAAAAGAAAAAATCTTCTGCTTGAAATCTTGTAGTAGTCTTCGCGTGCGAAATAATAAGAATGGATAGAAATCCGAATGTAAGATTACCCAGTGATAAAGCGTTTGGTATCCAGCTTTTGAACATTTTAACCTTATTAGAGGGTTGAAAGCGGGTGACAATCTTTTTTTACATATATCCCCTTAAATTCATTATAATAAAATAATTGTTGTCACTCCATTTTCATCTTTAACATAGGCTTTGCTGGAGAACTTATGATATTCGACTGGATTCACGAATTATTTTCAAATGATATGGGAATAGACCTGGGAACGGCCAATACCCTGGTATATGTCAAAGGACAGGGGATTGTACTGTCAGAACCATCTGTGGTTGCTGTTCATGCAAGCACAGGTAAGATATTGGCTGTGGGTCAAGAAGCAAAGCGTATGATGGGACGAACTCCCGGAGAGATTGTTGCCATTCGCCCTATGAAAGACGGCGTGATAGCCGATTTTGAAACAGTTGAAAAAATGATACGATATTTTATTAATAAGGTACATAATCGTACGACTCTGGTAAAACCTCGAGTTGTCATTGGCGTTCCCGCTGGTATTACCGAAGTTGAAAAAAGAGCGGTGCGAGAATCGGCAGAACAGGCTGGAGCACGCGAAATTTATCTTATTGAAGAAGCTTTGGCCGCGGCGATAGGGGCGAATATTCCTATACATGAACCTGCGGGTAACATGGTTATAGATATCGGCGGTGGTACGACAGAGATTGCAGTTTTATCTTTAGGCGGTATGGTTATATCCGATTCAATACGAGTTGGCGGCGATGAGTTTGACGAAGCTATTATAAAACATATGCGAATGCAGTATAACCTTGTTGTCGGTGAAAGAACGGCAGAAGAAGTAAAATTAGCCATTGGTAATGCCTTCCCTGAAAAGAAAATAGAAACATTCGAATTAAAAGGCAGGGATGCAATGTCGGGGCTTCCTCGAACTCTTCAATTAGATAGCGCCGAATTGAGAAAAGCTTTACGAGAGCCGATAGAGGCCATCTTAGAAGGCACCGTACAAGCGCTTGAACGCACGCCGCCTGAATTGGCCGCCGATATCGTTGAAAGGGGCATTGTCTTAACAGGCGGGGGTTCTTTATTGAAGGGGCTTGATAAATTTTTGTCTAAAGAAACGGGAGTTCCCGTGATACGCGCAGAAAATCCATTAAACTGTGTGGCTCTTGGTACCGGAAAATATCTGGAAGAATTAAAATATATCAGAGCAAGTCTAAATCGTTAAGAAATTTAGATAGTTTTTCATTGTAAAAATGATAAATTATAGATATTGACACTTCTAGGCCCACAGAGGCTCAAAATTACAACAAAAATCTTTTTTGAGCGGTTGTCAGTATAAAATTATTGGCAGGCTGTGATTAAAATAAAACTTGTAACTTACCAGAATTTTAAGCAATATGTTTCTTGATATAATACGCAGATATAAATCTGAATTTTCATTGATATTGACCGTCGCTTTTTGTTTGATTAGCATGTTTTCTCAGGCTAAAGTATTATCAGACGCTGCTAAAAGCGGTACGCGCGTTTTAGACTTTTTTACAGGAACATTGACTGCCATAGGCAGCGATATTACCTCGCTTGTCGATAGCTATAGAAGCTATGACGCTTTAAAACTAGAGAGGGATGCCCTTAGGTATGAAATAAAAGAAATGAAGAATTTGCGGTTGAAAATAGCTCAATTAGACGCAGAAAACTCAGAACTTAGAAATCAGTTGGGTTTGACTCTTCCCGAAGACTATCCTTATTTGCAGGCTGAGATTATTTCTCAGGATCCCGATAACTGGTTTCGCACTATTATTATAAACAAAGGCTCAGAAGACGGCGTCGAACCACATATGCCCGTTATTGCCATTCAGGCTGAAAAATCTACAGAAACAGAAGAAAAAAATGGCTCTCAAATATCAAACGTAAAACTTGTACAGGGTGTGATTGGAAAAATTGTGCAAGTAAATAAAAAATCGGCGAGAATACTTCCTATTGTCGATCAGTATTCCCGACTAGGCGTAAAAGTAAAAAAAACAGCATATTGGGCCCTTTTGATAGGCAGAAATCCTTATAAAGAAAAACCATTGCTTGAATACTTAAGTTTATCGTGTCTTCTTCGTCCGGGAGATGAAATCGTTACTTCAGGAGGCGACGGAATATTTCCCAAGGGACTGCCCATAGGCCTTGTTGATAATTTTATTGAAAGAGGGGCAAATTATCAAAAAGCCGAAATCAGGCCTTTAATAGATATGCAAAGGCTTGACTATGTGTTTGTTATACAAAAAAAACCTGAGACAGAAAAACTTGAATTCGAGCCGTTAGGGGCCGATACAATTAAATCGCCATGATAATAGATAAGATAGTAATTGCTGCAGCCGTAATCATTTCATATTTTATTCAAGCAAGTGTTGAATTTTTTAAACTTGGCGAGATTAAACCAGATTTTTTATTGATATTAACAGTTTTTTTTGGAATATTCAGAGGCGATTTTACGGGCTTATGGATTGGATTTTTCGGAGGTCTTTTACAGGATATGAATATCGGCGGTTTAGACGTGTATGAAGGCGGTAAGGCGCAATATTTCTTAGGCATTCATGCTCTTCCTAAAACCATAATCGGATACATTACCGGAAAACTGGCAAAAGGCATAAATAAAGACAGTAATTTTATAATATTTATAATTATTTTATCTTTAAGTCTGTTAAAAGGTTTTTTAATATTCTTTTTAGTGGCGATCTTTCACGGAAATATCGCCGCGAAAGCTCTTTTTACAATTGCGCTGCCCGAAGCAATTTATAACGCCGTTATTGGTATTTTTTGGTTTAGAATGCTGAAATGGGCAATTCCTCATATAGATATTGAAGTAAAACAATTTTGATTGAATAAAAATGGCGCTAACGGCACAGCAATATAAGTTATGGCAAAGGCTTCGCAAAAGACTTATTGCTTTTATTGTTTTTATTATTGTAGCTTTTTTTACGTTAGCCTTTAGAACATTTCAACTTCAGGTCGTTTCAGGAGAAAAGTATTACGAGCAATCTCAAAGAGTTATAAGAAAAGTTGTCGCTTTAACGGCTCCGCGGGGCGAAATTTATGACAGAAACTATAAAGGCATTGAAAACAGAATTCCGATTGTATCTAATAATATTAAGCGTTCCTTAGTGGCTATACCTTCGCATTTTAATTCGGGAGAATTAATAACCAGAGTGGGCCAGCTTGAGAGGCTTCTAAAAAAAAACGAAGGCGATCTGAAAAATAAAATTACGGCGCAAAAAATAAGGTTAAATGAAGAAATTATCTTAATAGACGATTTAGATGAAACTTCACATACTCTTATTGCCGATTATTATATTACATTTTCAAAATTTATTATAAAGCAAAGCAGCAGCCGGTTTTATAATCTTGATCAATATGCCTCACACATAACCGGATATATCGGGCCGCCTTCAAGAAAAGATATGGATTCGGGAATAAAAAGCTATCAACTTGTCGGTAAAAACGGCATAGAGGCCCAATACGACGCGGTTCTAAGGGGAGAAGACGGCGAGATAATACAAATTAAGACAGCAAGAGGAGAAATTGAAGAGCAAAAAGTTTTTCAAGAGGCGGTAGCCGGCAATAATCTGGTTTTAACCATAGATGCAGAGCTTCAAAAATTAGCTTCAGAAAGTCTAGAAGGGAAATCAGGGGCGGTTATCGCTTTGCTGCCGGCCTCAGGCGAGATACTTGCTATGGCCAGTATGCCCACATATAATCCCAATATTATGATTTCGGCAGACAGCGAAGAACGAAACTTACATTTGCAAGAAATGAAAAAAGAAAGAGCTGAAATAAATCGCGCCATATCGACCAAGTATCCTCCTGCTTCTACTTTTAAGCCGCTGGTTGCGTTTGCGGCTTTAGAAGAAAACAGACTTAACGAAAATAGAGGATATTTTTGCAAAGGTAAATTTACTCTAAAAAGTAGTTATGAGGGCTTGCCAGATTCTACTTTTCATTGCTGGGGATATCATTCTCATGTAAACCTAATCGGCGCGCTCGCTCAGAGCTGTTCTACATATTTTTATCAGTTAGGCTACGATATAGGAGCCGAACCGATAATAAAATATTCCCGGTATTTCAGATTAAATGAAATGACGGGAATTGATATTCCCGGAGAAATAACCGGTTTTATACCGTCTCCTTTATGGAAAGAGAAGACATTTAATCAAAGATGGTTTGATGGCGATACGGTAAATTTAAGCATAGGACAGGGCTTTATAGAGACAACATTGCTGGGAATGATGAATTTCTATTCGGCTTTGGTGACTAAAGGCGTCGTATATAAGCCGCGGCTGGTGAAAGAAATAAGATTTGCAGAAAACGACGAACTAAAGCAATCGATAGATAAAGAAATCTTGTTTGAGCTGCCTTTCTCAAATAAAAGTCTTTCTTCAATTCAAAAAGGATTAAGAGAGGCCGTAGCTTCAGGCACCGCCAGCAGGGTATTGAATAGCAGAGGGCTTATGCCCATTGCGGGTAAAACCGGTACCGTTCAAACGCGTTCAAAAGAAAGGTTTGCCAATGAAAGCCAGCATGCATGGTTTGTGGGCTATGGCCCGTATATGGGCGATTTACAAAATATTTTGCTTGTGGGAGTTTTTGTAGAAAGAGGTGTCGCGGGCGCGGTCGGGGCGGCTCCCATCGCTAAAGAAATCTTTTATGAATGGAGCAGGCGGGTTTATTCGCAAGAAAAAAAGGCGTTATGAATATTTCAAGATTAGATTGGGTAAGCGTTTTTTTCGCTATTTCAGCTTCTGTTATGGGCATATTTGCTCTTTATGGGGGCGGAGAATACGGTCAGTCTTTGGCGGTTAAAAAGATGCTCTGGCTTACCCTGGGGCTTATCTTGATGCTTTTTTTATCTCAGGTAAATTACCAAATCTTAGGATCTTACTCGACAATAATTTATGGCGCCGCTTTATTGCTCTTAATTTTTACGTTGGTACCATTTATTGGCGCTAAAATAAAAGGCGCCAGATCATGGATTCGTTTTTTTGGAATCGGATTTCAACCCACTGAATTTGCGAAAATAGCTTTTGTTATATTTTTAAGTAAATATCTTGTATTAAAAGAAACAGAAATAGATAAATTAAAAGAGCTTATACTGCCTTTTTTGATTACCGCGGCGCCCGTACTTCTTATCGCTCTTCAGCCCGATCTCGGTTCCGCCATTATTTTTCTTCCCATACTTTTTATTATGCTTTTTATCGGCGGCGCAAACGTCAGCGTAATTATAGGACTTTTGTTGATAGGATTTTCGGTATTATTTATTCCCATGTTTTTAGAATATCATAAGTATATATTAGTAAGCGATATCGTTTCGTATTTAAAAAAAGTAGATTATAAATTAGCCGATGCCGTTAGAATATTGAATTTTGAAGTATGGCACTATGTTGAAAACCCTTCTTTGGTCTCTGAAATCAAAAGTACATCGGCCGTCGGATGGTCGGCAAAAACCATAATACAACCCGAAAACCTTGCCCTTTTTGGGCAAGCGGTCGAAGAAGTAAAAAAGAATAATCCCTCTTTTTTCAGAGATTTTTTTAGTAATAATATTACTATATTGATTATAATCGGCTCTACGGCAATAATATACGGAGCCTGTTATTTTTTAAATTATTTAAGTCGAACAAAATGGCTTAAATCGATATCGACGATATCTCTTATTATATTTTTAAGTCTATCGTCTACTTTAATTTTCAGACAGGCAATGAGTTTTAAGCCGCATCAGGTTATCAGAATAGTCTCTTTTGCAAACCCTGATAAGTTTCCTAAAGGAGCCGGATACCAGCTTAGACATTCGCTTATAACAATCGGGTCTGGGCAAATATGGGGCAAGGGATTGCTTCAGGGAGATATGACAAGAGGGGATACGCCGTATCTTCCCGAATGGTATAATGATTTTGTCTTTTCTGTAATAGGCGAACAATTTGGATTTTGGGGAGCCGCTTTAACTATATTGTTATTATTTGGGCTTGTTCTGCGGGGGGTTACTATTGCGCTTCAGTCGAAAGACGATTATGGAGCTCTTTTGGCGGGAGGTCTTACCTCGATCTTTTTCTTTCATATTATTATTAATATTGGCATTGCAATGGGACTTTTTCCCGTTACCGGTATACCTTTGGTTTTTATCAGCTATGGAGGATCTAATATGGTAGCCAGTTTTGCCGCTCTTGGAATAATTTTAAATATTAGTTTAAGAAGATTTATTAACGTCTAATTAAAAGCGTTTATTGAATAAAAAACGGGCAGATTTTTTAGTTTGTATCGTTTTATAGTCATAATATGAAATCGCGGTAGAAATCATTGCAGAAGATACAAATGAAAATGTTATTAACGGTCGCGGTAAATTAAAAGAAGCATCTTGCGTTGCAGAGTAATATAATCCTGCCGCCAAAATACCGTGCGCAGCTAAAACAAAAGGAAAAGATAAAAAAAAGATAATTTCTGCCCGCCTAAAAGAGCTTTCGTCTTTATGAGAGTCAAGAACTTTGTTTAAAGAGAAAACGGGAGTTAACTCTAAAGACAAAGCATTGGCATAAGAAGAATTATTATTTTGAAAAAAAATTGTTTCATTGAAAAATAAAGTATTATTAGAAGAATAATTGGAATATGCCTGTAGGTTTTTTGTATTCAGTATAAAGAAAAGAAGAAAACCGGCATAAAATATTTTATTAATACTTAAAAATCTCATGATATTAAAAAGTACCTCTAATTACCGTTAAATAAATTCGTTTGAATATCGTTTTTTAATGAAACTTTGTCGATGCCTATATGTTTATAGCCTTTCCTGGTTATAACTCTACCGCGGGAAGTTTTTTTAATGAGTCCCGTTTTAACCAGATACGGCTCTATAAAATCTTCTAATGTGATAATATCTTCAGATAACACAGAGGCAATAGGTTTAAGACCGACGGGACCTCCGTCATAGTTATCGGCAATCGTTTTTAAAAAGCTTATATCAAGAGAAGTCAAACCCAAAAGATCAATACGCATTTTTTGAAAACTATCGACGACTATTTCTTCGTTTATTTCTGTATTCTTTGCGTTTTGAGTTTTATTATGCTGGGCGACAATGGCGTGATCCCATGATCTTCTTAAAAGCCTTAGGGCCACTCTGGGAGTATTTCGGCTTCTTAAGGCAATTTCATTTATAGCTTCTTTAGATATCTTTATGTTCCATATGTTTGAACTTCTTTTTATGATTTTTTCAATATCCTGGTGTTCGTAATAGTCAAGTCGAAGATGTATGCCGAAGCGATCCCTTAAAGGAGCGCTAATGGCTCCCGGTCTTGTTGTCGCGGCTACCAAAGTAAAAGGGGGCAAATCAAGTAAAATGCTTGAAGCTCCCATGCCTTCGCTTATGGTTATATCGATATGACCGTCTTCCATGGCGGGGTATAATATTTCTTCAACGGGAGCGGGCAAGCGATGTATTTCATCAATGAAAAGTATATCGTTTTTTTGAAGGTTTGTCAAAACCTTCGCTATATCGCCGGGTCTTTTTAAGTTAGGCGCCGAAAGCTGGTGAAAAATTCCGTTTTGCGAAGTCGCTAAAATTCTTGCCAGCGTGGTCTTTCCTAAACCGGGAGGCCCTGAAAATAAAATATGATCTAGAGATTCGTTTCTTAGTTTTGCGGCTTTTAAATATATTTCAAGGTTTTGCACGACTTCTTTTTGTCCGATAAAATCTTTTAGAGAAGCGGGGCGAACCTGCGTGTCTCCTTTTTGTTCTTTAGGAGAAAGTATGTTAAAAGAGCCTTCGTTCATATAGAAAGCGCCTTCTTTTCAAGAATTACAAAGGCAATAGAGTTATCTTTTGAATGAGAGATGCTAAACTGAGCGTTATCGGCCCCGGTTTTTTCATATAATTGAAGAAGGGTTCCCAAAATTTTTAATTCTTTCTTGCCGGTATTGCCGATTATGCCTACTTCTTTATAAGATATTCCATGAGAAACTCTTAAACTTAAAGCTTTAATAAACGCTTCTTTCAGAGCAAATCTGGCCGATAAATGCGGTATAGGATTTTTCATTTTCATACAATATTCAATTTCTTCGTTCATATATATTTTTTCCAGAAATTTATCTTTAAATTCGTCAAAAATTTTTTTTATTCTATAATTTTCGCATATATCTGTTCCGATGCCTAATATCATTTTTCTTCTTATAAATTTTCAATTATTTCTTTCATTTCTTTTACGGCTTGTTTTAACCCTATTTTTAAGGCCCTCGCTATGATGGCATGGCCTATATTAACTTCGGCTAAATTAGCAATTGATAAAATATCCGCTATATTATAATAATTTAAACCGTGTCCGGCGTGAAAACGCAAATTATTTTTCAAACAAAAATCGGCGGCTTTTTTTATTTTCGTTAACTCTGCGTCTTTTCTGCGGGCATGTTTTACAAATCGAGCAAATTCTCCGGTATGAACTTCAACGCCGGTAACGTTTAATTCTTTTGCTTTTTTTAGACTTTCGTTGTCGGTATCAATAAAAAGAAATACTTCAATATCGTTTTGAAGAAGAGTTGGCGCAAATTGAGCCAGGTTATTATAGCTACTTTTTAGATTCAGGCCGCCTTCGGTTGTCAATTCTTCCCGTTTTTCGGGCACAATGCACACGCTTTTGGGTTTCAATTTCAAAGCGATATTGACCATCTCATCTGTAAGAGCCATTTCAAAGTTTATGGGAATTTTAAGATGTTCATTAATAAGAAAAATATCATTGTCACGAATATGCCTTCTGTCTTCTCTCAGATGCATAGTGATAGAATCTGCTCCGCCGTCTTGCGCGCAAAAAGCCAGCTCAAGAAGAGAAGGGTCGTTTTCTCCTCTGGCGTTTCTTAGTGTTGCGACATGATCGATATTTACGCCTAAACGAATGTTATTCATCTTCTTTTGTTTGATTATTTTCTGGTTTTTCTTTTTGCTGCCGCGGTTTTTCTTCTTGTTTTTCTTCTTTGCCCTTTATTTGCTCGTTTTTCTCTCCGGCAATAAATTTTTTATTTTCAAATTCGGGCTTTACTTTAAATCGTACAGATACCGTATCAGGAATTGCGTTTAAGATTTGAATGTTATCGGCGCTTTTTAAGAATTTAATATCAATAGGAAGTCCCGATTCGTTTTCAGAGGGAGTTATAGCGGCGTTTTTAGGATCAAATTTTATGTCTTCTAAATTTACCGAGCAGATAATATCTTCGATTTTTATTTTTTTTAACAGATTTACGTTTCCTTGAAGGTACAGTTTTATAGAGTCTGTGGAAAAAAACGCTTCTAATGCAGGGTCAAGATTATGAGCCGATAAGGGTATATTTTCAATAATAAGTTCGTTTTCAATATTATCAGAAAATATCTTAACACTTATTTCTACAGATGTGGGTCTAAGTATTTTTGTTTCTTTCTCAGGATTTATTAGTCCTATTTTTTTGGTCAAATTCTCTTCTGCCTCGCTTATGTCGACGGCCAGAGTGTTGACTGTTTTTATTTTTTCTAGAATAGAACGCGGCCCTTCGATAGCGGCCGTTCTGGGGTTAATTTGAACCAAACCTTTTTTAAGGCCCTCTTTTAGTTTGCCTGAAAAGTTTGGATTTATTTTTACGTATTTTTGAACAATTTTTTCAAGATTTATTTTGATTTTTTCGGGATGCTCAAGAATATCCACATTTTCAGGAAATTGCTGTAAATCAAAATCTGCCGCATAATATCCGCTTCCTTCTTCGGCGTCTTTTAAATCTACGGTCGCTTTCAGATTGGCCGTTGAAAAATTCAGGCTTTCTTCTTTCCCTTGTATTTTAAATTTTGCATATCGCTGCGGTTTACTTTCATAGCTTAAATTAGACGGTTTGTTCTTGTAGACAATGGGCACAGAGACGCTTATAGTTGTATGCTGCATGTTATAATTATAAAGCCAAAGACCTATGGCAATTAAAACAGAAACAACTTTTGCCAGCCAGTTGTTTTGCGCCGATTTCATCGCGTCATATAATCTTTTTATAACGTATTTTTTCATTTGTCTTTTTCTAAAAAATTATTTTAATATTGTTTTCCATTCGTCTTTTAGGCGCCCGGTATTAAAAGAGGCCAATATAGACTTTAGTTTAATTCCGTTGACGCTTTCTTCCATTTTACCTAAAAAGCATACCGAGATTTTTCCGGTTTCTTCAGATACGATGATAGAAAGAACATCAGATTCTTCGGTAATGCCTAATCCCGCTCTATGTCTGGCTCCGTGAGTTTTTTTTAACCTGCTTGAACTTGAAAGAGGAAGATAAGTCGCCGCCGATATCACATGTTCGCCTTCAATAATTACCGCCCCGTCATGAAGAGGGTTTTCGCCGTAAAAAATAGAGACTAAAAGTTCTTTGCTTATATTTGCCTGCATTGATATTCCGCTTTCAGAAATTTGTTTTACGCTTGATTTTTTTAACAGCACGAGCAAGGCTCCTATTTTATCTTCGGCCATTAAAAGGCACGCCTGGGATACCTCTTCTACAGGAATATCTTTTTGAGTTGAAATTAATTTATAAATATTAACGTGACCCAGACGATAAAAAGCTCTTCTAAGTTCCGGCTGAAGTATTACAATGATGGCGATGATAAGATATCCCGATATGCTTTCAAACAGCCAGCTTAGGGTATCAAGTTTAAACCATTGAGAAATAAGCGACAGAATAATAAAAACGACAACCCCTATTAAAACGGGCAGGGCTCTTGAGTGGCTTAACAATCTGTAAATTTGATAAATTAAAAAAGAAACCAGTACAATATCAATGAGGCTTCTAAGCCATGCTGATTCGGTTATCCATGTAAATTCAAAGGAATCCATATTATTTTAATAGAGACAGCAAGCTTCTTATTTGCGCGGTTTCTTTTATGTCATGAACCCTTAGAATATCAATTCCCTGAATGGTCAAATATGTATGCAGTATGCCCGACGGAAAACCTCTTTCTTCAGCAGATTCAATATTTAAGATTTTACCTATAAAAGATTTTCTTGAAACTCCCGCAAGTAAAGTGAAACCTTCTTTTTTGAAGAGTTTAGTATTTTTAAGCAGTCGTATATTTTGTTCAACCGTTTTGCCGAAACCTATGCCGTAGTCTAAAATTATGTTTTCTTTTTTTATGCCAAGGTTGATAGCAATTTTAGCTCTTGCGCGAAGAAAATCAAGAACTTCTTTGACAACGTCTTTATATTGCGGATTTATCTGCATATTTTCAGGTGTTCCTTTCGAGTGCATAATTACAATCTTTCTTTGATATTTCTTAATTAAATCTAATATTCTTTCGTCTTCGCCGCCTCTTATGTCATTTATAAAACCCGCTCCTAAATCAAGAACATTTTTTGCGGTCTCATATTTATAAGTATCGACAGATACTCGCTTTAAAAACTCATTTTCTCCGATAGCAGATTTTAGTTCGGCAAGGGGTTGTTTTAGCCTGTCCCATTCTTCTTCCCATGGCAAGGGTCTTGAAAATGGTCTGCTGCTTTCGGCTCCTATATCTAAGACATCTGCGCCATTTTCAATGGCATTTAAGGCCGTTGTCAAGAACTTTCTTTTGTTAATCCGCGAATTCTTAAAAAAAGAATCGGGAGTAAGATTTATAACGGCCCAAATTTGCAAAGCGTTATCTTAGAATAAAAAATTTATATCGAAATGATGCTGAATTCCGGTTTTTAACCTGTCTTGATTAATGGCATAGGCAATTTGAAAAAAACTCAAACTCATGCCAAAGCCGCAGGATAAACCATTGGTGTTTAATCCGGCCATAACGTAACTGTAACGGTTAATAGAATAGGCCAAACCAAAATTTGCGTTTAAATCTTCGCTTTCAAGCGTATCTAAATTTGCCTCAAAACCCAAAAGCACAAGAAGGCTCGATTTTGGAGGAAGCGTACGTATGCCGATAGAAGCCGAAAGAATTGTATCTAATCTCTCGTATTTGGCGTCTGACCCGGCATGTTCTTGTATGACGCCGGCTAAATTTTGTATATTGGCGCCAAATTCAAGAATAGGCAGGGGCATCAGCTGAATTCCCACATTCAAGCTTGCGCCGTTTAGACTTTTATCTGCTATTTTTTCGTTTATGCCGGTAAGACTGAAACCCGCGCGCGTTGCGCCGCTTTCAAAGGCATACCCTAAGTAAGCGGCCATCGTCTGGTATGTTATGCTGCCGGTTGACTCGCCAATTTCATTATAGCCTTCAATATCATTTGTATAAAATCCCAAAAGTCCAAACCCTATTGTTCCGCCTACGGCGGTAAACGCTAGAGCGCTAAAACCAGCTTGTCTGTCAAAAGTAAGCTGCGAGACGGCATTATAAAATTGCATTTCAAAGGGTCTTTCAACAGAGGGTAATTCGGGCTGTGTCTCTTTTGGGCTTTCTTCTTTTTGACCCTCAGAATTAAGCAATTGATTTGTTTTTGTATCGCCAAAAGGATCTTCATTCTCTTCATTTTCAAGCGAATCGCTTATTTTTGCCTGCCCGTTTATATTTGCAAGACCCGCAGGGTTCCAGTAGAGAGCTCCGGGATCTTTAACCACTGTTTGGTAAGCTTTTCCAAGGCCCATTGCTTTTGCCCCTAATCCGTGACGCAAAAATGCGCCTGATGATTCGGCCCAAAGAGGAGTAATCATTAAGGAAGATAGAAAGAATAAAAGATTTAAGATTAGTATATTTTTCATTGGTTGACCCCTAAAGATTATTGTATCAATACCTTTATTATTTTTTGAGCGATAGAATTATCGCCGGTTGTTTCTATTATTTTAATGAAATAAAGCCCGGGACGCGCTCTTCTTCCGGTTTTGGTATAACCGTTCCAGGTAATATCTGAATTAGACGCTGTGCCCTCGTAAACTTTTTTTTGGTTAAAATCGTAAACGGTAAATTCAACAGAAATAAAACTTCCCGATATCTTTTTTATCGTAAGATTTTGCGTATCGGGATTAAACGGGTTCGGATAAGCGATAACTTCTCCCATGTCAATCTTGGCCGAATATGCCTCAAATGTTGTTAAAATAAAGACAGCTATCAATAAAAATCTAAAAAGTTTTTTCAATTTCATGTTTTATTTTCCTTTCTTTATTATAGACTCGTATGTGTCGTTTACGGCTTTTCTAATAAATTTATCAACGTATTTCATCGCTTTTTTATCCATGGGAAAAAAGGGGTCTAATTCTTTGTATTCCTGATATCTGGAATATGCTTCTCTAATTTGGTTCATAAATTTTTCAGGATCCACATTAATTTTTTTTAACTTTGATTCCAGATCATTATAAATATTTTCAAAATTATACAAGTCTTCAGCCGAAAACACCTTGAAAAATTTATTGATAAAAGCTTCATTTAAGGGCTGCCCCCCCGTAATTTTAAGGGGTTTACCTTTAAATGCCTGTTCTGTTTTTTTTGTTTCGTTCTTGTCTCTGTTTTTAAACATTTGCCGTGTCCTTATTAAAAAAAGTTAGCATAATAATTTTTCTTTGTCTTCTTTTTAATATCGGATGTATTTCGGTTGATAAAGAGATTTTCAATAAAAAAGAATATGTTCAAAAACGTCGTCCTGAAGATATTAAAATTTTGTATGACTTGCCCGAAGAAGTTCATAATATTATAGGCCGTATTGTTGTAAGATATAACCCAGGATATTCCAGGCAATATATTCTTAATACGCTTAGAAACGAAGCTTCTGAAAGCGGGGCCGACGGTATTTATATTAAAAAAACGGGGCATTTTGAGAGCCGATGGAAAATTGACGATCATGGCGTTTCGCGAAATATGAAAAGCGGAGGTTATATGATAGAAGTTTTTATGTATCGATACCGTTGATAATAACATTTTTATCATTTTGGGTTCTTTTTTGAATATATCCTATAATTTTGCTTTTTTTATCAAACTGTTTTATCAGGTCAACATATTTTTCTTCAATTATGGCTATAATTCCTACGCCCATGTTAAATGTTGAATACATATCTTTTGGTTTAACGAATCTTTCTAAAAAATCGTATATTTCGCGTTGAAATAATTTGGGTTTTTCAATATAAGCGCATAAATCTGCGGGAAGTATTCTCGGAATATTTTCATAAAAACCTCCTCCGGTAATGTGGGCCAGCGCTTTTACTTCAGTTTTTGAAAGCATTTCGGGAATAAAAGAATATATTCTTGTTCCGGCTAAGAGTTTTTTTTCAATGAAGTTTTTATCTGAAACAAGAGAGTCATATTCTTTCGGGTTTTGTTTTTTTATTTTTTGAAGTATCTTTCGAACAAGCGAAAATCCGTTGCTATGAAGTCCCGTTGAGGCAAATCCGATGATTACATCGCCTTCTTTTATCTTATCGATCTTGGGCAAAGCCTTGTTATAATCGACCGCGCCAACGCAAAACCCCGCTAAATCAAAATCGTCAGGTTTCATAGTTCCCGGATGTTCGGCTGTTTCGCCGCCTAAAAGAGCCATAGAAGCTTTTTGGCAGGCTTTTGTAACGCTTTTCATGACGGGATTATACCATGATTCGCTTAATTTGCCGCATGAAATATAGTCTAAAAAGAAAAAGGGCTGGGCGCCAATGCAGTATAAATCATTGACGCACATTCCGACAAGATCGTCGCCTATATCTGAAAAAAAATCAAATTTTCGGCAGAGTTCGATCTTGGTTCCTACGCCGTCTGTTGCGGCGACAAGATCATAGCCTTTAAAACGATTATCGGGACTAAATAATCCGGCAAAGCCGCCGAAATTATTTCGAACAACGCCGGTTTCTAAATTATTGTGCGTAGAAAGAATACTGCGCTTGAGGTTATATATTAAATTCTGCGCTTTTTCTGTATCGACGCCGGCATTTTTATAATTAATTTTCTTATAAGGTTTTTCCACGATAGTACACGTCTTCGCCGCGTTTTCTTAGTTTGCTATAAAACTGTCTTGCGCTTTCTTTAGACCTGAAGTCGCCAAGCCAAACGTGATGCAGCTCTGAACGCGTCGCGATAAAAGCCGGTTTTTTATATTTGTCTTTCATCTCGCTTCTGAATTTTTCGGCGTTTAGCCTGCTTTCAAACGCTCCAATTTGAACGGTAAAGCCTTTCGGTCTTAAACCATCAATGAAAACATAATCTCCGTTATCAAGCATTATTTCTTCCTGAAAAGGTTCGTGAATATCGTTTACTTGAATATCTTTTTCTAAAGAATTTTCTTTACTTTCGGCTTTCGATAAAAAGTTATTTTTTCCGCTTTGAATAAGCTCTATTTCTACTTTCGCGGTTCCTTTCTCGGCAAAACCAAGATCTCGGGCGGCCGCATAGCTTACGTCAATAATTCTGCCGTCGACATAAGGCCCGCGATCGTTAATTCTTAAAAGTTGTTTTCTGCCAGTTTCTGTATTTTTTACCAATACCAGAGAGCCCATAGGAAAATCGCGGTGGGCCGCCGTATATTCGTTCATGTCAAAAAGTTCGCCGCTTGCCGTCGGTTTTCCCTGAAGTTCTTTTCCGTACCATGCGGCATATCCTGTTTGAACAAGTCCTGAAGGTTTTTCTGAAGAATCTGAAAAAAAACCAAAACCGCCGGAATCTTTCGATTGAATATCGTCGTTATTAAAATTGTCGCTCTTGTTTTGCAGAGCGCTGCATCCTAGAAAAATTGCTAATAAAACTGTGTACCTTTTCATATTATTATTCTCGGTTTGAATTTAATATTTTTAAGTAGTTTTCTGGGGTATTTACAGCTTTCCGGCATTGCCGTTTATTACTTGCAATAGGCGGCCAATCGCAATGGCGCTATGGGTTAACGGCAAATAAGACTTGACAAATCAGACATGCGATATTTTTTATTTAAAAAATTTATGTTTAGAAAATTGATAAGTATAGATTTTTATAAAAAAGCGTTAAAGCAGGGCGTAACATTGATGCTTGTTCCGCATTCGCAAAACCATGTGCGCAAGTTATATTTAAATTATTCTTTAATTATCTTTATACTTGCGGGGTGCTCATCTGTTGTTATTTTTTCTTTAATATCAACTTCGTCTAATAAATATTTTGAAAAAAAAATGAAAATAGCTTTAGATGAAAACGCCAGTATACAAAGTAAAGTAGAAACATTTAAAGAAGCTGAAAAAAGACTGATATCTTATATGAATTATCTTAACGATAAAGGCGACGCTTTTTACGGCTCAATCTGGGAAAATGATATCAATATTGAACAAATAAATAAAATTGAATTTAAAGAAGATCTTCAAATGAAAACCGGCGCGATTCACGAAGCGATAAATTTTCTAATAGAAAGAGAAAAGTTATATGTAAAGCTTCCTTTAGGATGGCCCGTTAAAGACGCTTTTATTACAAGCGTCTACGGCGAAAGAGTTTCTCCTTTTGGGCAGACAAAAGAGCTGCATAGCGGCTATGATTTTGCCGCCGCTCCCGATACTCCAATTTATGCCACTGCAGACGGTCATGTAACTTTTGCGGGTAATCTGTCTACCGGCTACGGAAATTATCTTAAAATACAGCATTCGTTTGGCTTTTCAACGTTATACGGCCATTGCAGTAAAATTCTGGTAAAACCAGATTCAAAAGTCAACCGGGGTCAGCTTATTGCTCTGGTAGGGCGAAGCGGTACCGCAACAGGATACCACCTGCATTATGAAGTAAGAATGAAAGATATTGAGAGGCTAATGGGGTACGAGATTTTCTTAAATCCGCTTCCTTTTATGCAGAGCGACTTATAAAAATTGAGTTTACCCGATAAAATAAAAAAATATACTTTAATTTTTGCGCCTGTATTATTTTTGTTTTTTATGTTATTTGTCGAACTCGACGAAAAAAATTCCAAGATAACTTATATGGCCGCTGTCGCTTTTTTGATGGCGGTTTTTTGGGTTACCGAAGCTTTGCCCCTTGCGATAACCGCGCTTTTCCCTCTGGTTTTGTTCCCGTTTTTTGGCATTATGAACGGAAAATCAGTCGCATCGCAGTATTTTAATCATATCATTTTTCTTTTTATAGGAGGATTTTTAATGGCCATAGCTATGGAAAAATGGAGTCTTCATAAAAGAATCGCGCTTAAAATACTTCTTTTTTTCGGCAATACCCTGCCAAAAATATTATTGGGCTTTATGGCGGCTACGGCCTTTCTCTCAATGTGGATTTCAAATACGGCTACGGCAATGATGATGGTTCCTATTGTCTTCTCAGTAGTTCTTGAGCTTGAAAGTTTAACTGAACCCCAAAAAGTAAAAAACATCGCTACGGCTCTGTTTCTGGGAGTGGCTTATTCCGCTTCAGTGGGCGGTATTGCAACCTTGATAGGAACTCCGCCTAATCTTACTTTTGCAAGAATTTTTAATATTACCTTTCCTTTGGCGCCAGAGATGACTTTTGCCGAATGGCTCGTCGGGGCCTTTCCCGTTTCGCTTGCGATGTTTTTTTTGGTATGGAGCTTTCTTACTTTCACTCTTCTGCGTTCAAAAGAAGAGTTTATCGTGAACAAAAGCATTTTCAGAAAAGAGCTTGTAAAATTGGGAAAATTCAGTTATGAAGAAAAAGCCGTATTTATCTGCTTTGTTACTTTGGCTTTTTTATGGATTTTTCGTTCAGATATAAAAATCGGTTCTTTTATTTTGCCCGGATGGTCGACGGTTTTTAAAATGCCCGCTTATATAAACGACGGTACGACCGCCGTTTTGGTCGCGGTTGCCCTGTTTATAATTCCCGCGAAAAATAAACCCGGAAGGCTGCTTGAAAAAGACGCTATATTAAAGCTGCCCTGGCACATTATTTTATTATTCGGCGGAGGCTTTGCCCTTGCGGCCGGTTTTAAAGAATCGGGATTAATACTTTACTTTGCGGGCTTGTTTCATGGCATAGAAAACATACATCCTCTTTTACTTTTAATGATGCTTTGTACGATTATAACCTTTTTAACTGAGTTGACATCAAATACGGCGACGGCTGAGATATTGTTGCCAATACTGGCGTCTTTGTCGATTGCCATGAAAGTAAATCCTTTGTTTATCATGATACCGGCCGTACTCTCATGCAGTTTTGCGTTTATGCTGCCCGTGGCGACTCCGCCTAACGCCGTTATTTTTGGAACAGATAGAGTCTCTATTGCTCAGATGGCCAAAACAGGATTTTTTCTCAATATTATAGGCGTATTTATTATTAGTTTAATCATGTATTTTGCAAGCGGAAGTTTGATGAATATTGATTTAGAAACAATGCCCGATTGGGCCGTGTTAAAGTAGATTTAATTTATCAAGAGGTATTAAAGCGTTTTTGATTTGCTCTTGATTTAATAAATTATTTAATGTATGCGCGTTTTTTACGCTAAAATTTTGGGTTGTAATTCTTCTTAAACTTTCTGTCAGGCCGCCCAAATTCAGAACTCGGCCCAAATCGTGAATCAGGGTTCTTACATAGGTTCCCTTGCCGCATTTTATATGATATGAAAAACGGTTCTGCGCCTGCTTTTCGGTAATCTTAAATTCTTCAACAAAAACATGATGTTCATTTATTTTAACTTGAGTACCTTCTCTGGCGTGTTTGTAAAGTGGTTTACCCCCGACTTTTTTAGCAGAAAAAATCGGAGGCGTTTGAACAATAGAACCCGTAAATTTATCGGCATATTTTTGAAGTTCGTCAGTTGAGAAGTCGGGAACATGTTCTGTTTCTGTTTTAATAACGCCGGTAATATCCTGCGTATCAGAACTTTTGCCCAAAAGAAACGCGCCTTCATATTCTTTTTTACCCTTCATTATTTTCTCTGAAAGTTTTGTGGCTTTATTGAGCAAAACGACAAGAAGGCCGGTCGCAAAAGGATCAAGCGTACCGCCGTGTCCCGCTTTTTTAATAGAGCCTACTAATTTAATATAGCGAAGCGCGTCCATTGACGATATGCCTGCCGGTTTATCAACAAGCAAGACGCCTGAGTTATCAAAAGGAGTTTCGGGTTTTTTGAAATTTTCGGGAATAAAACTTTTCCACCTGTCTTTTTCATAGTTCATAGGCTTTATATGTTTATTTCTTTATCCAAAGACTTATTCGAAATAAGGGAACGGGATAATAAAGACTTTTAATAAACTTTCTTTGAAAAGAAGCCTTTTTGAATTCTTTTTCAATATGGTAAATATTTGATACATGATAATGTCCGCTAAAACCGGCCAGTATTCTGCCGAGTTTGTAAAATATATTTTCAGTCGGCCCTGATACAATAATAATACCGTTGGGCCCTAACAGCTTTTCAAATCTTTTTAATATTTTTGATATATCGTCGATATGCTCTAATACATCTAAAGCTAAAATTACGTCAAACTTTTCATTTTTTATTTTTTCAATATCAGAAACGATTTTTATTTTTTTATTTATGGTTTTTGCCATTATTTTTGCCAGATTATAATGTTCATTGTCGCACCCTGTTATTTCGCAGTTTTTATCGGTTAAATAACGAAAGGTCACCCCGCCGCCGCATCCAAAATCAAGAACTTTGAAATTGTCTTTTTTTCTCAGCAGATTTAAAGCCGTATTAATTCTGTTCCAAAAAAGAAACGACATTAAACTGTTTTTATGAGTATAAGAGGGCAGGGCCGATTCGTCGTAAAAATTCTTTTTAGAATCTTTTAAAAGATTATAAAAAAAATTGTTATAAAACTCTTTATATTCTTTATTCGTTATCTTCATCTGTTTTTTCCGGTACCGAGTTTATATCGATATTCAAGGCCTGTAGAAGCATCTGAAAAGATATTATAATAGGCAAAGCAACCAGCATTATGGTGCCCGCAGAGCTTGGTATGCCCGTTTTAATTGATTTTATCCAGAAATAAGCGCCTGATACTATGCTGATAACAAAAACAGGAAGGCCAAGCAGTAAATAAACCGAGGCCATATTGAAATTATAAATAAAATATTTTAAGAGAATTCTTTTCGCAAACCCAAAAAATAACTTAAAAGGAAACTGAACAATAACTTTTGAAATTTTAAGAGAACTGTTTTCGTCGCCGTAAATCGCCGGCAGATTAACGTCTTTTACAACCGCGTTTATAATATTTAACCGAATAAGCATTCCCGATTCGTAAAAATACCCTTTAGGAATTTTATTTAATTTAAGTTTCTGCAAAGTTTTTACCCTGACCGCCGTATAACCGTTTGTAGGGTCGAAAATATTCCAGTAACCCGAGGCCAATTTGACAAAAAAAGAAAGCAGGCTGTTGCCGAAAAGCCTTACAAAGGGCATTTTTCGAATAGATTCAGTGTTTTCAAAACGGTTTCCTTTTACATAATCGGCCCTGTTTTTTGCAATGGGCAGAATAAACTTATCAATTTGCGAGGCGTCCATCTGTCCGTCGCCGTCTATTTTTACGACAACATCAAGTTTTAATTGAATGGCTTTTTCGAAACCCGCTGCCATAGCGGCCCCGACCCCTCCGTTTTTCTTGCGGTAGATGATATGCAGATTCTTTCTGGATACTTTAGAAGCTATTTTACCCGAATTTTCGGGGCAGGCGTCGTCTACAATAATTATATGAGCAATTTTTGCCGGTATCGATTTTATTACATTGGCAATATGCTTTGATACTTTATAGCAGGGTATGATTACCCCGACTTTTTGATAGTTAATTTTTACCGGCATATTAAATTTGCATTAAAGACCTTATCAAAGTTTCTATGATAACCGATAGAATTAAATCGTATTGTAAATCAAAATAGTTTTTTTATATTTGATTTACGCTGTTGCGAGTTGACGTTTGAATTTGCCGCTTGACTTTAGTCTAGATGAAAAATGACTTGTATGCAGAGCTCATTTTTTAATAAAGGCAGTACTATGAGTACCTTAATTGCCGGCATTCCGGGATGGTTTATACCTGTATTAATATTAATGGTTTCAATTTTAGCCTTAACTATTATTCTAGAAAGAAGCTGGACCCTGTTAAAAAGATTTGAACTTCTTAATCTTGAAGAAGAGCGTAAACTTATTGAATATTTAAGAAATAAAGATTATGAAAATGCGGCGTCGTTTTGCAGAACACAGGTGCATCCGGCTTATAAAGTCGTTCTCGCCATGATTGATTCTAAAGATACCGATATTGATTTGCAGGCGATTTCAGACGAAGAAACCTTAAGACAGGTAAACATGATGGAAAAATATCTGCCCACCCTTGGCACCATCAGCACGGTTTCGCCTCTTTTAGGGCTTTTAGGCACGGTTACGGGTATGATAAAATCATTTAGAGCTTTTGAAGATACCGGTTCAAGAAGCATGCAGCTTATGGGCGGCATTGACGAGGCTTTGATCACTACGGCTTTAGGTTTGATTGTAGCCATACCTGCTCTTATTATGTACAATTATTTCGTGCGCAGGGTAAATACATTAAGCGAAGAAAGCAATGTAATGGTCAGAATGGCGCAGGAAGAATTACGTAAAAACAAGTAAATTATGAGAACAAAGCTATCGCTAAAAAGCGGAATTGAACTTGCTCCCATGGTAGATATTGTATTTCTTCTGGTGGCTTATTTTTTAATTAATTCTACTTTAATACGAAACCCGGCGATAAAAATTGAGCTGCCAAAAGCCGAAACGGCGCAGTCAGAGGTCGAAAAAAAGATAATTATACATGTTACCGGCGACAATAAAATATTTCTCAATGAAAAAGAAGTTACCCTGACAAATCTGCCGGTTGAAATAAAGAAACTCATAACAGACAGAGATAAAGATCATGTAATCATAAGAGGCGATAAAAACGCCAGCTATGAAAGCATCGTTTCGGTCATGGATTACGTACATCAAGCTGGTATTACTCATTTTAACCTTGCCACCGAGCCAAAATAATCACAATTAACCTTAAGATGCTTTTTGAAATTCAAAATATTTGGATATCAAGAGCTGTAGCTTTTTGCTGGGGTTTCTTATTTCTGCTTCTTTTTCGTTATTCTTTAGATAACATTTATCCTTTTTTTTCGCACAGCTTTTCATTGAGCTTTTTAGCTTTTCTTCTTCTTGCGGCGGTGTGGATTTCTTTCTGGCGTCATTTTCAGGGCGATAGAAAGAAAAGAACAAGAAAAATATTGTTTATATCTTTTGCCGGCGTCAATACGGCGGTTTTTTTACTGGCCATATCTATTTTAGGAGAAGACGGATATAAGTACAGGTATCCGGTTTGTTTTACTATTCAGATTTTTCTGCATTTATTTATTTTTGCGGCCAAGCTTCCTTTCTTTATTGGTTATCGAATTTCTCTTATTGCCGGCTTTTTGCCCGGTATTGTTCCTTTCGAGATTGCAAAAGATCCATTTTTCATTTTTTTTATCGGGGCCCTGTTGAGTATTTTTCCCGACAGGTTTTTGAAAGAAGAGAAACCGAAATTCTTAAAACGTCAGGTTAAATTGCTTCCTTTTAGGCAGAGCGTAGATTTTATTCGGTTTTCATTTCTTGCCTTCTCTTTTTACGGTATATTTGACGAGTTTCGAGAACGATTTTATGGAGTTTTTTTCATCATTATTCTGGGAAGTCTGCTGCAAATAATTTTGTTGAAGATCGAAAAAAGGCGTTTTCGGCTAAAGCACGGTATACTGTTTTTTACTATTTTCTCAATTTTATCGGCTGTTTTATACGGTATATTAAAGCCTCATTATGCGGCGGCCATGAGTTATGTAGTTTTATCTTTTTGGGAAGAAATTTACTTTAGAAAGGCCACAGAGGGATATCTAAAAAGAGAACAATTAATCATAGGCCTTATTCTTATTTTAATTTGTGTATCTCATTTTTTTAACGCTGAGTGGGGAATTATTACCGCCGGAGTTCTGGTTTGCATGGGTTTGTTTCGCGTCTTTTTCTTTTCGCTTAAAAAACTGAAGCCCGTATTCAGCGTATTATTGATAACGGGAGCGTTTGCCTGGTTAGGCATATCGGGGCTTAAGGCCCTTAAAATTTATAAAGAGACTTTTTGGTCTTCTTATGTGCATGAAAAAAAAGAAATAAAGCCACCTTCAGTGTTATCGCTTCTATATCTGCCTTCAGGAAAAACGCTGTATACCGATATTTTTCCTGAAGAAGCGCTTGAACAATTCTCTAAGGATCCGGTTTATTTTAAGGCAATTCATTACAAGAGAATTCAGGCTATTTTATTTTCAACGCATACGTTTGCGGGCGAACATAAAAATGAGAACAATAAGGTTTTCATTTTCAGCTTAAGTAATTTACGTCCTTATGGCGAAAAAGACGGCTATCATAATATAAATCTGTTTTTTAACGATAAAGAAATAAATAATGTTTATTTCTATGACGTAGACGAAGAAAATAAAATATTCTTCACGAATCGAATATTTGACGGACAAAATAAATTTACAAGCAATCAACCCGCTTTGTCAGAATCTCAACGCGTTTTCCTGGATGTCTTTTCGACAATTCTAGGAGAATACTACGAAAAAAAATCAGATTTTTCAGCGGCTTATAATATTTATATTGAGATGCTGCCTTATTTTAACGAATCTCCGAGATTATACAGGAAAATTGCCTCAGTATGCGGAAGTCTAGGGAAAGTCGCCGAACAGATATCATATCTTGAGAAATATATTTTGTTACAAAAAGAAGATTCAATACAAGAGAAAAGATTTCTGCTTGAATTATATTTTTTAACGGGAAATAAACAGTCGGTTGAAGAATTGGCCGAACAATTGATATTTGAAGATAAGCAAAATGAAATTGATTATTTAAGATGGCTCTTTAAGCTTTCTATCGACGAGAAAAACCAATTTAAATGGATGCGCTTGTATTACAGGGTAAAAAATACGGATGTTCCTGAAGGGTCTGCGTTATACGCAGAGAAAGAGACTCTTTTGAAAGAAATAGAAGATATTCGAAAAGAAAATCCTCATATTAGAGAATTGTACAATGAAGAGCTTAAAAGACAAGAGACAATTCAGTTTCCCGATTAATTACATATGCCACTTTCAGATGTATCAAAAACAGCGCTTTTTATTTTGGCGTCCCATGTCATAGACTTTAAGAAAAAAAAATCAATACTAAACGACAGAAAAGCCGAATATTCCTTAAATAAGATAATTTCTTTTTTATCAAAAGAAGATCAAAATATATTATTAAAAACCAAACTACCTGCCGCTCTTGAATCATACATCGTTTTAAGGGCGCGCTATTATGATTCTTATGTTAATGAGTTTATCGCAAGAAATAAAGACTGCATTATTGTTAATCTTGGCTGTGGTTTTGATATGCGTTATTGGCGAATCAATCATGAAAGTTGCAAATATATTGAGTTAGATTTGCCCGATGTGATTCATTTAAAAAAGAAAGCTTTAAAAGAAATTCTTTGCTATAAACTCATAGGACGTTCGGTTTTAGATTTTTCATGGATAAACAAAATCAAAATCAAAAAAGGAAAAGGTAATGAAAGAAGCGTCCTTTTCATTGCCGAAGGTCTTTTTATGTACCTTCCTAAAGAAGATATTATAGAACTTTTTAAAAAAATATCTGAAAATTTTAGCGGTTCTAAAATCATCTTTGAAACCGTTCACGAAAAATATACGCACGGAATCTGGAAAAAGATAGCGTCCATAAAAATGAAGAAAACTCTGGGCTTTGACGCCGGTTCGTCTTATAATTTCGGAATCAAAAATGCTTCAGAAATAGAATCATACGCAAAAGGCGTAAAAGTTACAAACGAATGGTCATATTTTGAAGATAAAGACATACGACCCAAAATATTAAAATATTTTGGGTCGTTTAAGATGTTCTCAAGAACCCAGTGGACGATTGAGGCAGACCTTTAAGGCTTTTGTCTCTCAGTTTCGAGTAGATTTCGGCATAGATGTAAAAAAAAATTAGAACGTCGGTTTGGCATCGCTATTGTTATTCTGTTTCAGGTTATCGAGGGAGCCAGAGCTAAGAGATTTGATGTTTTATTTTTTTTGCCTCTTTATAGCTGAATATACGTTTAATTATAATAGTAAATAAAATTGTCAACACGTATCAGATAAGATAATTATCCTGAACATTCTTAGAATGTTGCCTGAATATTACTTGAAAGAAGGAAAATAACGCATGAAACGGGTTAAATTATATTCAATTTTTTTAACGGTTTTTTTTCTTGCCTTAAACTGCGGCAAAAAACCAATCAGTATCGCCGGAGACCCATGCACCGTACCTCTTGCTGAAAAACTGGCCGAGGCCTATACGAAAAAAACAGGCATTGAATTTGATATTCAATCTGCCGGATGCGGTACCGGTGTTTATAAAGCTGTCAAAGGCGAAATAGATATCGGGGTGGCCACGCTGGAAGTTGATATCAATGCGCTTCCGAAAGGAACAAACGTTCAGGTTGTGGCGAAAGCTCCTACGGTACTTATTGTAAACAAAAAAAATCCCATAAATAATTTAACGATAGCGCAGGTAAAAGAAATTATGTCTGGCGGCATAGAAAACTGGAAAAAAGTAGGCGGCAAAGATCTGCCCATTAAAAACGCCTTGCTTCAGCCCTGTACTACGGCAAAGTTTTCAAAGCAAACCGCTGAACTTGGAGATAATATTGAAAGAATCTATCCCGAGAAAAAAGAAAACGCCGTTGAAGATACCAATAAACTTGTCATAGAAAATGAGGGCGGTTTAGGGGTTCAAATTTACGGATATGAAGGCAATGACGTAAAAGTACTGACAATTGAGGGAGCGCTTCCTGATGAAGAGACATTCCCTGTAAAATACGGTTATTATCAAGATTATACCGTTGTCGTAAAGGGAGAGCCAAAGGGCCGTGTAAAAGACTTTATTGACTTTATATACACCGATGAAGGGCAAAATATTGTCGCTTCATTAAAACATATAAAAGTTGACAAGTAGTCTTTTAATTTTTAGATTTATAAAAATATGACCGAATATCCTAAAAAATGTCCCGAGTGCGGGGCAAAAATAAATCCCCTGCCTGAAAAAAACAAACGTAAAATAGTCGTTTCAATTTTAATTGGCGCTTTTGCAGGCTTGCTTGTTGGTTTCTGGTTTGTAACATGGTGGTTTCAGGGGCTTCGGTGGGATCTCATGACTATTGTTCATTTAATAAGCGGCGCTGTATTAGGAGCTCTTGTGGGCTGGGGCGCGGGCGCATATTCGTCAAAAAAGTGACGCGAATCAATCTTTAAATTAATGTTTAATTATATTAATCATGTTTCTAACTGTTTATTATTACAAAAGTTTAAAAAAAATAAACTATTTCTTATATCAATTCTATTATTTCCCATTATATATTTTGCTTCATGTAAAGAATCGGGAGGCGGTGAAGATTTAGAATTTGCGCCTGATTTTACGTTGACTTTTTTTTACGGCGATAAAGAATATAAGAATAAAGAGGTGACATTGTCGTCTTTAAGAGGCAAGCCCGTTATTATTTTATTTACGGCAAGTTATTGCCCTACCTGCAAGTATATGTTTGACGCATTTGAGCCTTATATGGGTAAAGATTTCTTTATCATGGGCATAGGCACAAACGATAAGTTTGATCTATTTAAGCTTAAGATAGAAAGTACAAACACGAAAATACCCTGCGCGTTTGATACGGTCGGTTTATCAAAAAAATACGATATTTTTGCTCTGCCGTTGACCGTATTTATTAAATCAGACGGAAAGATATTAAAAAAGGTACGCGGCACAATGGGCAAAGAGCGTATAGCAGAGACTTTTGCAGAGTTGAAAGGCGCGAAAAATTAAAAGAATAAATTCTATAAAAGTAAAAAAAAAATTGAAAATTTATAAATGATTATATATATTAAAAAAATTGTTGCCAATCAAGTTAGAGTTTCGCAAGTAACGTTATATACATACGGGCCATGAAATGATATGGATTTAAAATTGTATAAATTTCAACATATAGAAGAATAAAAATTATGAAGAAGATATTAATAAGCATGATCTTAATTAGCATGATGACTATCGCTGTTGAGGCGCAAGAAGAAAAAAAACGCATCGCTGTTTTGCCTTTTGAATATGGCGGCGGGCTTACAGAAGATGAGGCCGCCTGGCTCACCGATTCAATTCGTACGGCTCTTATAGGTACCGATAAATACGAAGTTATAAGCAATGATCAAATAGAGAATATGATGAAATTGGAAGCCAAAAAACAAGGCGTTGGCTCAGGTTCTTGCAGTTCAGAACAGTGCATTATCGATTTAGGCAACGCTCTTGAATGTGAAAAAGTGCTTACCGGTAAAGCTTCGGGAGCCTTTGGGGTGTTTTCAATTACCGGCAAGATATTAGACGTAGTCGCGCAAAAATATGAGAAAGCGCAGGAAGTTACAATAAAAAATAAAAATGATTTTCCTCAGGCGGCTCAAGATATGGTGAGAAAACTTACCGGTTTTGGCGATTTTAGCGCCCCGTCAAGAGATACCAGAAATACCAAGCGCCAAAGAACAAAAGAGAGAGAAGGGTACCCCACAAGAGACAAAAATGATTTTGGTTTTGGAATATGGCTAATGGGAATGGGCGGTACCCTTGGTTATGCCGTTGATTATTTTATAACGCCTACGTTTAGCTTAGAAGGCGGCGGAGGGCTTGGTTTTAAGACGATTTATTCATATTCTTCTTATAGCGATTATGAATTAGAAAGCGTGGGAACATACTTTTTTGGTATGAAGTATTCTCTTTTCGGCAACTCTAAAACCGCAAGATGGTCGCCATATATAGGTTCCTTTATGATGATAAGCTTGTGGGATTATAAGCCTTATGATTATTATACATATGATTATGTTACTGAATCTACTGGAGCGATTTATGAATGGGTAATTCCAGTCGGTTTTGAATTTGTGGCGCTAAATGGTTTTTCTTTAACGTTAGAGGCAGAATATTATGTACCGATTGGAGATAAAAGCATTTATACAGGCTCAGGAGATGTTTTAATCGATAAAGAAACATACTGGTTTGGCGTAAAGCTCGGATGGCATATCTAATAATAAGAAGTTAAAAAATGAGATATCTCCTAAAAAAAGCTTGTCATCCACTTTAAGAAATAAAAAGTATCATTACTAAATCGAAATAATGGGAGTATAAAAATGAAAATGAAAATGAAAATGAAATTTATTGTATTAGTATTAATGATTGCCGCTACATTTGCGGCAGAGGCGCAAGAAGAAAAGAAACGCATCGCTGTTTTGCCTTTTGAATATGGCGGCGGGCTTACAGAAGATGAAGCCGCCTGGCTCACCGATTCAATTCGTACGGCTCTTATAGGTACCGAACAATATGAAGTCATAAGCAACGATCAAATCGAGAACATGATGAAATTGGAATCCAAAAAACAAGGCGTCGGCTCAGGTTCTTGCAGTTCAGAACAGTGCATTATAGATTTAGGCAACGCTCTTGAATGTGAAAAAGTGCTTACCGGTAAAGCTTCAGGTGCCTTTGGGGTGTTTTCAATTACCGGCAAGATATTAGATGTAGTCGCGCAAAAATATGAAAAAGCGCAGGAAGTTACAATAAAAAATAAAAATGATTTTCCCCAAGCGGCTAAAGACATGGTGAGAAAACTTACCGGTTTTGGCGATTATGTCGGGGGATCAAACCGACAATCAAGAAACGAAAGGCAAAAAGAAAGAGAACAAATCATGCTCAGTAAATATCCTACAAGAGAACATAAAACTATTGGCGTAAGTTTTTGGCTGCTAGGTATAGGAGGAGGTTCTTCGGGTTATTCTGTAGACTGGTTTATGACGCCAACTTTAAGTATCGAAGCAGGCGGTTCAATTTCGCCAGATTCAGATAATTTGGGTAATTATTATTTTGGAGCAAAATATTCTCTTTCGGGAAAAAGTATGACAAGCCGTTGGTCGCCTTACTTTGGTTTATTGTTGGCCGTAAGTGAATGGGAATATAATGGTGATTATTATTTTGATATTTATAGTTCTTCATCCCCGATCTATTATGGAACACTCTATGATCTGGTTATTCCGGCCGGTTTTGAATTTGTTGCAGCAAACGGATTTACTCTAGCTTTAGAGGGACAATATTATATTCCCATAGGCGATACAAACCTATATTCTGGGTCGCAAAGTATAGATACAACAACAGGGATAAATATTTGGAAGCCAACCTATTGGTTTGGCATAAAATTAGGCTGGCATTTTTAATAAACCGATTGTCATAAATATTTATATGTAATCTTTTATATCAAGATATAAAAGATTACATATAAACATAAAGATAGAAATATTCATAATATCTGTAATCGCAGAATTATATATTGACGCTCAAAAAGAAAAAAAAGCGCATCACCGTTTTGCTCTTTGAATATAAAGGGGTTACAGAAAAAAAACCGTTTATTTATAAAGATTATTAAAGCACTCATGTATTCTTTCCATGCCTTTTTTTATGTTATCAAGAGAGCTCGCGTAACTCATGCGAAAACCGTTATCATAACCAAAGGCGATTCCGGGAACAATAGCCACAAGATATTTTTCAAGTAAAAGTTTTGTAAGAAGCTTGCTGTGGCTCGTTTCTTCAGCATTTTCTTTTTTCAACTTAAGAAAGCCGTCTGACTTTGACAATTCTTCAAAATCGGGAAAAACATAAAAAGCTCCGCCGGGTTTTACGACATTTATGCCGGGGCATTTTGACAAAGAATCTACTATAAAGTCTCTTCTTTCTACAAAGGCCCTTTTCATTTCTTCGACGCATGACTGTGAACTTGTTAAAGCGTCAATCGCCCCTTTTTGCGCAAATGTTGTAGCGTTTGACGTGCTTTGCCCCTGAAGTTTTGCCATGGCTTTGATAATTTCTGTACGCTCGCTTAAAGCGTAGCCAAGACGCCATCCGGTCATTGAGTATGTTTTTGAAAAACCGTTTACAATAATAGAGCGTTCTCTAAGTTTTTCTGATACCATGGGAATATTGAAGAATTTTTGGTCATCATATAAGAGTCTGTCGTAGATATCGTCTGTAATAATTAAGATATTTTCGTGTTTTTCAAGAACGGCGGCTAAACGTTGCATCTCGTCTTGAGAATAAACAGCGCCGGTAGGGTTCGACGGAGAGTTCAATATGATTGCTTTTGTTTTTGAAGTAATCGCCTTTTCAAGG
The DNA here is from genome assembly GCA_029880265.1 of Spirochaetia bacterium. GTDB lineage: Bacteria > Spirochaetota > Leptospiria > Turneriellales > JAOUOS01 > JAOUOT01. Next base: position 203,759 of record JAOUOT010000002.1, on the reverse strand, counting down.
GCGTCTGCCGTAAGCTTGTAGCCATCGGTAAAAGTTGTCTGTACAATAACCGGATTTCCTTCTGCGAGCATAACCATATCTTTATAACTTACCCAATAGGGTGCCGGTATAATTACTTCTTCGCCTATATTGATTATTGACAAAAAAAGATTGTAAAGGGCCTGTTTTCCGCCGGTGCTTACTATAATTTGATCTTTTTGAAATAATAAATTGTATTCATTCTTATACCAATCGCAAATAGCGGTTTTCAAGTCAGGAAGACCCGAAACGTCGCAGTATTTGGTAAAACCTTCGTCTAAGGCTTTTTTTGCCGCGTCTTTAATATGTTCTGGAGTGTCAAAGTCTGGCTCGCCTGCGCCGAAGCCGATAATGTCTTTTCCCTCGGCTTTAAGCTGGGCCGCAAGAGCCGTTATCGCCAAAGTGGGGGATGGTTCTATCTTGTTTAATCTATCTGCCGTGATTTTATTCATATGTTCAGGAATAAAAAAAGAATCATATTTGCAATTTTTATTTTTATTCAAATTTCATGCAAATTATGGTGTGACATAGGTAGACAGGTACAAATGTTTGTATGCCCGTAACGCGCTCACAGCGACCCTAAAATTGAAATCATTTACAAAAGACTAAGGGAATGAAATTTCAATTACGATTGACGTCTTGTATCAAAAAACTAATCTCTCATAATGCCTGAAATCAAAATTATAAAGCATAATGAAAGGCCGGCATGTTCAATTTGCGAAGACAGGGGCATTATATTTAATGTCGCGAATCGCAAAAGTCAGGTAAGTTTTATCGAAGTATGCCGTTGTATAGAAGAAGCCTGTATTTGCGATAAAAAACCTCCCTATATGGTTTTTAACCATGAAACCAGAACAATGCAAAATTGCGCGTGCAGAAAAACGAGGGCATCTATTGATAGAATCAATTTTCTTTTTAAAAATTCAAATATACCCGTAAGGTTTAGATATCGCAGGCTTTTTGAGTTTGAAACAAAGGCCTCTGATAAAGAAATCGAGAAAAATCTGGCGCTTGCTTTAGATAATGCTCAGCATTTTATCATGCATCTTGAAAAACTGAATAGCGAATCAGTAAAAGGTCTTTACTTTTTCGGAGCCCCCGGTTCGGGCAAGACTTTTATTTCATGCCTGATATTAAATGAAATTATTTTGCGTTATCAAATGAATGTTCGTTACGTAAAAATTACGCGCGATTTTTTTAACCAGATTAGGGCCACATTCAGTTTTGATTCACAAGCATACGGAAAGGGTGAAGATATTTTCAAAGATTTAATGAATAAAGACGTTTTAGTAATAGACGACTTTGGGGTTCAGGCCGATACCGCATGGGAACAAAGAACTTTGTACGATTTAATTGACGCCAGATACGAGGCCGATAAGCCCACTATACTAACGTCAAACTTACAGCCCGAAGAAATTGATAAGATGAATTTATTTGGCGGAAGAATTTTATCGCGTCTTAAAGAAATGACCGATTTTCAGCCCATTATTTGTACTGATTATAGAGAAAATTTCTATTAAAATAAATATTTATTTTTCTAAGATTCCTAATAAAGTTGAGCTTGTCGCGCCCGTTATTTTAATTTTATAAATATTGCCGTATTTATCTTCTAAGCTTTCATTTTCAGAAATATTATCGACCGAAAATACTGTTTTTCTGCCGCTTAAATCTCTGCCGATAAGCTCTTTTTCATTTTTTCTAGATACGCTTTCTGCAAGTACGCTCAATGTTCTGCCGATATGATATTTGTTTTTTACTAAAGAACGATTTTGCTGTCTATCAATTAAAATCGTAAGCCTGTTTTGCTTCTCTTCGGGAGAAACGTTGTCTTTATGTTTTTTTGAAGCAAAAGTATATTTTCTTTCAGAATAAGCGAACATAAAAGCAGAATCGAAATCTGCTTTTTCCATTATTTCGAGGGTATCTAAAAAATCTTCGTGTTCTTCGCCCGGATAACCCACAATAATGTCTGTGCTCAAATAGATATCGTTTACTTTGTTTCGAATGTCTTCTGTCAGTTTTAAAAATACATCCGCCGTGTAGTTTCTTTTCATTTGTTTTAATATTTTATTGCTGCCCGACTGAAGCGGCAGATGAATTTGGCTTATAAATCTCGGCTCATTTGCCATCAGATCAATAAGTTTTTCGGGAAAATCTTTCGGATGGGGCGACGTAAAATAAATTCTGTTTATTTTAGTTTTGTTTAAGATTTCTGCGACTAGCCCGCAAAAATCAAAATCATCATATTTATATGAATTCACGTTTTGACCGAGCAAAGTTACAGATTTGATTCCCGCATTGTAAAGTTTATCTATTTCATGAATAATAGACGCGGGGTTTCTTGACCTCTCTCTGCCTCTTGTGTAGGGTACAATGCAGAAGGTACAAAAGTTATTACAGCCTCTTTGTATGGCGACAAAAGCCGAAAGCTTGTTATAATAGGCGTCTTCGGGCGGTTTCATCTCTTCGATTATATCTTCATACAGTTCTTCTTTTGAAAGTTCGAGATGTTTTGATTTTTGAGGGTTGTTTAAAATTTCAGGCAGATTTCTTAAAGAGTCGGGGCCTATGATAAAATCGATGGGGATATTTTTTTGAAAAATTTCATCTTTAACGCTTTGGGCGACGCATCCTAAGACGCCTATTTTGGCGCCGTTTTTTTTTAAATAGGCAAGAGATTGAATTCTGTTGAAGATTTTATTCACAGCGTTTTCGCGCACGGCGCATGTGTTTAATAGTATGATGTCGGCCTCTTCGACGGTTTTTGTTTTAACCGCGTTTTCTTTTTCTAAGAGGCTTTGGGCGAGCCTAGAGTCGTACTCGTTCATCTGACAGCCGTAGGTTTCTATAAAAAAGTTTTTTTGATTAGCGCCCATATAATGCGTCGGTTGTTTCTTCGTTTTCATGGCCGAATGGCCCTTTATATCGAAGAAATTTTTTGTCTTCTGCTGAAAACCAGTAATAATATTTATAGGGCCAAACAAGCGATAAAATAGAGCTTTCAAGGCCGGTTTCATATTTTAACGCCAATTTATTTTCGCCGTTTATGAATATATTTTCGGTAGATACATAACGAAGATACATTTGCACAACTCTTTCTTCTTTGCTTTGCAATAAATAAAAATTATAATTTTTTCCCGCCGCAGGCAGAATTTTTGAAAAAATATAAAATGTCGCCCCTGTCGCGTCATAAGTTGTGCCGTCTAGATCATATTCTTCTTCAATTTTTCCGGTTGAGTATATTTCTTTTTTATCGTAATTAAAAAAAAGTTTCATATACTCGTCTTTTTTCTTGTTAAAATAAAAAACCTCAAGAGGTTTCATTTGCCCCGATAAGATTGTTTTGGTAGACTCTCCGTTTTCGTCAAAAAAATCTATTGTAATATGATCTTTTTCTTCGACAATATTCATTTTTTGAACATATTTTTCAGAATTTCTATGAAGAGTTAATTGAACAGTCTCTTTGCGGGTATCTGCGAACAAGAAAGCTGAAAACGGTTGATAAAAAAAAATAAGCAAAATTATTTTGCGCATAATTTATGAAGGTTTATTTTCTTGGGCCATAAATTCTTTATAAGCAATTTTTTTCCCTTTTTTTACAAGTTTACCGCTCTTAAAATAATCAAAAATAAGTTTATTTTGAAAAAAAAGATTTATCTTATTTAAGGTTTCGTCGTTCTTTTTATTTTTATAGGCGGCTAAAACGTATTCGGCTATTTTTTCGTCAAAATCGGCTCTTACAAAATTTTCAAATTCTTTTTCAAGTTCGTCTTTCTTGAAGTGTTTAATCGTTTCTCTTACAAGGTGTTCGTTAAGAAGTATTCTTCTGTACCTTTTTTCTACGATATCGGCGTAGCCTTTTTTTTGTTCAGGAGGGAGTTTTGAATGGTCTACTTTGTATTCGCTTAGAAATTCGTATAGTTTTTCTTCAAGATACCCTTCGGGAAATAAAAATTCGTTTTGAGTTTCAAGATCATCAAAGGCTTTGGCAATTTGTTCGGTAAGATCTTTGCGAAAAAAACGCTTTTCCATATCTTTTCTTAAGCCGTTTTTAAGTTCTGATACAGTATTAAATTGAGGAGAATAGGCCCTGGCAAGCTCGTCGTTTATTTCAGGATAAATAACTTTCTCTATGCCGGTTACGCTTAAATGTATTTCATAAGGCTTTTCTTCTTTATCTTCGGTGCCGTCCTGTTTTAACGTTTTTTTAACTAAGATTTCTTCGCCTTTTTTTATTTTTTCTTTGATTATTTGTTCTTCAACTTCTTCGTCAAATTTTTTCTCGCCTAATAGCAGTCTGATGTCTTTTTGTTCTTTACCCTGTGGGGCTCCGTCCATCCAAACTTCATAGTTTACGGTTATTAAGTCGCCGTCTTCGGCGCAGGCGTCTTCTGCTTTAGGTTCGCTTTTTGCCCCGCCTCTTTGAATATCTTTTAATTCGTCGTCAATATCGCTTTCTTGAATCTGGGGGATATTATCAAGAAGAACGATATTTTTCATCTTCAGATTTTTCATATAGGGAGATAGGTCGAAAATAAGATCAAATTTGCAGCTATTTTTATCTTTGCTGTAATTTTCAACGTTTACAATTCGAAAAATGTTTTTAGAAGATTTTTCTAATATTTCGGGATACAAATCGTGAATTAACGTATTTAAGGTTTCAGTTTCAATTTCTTTAGAAAACCGGGTTTTTATGATATTTTCAGGTATTTTGCCCTGTCTAAAACCGTCTACTTTTTTTTCTTTTTGTATTTTATTAAAAGCTTTTTTTTCAGCTGAAAGAGTTTCTTCTTCTGTCGCGAAAATACTCGCTTTTTGTCGCGTGTCGGATACTTTATCTAAACTTATTTTTGCCATTATAGTCTGACAAAATCTAAATTGAAAACATCGCGTCAACGCTTTGTATTTCATTATTATCAGCCGTTTGTTGCGTTTATTATAGGAACGGCAGGCGAAAGGGGTTATTATGCGCCTTAAAAATTATTTATACTTTTTATTTGCCGATGTTTTCCTAGCGAGATAAAAATAAGTTTTGTAGAAGAATTTTTATTCGTATATTATAATAAAGATTTAGTCATGGCGCATGAAATAGAATACTCCACAAAATATATGCTCGCATTAGTTTTATAAATATATTATAGATTTATAGGCTTTTTAAAAAGGGATATTGCAGATGAATTTAATAAAAGAATTTTGGGAAGATTTAATAACAAAGAAAGTTCCTTTATACATAGAAGTATTAATTGGATGGCTGAACAGTTTATCAGATTTAATGCTACCGCATATCTCTTTAATTGTCACAACTATTATTACGTGTATTATAGTGGCTCTCGACGGATACCTTAGGCACACGTTTAAGAGAATGATACACTTTTTTTATCTTCCCTTTCGTATTGTCGCCTTTATCTTGATGCTGAGCATAGGATATACATTAATAATAAACGGGCTATTGCCCTATGGCATAAAGCTTCTATTCTTAATGAAAGGCCCCTATTTGCCGGTTTTTGTTTTTTGTATTTTAACTATTTTGGGCATACTTCTTGAAAGACAATCGGGATTTTCAGAAAATGTTAAAAAGGTTGTTAAAAAAAGGTAGCTATCATTTTTTAATTGTTTATACAAAGTTTTTGCAGATTATAAGATTTGAATGAAGCAAAATATGAAATTTATGAAATAATTAAAGCGAATATCTTAAATCTTGACATTCTAAAGAATTATTTTTTTATGCGCTATAAAAGAAACCATGATTTTTGATATGTTTAAGTTTTTTATTTATGGCAAATGATTGGGCATATGGGCTCCTGTTAAACGAAATGAAGATTATAAATCCCTCAGAAAAGATAATTACTGAACGTCTTCAGTTAAGAAGGCTGAAAACGGATGACGCAGAAAATGTTTTTCGGTTTGCCGGCAATTCTAAAAATACAAAATATATGGCATGGAAGACCCATAATACAGTAGAAGATTCAAAAAAAGTTCTTGAAAAAACAGGCTTTCTATTAAAAGAGAAAAAAGAAGCATGGCATCCCTTTCCTAATATCGGCCAAGAAAAATATGACGCCTTTTATTTTGAATATATAAAACAATAAAGCTATATTAATTTAATGTCTAATAAAGTAAAAAAAGTAATATTGATGATTTTAGACGGATTCGGAATAAATCCCGATGAAAATGACGCCGGCAACGCCGTGAAGCTTGCACATAAACCGAATATCGACAAGCTCTTTGCCGAATATCCGTCGGCAGAAATTTTTACCTCGGGAGAAAATGTCGGTTTGCCCGAAGGGCAAATGGGAAACTCTGAAATTGGCCATTTGAATTTGGGTTCGGGGCGCATCATGTACAGCGATATAGTTAGAATCACAAAGGGTTTTAATACGGGACATATTGAGCGCTCAAAAGCTTATAATGATCTTTCGCTTTATCTTAAAAAAGGCGGCAGACTGCATCTTATGTGCCTTTTATCAGACGGGGGCGTTCATTCTTTGCAGTCTCATCTTGAAAGAATGCTTGAGATTTTGCAAAAAGACCATCCACAAGCCTCGTGTTTTATTCACGCCTTTTTAGACGGCAGAGATACCCCGCCAAAAAGCGCCGCGGGCTACATTGAAAAACTGAATGAATTTATAAAAAAAATAAATTACGGAACTCTTGCGACAATTATCGGTAGATACTACGCCATGGATAGAGATAACCGTTGGGACAGAATAAAAACGGCATACGAACTTTTAACTGAAGGCAAAGGGATTTTTAACGCCGATGGTTTGTCGCAGATAAAAGCGTATTATGAAGAAAATATTACCGACGAATTTATGGAACCCATACTCGTAAATAAAGAAGGAACCATAAAAGATAACGACGCCGTAATCTTTTTAAATTTTAGAACCGACAGGGTAAGAGAAATTACCAGGGCGCTTACTTTTGACGAGTTTACCGAGTTTCAAAGAGATAAAAAGCCCGATATTCACTTTGTATGCATGACGCAATATCATGAAGACTTTAATTTGCCGGTATTGTATGCTCCTTTAAGCGAAAGAAATCTTCTAGGCGAGGTTATCGCAAACGAAAACCTGAGACAACTTCGCATCGCTGAAACCGAAAAATACGCTCATGTGACTTTCTTTTTTAACGGCGGTTCAGATACTCCCTATAAGAATGAAGATAGAATTCTTGTTCCTTCGCCCGACGTTGCGACATACGATCAAAAACCCCAGATGAGCGCATATGAAGTTAAAGAAAAAGTTCTAGAGGCTGTAGAGTCAGAAAAATATGAACTTATTGTCATTAACTTTGCAAACGGCGATATGGTAGGGCATACAGGCAAGCTTAATGCTGCCATAAAAGCTGTCGAAGTTCTTGACGAGTGCGTGGGCGAAATTATAAGCGAGGCATTAAATAAAAATTATTCAATTTTATTAACCGCCGATCACGGCAACTGTGAAAAAATGCTTGCCGACGATAAAAAAACGCCTTTTACCCAGCATACGGTATTTAATGTTCCTCTTGTTTTTATTGATAATCGCGTTAAGAATAAAAAAGGTCTCGTTAAAAACGGCAGACTATGCGATATTGCTCCTACTATTTTAAATTTAATTGGCATACCGGTTCCCGAAGGCAAAAACGGTATGACGGGAGATATTCTTATCTCAAAAAATCTTTAACGAATGAAAAATATTTATTTTTCAAAACGCTTTATTTTTCGTCTTATAATATTATTTTATGTTTTTGCCGTTAATATTACCTGTAAAAAATCTTCAGTAGACGACGCTTCGTCTGAGAAAATAACTTTAGCCGTCGCCGCAAACGCTCAATATGCTTTAAGCGAAATAATCGCCGCATTTGAAAAAAAATATTCGGTGAAACCTCAGATGACGGTAAGTTCATCGGGAAAACTTACGGCACAGATTATTCACGGGGCGCCTTTTGATATTTTTCTTTCGGCAGACATGAAATATCCGCAGACTTTATATGAAAAAAAATATTCAGACAAACCGCCTGATGTTTACGCATACGGTTCATTGATTTTATGGACTCAAAAAAAAGAAATTCTCCCTGATTCTTTGAAAAAATTAAGCGCCTTAAAGTTTGATAAGATAGCCGTAGCAAACCCTCGAAACGCTCCATATGGAGAGCAGGCCGTGTATGCGTTAAAAAATGCGGGTATTTATGGCGCCCTGCGAAAAAAAATCGTTTACGGCGAAAGCGTTTCGCAGACAAATCATTATATTTTATCGGGTTCGGTTGATATCGGCATTACCGCGAAATCAACCTTGTTTTCGCCGATAATAGAAAAGAAAAAGTACATCCGCGATGTTGAAACAAATTTATATGAACCTATTAAACAGGGCGTCATAAAATTGAAACGCGCGAATACAAACAAAACCGCAAATGAGTTTTATGCGTTTCTTTTTTCTGACGAGGCGAAAAAAATATTGCGAGACTTTGGTTATCTGACGCCTTAAAAATGTCAGATATTGTTTCAAAAAACAGAAATGACGACTTACGATTTAGAGCCTCTTTTTTTAACTTTTAAATTATCGTTTATAACAAGCGTTATTTTAATATTTTTGGGTCTGCCTATGGCTTATTGGCTGGCTTTTTCTAAGAAAAAATACAAAATAGCCATAGAGGCCCTGGTCAGTATGCCGATTGTTCTGCCTCCGTCGGTTTTGGGCTTTTATCTTTTAGCGGCGTTTAGCCCTGCAGGCGCCTTCGGGGGGTTTCTCGACGATGTTTTTAATTTAAAGCTTGTTTTTACTTTTGAAGGTCTCATTGTCGCTTCTGTTATTTACAGTTTTCCTTTTATGGTTCAGCCCATACAGGCGGGTTTTCAAAATCTTCCTATTTCGCTTCGCGAAGCGTCTTTTACCCTGGGTAAATCGGCAATGACCACTCTTTTTAAGGCTCTTGTTCCCAATATAAAGCCCTCTCTTTTGGCCGGCTTTATATTAAGTTTCGCTCATACAATCGGCGAGTTTGGCGTTGTCTTGATGATAGGCGGCAGCATGAAGGGCGAAACCAAAGTGGCTTCTATTGCTATTTATGAAGAGGTTGAAGCGTTAAATTACGGCGCGGCGAATTTTTATTCGGCTATTTTGTTTTTTGCCGCCTTTGTTATTTTGATTCTGGTTTATGCCGCCAATAAAAAATGGGTAAAGCCTTTAAACTAAAATGATTGATATAAATATAAGAAAGACGATGCACACGGCCGATGGAGAGATTGACCTGAAACCCGAACTTCAGGTTCAGGAAAACGCTCTTCTGGCCCTATTCGGAAAATCAGGGGCAGGCAAAACAACTATTTTAAGAATTCTCGCAGGTCTTGAAACTCCCGAGGCGGGATATATAAAAATAAACGGTCAGATATGGTTTGACAGCGAAAAGAAAATTAATCTTACTCCCCGTTTTAGAAAAGTAGGGTTTGTTTTTCAAGATTTTGCGCTTTTCCCTAATATGACGGTGCGGGAAAATATTGAATATGCCGCCGCAGATAAGAAAACCGAAGCGGAATATATTGACGGTATGCTTGATTTTATGGGGCTTAAAAAACTTGCAGACAGGAGGCCGCATCAGCTTTCGGGCGGTCAAAAACAGAGAACGGCGCTTGCCCGCGCGGTAGCCTTAAAACCGAAGATACTGCTTCTTGACGAGCCAATGTCATTATTAGACGACGAGATAAAAGAATCGCTTCAAAATGAAATTCTTGAAATTCACAGAAAATATAATATCACAACAATTCTTGTAAGTCATGACGTCTCTGAAGTTTTCAGCATGGCAGAGACGGTTTGTATTTTAGAAGACGGTATAATAAAACGACAGGGAACTCCTTTTGAAGTATTTTCGGGTAAAGAAGAAAATATAAACGGGAAATTAAAAATAACGGGAAAACTTTTAAATCTAAATAAAAAAGGCAATGCCTATAAGGCTGAGATTTTAGCGGGCGGTCAGATTTTTACTAAAACGATATCGGCAAAAGAAGCAAAAGAATACCGGGCGAAAAAAAATGTGGTTTTACTGATTGATATAAAAGATATTAATACAATAAAACAATTATCTTAAAATTTACAATCTTTAAATTCGAGATTAAGATTTTTGAGGTTGTGTAAAAAACCCGTCTCGATAAAATTTATACGCCGCTCATTGAGTAAAAATGGCTTTTTTATTTTAAAAAAGCCATTTTTGTACCGCAAGCCAATGCGGCGTATAAATCACTCGACGACCTTGTTCTTGCATAGTTCCCAAAAATTATTAAATTATTTAACCGCAGACGATAAATCTTGAGATAACCTGACGAGTCTTAAAAATTCCGCTCTGTATCCGTTTTTATCTTTTCCCAGAGCGTTTTTAGCGGTTTCATATACCATGTCAAAAGAGCTTGATCCCTTGTATTCAGAATCTCTTAAGAGCATGCCAAACCCCGCCACAGCCGCTGAAAACCTGAGATTTTCGGACGAGTTTTCAAATAAGGTATTCGTATCTTTAACGGGATAACTTATCAGTTTGCTTTTTTCTTCTTTGGGCTCTTTATACCGAATTTTTACGGTTAAAAGCTCTGAAGAATTAGAGCCATAATTTGAAGACGCCGGAGTCTGGTATTTTAAGTCGTCAACTTTTTGAAGGTTGACCTCGCCTTCGGGGGGAACAATCTCATAAAGCGCGGTTACAGTGTGTCCCGCGCCTATCTCTCCCGCGTCTTTTTTATCGTCGTTAAAATCTTCTTTTTTCAGCATTCGATTTTCATAGCCTATTAACCGGTACGCTTTTACCAGAGCGGGGTTAAACTCTACCTGAATCTTTACGTCTTTGGCAATTGTAATTAGAGTAGATGCCGCCTCTTCTAACAGGGTCTTTCGCGCTTCGGCAAAAGTATCTATATAAGCGTAATTTCCGTTGCCTTTATCTGCCAGTTTTTCCATAGTAGAATCTTTGTAGTTTCCCATGCCGAAGCCTAAAACGGTAAGAAAAATACCGCTCTTTCTTTTTTCTTCAATCAGCCTTGTTAAGTCTCCCTGGTTGGTAACGCCGACATTAAAATCTCCGTCGGTGGCCAGAATTACTCGGTTTACGGCGTTTTCGTTAAACATCTCTGAGGCGGTTTTATAAGCCAGCTCAATTCCCTGACCGCCGTTTGTAGATCCGCCCGCTTGTAGTCTGTCAAAAGCAGAAAGTATCGCCTGGCCGTTTTCGCCAGATGTGGGCGGCAGTACCAATCCGCTTGAACCGGCATATACCGCTATGGCTACTTTATCTTTATGATTTAACTGCTGTACCAGAAGTTTTAACGCCTTTTTCAAAAGCGGCAGTTTATTTTCAGCTGACATGGAACCTGAAACATCGAGAAGAAAAACCAGATTTCTCGGCGGAATATTTTCTGGCTTTATTTCTTTTCCTTTTATGCCAATGTGTACAATTTTTCTTTCTTTGTTCCACGGGGCGGTCGACGTCTCGCTATTTACCGAAAAAGGCTTTTCGTTATCTTTAGGCGTCTTATAATCATATGAAAAGTAGTTTATCAGCTCTTCAATTCTAACCGCGTCTTTAGGCGGCAAAGAGCCATTCGTCAAAAACCTTCGAACATTGCTGTAAGAAGCCGTATCAACGTCAACAGAGAAAGTCGAAAGCGGATTTTTATTCGCTTCGAGAAAATCGTTTTCATAGATTCTATCGTATGCCTCTGTGTTAAAATTCGGATTGTATCTTTGTTGAAAATTCAATCGTTTTGATTTTTCAGGATAAGCGTTTTTTACCATAGAAGGCCTTAAATACCCCTGACGGTATGCTTCTTCTTCGGTTGCTTCGCTTATATCTGCAAGAGCCGATTTGCTTTCTTCTAGCGCCAGTGTTTCAATCGGATAGTCGGGGTAGCTTTTTAAGTCTTTCGCGGGTTTTTTTTTCGATTTTGATTCTACTTTGACCCTCTTATCGGTATTTTTATTTGCATTGGGTTCTTTCTTCGCGGCGATACTGGCGTTTTCTTCAGTATCTATATTCTCCCTTTTGTCTTTTGCAACATTGCATGCCGTGATGTTTGCGGCAAGAAATAAGACACAAAATCCCGTTAATAATATTTTTTTCTGTTTCATTTTATACTCCTTTTGGTTATTGATTTTTTCTAACCCGACGTTTAGACGACAGGAGGTTGAAAAAGTTCGATTTTTTTTTATTTGAACAGGTATCGGCATATTTATTAGAGTCTAAATATCGTTGGTCATAAGGCCGGGCCGATATTTATTTTGAATTGCCGAAAAGTTTTGTGTTAGATATTATTATGAAGCCTGTTGTAACATTTATAATTTTTGCCTTTTCTAAACTTGATGAAGGCTATAATGAAATGCTGCAAAAATTCTGGGATGAATCGGCAAAATATCGGCAGCGGCTTTATTATTTAGCTTTAGGATATATTCAAAATTCTGACGAGGCTGAAGATATGGTGCAGGAAACTTTTGAAAAAGGGGCCAAGAATTATGAGTCATTTAAAAAAAAATCTGGTCTTTATACATGGCTTGTGCGAATATTAATCAATAACTGTAAAGATTTTCATAAAAAACATAAAAGAAAAAAAATTATTTTATTTTCTGAAACAAAAAATAAATCAGATAAAAAAGATTATACTGATATTACTGACGAACGTGAAAATATTTCAAAAAAAATCGAACTATCAGAGGCCCAGGAATGTCTAATTCGTATCGCGGGAAATATGAATGAAAAATACAAAGGCGCCGTATATCTAAGATACTTTGAAGACTTAAGTTATCATGAAATATCAGAAGCGTTGAATATTTCAGAGGGCACCGTGAAATCGAGATTAAGCGAAGCGAGACGATTGATAAGAATTCAAATGGAAAGCTTCGGATTCGGGGAGGATATAATTGGCCTGTAACAAATATCATGATATTGCTCAGGAACTTTTAAATGATCCTGATAAGAAAATTCCAAAAGCATGGGAAAATCATGCGGAAAAATGCGCGCAATGTCAAATATTTTATAACAAATTAATAGAAGAGAAAAATACAGATAAATTTATAAAAGAGAGTTTTAAGAAATATAAGTTAAAGCTAGAGAGCGAGTATAAGCCGCCTGTGTCTCTCGCTTATAAGACAAAAGAAAAAATATCCGATAAAATATTTAATATAAAGCGGTTTTTATTAAAACCTAATATTTTGAAAATTATAGTTCCGTCTTTTGCTTTGCTTTTAATTACATTTAATTATTTATTTATTCAAAAAACCTCTATAAAAGAAGCGCCTTTTGAAATTGCCAGAGCCCAGGAAGAAAAAGAAAAAACAATAAACCCCGGCTCAGGAATGATTAAAAAAAATGAAAAAGAAGAAAGAAAGCCTGTTTTAACAAAAAAGATACAAGAGAAAAGAAGAGTTGAAAACTTATCGGAACCTGAATCGCCGCCGGCTTCGCCTAAGCCGGAATTTTCGGATACGGGTAACGATAATTTCTCTCTTGAATCAAAAATGAATAACGAAACTGAAAATAATAGGCTTGCCCTTGAGCCGTCGAAGGAAAAAAGAAAAAGAGAAAATAAAAAATCGGCGGCGCCAGCGATAGCAATGTCGGCGCCGCAAGAGACGTCGCCTGCGGAAATATTATTAGAAGATGAAGAAAAAAAAGAATTCAAACCCCGGCTTATAGAAGAAAGAGAAAAACTTAAAAAAGAATCAAAAAAGCTATGGGATGAAATCATTAAGAAACCTGAAGACTTGAAAAAAAGAAAAAAACTTCGTGAAATATTAGAAAAACTTAACGATAAAGAAGGTTTAAAAAAATTAAATAAGCTTGAAGAATCTTATAGATAAAATGGCGCTTTCGTCTAAATTAATTCATTCGATGCCGATTACATTATATTTGACAGCCTGTTTTCAAAGTAATTTCTTCCCGTACAGATGGCGTTAAATCATAAAAAACTACTGGTACAAAAATACGGGGGCACCTCGGTAAAAAACAGCGAGCGCATTAAAGCCGTCGCGCAGAGAATCAAAAATTATCATGATAAAGGTTTTTCTCTGGTGGTTGTGGTATCGGCCATGGGTAAAACAACCGATCAGCTTGTTTCTCTTGCCGGCGAGATAACCCAGACGCCGTCTGAACGCGAAATGGATATGCTTCTGGCCACTGGCGAGCAGGTATCTATCGCTTTATTGGCGATGGCGCTTCATGAAATTGAAGTTCCCGCGGTAAGTTTTACCGGTTCACAAATTAACCTTTTGACCGACGGGCGTTTCTCAAAAGCCAGAATAGAAAAAATTGATACCGAACGGTTGACAAAATCTCTTGAAAAAGGTAATGTCTGCATTGTGGCCGGTTTTCAGGGGGTTGATATTGAACAAAATATCACGACCTTAGGAAGAGGCGGTTCTGATACATCGGCGGTGGCTCTTGCGGCCGCTCTTGAGGCCAAAGAGTGCGAGATTTATACTGACGTTGACGGAGTTTTTGCCGCCGACCCGAATAAAATATCGAACGCTAAAATGCTAAGCAAAATAAGTTACGACGAGATGCTCGAGCTTGCTTCTCTTGGCGCGGGGGTTCTGCATTCAAGGTCGGTCGAGTTCGCGAAAAAATATGACGTTATTATACACGTAAGATCAAGCTATAACGACAAAGAAGGCACTCTCGTCGTTAAGGAGGATGAAGATATGGAAAAACTGCTGGTTACGGCCGTTACCCTGAAAAAAGACGAAGCAAGAATAACAGTGGGCGATATTCCCGACAGGCCGGGCATCGCCGCCGAACTGTTTGCCGCTTTGGCCGACGTTCAGGTCAATGTCGATATGATTGTACAGTCGACTGGTAAAGACAATTTAAACACTATCTCATTTACAGTATTAAGAAACGACGACTCCAAAGCCAAAAAAGCGGTTGAAAATAAACTGCAGGAATGGGGCGCCGGAGAATTCAGTATTGATAAAAGCATTGCCATTCTTTCTGCCGTGGGCGTAGGAATGAAATCACACACGGGTATAGCCGCAAAGATGTTTAAGATATTGGCCGAAAACGGCATTAATATTGAAATGATTTCAACTTCTGAAATAAAAATATCGTGCGTCATAAGAGACGATAAGAGCGATCAGGCATTACAGCTTATTTATGATATCTTTGGCCTCGAAAAAACATCCGCCTGAAAAAAAGTGAACAATAAAAACCCCATAGGTGTTTTTGACAGCGGCCTTGGCGGCTTAACCGTCTTGTCGGCCATTCATGAAAAACTGCCCTCAGAAAGTCTGATTTATTTCGGAGATACTGCCAGGGTTCCTTACGGTAGTAAATCAAAAGAAACCGTCGTAAAATATTCGCTTGAAATTCTCGATTTTTTAATTAAGCAAGAAGTAAAAATCATCGTGGTCGCCTGCAATACGGTATCTTCGCACGCACTTGAAGAGCTTAAGAAGAGATCGCCCGTGCCTGTAATAGGCGTGGTTGAACCGGGTGTAAACGCTGTTTCAAAACTCGCCCCAGAAGGCGAAAAAGCCGCCGTAATCGCGACGCGATCAACGATAAAAAGCGGGGCCTATGAAAAGGCGCTAAAAGAAAAACGGGGCGACCTGTATTTATTTTCAAAAGCCTGTCCCTTGTTTGTGCCGCTTGTCGAAGAAGGCTTTAGCGATAAGAAAGCGGCCGAAGATATCATAAAAGAATACCTCTCAGAAATTGACCGCGAAAAGATTCGATATGTAATTTTAGGATGCACGCATTATCCGTTATTAAAAAAACATATACAGAGGTTGTATAAAGATTTTATTTTAATCGACTCGTCTGTAGAAACAGCATTGTTTTTAGAGAAAATTCTTGCCGAAAATAATCTTGCAAACGACGCAGATTCAAAAGGCGGCGTTAAGATGTTTTTTTCAGATATCACTGACAGTCTTTATGACTTAGAAAAACTGTTTTATAAAGAAGCGATTGATAAAATTGAGAAGGTCAATTTAGAGTGGTGATAGATAATAAAAAATATCATGATTTACACCCTGTTTTTAGAAAAGAAATTGACTAAAATTATATATGGCATACAAAAATATATCTCCCGAGAGAATACGTAACTTTTCAATCATAGCGCATATTGATCACGGTAAAAGCACGCTTGCCGACAGGCTTTTAGAAATTACATCCGTCACCAACAGCCGCACCCAGAAAGCTCAGATTTTAGACAGCATGGATATCGAAAGAGAACGCGGCATCACGATTAAATCAAATTCGGCTTCTTTTATTTATAAATCAAAAGATTCAAACGATTATTTGTTTAACTTGATTGATACTCCCGGTCATGTCGATTTCAGTTATGAAGTTTTCCGCTCGCTTGCCGCCTGCGAGGGAGTTTTGCTTTTAATTGACGCCTCGCAGGGGGTTCAGGCGCAGACAATCGCCAATTTTTATCAGGCTCTTGAGGCAGATTTAATGATTGTTCCCGTTATCAATAAAATTGATTTGCCATCGGCCGATATCGAAAAAACAAAAATTCAAATAAGAGAAACCCTTGGTCTTGACGAAAACAGCGCGGTTTCGGTGTCGGCAAAAACCGGCATCGGCATAGAAGATTTGATGGAAGAAATTATAAAACAGATACCCCCTCCCGTTGTAGATAAAAGCGCTCCTTTAAGGGCTCTGGCTTTTGACGCTTATTTTGACGCTTACAGGGGCGTTGTCGCCAAGGTTCGCGTTTTTGACGGGGTCATGAAAAAAAACGAGAAAATTAAATTCATGGGAAAAAAAAGCGAGCATCTAGTATCTGAGCTTGGCATCTCTCAGCTTAATCTTGTACCGCTTGATTCTCTTGAAGCGGGCGAGGTGGGTTATGTCGTAACCGGCATTAAAAACGTGGCCGACGTAAGTCTGGGCGATACTCTCACAACTCTTTCAAAACCGGCCGATAAGCCGCTTATTAAATATAAAGAAGTAAAGCCTATGGTTTTTTCGGGACTTTTTCCCGTAAATGCCGACGACTATGAAGACTTAAAAGAAGCCATTCAAAAACTTGCTCTTAACGACGCGGCTTTGGTTTATGAGCCTGAAAACAGCGACGCGCTTGGCTTTGGCTATCGCGTGGGTTATCTAGGTCTTTTGCATATGGAAATTGTGCAGGAAAGACTCGAGCGCGAATTCGGATTAAACTTATTAAGCACGGCGCCGTCGGTAAAGTATAAGGTAAAAACCGCAAAAGGAGAAGAGTCGTTTATCGATAACCCGAGCAAATTTCCGGACGCCGGAAGCATCGACAAAGTAGAAGAGCCTTTCGTTAAAGTTTCAATTATAACTCCTTCTGATTATATGGGCAATATCTTAAAACTGCTTCAGGAAAAGCGCGGAGAAAACGTTTCGCTAAATTATCTCGATACCAAAACGGTGCAGATTATTTATTTCTTGCCTCTTGCCGAGATGATTTTTGATTTTTTTGACCGTTTAAAAAGCGTATCCAAAGGGTACGCTTCTTTAGATTATGAAATTTACGATTACAGAAAAGGCGATTTAATCAAGCTTGATATTCTCGTTCACCAGAATAAGGTAGATGCGCTTTCTTCAATTTGTCACAGGGCTCAGGCCGAAAAAAGAGGAAGAGACATTATAAAACAGCTAAAAGATATTATACAAAAACATCAGTTTCAAATTGCCATTCAGGCCGCCGTAGGCGCTAAAGTATTGGCGAGAGAAACAATTTCGGCTCTTAGAAAGAATGTTACGGCAAAATGCTACGGCGGAGATATTACTCGAAAAAGAAAACTTCTTGAGAAGCAGAAAGAGGGCAAAAAGAGAATGAAAATGGTCGGCTCGGTTGAAATTCCGCAGGAAGCTTTCTTGTCGGTTCTAAGAACGAGCCAGGAATAAAACAGCAGATGAAAGAAGTAAGAAATGCGTCTCTTTACAAAGACGATGAAATTTCATTTGAACTTGTTTCAACCGAACACGGTCAAAAACCTCTGCTTTATTATCCAGAAGCAAGCGGCGTTTTGCCGATAGAAAATATCAACGGCAGAGCCTATGTTTGGCTTGTTCGCCAGTATCGACTTTCAATGAACGGCCTTTCGCTTGAGATTCCCGCTGGTAAAACAAAAAAAGACGAAACGCCTTTAGATTGCGCAAAAAGAGAATTGGCCGAAGAGGCAAATTTGGCGGCCAGACATTATCAGAAACTTGTCGAATACTATCCCGCCGTAGGAATATCCACCGAAATTATTCATTTGTATATGGCGAAAGATTTATCTGAGAAAAAACTGCAACATGACAACGACGAGTCGTTTGAAATTGAAAAAATCTCTTTTGGCGAATTAGAAAGTCTTATTAAAAATCAAAAAGTCTTAGACGGCAAAACAATCTTAGCCTATCAAATCGCGAAAGATTTAATATAGTTCAACCATGGCTTCTTTTTCGTATGGTATGGTATAAGGGCCGTAAACAGAATTCAAATCAAGATTAAATTTAAAGACATATTTAAAAGTGCCGCTTTTAATAACGTCAACCAGCGATCGTTTTAGCCCTAAGAGTTTAATATTAACGGGAATGCCATAGGTCTTGTCGCCGCCTTCAAAAAGCGATTCATTTACCGTTTGGTTGCCGCTTGAAACGTCTGTGTCATTTATTGAAATCTCGTAATTAAACGTATTCATTTCAAAATTCATCTTTTCATTGTTTTCTACTTTTATATGAAATATAATTGTTGCCGATGTAAGCCCCATATCTCCCATTGTAACGTCTTCAACCGTAAAATCGGGCGGTTTCGGAAGCGGAATGACTCCTTCTTCGTCAAGATCAAAGGTTAAATCGCCCACCGGAGATTTAAGTATCATAACGCCGGTAAATTTATAATTTAATTCGTCTTTATTTAAGATTCCCGATATGCCCTCTTTTAGACCCGAAAAATTAACAGATACCGGAACAATATTTTCTGTTTTAGAGTTGCCCACTATTAAGAGCGGTTCGTCTTTATCGCCTTTTACAAGTTCCTGCCCCTCAATATACATTTTATAATACATTTTTTTCAATGTCAAGCTAATGGTATTCGGGTTGTCAATAGCAAGGTTTATGTTTAATGTAACGCCCGATAAAGCGATATCTTCGAAGGTCACTTTTTCAACTTCAACATCGGGAGTCGTAAAGACTTTTTCAACAAGCGAAGCGCATTGCAGAAATAAAAATACGCTTAATAGTAATGATATAATAGTAGTTCTCTTCATTGATACTAGGGCAAAAAGAAGAAACACATTGGCAAATGTTATTTTTTTTGTTGTCAAATTGATAGTTTAGACGTCTTATTTATATAAAAAAAAGTTCTAACTGAAAACATGTATAAAAACTTATGTATTTTATTTAGTTTTTTGTTTATATATGGCTGTTTTGATTATAAAAAAGAGCATATTTTAAAAGACGGAAAACTTGATCTGACAAATTATAATTTTGAAAAAGAATCATATATCGCCTTAAAGGGCCAGTGGAAGTGGAAGTCAAATGATTTTGATAACCAATATTTAACAAACCCGCTTTATCAAACAGAAGATAATTTTTTGATTCCCAATAATTGGAACCAATGTTTTAATGCGTCTGACGGATATGCCGTATTTACCGCCAAAGATGAATCAAAGCTGGTTCCTGAGAAGAAAAAAAAAGAGCTTCGAAATACAAATAAAAAGTTAAAAAATCTATCATATATTGACCCTTTGACGGGCTTATTTAACAGGCGTTTCTTTGGCGAGACATTACTATCGAAATGGAAAACGGTTCATCTTAAGATTCTTTATCTGCAATAACAGACAACGCTTGTAATGAAATATTAAATGTTATAAATGACCATAAGTAAGCGAAACTAATGAAAAAAACATTAAGAAAAATTATTGAAAGATATGACCCTCTGACAGATTTTAGAGTACTGGCAAATTTCAGCATCGCTCTCGTTGGAGTTTTGTTTTTAACCCCTTTTACTATTAATAACTTTATGCAGAATCGTCTTTGGCTTGGATGTGGCGTGCTATTTATAGTGATTATTTGTTTTTTTATTATACTAAGCATTATTCGCGGGCAATTTCGACCAATTATATCGTTTATTATTTTTACTCCCTTTGTAATTGTAACTATAAATATGATTATTGTAAAATTAGGTTTAATTGGAATATTATGGAGCTATCCCTCAATTTTAGCTATTTACTTTATGCTCACCGAGAAAAAAGCATGGATAGCCAATTTGATTTTACTGGTTACCGCGATTCCTCTGATATTTATGAATGTAGAGATTTTCATTGCCGCTAGAGCGGCTGCCACAATGATTTGTGTGAGTATTTGCTCGGCGCTGTTTATAAGAATTATCTTAAATCAGCAAGCTCTGTTAAAAAAGCGAGCGTTAATTGATCCGCTTACCAAATTATATAATCGCAATATTCTTCATATTACTCTTGAACAGGCGATTGCCCAAAATCGGCGCACAGGAACGCAGGTAAGCCTTCTTTGTATTGATGTAGATTTTTTTAAGAAAATCAACGATACAAAAGGGCATGACGCGGGAGATACTGTTCTTCGTAATATTGGTAGTTTTTTGAAAAAAGAGATAAGACTGGCCGATAAAGCTTTTCGTATGGGCGGCGAAGAATTTATAATCATGCTGTATGATACCGATAACAAGAACGCCAAAATTTTTGCGGAAAAACTCAGAAAAAAGATTGAAAAACATTCTTTTCTACCGGATGTTTCTATTACTGTGAGCATAGGAGTCGCTGCGTTAAGAAAAAATGAACAATGTGATCAATGGATGAAACGCTGCGATGAAAATCTATACAAGGGTAAAAAACAGGGCAGAAACAGGGTAGTAGCTTGAGTTTTTCGATAGTAAATGTGGCTGAAGATACCGAGTCGCCGTATGAAATTGAGCAAACAGAATCTGGCGATGAAGAAGACTCATTTTTTAATTACGAAGGTTTTTTTAGACAAGGTATTTTCATCAATGATGCGAATGATTTAGGCACTCCTCATCAAAAGATGTTCACTTCTTTTAACCGTTTCAGAATAGCGGGAAGCATTGAAAATGAAAATTATAAGGCAGAAAGGTTTTAAGCTGGGGGCAGGGCAGATTCATAAATCCTCTTGATTTGATAACGCCGGTTGATCCATTTATTTTTAACATCTTCATATTAACGTCCCATCGTGTTTAAAAATCGCCTGCAGGTCTTTTCAATGTTGTTTTCATCTTGAAACAAGGCGCCGCCTATTAAAAAGATTACGTCATTGCCGTATAATTTTAGCATATCGGGCAGTCTCTCTTCGCTCATGCCGCCGCCTGGCATAGGAAAAATAGAAAGATAATCGTTCATTTCATGAAGGCATCCGTTTTTTATATTTTCGCATTCTTCTTTACTGAAAGAAAAACGGCCGCCGTAATTAGGAAAGATAGAAGAATCTGCCCCCGATAAGCGCTGCAGTTTGCCGTATAAAATTTTATGCGAAATTCCATTTTCGTTATTATGCGACATGCCGCCTAAAAATGCCGGATGCGAGATAACAGGCAGATTAAGTTTGTCATTTTCGCTAACCGCGAGCATGGTATCGAATGAGCATAAGCCGGGCGAAATAAGATAACCTAAGGCGCCTTTCTCTTTTGCAAAGGCGGCTCTTTTCATGACATCGTCATAGCGTCCCGTAATATGAGGAACGTAAATGCTATTTCTGCCGGTTTCTTCATTGGCTTTTTTAACGGCGCTTGCGCAGGCCGAAACCCTTTCTTCAAAGCTGCAGAAGCTCTGGTTTGAAAGGCCGTGATCGTCTTTTATGATATCAACCCCGCCTTTGGCAAGCTGAAAGGTTAAATTGGCAAGTTCTTCGGCAGATTTTCCCATTGGTTTAAGGGCCGAGCAGAGAAGTGGGTTGTCGTAAACATTTAATAATTTGCGTATGCCTGTTATGCCAAATTTAGGGCCCCTGAATTTTTTTCTTAAACCATCTGAAAGAGAAAAATCGAAAAGGCGTACGTTTGGCTTAATGCTGGTATTGCCGAACATGACATTTAAAAGCTGCGGCAGCTCGTAGGCGGTTGTCTCTTCGTCATAACTGATAACCGCTTCAAAAATCTCGTTTTTTATTTCTCGAAAAATTTCAATTTTACCCACAACATTTTCGCGGATGGTTTCGTCTTTTAAAACGTCTTCGTTAAGCTCAACGGTCTGTTCGTAACAGATAATTTTAGCGGCTTCATGCGATGATTTTTCATTACCCGTTATTTGGTATGTGACGGTAAACCTGTTTTCGATCATAGATCCTCAGTTTTTTCAAGTTCTATGCCGGTTTCATCTCTTGTATTTAAAAAATTATCTTTTTTAATGCCCGTTTGAATATTCATCATTTTTTCAACAGTTTTCAAAAGATTTTCGGCGTCCATCTGGTATTCGGCAAGAAGATAATAAAGGCTCGCGCCGTGGGCAAAGGTATCTTTTAAACCGAGACGCGTAAGCTTTTTAGAGACGCCGTTTTCAGCCATGATTTCAGAGACAATCGAACCGAGACCGCCGGTTATAACATGGTTTTCAAGAGTGATAACCCCATGCTTTACCTTTGAGAGACAATCGAGAAACTCTTTTTCGGCAAACGGTTTTAAGGTTGAAACATGAAGATGGCAAATTGAAACGCCCGCGTTTTTTAAGGCGCCGGTTACTTTCAGGGCCTCTTCTGTCATGATTCCCGACGTTAAAAGCAAGATGTCTTCGCCCTCTGAAAGCAGGCGAAGACGATTAAACTGAAAAGGCGAATCAAAAAGCCGAAGTACTTCGCCGCGAAGAACTCTTACATAAACCGGGCCGTCAATAGAATCGGCGATATCAAGTACGGTTTCAACTTCGGTCGCGTCGCCGGTTTCAAGAATGGTCATATTCGGTATGCATCTTAAAACCGCTATATCTTCAATTGCCTGGTGCGTAATACCGCCGGGGGTTGTAATGCCGGGCAAGAACCCCATCAGACGAACTTTTCTGTTGGGGTAGGCCGCAGAGCAGATAATTTGGTCGAGTACCCTGCGGTATAAAAAAACGGCAAACGTGTGTATAAACGGCCAAAAGCCCTCCATCGCGAGCCCTGAGCAAAAGCTTACCATATTCTGTTCTGTCATTCCCAGCGAAATAAAACGTTCAGGATGCTGATCTCTGAAGGTGTCGACTTCGCACGAGCTGGTTAAATCGGCGGTTACGCAATAAACATCTTTTTTATCTTTCGCGAAATCAATAAACGCCTTTGCATATGGTTTTTGAACGACTTTCATTTTAATATAACTGTTTTGATATTTCTTCTTTTAGGTTTTGTTTTTCGGCTTCGCTTTTAAATCGAACATAATGAAGCCTCGGGTATCTTTTTTTTAAAGCGTTCATGCCCCGCCAGGGGGACGTATTGGCTAAAATGACAAGCGGGCCGTTATAAGGCTTTATTTCTGACGCCCTGTAAATTTCTTTGATATTGTGTCCGTCAACTGTCATTACGTTGGCCCCAAAGGCGCGAAGCTTTTGTTCAACATCGCCAATCTGCATGACGGTATGAACCGCCCCGTCGCATTGCTGGCCGTTCATGTCGGCGATAACGGCCATATTATTTAAATTATAATGGCCCATGGTTAAAAAGGTCTCCCATGTCTGGCCCTCTTGAAATTCGCCGTCAGAGATAAAAACCCATACGCGGCCCTTTTCTTTTTTTACCCTGCGGGCGAAAGCGACTCCTGATGCCATGCTTAAAGTCTGTGCCAGAGAGCCGTTGGTGACCTCCATACCCGGAGAGTGCTCGGCGCCTATCATCTCGACGCTTGAGCCGTCTTTATTAAAAAGGTCAAGAGCCTTTTCGTTCATTCTGCCGACCGCGATTAAAGCGGCGTAAATAACCAGAGCGTAATGGGCTGGTGAAACGAAAAATCTGTCATATTCGTCTTTTTTTTCGCCGTGATACAGGGCGCCTGTTGTATAGTTTTTATTCATGGAAGATGGATTGCCGGCGTAAGCAAGAGGCATATCAGGAGCGATTGATTTGCCCAGATTTAATATTTTACTGTATAAAGCCGCAAGAAAATCGGCCGAAGACGCGGCCTGGCTCAAATATCCGCCGTTATTTTTAATGGTATGCTCAAAAACAAGACGGCGTATTTTCAGGGCAATTTCTTCTGTTTTTTGCAGTTCGTCAGACGTCATCTTTTGTGAATGAGAAGCATTTCTTTAGATATCGCGGCAAGTAAATTTGAAATAAAGATTAGTTTCAAATTTGCTTAATGATAGCAATAGATATGACCAGTAAATTGAACAAGGCGCCAATGAAAAAAATTATTCGTCGTACAATTTTTTATAGAGTTCTTCTTCTTTTTCGGTTGTTTTTTCCTGTTCTTTTTCTTTGCCGGTTTTTGCAAGATTTATTTTGCGAAAATGAGAGCGAATAAACCATCCGGCTATTGCAGAAAATAAAACAGCCGATACGGCTATCCAAATTTCGGGATTTCTGTTGTATGGCTCGGTAAAGCCCTCTTCGCCCATACCTCTGCGAAATAAATTTTTAACCCCTGAAGACATGTGCCTAAACGCAGGGTCGGTGTCGATAAGGGGCCCAAAGCCGTTTATAAATCCGTTAATAATGAATTCTTCAGATTGTCCCGATTTCAAGAGAATTTCAACAGATTTTCTCATGTCCCACGCTATGCAGTCAGACATATTGCAGGTATTTAAAGGCAGCGCGCATCCGCAGGGACACATGAGCCTTTCAGAAATATATTTAAACTTTTTTAACATCACGGGATCTGATAAATTGCTATGCGCGCTTTGAGAATAAATAGCGTATGTTACCGCTATTAAACTAAGGCCGCCTAGTAACAAGAATGGTTTGATTTTCTTTTTCATAAATTATCCTGCTTACGTCTAAATATTATAAAAATATTATAATTTAGTCTATTTTTACGAGGTCAGATTTGTTTTGTCGATAATGTTTGGGCGCAAAACTACCTGCATCTTTTCATAGTATTTTTTGCAGAGACATGCGATCAAGCGAATTTATTGATTAATCTTTTTAAAATTCTGACGATACTTATAACAATGATAGATTCAAGGTTAAACTGGAACAAGTCAGTCTCTCTTTTAGAAAAAGGGTTAGATACGGCCGAGCTTAGAAGAAAGGTAATTGCCAATAATATTGCAAATGTAGACACGCCGCATTTTAAAAGAACTCAGGTTACTTTTGAGGCCCAATTAAGACGGGCTCTTGATTCTGAAGAATACGTTAAAAAAAACGAAGTTCCCGCCAGAGTAACCGACGAACGACATATCCCTTTTTTTAAATCATTGGATTATCGAGAAACAAAGGCAAGACCCGTTATTGATTATTTAACCACAATGCGAAACGACGGCAATAATGTAGATGTAGAGCATGAAATGAGTTTAGCGGTTAAAAATCAACTCACATATGAATTTATGACTTCGCAGATAAATCATCATTTTCGAATCATGAATATTGTGATGAGAGCGCCGTAGAAAATTTAATTAAGAAAGAAGAAGAATTATGTTTGAAGCAATAAATATAGCCTCCACCGGATTAAGCGCCCAAAGACTTCGGCTTGATGTCATCTCAAATAACCTGGCCAATGTTTCTACTACGCGCACAACAGAGGGAGACGGACCCTATAAAAAAAGAAGAGTCATACTTCAACCGGTCAATTTAAGAACAAAATGGAAATCGCCCGTTTATCCTTTTGGTCTTAGAAATGGCGAGGGACAGGGCGTTCGCGTGGTTAAAATAGAAAGGGACGACGAAACCCCCGTAAGAAGGGTCTATGATCCGGGGCATAAAGACTCCATTAAAATCGGGCCCTATAAGGGATATGTCGAGTATCCCAATATAAATCCGGTGACTGAAATGGTAGATATGATATCTGCAAGCCGGGCCTATGAGGCAAACGTGCAAATGATTAACGGATATAAAAGCATGTTTAGATCGGCAATGCAGATAGGAAGATAAAAAGAAAAAAATATATAAAAAACATTTGACACGATATATAAAGTATATAGCATAGGAGACAGTATGGACATTATAAGCAAAAGCTTAACTCAAAGCATGGTTAAAGGAGACATAATACCGCTAAAGACGTCTGATCTGAAGCATTACAATGGTATTAAGTCTGCGAAAACATCCGAATCGCCCGCCGAAAATTTTGCAAAAGTTTTAACGAGAGCCTTGCAGCAAGTAAACGATCAGCAGGTTTATGCAGAAAACTTATCTCATCAAGCGGTCGCAGATCCCGGCTCTGTAAGCGTGCATTCTGTACTGATAGCGGCTGAAAAGGCGAGGATGTCTTTAACATATACAAAGACATTAGCCGACATGGCCGTAAAAACATATAGAGAACTTGTTAATTTAAGATAAATAAATGAATAAAAAAACAGATTTATTAAAAAATAAAAAACATCAAAGGGAACTTGGGTAAATTAATATGAATAAAAAAGAGGTTTTCCCATGCCAGACTTTAATAAAATTATTGAAAATATAAAAGCTGTTTTTGAAAAACTAGACGCTACTCAAAAAATTATAGCGGGCGCTGTCGCGGCTACGGCGATAGCGTCTTTGGTCATGATTGGCTCTTATTCGTCAACGGGATCGAAGGTTTCGCTTTTTCAAAAAAAATTAGAGGCAAAAGAATTTGCCGACATCTCGGGCAAACTTGAAGAAATGGGCTTTGGTTTCACGACTTCAGGCATTGAGGTTATTTTGGTATCTCCCGAGCAAAAAGGCGAAATCATGATGAAACTTGCCCAAGAAGGGCTTATTCCGGCTGGAGTCGCCGGCTGGGAACTTTTTGATATGGACAAGTGGTCAGAGACCCAGTTTGAAAAAGAAATCAAAACCCAAAGAGCGCTGATGGGGGCCCTCACAAGAACATTGTCGACATTAAAATCTGTCGATAGCGCCGTGGTTAATATAGCCTTTCCTAAGGAACAATTGTTTGAAGAAAGAGTCGAGCCGCGAACCGCTTCTGTAATCTTAAAATATGCGCCAGGAATTGAAAATTTATCGAGAAGAGAAATAGAAGGCATCGTCACGTTAGTAAGCCGTTCAGTTCCCGGTCTTAAAAAAGAAAATGTTTCAATAGCCGGCCCAGACGGCGAGATACTGAATGATTTTGATAATGAACTAGATAAAGAAAAAGCAAAAATAAAACGAGTTGAAGATAAACTTAGAATTCAAGAAAGAGAAAGAATAAAACTCTTAACAGATATCAATAACTCTCTGGTTTCATTTTTCGGGAAAGACCGCGCCGATGTTGTAAGGCTTGATCTTGAAATGCGATGGGACGAAGAAGAAAGCGAAGAAACCAATGTTGCTCCGGTTATTATGAAAAAAGACAATCCTGATACTCCTTATTCAGAAGAGGTTGTGCAAGATTCGCTTGCTGTATCAACTAAAGAGGTTGAAGAGAAATTTGAAGGGAACGGATTTACTCCCGAGGGCCCCGCCGGTTCAGAGCCGAATCTTCCGCCCGGATATAAAGATAAAGATTATCAAAAAGCAAAGTATACAAAAATAGAAAGAATTGAAAATAATAAGTTTAACGAAAATGTCAGAAGAATTAAAAAACAGCCTTGGGAGTTCGGCGGTCGAAATTTAGCGGTAATCATAGACGGAAAATGGGAACGAGTTAAAGAAAAAGAAGACGAAACCGGATATGAACGTAAATATCATACGGTTACCGCCGAAGAGTTGAGAAATATAACAGATGTTCTTAAAAAGGCCATTGACTATAGCGCTTCTCGCGGAGATCAGATATCGGTACAGCATATACAAAAAGACAGATTCAGGGAACATGAAGAAGAAGACGCGGAACTTCGAAAAAGCAAAGCGATGCGCAAAATGCTTTTAGTCGGTCTTATATCGTTAATGGTGGTCTTTTTGGCTTTTGCGGTTTATCATGTTATTAAGCGAGAAATGGAAAAGAGGCGTCGTCTGCGTGAAGAAGAGCTGGCGGCTCAGCAGCAAATGATGCGCGAGGCGGCGTTAAGAGCCATTGAAGAAGAAGGCGTAGAGGTCGAATTGTCTCTTGAAGAAAAGGCTCGCAAAGAAATGCTTGAAAACGCCGTTAGTCTGGCGAAAGAAAGACCTGAAGATGTCGCTCAGCTATTAAGAACATGGCTTGCGGCAGATGAATAAAAAGTCGCATAGATTAATAGCTTAAGGAATGAATGTTTTTATTTATGAGAAATAAGTCGATAAATATAACAGAGGTTAGATATGATAGGTAGACAATCTGATATGAGCGGAAAACAAAAAGCGGCAATCTTTTTGCTCGCCGTGGGCCCGGAGGTTTCTTCTGAAGTAATGAAGCGGCTTGCCGAGGCCGAGGTAGATACTCTAACATACGAAATTGCCCGACTTGAAAAAGTAACGCCCGACGACAAAGAAAGAGTCTTGCAGGAATTTCAAGAGCTTATGATGGCTCAGGAGTTTATCACAAAAGGCGGTATTGATTCTGCCCGCGGTATTTTAGAAAGAGCCCTGGGTACCCAAAAAGCGATTGATATTATTAACCGTTTGACGAGTTCGCTTCAAGTTCGTCCGTTTGACTTTGTAAGAAGACAGGATCCTAGTCACTTATTGAACTTTATTCAAAATGAGCACCCTCAAACGATTGCTCTTATTTTATCATATATAGACCCCGCAAAATCATCTTTTATCATTGCCAGCCTTCCTCACCAGATTCAAGCCGATGTGGCCAGAAGAATTGCAAAGATGGATAGAACGTCTCCCGAAGTTTTAAGAGAAGTCGAGAGGGTTCTTGAAAGAAAACTATCTACTTTGTCTAATGAAGATTATGCGGCAGCCGGAGGTATTGACGCGGTTGTTGAAATCTTGAATAATGTAGACAGAGGTACCGAAAAGAGCATTATTGAGGCGCTTGAAGAAGAAGATCCGGAACTTGCCGAAGAAATAAAAAAGAAGATGTTTGTATTTGAAGATATCGTTCTTCTAGACGATAAGGCCATACAAAAAACATTGCGTGAGCTAGATAACCAGGATCTTGCAAAAGCTCTAAAGGCGGTTGATACCGAAGTTCAAGAGAAAATCTTCAGAAATATGTCAAAACGAGCCGCTGCCCTTTTAAGAGAAGATATGGAATTTATGGGGCCGATTCGCCTCAAAGACGTTGAAGAAGCTCAGCAAAAAATTGTAAATATAATCAGAAAACTTGAAGAAGAAGGCGAAATTATCGTGGCAAGAGCGGGAGAAGACGAACTTGTTACCTAATTTTATATGATAAGAATTGTTTTAAGGAAAAAAAATGGCTAAAATAATATTTCACCCGGATGATATAAAACCGCAAGAAGAACCCATAATTCTTGATTTGCCCGATAGGTATAAGAGATATCAACAGTTAGATGAATTGGCTGAGTTTGAATTAGATACCGAAGGCAATATAATAGAACAATATACGGGACCTACCATTGAAGAGATTGAAAATGAACTCGAAAGATATAAAGAAGAAACAGAAGAAAAAATAAAAACCCAAAATAAAAACGCTGAAGCTGAATCGACTCGCATCAAAGAAGAGGGCAAAGCCGAAGCGTTTAGACTGATTCAAGACGCCAAAGAAAAAACTAAAAAAGAAGAAGAAAACGCAAGGTCTAAGTCTGAGCAAATTATAGAAAGAGCAAAACTCGAAGTCGAAAAAATGATAAAAGAAGCTGAAATGAGAGTTTCAGATATTGAGCATGAGGCATACCAAAGAGGTTATAACGCGGGAAAAGAAGTGGGATATAGAGAAGGGCAGGGCGAAGTAAGAAGGTTGATAGACAGACTAGGAACGATATTAGGAAACGCGATAGACGTAAGGGAACAGGTGATAAAAGAATCAGAAAAGCAAATGGTTGAAATGATTCTAGTGATTGCAAGAAAAGTAATTAAAGACGAAATTATTGAAAGAAAAGAGGTCGTTCTTAATAATATTCGAGAGGCGATTGCCCGAATAAAAGACAGAGATAGAATTGATATTAGAGTTAATTTCGCAGATTTAGAGCTGACGACAGCGCATAAAGACGAGATTATAAAGATGATGGAATCTCTTAGAAAAGTAAACATTTATGAAGATTCCAGAGTAGACAGAGGGGGCGTAATTATAGAAACCGATGTAGGCGCGATCGACGCGAGAATTTCGACCCAGCTCAAAGAAATTGAAGAGGCGATAAGAAACGCGAAGCCTATTTAAGTAAGAAAAAGATGATAGCGAAAAAAATAGTAAAACCGTTAGGCGTACTTGAAAAGTATAAAGAACTGGTAGATAAGACCGATACAATTCGGGCGCTAGGAAGCGTTGTTGAAGTAATCGGTAATATTGTGCTATCGTCGGGCCCGAAGGTTCATTTGGGAGATTTGTGTCACATAGAGAAAATAGAAGAAGAAAAATATGTGCTTTCAGAAGTTGTTGGATTTAGAAATGGCTACGTGGTTCTTTCGCCTTTAGAAAATATCACAGGGGTGTATCCGGGGGCAAAGGTTTTATCGATGGGCGGGCCGTTAAAAGTGAAGTTAGGAGAACAGTTGCTAGGGCGTGTTTTAAATGGAATTGGCAAACCGATTGACGATAAAGGAAGCCTGTTTACTAAAAAAACCGGAGGTATGTACAATGATCCTCCGAATCCTCTTGAAAGGCCTTTGATCAGAGAAACATTCGTTACGGGAATTAAATCTATAGATTCTTTTTTAACAATGGGAAAAGGACAAAGGGTCGGGATTTTTTCAGGTTCGGGGGTAGGCAAAAGTACTTTGATGGGTATGATTGCCAGGTTCAGCAAGTCTGACGTTAATGTTATCGCATTAATCGGAGAAAGAGGAAGAGAAGTGCTGGAATTTATTGAAAATGAACTAGGCGAGCAGGGGTTAAAAAAATCGGTGATAATTGTCGCATCGGCAAACGATAGCCCAATGAATCGGGTTAGAGCCGCTTATTTAGCGACATCCATCGCCGAATATTTTCGCGACGAAGGAAAAGACGTTCTATTAATGATGGATTCACTAACGCGTCTGGCAATGGCGCAGCGCGAGGTCGGTCTCGGTGCGGGGGAACCCGCCACTACGAAAGGGTATCCTCCATCGGTTTTCAGCATACTTCCCGAATTGATCGAGCGAGCGGGAAACTCCAGAAAGGGAAGCATTACAGCCGTCTATACGGTATTAGTCGAAGCTGACGATTTGAATGAACCAATAGCTGACGCTGCAAGAGGTATGTTAGATGGGCATATCGTCTTATCAAGAAAATTAGCGGGAAAAAGCCATTATCCCGCTGTTGAAATTGTCGAATCGATAAGCAGAAGCATGCCCTTTGTAACCGAAAAACAACATTGGCAAAAAGCGGCTAAACTTAGAGAGTATTTAGCGGAATATCAGGAAAATGAAGAAATAATAAATCTCGGCGCGTATATAAGCGGTTCTAATCATGTATTAGATATGGCAATAAGGCTTAAAAATGAGTTTGATAAATTTCTAAACCAAGAAATAGATGAAGTATCTTCTTTTGATAATACCTTTTCAGTTTTGAATGAGATTTATCAAAAATCGCAGTCTGGCAGAGAGTCTGGCATTAGAAGGGTTAGATAACAATTATAATGAAGAAATTTAAGTTTAAATTAGAGAGTTTTTTGAAATTAAAAGAATTAGAAGAGAAAACCGCCTTGACTGATTTATCAAAAACTGTAAGCGAAGTAGAAAAAATAAATAATCATATAAGGCAATATAACATTGAATCAACTCGAATTTCATATAATGAAGCCGATAAATTAAGAATGGGGCAATATGACGCAAAATTTCAAAAAATGGCTTCTTTGTATTTAAACATGTTGAAAAAGAAGAAAAATATTGCAGAAAGAAGATATATTGAAATAGAACCAATTCTTCAAAGAAAAAGGGAAAAAGTAATTGAAACGCGAAAGAAAAAAAGGGTAATAGAAATTATTAAAGAAAAAAAAGAAAGAGAATATAAATATGAAATAGCCCGCGAAGAAATTAAGTTTTTAGACGAGCAGTTTGTAAGAAACAAAAAGGCGATGGAGGTTTAGGAAGTATGTTGATGAAAATAAAGAAGACGAAGAAAATATGGGACATAAAGAGTTCATATATAAAAAAAACGTATCAGATAAAAATTAAATATCATTTGATAAGAAAAAAAATATTTAAATTAGAACGGGAACTGGATAAATTGTGCCTGATTTTAACAAAAATAAAAAAGAATATTCCGGCATAAGAATAAATAATAAGGAGTATTAATTATGACAGAACGAAAAACAGTTTTTTTACTGATTTTAACGATATTCTTTTTTTCGGGGATATTTGTATTTGTATTAGATAATATGGGAATTACCCAAGTATCGTCTTATATCCCATTTCTGGCTCCGAAAAACCCCCCGGTGCTGGAAGATAAAGAAAACCCGTCTATAGTAGAAAAAGTAAGCTATAACAAATGGGAAGAAATGCTTGCAGAAAGAGAAGAAAAGCTTGCCGCAAAAGAAGTAGAATTCGAGCAAAAAATAGCCGGTTATAAACGAGATAAAAAAATATTGAACGAATATGCCGTAAGTATGCTTGAAGAACAGAAAAATTTTTTAATGCAAAAAAAAGATTGGGAATACAGAAATAAAAGAATCGAAGATATGGCGCAAAAAGTAGCAAGCATGCCCCCCGAAAAAGCAAAAGAAATGATGGAAGACTGGCGCGATTTTGATATTATTGAAGTTTTCAGACAAATGGATAAAACCGCCGAATTAGAGGGAAGGCAATCGATCGTTTCATATCTATTAACATTGTTTGAGCCGAAAAGGAGAGCAGAAATAAGCAGAAAAATGCTTTTGCCGCCTATCGAGCAAAATAATAACATCGACGTCGATATTGAGAAAAAACTTGAATCAATGAGCGAGAATAACGCTGCTTTATTGAACCCGGTTCAATAAAGCAGTTAATATTTTTTATTGGTAGCGTTATATTTTCCTACTGGTTTAATGAAGGGAAGTCGCAACTTTTCGGTTAGGGTTTTAGTATCATAAAAGACAACTGCTCCGTCTTTATCCCATAATGAAACAAGGGCATATTCTCCATTCTTTGTAAATTCAATATGCATTGCTTTTTTTCCCGTATCAGGCGTTACTTCGTTTGTTATTTCCATTGTTTTTTTATCTATAAGTTGTATGGTATTGGTGTTTGAATCGGCCCATATATGTTTAATATTATGATGAGTTCTCGCAAAAAAACCAGAGCCTTTTAATTTAATAGATTTTTCAATTTTCCATGTATCAATATCGACAATTGTTAAAAAAGGAGTTCCAATATGCGGAAAAGCGGCAAGATATTTTTTACCTTGCTTCCATAGAGCCGCCGAGGCCAAATGGGGCATGCCTTTTGTTTCAATACTTTTAACAATCTTCTTAGACTGAATATCAAATATACTGATATGTTTTGCGTTTCTTGCGGCTCCGATAAAATATCTTTCGTCAGGACCGATAAAAAAATCTGAAAATGGCTGGTCTACGGTAATTTTTTCAATGGATAAATCAGAATAATTAATGAACCATAATTCTTTATTATTTCGAAAACATACGATAAACGCCTCGCCGTTTTTAAGCGAGTATACAGCCGAGGGTTTTCCTTTTGCTTCAATCACCTTAATAGGGTCTAATGTCTTCGAATCAATAATGACGATATTTTCAGGAAGGCTGTTGGCTGCGGCTAAAAGAGAACCGTCTGGAGAAATTGCGATATTTCGCATATTAACGCCTGCACGTATTCTGCCGGCATCTTTCCAGTCTTCTAACGAATATTTTACCAGCCAGCCCGAACGGCTTCCCATATAAGCGTATTTCATTTCTTTATCGAATTTGGGTCCTCCATGAATGGGACCCACGTAGACATTATCAAGCAAATTAAAATTATCTCCATTCATAAAATGCACTAGACCCTTGCCGCCTTCTACAATCATAAATAAATTCATAAGGTCTAATACTGGTTTGATTTTTAATCCCTTTTTTTTGGGAATATTTTTAGACAGCCTAATATTGTTTATATCCCATTTTATATCGCCCGCAGGTTGACGAATATAATTTATTATAGATTCAATATCAGTGTCGCTTAGTTTTTCGCGAAAAGGCTGCATATTGGTTGCCGTGAGGCCGTCTTTTATAATTTCTTTTAGCTCCCCATCTTTTTTTCGCTTTAAGGTTTCAGGAATCAAAGGCGGAGCCGAAATTCCAAAACGCTCAGGATGATGACAAGGCGAGCAATGGGTTAAATATAATATTTTTGAATTCTCTTGTTCTTTACAGTTGAAATTAACTGAGATTAAAAGAAATATTGAAATATAAAAATGTCCTTTGATGTTAAATCTTTTTTTATTTGTTCTCATAAATATTTACGGTGTTTTAATAAAAAGGGAGGCTGAATAGGCCTCCCTTATATGGTGTTGAAAAATATTCCTATGTTTATTTTGTGAAGTTTTTTCTTAAGTATAAAATACTTTTCCAAATATCTTCTTCTGAAAGGTTATCGCTAGTGCCCGGACCGTACCCGTCCATTTCATTTCCTTTTTTGCCGCCGGTTACTATAAACCAGAAAAGCTGCCCGTCTGATCTTCCTGCCATGTATCCCGGTTTGGTTAAATCTATGGGTTTATTTTCAAGATTTTCAGCATTTTTGCCTTTTCCGTCACCACTGTTACCGTGACATTTTTCGCATTTCTTTTTATAAATAGCTTCGCCGGCCGCTATAGCGTCAGCAGATTCTGCAATGGGATTTTTTTTGCTTTTATATTCCGCGGGAGCTTCTGGCAATACTCTATCTTCGCCGCAATATATTAATCCCATAATCATCATGATTGGTATTATTATTCCTATCGTTCTTCTCATCACTTTCTCCTTAATTAAAATATTTTATAGATGTGTAATTTTAAGCTTTTTGATTTATTAATTATAAATAAAAAAAGAGGGAGTATAGAACTCCCTCTTTTTTAGTTTACTCTTAGTAGATATCACGCATTGTATTAAATACGTTAAATTTACCTGTAGGAGTAACCATTTTAGGATCTTTAATTCTGGCTTTTTCTTTTAATGTTTTATCGTCCATTATAATCATTTCGCCTTTTTTATCCCAAAGAGCGATCCAAACTTCATCCCCGGCTTTATTGTATTCAAAGTGAACAATTCGGCCCCTATCGCCAAGTTCAATAACTTTTGGCGGAGCGTCAAGGTCGTTTATATTGAATACTGATACGCTTCTATGAATTTTATTATCTTTAGCAAGCGGATGGTCTACCCAAAGATTTTTTGATTTTGGATGCGTTTTAAGAAATAATCCTCCGTCGCCCGCAGGCTTTAGAGTTCTTACAACTTTCCACTGGTTTGGACCAGGATCAGTACCTATTAGGGCTACATTCGGCTCGCCTAAGTGTGGAGTAGCGTATACCCAGCCATATTTAGGATCTTTAAAGTTAGCGCCTCTACCAGGGTGAGGTTTAACTCCGGTTTTCACAATAGCTGCGCGTGTTCTTAGTTTCGTATCAATCACAACCATTTTATCTCTCATGTTCGCGGCAACAAGAAAATACCTTTTGGTATGATCCCAACCGCCGTCATGAAGAAATCTTTCTGCGTTGATTCTTGTCTCAGTAACAGTGCCTTGAGCTAGTTTACTGTAGTCAACTAGTAATACGATACCAGCTTCTTTTACATTCAATACCCATTCAGGGTTGTGATGCGAAGCTACAATTGAAGCAACTCTAGGCTCTTGATGATACTCATTGGTGTCATAAGTATAACCTCTTGTACCAACAATTTTTAATGGTTCAAGCGTTAATCCATCAAGCATTACGTAGTTTGGCGGCCAGTAATTTCCGACAACCGCATACTTATCTTCAAAACCTTTGTATTTACTACTATCAATTGATCTTGCTTCAATACCTGTTTTTACTTCAGCAACCAATGCCGGAGGATCCATCCAAAGGTCTACGATAGTCGCTTTAGCATCACGTCCGATTGTATAAAGATATCGACCTGAAGCAGAATATCTAAGAGTGTGTACGGCATATCCTGAATCAATGACTGAAAACATTTCTTTTGTGTCTCCGTCAATAATACCGATTTGACCCGCGTCTCTTAAAATCACCGCAAACATATTATCAAGATTTCTCTTGTGCATAACCTTTTTAGGTCTTTTTTCTAATGGCACATGTAGTTTCCAGGTTGCTTTTACGTCTTTCATGTTATATTCAGGCGGAGCAACCGGCTTGTTCTGGATATACTTTGCCAGCAAATTTGCTTGTTTTTCGGTTATTTCACCGGTAGTAGCTAGCCCAGGCATACCCCCATCGGTACCTTTTGCGATAATATTTGTCAGTTTTTCTATGCTTTTTTCAATGGTTTTATCGGGAGTAAGAGGCTTACCGGTAGCGCCTTTTCTCAAAGTACCATGGCATCCGCCGCATCTTTGAAAATATACGGTGTTTGCTTCTTGAAATTCGGCTTCAGTAAGTTCTGCTCCTGCAGGCACATCTTTACCACCACCGCCGCCGCAAAACATAAATGATGCCGCTAGCATAGGCGTTAAGAACTTCAAAGTTTTCTTCATTCTTTTCTCCTTAGTTTTTGGTTTCATTATCTAAACTCTATATAATTTGAGTTCAGATTTTAGAAACTTGCCGTTTATACTTTAACCGACATTCGTTATTAAGAATTGCTTATGCCCTTGAACGCTTAATTAAACAATTATTCATTTTCTTATCTCGCTTTTGCTAAGATACATTAGGTTACATACTCGTTTTATTTGAATAGTTATTCGGCTCAAGGTTAATTGCATAAAAACCCTTATTAACAGTTTCTATATGAAACCAAACAAGGCAACATGAAGAGTTATTGTGTCAACCTTTTTTTGAAAAAATAATTTTAAATAAGCGCCATAAAAAAAAATAAAAAAATATGCTCATTTTTTTTGAATAGATAGAAAACGTTTCAATGTTATGGATTTAATAAAATTTCTCTTGGTTTTGAGCCT
Source organism: Spirochaetia bacterium (assembly GCA_029880265.1). Lineage (GTDB taxonomy): Bacteria > Spirochaetota > Leptospiria > Turneriellales > JAOUOS01 > JAOUOT01. Next base: position 166,739 of record JAOUOT010000002.1, on the reverse strand, counting down.
ATCTGGGGCCCAATATATCCCCTTGCTTCCATCGCTTCAATAATTCTGGCAGCTCTGTTGTATCCTATGCGAAGTCGTCTTTGCAGATAGCTTGCTGATGCTTTTTGACTTTCAATAATAATTTGCCATGCTTCTTCAAAAAGGTCTTCTTCGCCAATGTCAAGAGAACCGTTATTTGACTTAGGATCTTCCAGTGTTATATAAGACGGCCTGCCAAGATCTTTGACATATTGTACGATATCGTCAACTTCTTCGTCATATACCAGAGGAGCCTGTACCCTTAAAAGGGCCGTGTGAGAAGGATGCTTAAACAGCATATCTCCGGCGCCGATTAATTGTTCGGCTCCGTTAGAATCAAGAATAGTTCTGGAATCGGTTTTTTGCGCAACCTGCAGGGCTATTCTGGCGGGGCAGTTTGCCTTGATTAGAGCCGTAATAACGTCTACAGACGGTCTTTGGGTGGCCAAAATAAGATGAATTCCTACGGCTCTGGCTTTTTGTGAAAGTCTGATGATTGACGCCTCAACTTCTTTGCCCGCGACAAGCATTAAATCGCCTAATTCGTCAATTAAAACGACAATATACGGCATTAAAGGACGGTTTTCTTTATCAGATTTATTCTCTTCGCGATATTCGTTTATTTTTTCGTTATATGTGCGTATATCTCTAACGCGTAATTCGGCCAGATCTTCATATCGTCTCTCCATTTCTTCTACTGCCCAGTTTAACGCTAAAATCGCTTTTTGTGAATCTGTAATCACGGGATGAAGAAGATGCGGTATGTCGTTATAATGCGATAGTTCTACAAGTTTTGGATCCACTAATAGAAACCTGACTTCTTCGGGGCTCTTTGTCAAAATCAAGCTTGAAATAAAAGAATTTACCGCGACTGACTTTCCCGAACCGGTGGCTCCCGCTATTAAAATATGCGGCATGCGGCTTAGATCTTCAATGACCAGATTGCCAGCGATATCTTTTCCCATCGGCAAGGGAAGGGCCTTATTTGTTTCTTTATATGAGTCATTGTTTATCAAATCCCCTAACAATACCAGAGATCTTTTTTTATTGGGTATTTCTATGCCGACCGTTGATCTTCCCGGAATTGGCGCCTCTATTCTTACTTTTAACGCCTCCAGCGCCATCGCCAATTCGTCTGTTAAGGCCAATATTTTATTTACTTTAACGCCAGGGGGCATTTTTACTTCGTATCTCGTAATGATAGGTCCGGTTTGAATTCCGACTACGCGTCCTTCAATATTAAATTGACGCAAAGTTGTCTCGAGAGTATCTATTATTGATTGCGTTTCTTCGTTGTTTCTTGCGGCTGAGAGATTTTCCTGTTTTGATAACAAACTAAAAGGAAGATTATATTGTCTGGTCAGTTGAATAATGGGCGTGATAGACGCTCTTTCATAATTGGAACTTTGATTTTTAACTTGATTTGCTTCTTTGGTTGCCGGTAAAGTCTTTTCAATACTAATCTCTTCTTCTTTATCATTTTCTAGAATATGTTGATTGTCATTAGTTTGGTCATAATCTACGCCTATATTTATATCTTCTTCTTTGTTTTCGCTTTCTTCTTTTTCGAAAATATTTTCATCAATATGAACTTTGGGTTTTTGAATCGAATCTGCCAGACCGTTTATAATAGGAACATTAAATACAGGTTTTTTGTTCTCTTTAAAATCTTCATTTTTATCAATAGCGGGGAGATTCTCTAATAACGGTCCCGCGCTTTCAAGGGGGGTTGTAAGACTTGGATCATTTTCAAAATCAAAATTTTTTGAAAATTCAATATTATCGATAAAATAATCGGCGTCATTAACGGGAATAGCGTTGATTTTTTGAAAAGAACAATCTGATTTATTCTCATGGCGAGAGCTTTGATTGTAAGATTTATAAGAATCCGTAATCTTGCCAATTTTATCGGCTGGAATAATGTTTTCATTTTCAATAATTTCATATTTTTTTAACCACGATAGTTTTTCTTTTTCTTCTTTTTTCGTTTTCTCAAGCCAGGGAGTTTTAAAATTTAATCTCTCGTTATGCTTATGTTTTATTTTAGAAAAATAAGATTCTTCATTTTCAGTTACATTGGATTTGTCAAACTCAGATTTTGAAAAAATCTCTTTATTTTTAAGCCGTTCAGTTAATTCTTGACTATGAATCGCATAATTATTTTGCTCTTGAAGGCCTTTCTCTATATGATTTAAAATGCGTTTAGAGGCCGAAAGTTCGCTTGATTTATTTTCCTGAACATTGTCGAAGGCTTTACTTTCTTTCGCAAAATTTAAATTTTCATATCGATAATTAGGCTCTAAATTTTCATTTTTATTTTGAGTATAATGAGGTAAATTTTGGAAATATTTAATTTCATGGTTGTTATTTACTTTTTCTTGCGTTGTAGAAAAAGAGGTTTTTTTCGTGTCAGCCGTTAAATATTGATTTTCGCGAAAATCATTTTCTTTTATATTTTCTTTTGTATTTTCTTCCCAGCGGGCGATTTGCTCAAATTCTTTTTCAGGTTCGGTATCGATTTGATCATCAATGTTTTCATAGACTCTCTGCGAATTTGATGCATTTGTCATATCATTGATTTTTGAAAACCAGGGAATATTTTTATCTGAGTTTATTTCTTTTTTTTGAATCCATTTCATGTTTTTCTCCTAGTTAAATAAAAACTAAACCGCCAATTCCTAAAAGCAGCGTATATATACCAAAAGGATAAAATAATAATTTTCTGCCGAGCCATACTAAAAGCTTTAATGAGAAAAATCCGGCTATAAACGAAGATAGCATTCCGATTAATGCCCAGTCAAAACGCAGGGCAACGCCCGATGAATTTAAAAAAGCTGTTTTCCCTTCTAAAAAAGCGGCTCCCGTTAATACGGGAATAGAAATTAAAAAACTAAATCGAACGCTTTCTTCGCCTGAAAGTTTTGTAAAAAGACCGGCAGAAATGGTGCTGCCCGATCTCGATATTCCCGGCAATACGGCAAAGCATTGAAAAATTCCGACAATAAAGGCGGCTAATGGCTTATATTCTAAAAGCGACTTTAAGCGAATATGATGACGTTTTTTTTGAATAATAAAAACATCAGAAATAATTAGAAAGATACCGTTTAAAATAAAAAATAGAGATACTAATTGCAGGCTTTCAGATGTTTCTTCAACGAAATCTTTATAAAATGGAACGGAAAAAACCGGTATAGTAGCAAAAATGATAAGAACTACTAGTTTTATTCCGTTTCCTGAATAATTTTTCTCTTTAAGATTTTGAAAGAAACTTTGAATTATGTTAAAAATATCTTTGCGCCAAAAATAAATTACGGCCGCAATCGTTCCTAAATGTAAAATAACATTAAACCCCAAAAGCGAAGTCTGTTCTTTTAATTTATCAGAAAATTCTGAGAACATCGGTATGTTTTGCGTAAAAGCAAGATGACCGCTGCTTGAAATCGGCAGAAATTCTGTAATGCCCTGCAATATACCAAGAAAAATTACGAAAAGAAACATATCCACAATATAATTTCGGCTAAACAGGCGAAAATAAAAGCAAGTTTTCTTGAAAATGCGTTTAATTTTATAATAAGTCTTTACAGAATATTAGGGATATATATTTCGTTGTTAGAAATAAAAAGTATGTTTTACTTTAATAAAAAATTACGTCAAATTTGATAAATAAAAGAGTAAACATATAATAGAAAAAGAAAAATGAAAATGCTTTTGAAAATACTCTTCAATAAAAACAAAAAAACCGTGGGGAGATATATGAAATATTATGTCATTTTCAGCAGTAGAAATTTTAAACCAGTTAAATTCTGGCGTATGCATTTTAGATAGAAATCAAAATATCGTTTATATTAATTACAAAGCGAGTCATATTTTTGGCGTTTCACACGCAGACCTAAGAGGAAAATCTTACTCGAATATGGTGTTTCCTCATATTCCTGAAAATATGAGAGATATTAGAAAATTGCCGGTAACTATAGCGATGCAAAGCGGCAAAGAATTAAACTATACCTTATATATTAACAGGGGTTTCGGATCTAAAATTCCCGTTGATTGCGTGGTGTCGCCTATTCTAGATAAAAATAATACAATAATCGGGACATCAGAAACGTATATTACGGGCGACGTAATAAATAAAAGAATACAAAAAACACAAATGCAGGGCGTAATGTCGCAATTTTTATCTCTCGGCGCGTTAGAATATATTGAGGGCAAGGCGGCAAAACGCGAAGACTCAATAGCCATCAAGAGATATCGAACAATCGCGTTTCTTGACATTGTGGGCTTTACGTCAATGTCAGAAAAATATGAGCCCTTAACTGTGATAAACATCTTAAATGATTTTTATCAAAAGGTGCATCATACGATTAAGATATTTGAAGGAGATATAGACAAGTTTATAGGCGACGCTATGCTTATCGTATTTTCAAATACTGAAAACGCCGTTCGCTGTATGACCGATATTATACTAAAAGATCTGCCCATTGTTAACGCGCAGCTAAAGAAAAAATATTCCGAAGAGCTTTCATTGCATGTAGGAATAAACAGCGGCTGGGTGATAATCGGCGAGCTAGGAGCGTCAACCAGAAAAGATTTTACGGTTATCGGAGATAACGTAAATATCGCCTCAAGAATACAATCATTAACGTCTCCCAATGAAGTATGGATTTCAGCAGGATGCATGTCTAACATAGGTCAGCTTGGGATGTTATTTGAACAAGTAGATACGATGAAGGTCAAGGGAAAAAAAAGGCCCTTAACGTTGTATAAATTTCAACCCGAAAAATTAAGCATGAGTAAAAGGGTTCTGGTTTTTGAAAAATCAGAAGAAGTTAAATCTGATTTAAAATTAAGACTTCGAAGAATGGGCGTAAAAGAAATTACCGTAGTGGCCGATGAAATTCAGCTTGAAAGAGAGGCTCAGGTAGAATTTGATAATATGGTCATAGGCCCTACGGCTCAAATGTCTGAAATTTCAAAAGTACAGCAAATACTCGAAAAAGTAGGTCACAGAAAAGATTTAATTATACCAATCGCAAAAGACGTTAAACCTGAATCAATTATAGCTTTAGAGCGCCTGGGAATACATACCATCGTGGCTTACGATGAAACCGAAAACTTTGATATTTCATTAAAAAACGCTATCAAAAGCCAGTCTATTAAAAAAATTAAGGCTAAAGAACCAATGAGCGATAAAGAGCGCGAAAAATGGATAGAAGAAGAAAAAGAAGACGCATTAAATATAAGCGGTTTTAGCTTAGGGCTTGAAAAAGGAAAAATAAATATTGAAATAGGCGGCAATTTAGAAGACGACCAAATTAGTTCAATGCTCATACAGCTTGAAAAACTCTGGATATACGAGCATAAAAAAGATATAAACGATAAAATCAATTTTAACTTTTTAGGTCAGGGAAAGTTTATGAGCAGGCCAGAGTTAGAAAAAATATTAAGGCCAATTTATGCCAGCGAACAGTTAAAAATAAAAAGATGGAAAGAAAATCCGTTTCAAATTAAATGCGATAACGAAGAGTTGAAAAACAGATTTTTTAATATTATAAAAGATCTCAATAATGAGCTTGTAAGATATGAGCGGGAAAAAAGCATCATAGATCAGGCTTCAGAAGCGATTGAAATTTAATTATTTCTAAAATAATCTTAAAAAATTGTTTACCACGCGCCATTGTTTTCGGAATTAACTTCAATGCAGGTAAACCTTTCAGAAATAAAAAACGCCGAAATAAGCGGCAAGAAAATTATATTAAGAGCCGATTTTAACGTTCCGCTTGATAAAAAAACGGGCGAAATTACCGATGAAACCAGAATTAAAAAAACTGTTCCGACTATAGAATATTTAATTAATAATAACGCTTCTGTTATACTGATTTCTCATATGGGAAGACCCAAAGGAGCCAGAAACCAGGCAGATTCTCTTGAAAAAATCATACCGGTTCTCAAAAAATATACAAATCGAGAAATACAGTTTTGCGAAGAAGCCATCGGAGAAAAAGCCGAAAAGATGGCGTCAAATTTGCAGCCGGGCGAAATAATGCTTCTCGAAAATATAAGATTTTATCCTGAAGAAACTTCTAAAGAAAAAAATGAAAGGCAAAAGTTGGCCAAGAAACTGGCTGTCTTAGCCGATATATACGTCGACGACGCTTTTGGATGCTGTCATAGAGAGCATGCTTCTATTGTTGAATTGGCCGAACTTTTGCCGCATTACGCCGGCTTTTTGCTTGGCAAAGAAGTCGAAATGCTTGAAAGAATTCTTAAAAAACCCGAGAGACCTTTTGTTGTCATCATTGGCGGTTCAAAAGTTTCAACAAAGATTAAAGTTCTGGAAACCTTGGCGACAAAAGTTGATACCATACTGGTAGGGGGCGCGATGGCATATACGATCTTAAAAGCAAGGGCCCTAGAGGTAGGTTCTTCTTTGATTGAAAAAGAATATTTAAGCAACGCTTTTCAAATTGTCGATAAGGCAGATTATAACGGATGTAAATTTTTGCTTCCTGAAGACCATATTATTGCCGACGAGTTTTCTGAAAATGCAAAAGTAAAAAAAGCGGGCAGAGAAATTCCGCCCGGATGGATGGGGATGGATATAGGCTCTAAGACGATCGATAAATATGAAAAATATATTAAAGACGCTAAAACAATTTTATGGAACGGACCTATGGGCGTTTTTGAAATGAACGCTTTTTCTAAAGGTACCATGTCTATAGCCAAGGCAATTTCAAAGTCAAAGGCCTTATCTGTTGCAGGCGGCGGAGATTCGTATTATGCGGTAAAAAAAGCCGGAATTGAAGAAAAAATAACTCATCTTTCAACAGGCGGCGGCGCTATGCTTGAATATATAGAAGGCAAAAAACTACCGGGAATACAAGTCTTATTGTCAGAAGAAGATGAATGAGAAAACCGCAAATATTAAAAATCAAAAAGATATTTCTTTAAGATTAAATCATAAAGTAAGAGAGCTAAAACCATCTGGTATTAGAGAGTTTTTTGACGTTGTCGCTCATCGAAAAGACTGTATCTCTTTAGGCGTGGGAGAGCCTGATTTTGTAAGTCCGCAGGCTGTAATAGAAAGCGGAATTGAGGCATTAAGAGAAGGCTATACTCACTATACGGGTAACCAGGGTCTGCTTAGTCTAAGAAAAGAAATCAGCAGGTATCTTCAAAAAGAGTATAATGTTTATTATGATCCAAACGAAGAAATTATTGTTACGGTAGGAGTTTCTCAAGCGGTAGATTTGGCTCTACGATCGGTTATAAATCAATCTGACGGAGTTTTATTCGCAAAACCAAGCTACGTATCGTATGATCCTATGATTCTTTTATCGGGGGGCGAGCCGCAGCCAGTATCGACATCGGCGCAGGATAATTTTTTAATGAACGCGAAGTCATTAGAAAAACAGATGAAAGAAAATACAAAAATTTTATTTCTAAACTATCCGGCTAACCCGACCGGCGCGAGTTTTAATCATAAACAACTGCAAGAAATAAGCGATTTTGCCATTGAAAATGATCTGCTTGTAATTTCTGACGAAATATACGCAGAATTATCATATGAATTTCAACACATACCGATTTCTGCCTTTAACGGCATGAAAGAAAGAACGGTTTTATTAGGGGGGTTTTCAAAGGGCTTTGCGATGACCGGATGGAGAATCGGTTACGCCTGCGGACCAACCGAATGGATAAAAGCTATGTTAAAAATTCATCAATATTCTATGTTATGCGCGCCGACGCTTGGCCAAATTGCCGCCGAAGCCGCTCTAAAAAACGGAATTGAAGATCGCGATAATATGAAAGAGGCTTATATTAAACGCAGAGATTTAATTGTAAAGGGTTTTAACAGCATGGGGCTTTCATGCAATATGCCCGCCGGTGCCTTTTACGTTTTTCCCAATATTGAAAAAACAAACTTAACGTCTATGGAGTTTGCCAAAACTCTTCTTGATAAAAAAAATGTAGCCGTAGTTCCGGGAACCGCGTTTGGGCAAGAAGGCGAGGGGTTTATTCGCTGTTCCTACGCGACAAGTCTTAAAGAAATAGAAATTGCTTTAGAAAAGATATCTGAATTTGTCAAATAAATACTAGTTCCAAAAAGAAATAATTTCTAAATAAACCGTTTTTTCGGCCCCCAAGAGACCCTTGAATTTACCGTAGACAATGGCTTTTTGAGAGCCCGTAGAGATGTCATATTTTTTTCTCTTAAATTCTTCATGTGAAAGCCATGTCGGTTTTTTTTCGTCTGTGCGCAAAAATCCTTCTACAAGATATTCGACATTTTTTTCATTGATAAGCATTCTTATCTCTTTTCCGTTTTCGACGTCTTTTAAGCGAACAAGACGTCCTTCCCATAAAACAAGGCAGTCGTAGAAAAATTCGGGCTCTTTTCTTATCTCGCTGACAAACAAAAGATCTTCAAAGTCTTCATAATCAACCTCAGGAATAAATTTTAAAAATATTTTAGACTTTTCTTTCGTTTTAAAATCTGCGTTTGAATTTAAAATTCTTTGAAGATAATATCTTGTTTGATTAATTTTTTTTTCCAGAAGAAATTGTTTTGCGCGGTTAAAGTCTCCAACTAAATTTTCGCTGTTTTGATATATATATAAAGGGTGGGGATTTACTGAAGAACCGCTTAAAGAAGCGTCTGATTCGATAGATAATTTCATCCAGCGGTTATCGTCTTTAGATTGTATGTCGGTAGGCTGGTTATTGAATAAATTAATGATGTTATCATTAAAAATAAAAACCAATAAAAAAAACAATGCGCTAAACGATACAATAAAGATTGTTTTCTGATACTGGTTTATTTTCAGCTTTAATTTTTTAGTATCTAGAGTTGAAGTATTTATTCTTCTTGTTTTCTTTTTTGATTGAATAGTAACTTTTTTTTGCTTAGCATTTTCTTGAGATTCATCGGGAGGTTTTATTTCATTAAAGAAATCGGGCAAAATAAAAAAATTAGAAATCTGCCCCTCGTTTGCCATTTTAACAAGAGAGTTTCTTTTTCGGGCTTTTTCTATGAGTTCTTTAGCGAGCCATCCTTCGCTGGTTTCGGTAATCTTTGTCCAAAACCATAAAGCTTTTTCCAGATCTTCTTCCCAAAGGGCGCTATATGCCATTAAATACCAAAGATATGGAGATTCAGGGTCGAGCTCTTTTGCTTTTTCAAGATATTCTAGAAAATATTTTCTGTTATCGAGAAAACCATAAGCAACGGAACCTAAAAATAAGGCCCAAAAGTTATTACCGTCGTTTTTTATAATTTCAAAAGCTTCGTCAGAAGCTTCTTTAAAACTTCCTTCTCTGATAAAATTATAAATTCTTAAAATTGAATTTTTATTTTCCGTCACTTTTGAGAATTAATTGACTCTTTCAACGTATGAAAAGTCGCGCAGATCAATTTTAATAATATCTCCGTTTTTTACAAATAGAGGAACCTGTATATGGGCTCCGGTTTCTAACGTTACTTCTTTTGTAGGGTTAGTGGCCGTATCGCCTTTAAGGCCCTCTTCAGCGTAGGTAACTTCGAGTTCAATGAAGTTTGGCGGCAATATACTTACGGGTTTTTCTTCATACAGCAAAATGGTCAGTTCCATACCTTCTTTCATAAAGGGAAGTATGTCAGAGATATCTTCTTTGGGTACAGAGATTTGATCATAGGTATTGTTATCCATAAAAACTATGCTGTCGGTATCTTCATAAGAATAAACAGCCGTACGCTTATCAAGCTCTATATCTTCGATTGATTCGCCTGAACGATAAGTCTTTTCAAGCGTTGTGCCCTTGCTAAGACTTTTAAGTTTTATACGAACGATGGCCGCTCCCTTGCCCGGTTTGTGATGTTGAAAGCTTTGCACCAGAAAAATATCCTGATCAATCTTTAGCGCCATCCCTCTTTTTATATGGTTTGAATTTATCATGTTGAATCCTTATGTAAAAATCATTATAGTTCCAGTATTTTTAAGCGTTTATGACTGAAAATCGTTTTTAAAAAAATATGTCAAGATTAATAAAAAAAAAGCCAAAGCCTTAAAATTCATATATATATTTCTATATAAATAAAAAAATCTATATAGAAAACCCATGTTTCAATTGATACTGCTAGGCATAACGGCATATATATTGTTATTTGAATATATATTATTCAGAAGAATACGGTCAAGATTCTATCAAAAAAAATGGTATAGTTTATTTGTAAAATTATACTGGAGTATAATACTCATAACCCAGTCATATTTCTTTATTTATATTTTATTGCAAAAAAACGTTGGCTCATATATTGATATAATTTATATTATGCCTTTTCATTATTTTGTTTTAGCATGGCAATATACATTGGCTTTTACTTTTCCCGTATATGCGTTATATTTTGTGTTAAAAAAATTGTATATTAAAGCAAATGCATATTATAAAAATTTATTAAAAACCAATAATAGACAAAATATAAAAAATTTAATAGTCGAAAAAAATGAAAAGAAAAAGAAAATCTTATCGAGAAAAGCTTTTTTCAAAAAAAGCGCCGACTGGGCATTTGACTTGATGCCTTTTGTCATAACAACGGGCGCTTATGGAACAATGATGCTTAATAAAGAGCATTTTACAGTTGTTGAAAATAAAATTAAAATAGACAATTTGCATAGAGATTTTCAGGGTTTGCGAATTGCGCAAATTGCGGATATTCATATAGGCAGTATTGTAAACGGCGAATATCTGAAAGTTGCCGAAGAGGCCATTAATGAAATTAAAGCGGATATTCTGGTCGTTACGGGAGATATTATAGATAATTTATATTACGCCAAAGAAGCTCAGGAATTTTTTTACCGATTATCGAAATCAATCCCCATGGGAATACATGCCGTTTTAGGGAATCATGATTTTTTTGTAAATCCGCAGCTTGTGTCTGATACGCTTACAAATGCAAATGTTAACGTAATTAGAAATGACGTTTCGCTTCTCAAAAGAGGAAACGGAAAATTAAATCTATTGGGGCTTGATTATCCTATTTTTTACAGGCGTCAAAGAGAAAAAAGAATGCAGATGGCCAAAAAATTCTTTTATGAGTCGCTAAAAAAGGTAAATTCCCAAGATCCTGTAATCTTATTGAATCATCATCCAGACGAGTTTGTTTTTTTTAGAGAAGAAAAAATCGATCTTGTTTTAGCGGGCCATACCCATGGGGGGCAGGTATGCTTTACAAAAGACAGAGAATCGCCGCTGTCATTTGGCAGTAATTTTTACAGGTACTATAAGGGATATTATTTTGAAAACGGCACTCATCTTTATGTAAACCAGGGGTTGGGGCATTGGATGCCTTTTCGCGTTAATTGCCCCCCTGAAATATCGGTATTTGAGCTGATTTAAGATTATTTTCCGATACAAAAACGACTGAATATTCTGCCTAAGATATCTTCAGATTTGATATCTCCCAAGAGAAGAGCGATATTATCAATAGCGTTTTGAAGCGAAGATAAAATAATTTCAAGAGGTTCTTTGTTAACAATCAGAGCTTTTGTAGCATTTAGGTCGTCGATAATCTTATTGAAAATATCTTTTTGCCATTCTGCCATCATAATTCCTTCAAAATGGGGGCTAATATTTTGTACTTCAAGGCGCAGCTTTTCATGCAGAGAATCTAATCCTTCGTTTGTTTTTAAAGAAATTTTATGAAAGAAAATATCTTTAAAAGAATTTATATTAATATTATTTATTTTTATTAAATCTGTAAATATATTTTTTAGAGTTTTCTTCTGCCATGATTTATGGGCAATATCTTGTTTATTCAACAAGAAAAATATAGAAGCGTTTTTCAGATTTTCAAATTTTGCCAATTCAAAAATGGGAGATTCTAGAAAAGAATCTTCAACTGTTATTGATCCGTCCAATAAGATAAAAATAATATCGGCTTCTTTAGTCTTTTGTATGCTTCTTAGCATACCTTCTTTTTCTATATTATCAATGGTTTTCTGATGAATTCCCGCCGTGTCGATCAATTTTAAGGAAATCCCGTCGATTGTAAGTTCAATTTCCAGAAAATCTCTGGTAGTACCGGGAATTTCTGATACAATGGCTCTTTCGATGCCCGCAAAATGATTTAATAATGAAGATTTGCCGACATTCGGCGCTCCAAATATTACGGCCTCAAGACCTTCGCGAAATTTTTGAATTTCATTAGACTTAAGCAGAAGCGATTTTGCTTTTTTGACGATATCAGAAAGGGTATTTAACTTATTTTCAAAAGAAATAAATTCAATATCTTCGTCGCAAAAGTCTAACTCTGCAGAAAGATCCGCATATAGGTTTAATAAAGAAGATTTAAATTCTAAGATTACTTTTCTAAATTCGCCCGTTTTTAATAATTGTGCGCTTTGCAGTTCTTTATCGCTTCTGGCTTCTATAATGTCTTTAACCGCTTCAGCCTGGGTTAAATCTAATTTATTATTTAAAAATGCGCGCTTGGTAAATTCTCCCGGCTGCGCTTTTTCAAAGCCGATTTCATATAAAGCATGAAGCAGTTTTTTTATGATTATGGGATTTCCGTGACATTGTATTTCGGCAGATTCTTCTCCCGTGTAAGAATGCGGCTTCTTAAAGGGCAAAAGTATAACTTCGTCTAATATAACATTGTTATAACGAATATATCCGTATAATGCGGTTTTATGCGAATTTTGTAGCGAGTTGACTTTTGTCGCCGCAGAAAATATCTTTTCAATTAATTTAAAAGTATTTTCTCCCGACATTCTTATAATCGCGACGGGGCTTCTGCCTATTGGAGTCGCTAAGGCACATATTGGTCGTGCCATAAAACTTGTCTTTAAGAATTATTTTCTACAGATTCTGCAGATTCTAAAGCTTCGACAATACTTTCTTCAGATTCTTCAGCAATAGATGAATCAAGAGATTCTTCTAGTTCTTTAATCTCTTCTTCAGAGACCTCGCGCGAATCGTCATTTTGTATAGTGCCGGTACGAGAGGGAAAAACCCTGATTCTTTTATGAACTCCCGTGCCTTCAGATTCAGTTTTTACTAGTTCGTTTTCCTGAAGCGTCATATGAATAATTCTTCTTTCATATGGATTTAGAGGATCCATAAGGCGGCTTTTGCCAGTTTTAATTACAAAATTTGCAATTTTATTGGCAATATCAGCTAAGTGATTTGCTCTTTTTTCTCTATAGTTTTCAAGATCTAATAAAATCTTTGGCGGTTCTTTGGTAAAATTTTGAACCAGTAAATTTGTTAAAAATTGTAAAGATTCTAATGTTTTGCCTCTTTTTCCGATTACATACCCGGCTTGATTTGAAACAATTTCTACGTATGTTTTACCGTCTTCGAGTTTTTCAATTTTTTTAAAATTTATTTTATATCCCATTTTTTGTAAAATCGTGGTAACGACGCCCTTTATTACGGCATCAACAGGCGTCTTGCCTTCGATAGCTTCAATTTGAAACAGTGATGGCGTTTTTGAGCCAAAGCCAAGAAATCCGGTAGAACCTTTTTTCTGAAGAGATATTCTTATAAATTCGGGTTCAATTTCTAAAAATTGACTTCCCAAATCTAAAGCCTCTTTTTCATTCATCGCATGCGTTTCTAGTATTAACATTTCATACTCCTATTTTTTAATTATTTGATTTATCAGTACGTTTATTGGTATAAATCTGCTGTAATACAGATAAAATATTGTTTATCGTCCAGTATAGTACGACCCCGGCGGGCATGTGCCAGAAAACAAAAAGAAGAACTAAAGGCATAAGCTGCATAATCTTTTTCTGGCTTGCGTCGCCTGATACCATGGTAATTTTTGTTTGATAAAATTGCGTAAGACCCATAACCAGAGGAAGAATATTTAAGTGAAAATCGCCGAGTAAAGGCAATGATTTAAAAATATAAATCGTGTCGGGTTCCGAAAGATCGTTTATCCAACCCGCTATGAAGGGAGATTTCCATAATTCGTATGCGTCAGAAAAAGCGGAATAAAGCGCGATAAAAATGGGCAGTTGAATAAGCATAGGAAGACATCCCGATACGGGATTTACCTTGTGCTTTCTGTAAAGCTCCATGGTTTTGCGCTGTTTTTCCTGTTGATTATCTTTATATTTTTCGTTTATTTCTTTCATTAGCGGCTGCAAGGCCTGCATTTTCTTCATTGATTTAGCCTGTTTTTCGTTGAGCGGATAAAAAACGGCTTTGAATAATAAGCCGAAAATAATAATGCCAATGCCATAGTTGGGAATTAGTTTGTATAATAAACTCAGTATGCCTACGATTAAGTCGCGAATAGGGGCTGTCCAGCCAAAATCAAAGCCTTTATTTAACTCAGGATGAGTTTTTTTCAGATTCGGGTGAGCATTTATTTGGGCAGACGTCGGTTTTGTAAATTCTTTAACTTTTGGCCCTGAATAAACCAGAAACCGAAGAGCCGTAGAAGATTTTGAAGGAATTACAACCGATCTGGTCTGCATTTGCATTTCATAAGCGTGTTTATTGTTATCGGCGTTTTGTTCTTCTTTTGGCAATTTGTACGGCAATAAAAATAAACCCGCGTTTTTATCAAGAGGCTGAAAAGTCATTACCATAAATCTTGAAGAGCCTCCAAAGAAATCAATGCTGGAGCGGATATTTTGAAACTCAGACGAACCGGAACTACAGGCGCATGAAAAGAAAGAAGAGGCGCCGTCTTCATTAAAGGTAGGCTCTGATTTAAAGGACTCGTCAGAATAATAAAAATTCAAAAAAGAATGTTGTTCTCTTGCCGACGAGCTTTTAGGAGGCGGCCCAATCTGCGATACAGGATGAAAAAAAAAGTGCGATATTTTTATTTGTTTATCTGAATAGTTCTCTATTTTCCAGGAAAATTCCCAGTAATGAGAATTGTTATAAAATATAAATTCTTTTATAAATTTTATCGGTAATTTCGCGTCTTTAATTACCGCCGTTAAAGGCAGTATTGCTTTTACCTGAAATCCCCCGTCAAAATCTGTTTTTATAAGCTGGTATTTTTTATTAAGCAGCTTTTTTTTTGTTTCAGCCGTAAGTTGAATCATGTTTCTTGAAAAACTTCCCGCGTTTGCGAGCATTTCTTTTATTTTTTTTGATAGATCTGTCTGCAGCGAAAGAGCGTTTGCTTTTTGCTCAGGAAGCTCTTCAATTTCTTTTTCAAGATCTGATAAGAGATTAGAAAGATTAGCCGAAGATGCATAGTTTAACTTATCAAATTTTTGTTTTAAAGAATTTTTAATGGTTGAAATATCTTTTGCCGCCAGTAAAAAATTTTGAAATATAGAATTTATTTCATTAACGGCGTTTCGATAAGTTTCAGGATTTCTTGCGGGATAAAATTCAAAAGGAAATTCTTTTTTAGCAATTTCTATATTATTTTTAAGAGTAGAATTTTCGTCTTTATGTTGTAACGACGTTACCTTTGCCCCGTATGCGTTAAATTTTATCTTTAGAAATTCAGTTTCAATGTATAAAGTTTCCGGTCCGTCAACTTCGTTTTCATTTTCAATTATATCTTCAATTTCATAAGATTCAATATCTATTAAATTTATCTTCTTTTTTTCTGCCTCAGGCGCCTCGTCTGCCGACGTTACTTGTCCCGAAATTGCCGTTGTAACAGATAAAATTAGAAAAATTATTGTGAAATAAATTATTCGATTTATATTCATGGTTTACTTCTTTGAAAATTTTGATTTTATTATTGTTCGTTTGTATGCGCATTTTATTTTTATGCGTAAAAAACATTAATATTTAATTGTAAAATATACTTTATAGTATTTCTATTATTATAATATTCTATTTAATTGAATTATTCTTACTTAATGTTATATTATACGCTTTATATTTTTCATGGATAATTTAAAATATTGTTACGCACGGTAAAGCTTCTTTTTGTTTCTTCAATACTTTAATAAATGCGCGATCAGGCAAGATAAGACCCGCGATTTGCGGGCCGTTGTAGTCAGTAAAGCGCAAGGTTCGGTCAAAGCGTAAAGCAATTGCCGTGCGCGGCAGATATTATTCTTGTATAAACGATATGGTGTCTCCTATGATAAGCAAAGTGGGAGATATAAGGTGATTATTTTTTATTTTTTCCATAATGTTCGATATCGTTCCAGTAAAAATTCTCTGGTTTTCTTTTGTTGCGTTTTCAATTACGGCGATTGGCGTTTGCGGGTTATTATTCTTATTTGAAAGAATTTTTGAAATGATGTCTTCGATTATAGAAATACCCATATAAATAATATATGTTTTTTTTTCAAGAGTCAGCAGAGAAAAATCGTGATATCCCAGATCTTTTTTCTTGTGTCCTGTTAAAAAAACCAGCTCTGAAGAAAGTTCTCTGTGAGTAAGGGGTATCTGAAGGGCCGCCGCCGCGCCTTGAGCCGCTGAAATTCCCGGAATCACCTCGGTTTCTATGCCATGATTTCTCAGGTATTCAATTTCTTCGCCCCCTCTGCCAAAAATAAAAGGGTCGCCTCCTTTTAGTCGTCCTATAATATTATGAGAAAGCGTTAAATCAAGAAGTTTTTTATTTATTTCATCTTGCGTTAATATATGCTTATTTTTATATTTACCGGCGAACACAAATTCTGCGTCTTTAGGGCATAATTTTAAGATTTCTTTGCTGACAAGCTGATCATAAAGTACCGCGTCGCATCGTTTTAAGGTTTCAACCGCTTTTACAGTTAATAGAGTAGGATCTCCGGGACCCGCTCCTATAAGGAATACTTTTTTTTTCATGGGCTCAAACCTTTTTTTAAATCAGAAAGACAGAGATTCGCCATTATCGTGCCGAAGTAAACCTTTATAAACCTAAGTTATTCGGGTTCAAACCCCTTTCTTTCTGTACTCAGAGAGAGAGGGATTCGAACCCTCGGTACAGTTTCCCGTACACAGCATTTCCAATGCTGCTCCTTCAACCGCTCGGACATCTCTCCTGAATTTGTACAGTTATAATTATTTTTCAAAACAGTGCGTAAAGAATTTAATATAATCGGTCAATAATACTTTTATAAAATTCTGACAACTAAAAATTATTATACTTGAAATCTACGCCTTCATTTTCATATTAGACTATGATAAAATGGCTAAAGAAAGTCATTCTAAAAAAGACTGTTGGCGCTGACGATATTTTAAAATATCCGCAGGGTAAACGATATTATCAAGATTTTCATAATATTAGAAAGTCTTATATCGATCCCGATGCGATTAAAGTAATCAGTAGAATTCAAAGTTTTGGATATAAGGCGTATATAGTCGGCGGATGTGTTCGCGATTTGCTTTTAGGAAAACAACCGAAAGACTATGACGTCGTCACAAACGCAAAGCCAAATGAAATTAGAAAAATATTTGCCAACAGTCGCTTGATAGGAAGACGTTTTAAAATTGTACATATAGTATTTCGAATGAATAAAATAATTGAGGTATCGACAACGCGATCATTGCCCGATTCCAGAAATTCGGGAAAAAAGGCCGAAGAATTGTATTTGAAAAAAGATAATAAATTCGGCACATTTAAAGAAGACGCGGCCAGGCGCGATTTTACTATAAATTCTCTCTTTTTTGATATTAGAAGCGAAACGATTATTGATTATACCGGCGGCGTTGAAGATTTAAAAGAAAAACTGATAAGAATAATAGGAGACGAAGATATTTCATTTCCTGAAGATCCGGTTCGAATGCTAAGAGCGGTAAAGTTTTCGGCTTTATTAGGTTTTAATCTGCATAGTAATTTAATTAGAGGAATAAAAAAACACAAAAGACTTATAACAAAAACCTCAATAGCGCGCCTTCATGAAGAATTTAATAAAATTTTTCGAACGGGACAATCATACGCTATATTCAAAGATATGTTTGAATATGGCATATTTGAAGCAATGTTTCCCGTAATAGCGGAATTTGCCAAAAAAACCAAAGAAGGGAAGTTCTCGTTTGAAGAAAGCGGACTTGGCAAACGGTTAATGATAAGCGATAAAATGATATTTGAACACGAAGATATAAATACGAATATTTATTATTCCATTTTAATTGCGGATGTTTTAGAAGATTTAATGTCTTTTGACCCTAAGAAAGAAAATATAAATAATCTGATTTCTGAAAGGTGTAAACTTGTTGAAGAAGAGCTGGGGTTATCTAAAAAAGAACTTGAAAAAATCGAAAAGATATTTAGTTCGCAGCGAATATTCGCTAGAGAAGTGAAAAATAAATCAGGTTGGGTTAAAAATTTTAAAACAAAAGATTACTTTCAAGAAGCCTTTATTTTCTATAAAATAAACGCAAGATCAAGAAAAGACGATGAAGCTGTTCAAAAAGCCTTATTTTGGGAAATAGGTATGAGAAAAAAATTACCCAATGCGATTAGAAAGCCTATGGTGCGGAAATTAACAGATTACGCCTCTCGGCCAAGAAAAAACGTAAGTTACAATAAATAATTGAAGGTTTAATTTATCATTTCTTTTAGATATGAGTTTTGTCAGTATAAATCCCAAAAATGAAGAGATCTTTTTTGAGGCAAGAGAATATACCAATGAACAGATAAAAGAAATTATTGAGACCTCGAATAAAAGCCAATTACGCTGGAAAGAATTTTCCATTGACAAAAAAGCCGATTTATTTAAAAATATTGCCATATTATTAAATAAAAAAGAAGATTTATACGCTAAATTAATTACCGATGAAATGGGAAAACCCATTGTTCAGGCATCGGCAGAAATTAAAAAATGCGCATGGCTATGCGAATATTACGCGAATCATGCAAAGCAGTTTTTATGCGAGCTGCCGATTGAAACCGATTATAAAAAAGCAACCGTATATTTTGAGCCTCTAGGCGTAATTTTGGGAATTATGCCATGGAACTTTCCTTTTTGGCAAGTGTTTCGTTTTTCCGTACCGGCGATGCTAGCGGGAAATGGGGCGATTTTGAAACATTCGCCCAATGTTTCTATGTGCGCGCTAGAAATAGAAAAATTATTTGTTGAGGCGCAATTTCCCGAAAAACTCTTTTCGACAGTATTGGCTTCAATTGAAAGTACATCTTTAATCATTGAAAATAAACATATTCAAGGAGTTTCTTTAACGGGAGGCACCATCGCGGGAAAGGCGGTAGCCGCTTTAGCCGGTAAATCGCTAAAGAAAACGGTATTAGAACTGGGCGGATTAGATCCATATATTATTATGGAAGACGCAGATATTGAGAAATCAGCCGAAAGTTGCATTGCCGGAAGACTATTAAACGCCGGTCAAAGTTGTATTGCCGCTAAAAGATTTATTGTTCATGAAAAAATATATGATAAGTTCGTCGAATTATTTGCAGAGAAAATGAAATCAAAAACCTTGGGAGACCCGCTTGAAAACTGCGACCTGGGCCCTTTGGCGCGGGAAGATTTAAGAGATAATATTCATGGTCTTGTTGAAAAAAGCGTATCGATGGGAGCAAAACTTGTGACCGGCGGTAAAATACCCGATATGAAAGGATATTATTACCCCCCCACTTTATTGGCTGATATACAGAGAAATATGCCCGTATGGCAAGAAGAAACATTTGGGCCAGCGGCGGCGGTTGTAAAATATAAAACCGAAGAAGAAGCCGTTTTACTGGCCAACGATACTGTATACGGGTTAGGGGCGGCGATATTTAGCCGAGATATTGAAAGAGCTGAAAGAATTGCCGTAAAACAAATCAACGCAGGAAACTGTTTTATAAATGATTTTGTAAAATCAGATCCCAAACTTCCGTTTGGAGGCGTTAAAGAATCGGGTTACGGCAGAGAACTTTCAACCTTTGGAATTCGTGAATTTGTAAATATAAAAACCGTAGTCGTCAATTGATTTGCGAAAATATGCGTCAGCTAAGAAGTGTTGACGCTCTGTCTGTAAAAACATTTCTGAAAATCGTATGCAAGCGATTAAGGCAGAGATAATAGGCCATTTAGAAAAAGTATTTATTGAGATTTCAAAAGATTATCAGACAGAAATCCCCTCAGATTACAAAATCAGATTAGAATATCCGCCTGAATATAAATTCGGCGATTATTCAACCCCCTTAGCCATGGAATCGGCCCGATATCTAAAAAGAAATCCTCGCGAAATTGCGGAAAATATCATAAAAGAACTTTTAAAAAATGAAGATTTTAATGAAATTGTAAAAGGAATAAAACCCGAGGGTCCCGGATTTATTAACTTTTTTTTGTCAGAAGAATATGCTCTGAAAAAAATGAAAGAGGCAATAAGCGTTCAAAGATGGATAAATGAAATGTTTCCTTATAAAGAAGAGCCGTCTTATATATTTGAATTTGTATCCGCGAACCCCACAGGGCCCTTGAATATCGTTTCAGCAAGGGCCGCAGCCGTTGGCGATTCGATATGTCGTCTTTTGGGCGCATGCGGGAAAAAAGTGCATAAAGAGTATTATGTAAACGATTACGGCAATCAAATTAAGTTATTGGGCATATCTTTGGCGTATAGATTTGCTCAGAAAAATGATATAGAAGTCGTTTTGCCTGAAGATTGTTATCAGGGAGAATATTTAATCAAGATAATTGAAGCCATTGTAGAAATCGAAATTTTGCCCGATTATATAGAAAACATACCGCTTTGTGATGATAAACAAGGTTTTGAAAAATGGGCCGAAAAAGCCGGGGATTTTTTTTCTGAACTAGCGGTAAACGCTATACTTGAAACGCACAAAAGTGATCTAAAAGATTTCAGGGTCGAATATGACGAGTTTTTTTCTGAAAAAAAATTACACGGTAACGGCAGCGTAGATAGGGCCTTTGACGCGCTTGATGCAAATAAGGCGTTATACAAAAAAGACGGAGCTTGGTTTTTTGAAAGCGCCAAATATAAAGACGATAAAGATCGCGTGGTAAAAAGAGCCGACGGACGTCCCACTTATTTATTGGCAGATATCGCTTATCATAAACACAAGGCAGAAAGAGGATATCAGAAGATATACGACATATGGGGGCCTGACCACCACGGTTATATCGCAAGAATGACCGCCGCGATGCAGGCGATGGGTATAACGACAAAGCCAGGCGTAAGTTTTCAAGTGCTTATTGTTCAGCAGGTAAATCTGCTAGAAGAAGGCAAGCCTGTCGTTATGAGCAAACGTCTGGGGAAATTTCAAACAATGCGCGATTTAATTGAGAAAATTCCCGTAGATGTATGTCGTTATTTTTTTAATATGCGCTCGCAGAATACGCCGCTTGATTTTGATCTTGAGCTGGCCCTAACGCAATCGAATCAAAATCCGGTTTACTACATTCAATATGCGCATGCGAGAATATATTCCATTTTTCGAGAAGCCTCGTTTGATAAAGAAAAGCAAACAGCTTTATATGACTTAGATAAACTCAAAAGTGAATGGCTGCTTTTAGCAAAACGCGGTATTTTGCTGAATTTTCTATTGAGATTTCCCGAAGTATTGAAAGAAATTTCTGAAAATTTAGAGATTCATAGATTGTCGGCCTACTTATACGATGTTGCCTCTTTATTTACTAATTTTTATCATGAAAAAGAAAATAGAATTCTTGATAAACAAAAAGAAAATATTCAAGAAGCTCAACTGCTTTTAAGTTTATGCGCCTTAACGGCTGATGTAATATCGTTTGGGCTCGATATTTTGGGCATAAACGCTCCCGAAAAAATGTAAGGAACATGAAATCTGAAGAATCGTACCAAATTAGAGTAGAGGGTATTTTTGAGAGCGCTCATTATTTATACAATTACTATTCTGACGGTCGCAATGAAGAGCTACATGGTCATACGTTTAAGGCAGAAGTGTTTTGCTTATCAAAAAAGTTATCAAACGGAATTAGTATAGATTATTATACGGTTCATAAAGAACTTGAAAAAATTGTAGATTATTTAGATCATAAATGCTTAAATGATATAGACTATTTTAAAAAAGAAAATCCTACGTCAGAAAATATAGCCAAATATATTTATAGAAAAATAACAGAAAAGCTGCCAGAAAATACGATTCTAAGCGAAATTCGGGTATGGGAAGGCCCTAAATTTTATGCTTCTTTTTTCCCTGGTACATAGTTCTTAAAAAAAACCCGCCCCGGCAAGGGGGCGGGAAAAAAAGGGGATATTGGAGGCTATTTAAGGTGGCAAAGGTAAGAGAAGCTCTCTTAACCTCATCACATATATATTATACGCAAATAATATCTTTTTTGCGACATAAAAAAACAAATTAGTTTAAAAAATTTATAAAAATTACTAAAAAAATACCTTATTCATTATATAAAAATTACTTTTTAACAACATAAGTCAATAAAATTAATGCGATAAGAAGCTCAATAGAAGACGACCCGAGTTTAAGTAGAGATTTAATTTCGCTTCCTAATTCATTAAGGAACTCAAATTTTTTTCCTAAAAATAAATTTAATAGATAGGCGACCGGTATAAGGTATAATAATGTTTTTAAAAGAACTTTGAGAAATTCTATAGCTTCATTAAGATTTGCAATTAATTTTTGCATTTTAATAACCCCTTATGATAATTTATTTATTATATTTTTTATCTAAATTATTATTTTATAACTAATTCGTAACCTTGTCCATTTATTATGTTAAGAGTTAATAGTTGTAATAACAAAAAATCTTTATAAAACAAGGCGACAATCATAATTTTTGTAAAAACATTGCCGTTTCATTCGGGTTTTATATAGTGGTTATTATGACAATAACACCAGTTTTTATAATTATAGTGTCTGTATTAGGCGCGGGAATATTTTTCTATTTTGTACCCTTTGGCCTTTGGATTTCAGCTTTGGCCAGCGGGGTTTTTATCAATATATTTTCATTGATTGCGATGAAACTGAGAAAAATACCACCGCGTGAAATCGTCGAACCCTTAATTGCGGGAACAAAAGCGGGTATAGCGCTGAAGCGCGATCAACTTGAGAGCCATTATCTTGCCGGAGGACATGTTAATAGAGTAGTAACCGCTTTGATAGCCGCCGATAAAGCTAAAATTGAACTAAATTTTGAGAGAGCCGCCGCAATTGATCTTGCCGGAAGAGACGTACTCGAAGCCGTTAGAATGTCTGTTTTACCCAAAGTCATAAGTACCCCCATGGTGTCGGCTGTCGCTAAAGACGGTATACAGTTAAAAGCAATCTCTAGGGTTACGGTGAGAACTGACTTAGACAGGCTTGTAGGCGGCGCGACAGAAGAGACTATTATTGCCAGAGTAGGCGAGGGCATTGTAAGCAGTATAGGCTCTGCATTAAAATATAAAGACGTTCTTGAAAATCCCGATTTAATTTCAAAAGCGGTATTAAAAAGAGGTCTGGATGCCGGCACGGCTTTTGAAATATTATCGATTGATATCGCAGACGTAGACGTAGGAGAAAATATCGGCGCCAAGCTTCAGGCAGATCAGGCAGAAACCGATAAGACAGTGGCCCAGGCCAAAGCTGAAGAAAAAAGAGTGATGGCCGTGGCCAAAGAACAGGAGAATAAAGCTTTGGTAACCGAGATGGAAGCAAAATTAAGAGAAGCCGAAGCGAGAATACCCTTATCGATTGCCAAAGCTTTTGAAACCGGAAATCTGGGAATCATGGATTATTATCGTCTAAAAAATATACAAGCCGATACCAATATGCGGGAATCAATATCAGATAAAGAAGAAAAGTAGAATTCTCTTTATTTTAGAAAGAGCAAATGAAAAATTCTAAATGCAAATAGAAATTAATGATGTAATTAGATTTATCTTTAAGAATATTTGGTGGATAATATTATTTTTTTATTTTATCAGTTTTATTAAAAAATTTTTAGACAAATACAAAGAAGAATTTAACCAAAAAAAACCTGAAGATTTTTCGGAGTCATATCGTCCTGATGATGATCTTGATGAAGAGCTTAATGAAAACGAATATATTGATTATGAATCTGAAGAGAAAAAATATGAAGACTATTTAGAAGATCAATTTGAAAAAAATTATGATGACGCCGATTTTAATAATGGCGGTCATAAAAAGACCTTAATAGATGTTGAAAATATAAAATTCGTAAAAAGCGCCAAAAAAGAAATCGTTGATAAAGTTGACAATTTGTTGTCTAATGAAAAAAAATCTTTAAATAAAGATAATAAAACTAAAAAACATATATTTGATTTTATTGAAAAAAATTACAATACAACACAAAAAGCGTTTATTTATTCAGAAATTTTCAAAAGACCTGAAGAATAAAAATTTAATTTTTCGCGGCTTTGTCTTGAAGTTTTTCAAGCATAATTTGTAATTGTTTTTGCGCCGCTCCGTAAGCGTTCCAATCGCCTTGTTTTAGACTTTTTTGGCCTTCATTGAATAATTTATTGGCGGTTTCTATCAATGATTTAAGACTTGCTTCTAGGCCGGGATCGTCTACGATATCTTGAGATGAGGGTCTGCCAAAGATAGCCTCTAGAGCCAATTTTAAGTTTTCTTTCATAACAATTTTATTGCCATGGGCGGCTATTACTCTTTTAAGCTCAGGCATTTCTCCCTGTTCCGCCTTTAAATAAAGCGGTTCAATGTAAAGCAGGGCGTCTTTTATGGGAATAACCATTAAGTTCCCTCTAATTACGCTTGAGCCTTTTTGGCTCCATAGGGTTAAAAGTTCAGATATGGCGGGGGCCTGATCTATTCTAGCCTCAATTTGCATAGGGCCGTAAATAAGCTCTTTTTTGGGAAACTCATAAACAATCAGCTTACCATAATTTTCTTTGTCAGATTGGGCCGCCATCCACGCTACCATATTGTTTTTATTTACCGGAGTGAAAGGCTGAATCAGCAAGAACTCTTCTTTCTGTTTCTCAGGAAGTTTCATGATAACATAATAGGGCTGCATTTCTTGTTCTTTAGAATCATAAATTTCTGTCGGAACCCGCCATAGGTCTTCTTTATTATAGAATACGCCCGAATCATTCATATGATATTTGGCATACATATGTGCCTGTACCTTGAATAAATCTAAGGGATATCGAAAATGATTTTTTATATCTTCGGGAATTTTATCGGCCCGTTGAAACAAAGTCGGAAATATTTTCACATATGTTTTTAACACAGGGTCATTTTCGTCTAAAGCGTAAAAAATGACGTCGCCATGATAGGCGTCAATAGTTACCTTTACTGAATTTCTAATATAATTAATATCAGATTTAGGAATAGGTTCAGCGTAGGGATATTTGGTTCCCGTGGTGTAAGCGTCGATAACCCAAATTAATTTACCGTCAGAAATAACAAGATAAGGGTCTTGATCATATATTAAAAAAGGAGCAATTTCTTTTATTCTTTTTAATATGTTCCTTTTGTATAAGATTTTGCTGTTTTCGGTGAAATATTCAGAAATTAAGATTTTCATACTTCGAAAATGATAGGCAAACAAAAGTCTGTCAAAAAAAGAAGGTATCGCAACCCCCCCTTTGCCCGTATATTTCGTGAATTTGTTGCTTCCGCCAACGGGATAGTCGAACTCTTCAGTCGAGGTTCCGGTAAAAATATAATGATTTGTTTCTTCTCCATAGTAAATTTCGGGTCGATTAATTTTAATATCTATTTCTGAAATAGGAGGAATGTCTTTGATAAAAAGTTCGGGCATTCCCTGTTCGGTAACCTGATTTACCGGACTCATTACAATGCCGTAGCCGTGAGTATATTTTAAACGCTGGTTTACCCATGTTTTAGCCTGTTCGGGTACCTGTTCAAAGGCCAGTTCTCTTGCGGCGACCATGACTTGTCGATATTCGCCGTTTATTAAATATCTGTCTATATCAACATCGTTAAATTTATAGTAAAGACGAATTTCCTGAATTTGCTTGTATGTGTTTAATAGCGGACGCCAATCCCAAAGCCTGATATTATCGATGGTTGTTTTATTTTCTATCAGGTCGCTGCGCGTTAGTTCTCCGGTTCCTGAAAATTTTTTAGTTTGTATGTCTGAAAGATTATATGCCATTTTAGTATATTTAATATTATGCTCAATATAAGGCTTTTCTTTTTCAAGTTCATTGGGCCCAACGACAAATTTCTCTTGAAAAGCGGGATATATCCAGTGGATGATAAGAAGGGAACCAAAAAGAAGAACGGCGGCTGAAATTAATAATAAAAACGTTTTTCTAAATAAAGATATAATGACGACGCAAAAAGCCGTTAAGGCGGCAAAAATCATGAAATTATATGAAAAGACTCTCGCATGAGCGTCTGTATAGCCGGCTCCGTAAACCACTCCCGAAGCCGAATAAAGAAGGCTGTATTTTTCAATCCAATAACCAAAAGAAAGAACAAGAGTAAACCCCGCCAAAAGAACGCTTAAATGCATTCTCGCCGGAATTGAAAAACCGTGCTTCCATCCGCGCACCCATTGTACCGCGCCGGTAATTATATAAACCAAAGCGGCCATAATAGCGGCCAATATAAAAAAAGCAAAAAGCCAGTTTTTGATGCTTTCAAAAAAAGGAACGCTAAAAAAATAAAAACTTAAATCATTATTAAAAATAGGGTCTTTTATATTAAATTTTTCACCGTAAATAAATTCTAAAACAGTCTGCCATTTTGGCAAAGCCGCCGAGGCTGCCAGAAATGAAAAAATAAGAATCAGCAATGAGGCGATAATGTGAATAAACTTTTCGCCTGGAATTTGAAAGCCTGCCACATTATTGAGCGTCTTTTGACCGCTAAGTCTCCAGGCAACGCGGTAGTTTATCTTTAATAAAATTAAGAAGATAAGAAAAAAAGTAATAAATACATAACCTTTTGAGGTAAGCGTTGTCCAAAAAACTTCTGAATATCCCACGGCCGAAAACCATTTTTTATCAACCAGAAAACCGGCTATTTCTGAAGAGAGCGGTAAAAAAATTATAAATAAAGCCGCCAGTAATAAGATTAATTTATTTTTATATTTTTTCATAAGAATAGCAGAAATATCTTAATTCATAGCGTCAACCTAAAGTGGCTTATTTTATCAATTTTCATGAATAAACGTTTATTATAAAATGATTTTCCCGCAAAGAAAAAGATATAATTATGCATAAATAAAAAAGGAGTTTAGTATAAATACTGTTTATTTATACTAAACTCCGAAAACAAGCGAGTATGGTTTTATTTGAAATAATTTTGAAACAGCTTAAGAGTATTCTTGCTTTCTTCTAAAGCATGCTTTGCGGTTTCTAAGTTTCCCTTTCTAAGCTCTTCAATATTAGGGCTTAGCTTCATAAGAAATTTGTGCAGTTCATCATGAGCCTGCCCTTCCATGGTGCAATTGGCAATGATAGAGTTGAAACTGCCCTTAAGAGTCTCGCCCGCGTCTATATATTCAGCTTTTGTCAAATTCTCTTTGACCGAAACTTTCTCGACAAAATGGATCATAGCCATAACAAATCTTTTTGTCTGAATATCTGCTTTCCATTTCTCGCCATTGTTAAGCGTCATCTCGGTCGAAACTTCTCCGTGTTCATGTTCGCTGTGCTCATGTCCCGAATGAAGATGATGTATTGTCAAAAGAAGGGCTGCAATAAGAAGCAGAACTCCTATGCCTAAAATCATTTTTTTCTTGTTGTTTTTCATTGTTTTCTCCTATTCTAATTATTTTAGTCCTTTTAAAGCTGCTTCCCAGAGATCTTCTGATTTATCTGAAAGCGAAAACGAAAAGTCTGATAACGACCAGATAATGGCGTTTGATTGAATGAGCCCTAAAAAAACATAAGAAGCGGCTTTTGAATTTAAATCTTGACGAAAAATTTCTTTAACAACAGCCTCTTGAAAAATCGCCTCGATTTTATTCATATAGCTTTGAACCGTATCTAACATCATTTTTTTCAATGATGCGTCATGTATATGAAGGTAATCTGAAAATAATATTCTTGGAATTCCCGGATTTCTTTCGATAAGTTCAAGTTGTTTATTTAAGATGTTTTTTAGTCTCTTTTCAGGGGTCTCGCCGGAATCTGCGCTTGTTATTGTCGTTAATGAAGAAGAGATTTTCTTTACTATAGACGTTAGAAGATCTGTTTTATTTTTAAAATGTCTGTAGATAGCGGCGTCGGTAATTCCGGCTTTATCGGCAATTTCAAGCATAGTCAAATGGGGAGCTCCTTTTTCTCCTAAAACTGCAATGGCGGCATTTATTATAGATTCTTTTCTTGATACTTTATTCATAGTCTGATAATGTTAGTTAATACTAACTAACATTATATGCTAAATATAAAATAATGGCAATTTTTTTTTATTATTTTATATTAAAAAAAATAAAAGTAGTTTGCTCTATGTCTTTAGTAAATATTATATGAATTATTAGCAAATGAACATTATAGGAGTTAAAAATGTATAAAAAAAGCATTGAACTATTAAATAAGGCCGTGGCAGATGAGCTTTTTGCGGTACACCAGTATATGTATTTTCATTTTCACTGTGACGATCAGGGTTTTGATTTATTGGCAGGTTTGTTTAGAAAAACCGCTATAGAAGAAATGATGCATGTTGAAAAAATTGCCGAAAGAATACTGTTTTTAAAGGGCGATGTCGAAATGAAGACAAACGGCGATATAACAAAAATACAAGACGTTAAAAAAATGTTAGAAACCGCAAAACAGATGGAAGAAGAAAGTATGAAAGATTATAACCAATGTGCCAATGAATGTTCACAAAACGCAGATTCTGTATCTAAAAAGATTTTTGAAGAGCTGGTGCTTGACGAAGAAAGGCATTTTAGTCAATATGACGATGAATATGCAAATCTTGAAAGGTACGGCATTCAATATTTAGCTCTTCAATCGATAGAGAGAAGTAAAAACTATATCGGCGGCGAACAAGTATAAAAAATCTTTATCTTAAGACTACAAAATCAACAGAGTTGGCAATTCGTAACCGCCTCATTGCGCCTGTCTTGTTTTAATAATGACTTGACGTATATGATTCATATTTATTTATATAATTGAAAATTACGAAAGGAAAGTAAAAAATATGAAGAAGTTTATATTAATAAACGGGTTATTATTAATATCTATTTATAATATTGCGGCTCAAGAGACAGGTAACGGCTTATCGTCGTTAACAATTGAAACTATCAATGAAGCCGTATATGAAGTTATTGTAAAGAAGAACGAACCTATTGACGTTACCTATGAAAAAGAACTTCCAATGCATTTAATTCCTTACGCTGTTCGAAACGATAAATATATCTCTATCGGCAGCGCGTTTGCGATAGAATCTAACAAATATGTTTCTGCGGCTCATGTTATGCCGATAGGCGACGGAAGCCAATATCGCGAAGTCTTTATAAGAGATAAAAAAGGGAACGTCTTTGAAATAGATAATATATTAAATTATTCTGATCATAGAGATTTCGTAGTTTTTAATCTGAAAAATAAGAAAGCGGCGAAATTTTTAAGCATTGATAAAAATCCCGTACTAAATGAAAAAGTTTATGCCGTAGGCAACGCCTTAGGAGAGGGAATTGTTATTAGAGACGGCTTGTATACGTCGAATACGCCCGAACAAGAAAACGGTGAATGGAAGTGGATACGATTTTCAGCGGCCGCCTCTCCGGGAAACAGCGGCGGTCCTTTGTTGAATAAAAACGGAAAAGTTATCGGTATTGTGTGCATGAAATCATCCAATGAAAATTTAAACTATGCTCTTCCTATTGGCGAGGCCTTGACTGAAAAGCCTATTGCAATTTCGCATAAACAGATTAAGTATGGCTTAGATAATATGAGTTACAGCGATTATGATATATATCATAAAGAATTTAATTTACCCGATACATATAAGTCTTTAAATGAAAAATTTGAAAAAGATACAAAAGAATATACAGAAAAAATATTGAAAGGGATGTTTAATAAATATGAAAAAGAAATATTTCCCCGCGGCCCAAGTCAAAAAATCTGCTTCATTCAAATTATTCAACGGTATTTCCCAATATTATAGCTCAGGGAAAAGACGGATACTGGGATGCCTTTGGTCCTTCAGAAAAAGGAAAGGCCGATTTGGGAAAAAACGGATTTATACAGTATGGATGGATAAATGAATATTTTTTAATGAGAATTCAAAAACCCGATGATATGAAATTAAGAGATTTATATTCCGATTCAAAAATGTTTTTTGATTTAATATTAGAAGGGGTTCCAATTTCGAGAAATGTAGGATCTGATAAAGTAAGAATTACTTCTATGGGAAAAGCCGATGAAGAATATGTTCATGTCGATAAATACAGTAGAAAATGGATTGTTCGCTCCTGGAACCTCGAATACTCTGATCAAAAGATAATGACCTTTTCAATGCCGACGCCGGCGGGCATGGTCGTGATTTTAAGGTTCGGAAGCACGGGAGCGATAGATTTTAGTTTTATAGTTGATACAAAGATATTAGTAGATTTTCTGTATTTATCATATTATGGAACCTTTCAAGAATGGAAAGAATTTTTAGAATATAAAGATTATCTGCCCGATGTTTTAAGAAAAGTTGATTTTAGCTATAAAAATAAAAAATGGGCAAAATTTAAATCGAAAAGACTTTCTATATCATATGAAAACGATATGCACGATATTGACGATAAAAGTTATTTAAAGCTTGTTTTATCTTATCATCAAGATAAAACCGACGTTGTTTGGAACATATCGGGTATTGTCATCGGAGAGCATGAAAACAAAGGAGGGGTTTTTTATCTTTATCGGTACATATCTCCCGATAAAGATTTAAGCGATTCTTATAAAGACGAATGGAAAAAAATAACAAATGAAAAACATCCCTATAACAAAGTGGCTTTTTTTAACGAAGGTTATACTATAATACAATCTTTACACCCTAAGTACAGTAAGAATAAAAGTCCTGAATTTGCATATACGGTTTCTTATGGTTCCGAAGGAAATTTAGATAAAGATTTATTGAGCAAAAAAATTCTAAAATATGCGGCTTCTGTCAAAATTTTTGAATGAGCTTTTATAAAGCAAAATCATAAATGTTAAAGAATATATTTTTTAATGCCAAAAAGCGTAAAAATTATATTAATTTTATAATAAGAAATAAATTACAATAAGAAGAGAATAAAAAATGAGAGCTGTACTTTCAAAACTTAAAAAAAAGAAAAACGAGAAAGAAATATTATCGTCCATTGAAGAGGCCATTAAAGACATTAAATCGGGCAGGATGCTGATTGTGACAGACTCTGAAGATCGCGAAAATGAGGGAGATTTGGTGATGTCGGCGCAAGACGCGACTCCTGAAAAAATAAATTTTATGGCGTCTCATGGCAGAGGTTTAATATGCGCTCCCATTACTTCAGAAAGGGCCGCGCAATTAGAGCTTGGTCCTATGGTAAAAGAAAATCAGGATGTTCATAGAACGGCTTTTACTATTTCAGTCGACGCAAAGCATAATATTAAAACAGGGATATCGGCTTCAGATAGGTCAAAAACAATAAAACAACTAAGCGATTTTAAAACAAACTCTGAAGATTTTGTTAAACCGGGGCATGTTTTCCCCTTAGTCGCAAAAGACGGAGGAGTACTGGTGCGGGCAGGTCACACTGAAGCATGTATTGATTTAATGAATTTAGCTGGTAAAAAACCGGCGGGCGTAATTTGCGAGATAATGAACTCTGACGGCACTATGGCAAGAATGAAGGATCTTATAAAGTTCGCGCAGAAGCATAATTTAAAAATAGTAACGATTAAAGATTTAATCGCATATCGAAGAAAACGCGAAAAAAATGTAAATTTTGAGGCCGAGGCTAAAATACCCACAAAATATGGTGTTTTTAACGTTAAGGCATTCAAGTGCTCATTAGATAAAAAGGTGCATATGGCTTTATCAATGGGCTCCTGGAACGAACAGGAACCCATACTGGTAAGGGTTCATTCAGAGTGTTTAACGGGTGACGTTTTTAATTCCCAAAGATGCGATTGCGGAGAACAACTTGAAGCGGCAATGAAATTAATAGCAGATCAGAAAAAGGGAGTAATATTGTATATGCGCCAGGAAGGCCGGGGAATAGGCATTGTAAATAAGCTAAAGGCCTATCATATGCAAGATGAAGGTTTAGATACGGTTGAAGCAAATGAAAAACTCGGATTTCCGCCTGATTTAAGAGATTATGGTATAGGAGCTCAGATACTGGTAAAATTGGGATTAAAAAAAATCAGACTATTAACCAATAATCCAAGAAAAATTGTGGGTCTAGATGCCTATAATCTCGAAGTTGTAGAAAGGGTCCCGCTTGTCATCAAACCCAATAAATATAATCAAAAATATTTAGATACAAAATTTTCAAAATTAGGGCATTTATTAAAAGATTAAAAATAAAATGGGAACTTTTCACGAAAGACTACAGCGCAAGTTTCAGATTATCAATGATACTGACGGCTTAAAAAAAATGGCGGGAAATTATCTCTCAGGAAATACTTTTTTTATCAAAGGTTTGTATAATCCTATCGTCTTAACAGTTCGCGAGGTAAAAGATCCCCTTGAAATAGAGATTAAAACAGAATATGAACTGAAGGAAAGTGCCATATTTTATCGCATGAACGGAAAATATATGTTGATAAACGCGGCCATAAAAGAAAGACATGACAGAGAAAACTATACGGCTGAATTGCGCGAAATAAAAGTTTCATTAGAAGATAGAAAAGACCAAAGAATTCCCATTGAAAGAAATAAGGTTCATGTCAGCAATATAAGGGCGACAAAACAGGTGATAAGCTCCTTATTATTTAATGTGCCTACATCTATAAAGGTTTATTTTAAACAATATGAAAATGTTTTATCAGACAAGGCTGACGATATACATGTAGAAGTTTTTGATAAAAAAACAGAAAAATTTGAACTTGTAAGAAAATCGGGAAAAATGTTATATATATCAGACACTACAGATGAATATTCTTATATGTCTGACGATCATGAAAAATTCATTGATTACAGAAACGAAATGGAAAGCGACATAAACAAGGTTATTCATGAATATAAAAGCAAGAAAATCGTATCTGAGCTTATTGTTCCCATCAATTATGTAGGGCATGACGGCAAAAAAATGTCTATTGGTTATATTCAATTAGTGAATAAAAAAAATCCAATTTCCATTGAGATGGCCGATGAAATAAAAGAAATCGCGAATAGCATGATTGATAAGGTTAGAGAAGCGAATGCGGTTTATGTGCATACGAACCAGATAGTCAGAAATATTTCAAAAAGAGGGCTTCAGCTTCTCATCACTGACGCGGCTTTGAAGAAAAATTTAATACAACAAAAAGGATTTAGCTTTGATATAATCTTTGGAGTTCAAAAGCCGATAAGCGTTTTTTCTGAAATCGCTTATTTTGGAACTAACCCTGCAAATGACGTAATTATAGGCGTTAAAATTACGGGTTTTGCCGAAGGCGAAAAAGAATCTAAACGCTATCTTGAATTTATTGACGCGCTTACGCCCAAGACCGCGAGACGCCGCAACTGATTAAAGAACTTCAACTTTCTTGCTGCGAGAACGTAATCCTTTGATTATCTTTACCTTGCTTAAAGGAACCTTAAAATATTCAGCGATTAATTTTATCAGCTCTTTGTTTGCTTTTCCTTTTTCGGCCGCTATATGAATGTAAACGTGAAAAGTTTCGTCTTTGATTAATATTTTTTTTTCAGAAGAATTGGTATGAGCTTTTACGTTAATTATCATGTTAAATCGAAATTATGGGGCTGTGTAATAAGTCGGTTATTGAGTGTTTTCCGCCTCATCAGCCTTCGGCTAGCTTTGCTTGCGATACGAAAAATGCTTATTTTAGGCATTTTTAACTCAATGAACGGCCGAAAATGTATCGAAATACCGCTTATTACACAACCATTTAATTTTGCAAAACTCTTTGTAAAGCAATTAGGCTGTAAGCTGCGCTACTATCTCTTCAGAGGGCCTGAATTTCAAATCTGCGACGGCGATATCTTCAGCCGAAAGGCGTATGGTTGAGCGTGTTTCTCCATTCTCATTTTTCCATCGATTCTGAAGCAGTTCGCCTTTGGCGATGATTTTCATCCCTTTTTTTAATATCTTAGAAAACTTCTCGGCGCTTTTTTCCCAAATTTCAACGGGCAGAAAATTAGAATGGGAACCCTCTGAGTCTGACGTTCTTCTTGTGTTATATGCTATGGTAAAGTTCAGCAGAAGCTTTCCTGTTTTCGTTTCTTTAAGTTCAGGGTCTTTTACCAGACGTCCCACGATTTGGTGAATTTGCATTTTGTTTTCGTACATTTTTTTCTCCTTTAACTATTATATTGAGACTACAAGAAATGAGCAACTCTCCGATGTTTTTTTGTAATCTCATATTAATATATAAATACCCCTTTATTTCAAAATCATTCCGCTTAAAATTGATTTTTTTTGGAAAAAATATAAAAAATTGCCGTTTACAAGAGCTCTTTAAGACCAATTTTGGTATATGTCGTCAATTATTGAAAATATCATAGCAAGAGAAGTTTTAGACTCAAGAGGAAATCCAACGGTTGAAGTTGAGGTAATATTAGAAAGCGGGGTAAAAGGCAGAGCGATTGTTCCGTCTGGCGCATCTACAGGCAAAAGAGAGGCCTTAGAATTAAGAGATAACGATAAAAGCAGATATATGGGCAAAGGCGTATTAAAAGCGGTTGAAAACGTAAATTCGAAAATACATCCCCATATTATAGGCATTGAGGCCGAAAAACAAATTGAGATAGATAAAGTAATGCTCGAACTTGACGATTCTGAAAACAAAAGCAATCTTGGCGCCAACGCTATATTAGGCGTTTCAATGGCTGCGGCTCATGCGGCCGCAAATTACTACGAATTATCTTTATATCGTTATTTAGGCGGTCCTTTCGGCTGCGTAATGCCCGTGCCCATGATGAATGTTATAAACGGCGGGGCGCATGCCGATAACAATATCGATTTTCAAGAATTTATGATAGCTCCCGTGGCGCATGATTCGTTTAGAGAATGTTTGCGGCAGGGGGCAGAAATATTTCATAATTTAAAAAACGTTCTAAAAGAAAAAAATCTTAATACGGCCGTAGGCGACGAAGGGGGCTTTGCCCCCGATTTAAAATCAAACAAAGAAGGCGTCGAGCTTTTATTGACGGCCATTGAAAAAGCGGGTTATAAACCCGGTGAAGATACGTTTATATCAATAGACGCCGCCTCCAGTGAATTTTATAAAAACGGCAAATATGAACTAGAGGGAGAAAAACTGTCTTTAGATTCAAAGGGTCTAGCCGATCTATACGCAGATTATGCAAAAAAATATCCGATATTCTCAATTGAAGACGGCATGGCCGAGAACGATTGGGAAGGCTGGAAGATGCTTTCTGATATATTGGGTAAAAAAATACAGCTAGTAGGTGACGATTTATTTGTGACAAATAAGAAAATCTTATCAGAGGGTATCGAAAAGGGTATTGCAAACAGCATATTGATAAAAGTAAACCAAATAGGCACTTTGACAGAAACTATTGAAACGATAAATACCGCGAAAAACTCGCAATATACATGCGTAATATCGCACAGATCTGGAGAAAGCGAAGACTGTACCATTGCCGATCTTTCGGTTGCCCTAAACGCCGGACAAATAAAAACAGGTTCGCTTTGCAGAACTGATAGAATCGCTAAATACAACCAGCTTCTAAGAATTGAAGAAGAGCTTGGCGAACATGCCGTCTATTTTGGTAAAAAGATAAATCGATTTTAAATAATATATTTTTCTTGACTTAAATAGTCATGATAATTAAGTTATATTTAGTGAAAATTCGCGAATTGTTAAAATCGAGTTATGAAAATTGGCTTTTATGGCCCTTTTTATTTTTAATTTTATGTATAATCGTATATAATTTTTATTTTGGTAGAAACGGATATCTCGAGTATCAAAATGAATTAATTAAAAAGAAAAATCTGGAAAATGAAATAGCATCGATAAATAATTCAATAAGCAAATTAGAAAATAAAATAGGCATACTAAAAAACGATAAAGAAGCCGGTAAAGACTTTGCTAAAACATATTTATATTACGATAATGACGTTCAAATATGGAAATTTATCGACGAGAAAAAGAGTATTGAAGAGCAAGAAAATACGCTTATAGATATTAATTCATTAAGAAATATTTATATTGCGGCCGTTTCAATATTGATTCTAGTATTAACTTTTGTATTTTGGATTTTAAAACAAAAATCTGATACCGCCAAAAAAGAAGAATAAACTAATTATTATTATAATATGCGAATTCTGCCTTATCTTATAGTCTTTTACATATTCATATTTATGAATACTTCTTTATATTCTGTTCAAAAAAAAAAGTCAAAAGACAACTATCAGGAAACATTAATTAAAAAATTAGAATCTGGATCAGACGATGAAAAACTCAAAATGATAAATGAGGCATTTGAAAAGAAAAATAAAAATCTGACAGAAAAGATATTCAATCATTTATATAAAGAGAACTCAAAGAATGTTATAAATAGAATATTAATTCAAATGGAAATTATTTTGCCCCAAAATCACTTTAATTCGCTGTTTTCTTTTTTACAAAAAAATAAGAAGAGAAATTTTGCCGAAAAAATCGTTAAGATTCTGGCAAAGATTGATTCAAAAAAATTTAGATTTATTCTGGCTAAATTATTCAAGAAAAAAGATAACCGAAAACTTGGGCTATACTTTATTAAAACGGTTGAAAATCCGGGATCCGAAGAAATAGAATGGTTTCAACAGGTGTTTTATCGCTTTCAACTTGGGCATGAGTGGTTTTTAGCTTCAAGAGAACATGATCGCAAAATAATCGATTTAATAAAGCCATATTTAACTGAAGCGAAACTGCTTAACACAGAAGAAATACATAATATATTTTGGGGAGTTCTTTTAGCTGAAAATAAAAAAGGAAATATAAAAGATCTATCCGACGCCTTTTTAGATTTTGATATCAGCGGGGTTCCTAAACATAGACTAACCCAAATCTTAAATATTATTGATAAATATCAATTTGACGGGGCTGATTATGAAAAATTAGCAAAAAAAAATTCTTCTATCATAAACCGTTGGCTAATCTCGTCTTATTTTACCGCGCTGGAACATCGCGACTCTTCAAGAAGAGACAGGTTAAAGAAAATATTTAATCAAATTATATCCGCAAATGAAACCACAAGCGCCGTTTACTTGTTCTCTTCAAATTATGATAGAATGCATTCAAATGAACAAAATATTTTAAAAGACAGATGCAAAGTAGAAATAAGCTGTGCATGCTTTCGCGTTAGATTAAAAACAATGCCCGAAAAATCTTTTGAGTTTTGGGATGGTATGCCTGAAGAGATGAAAGCGGCGGCAGTAAAGCAGAATTTAACAAAAATATTTTTACTGCCCGAGTTTAATAACCGGCGGTTTATTAGATGGATATTTGGAAATAAAGATAAATCGTTAAGAAAAATTGCGTATGCGTATATTCCAATGGAATGGATAAAAAATTATTCTTCTTTAGCGTCGGCTTATATTAAAACAGAATCTGACGATTTTATCAAAAGATTGTTGAAATACCGCTTAGCGTCCGAGAATATATTAACAGAATTATTTTAAGTTAAAAAAAACATGAAATTCAATCGTAGATTTGAAATAAAAATAATATTATTGTTGTTTTTTGCCGCGCCTTATTTTATAGATGCTTCAACTTCTTTAGAGCTTTTTGAAGAAGGAATTGATCATTTTGAAGATAAAGAATGGAACGAAGCCAAAGTAAAATTTAACGCTTTTATTAAACAAAATCCTTATGAATATGAGGTTCGCGACGCTTTTTTTTACTTAGGAGAAATCGCCCGTAATCAAAAAGAATATTTTGACGCAATTTCATACTACAGCAAATTACAAAAGAGATATCCGCATAACCGTTATCGAAAAGAAATTCTTTATTTATTTGGAAATTGTTATTATGAATTAAAAATTACTCAAAGATCAGAATATTACCTGAAAGAATATTTAAATCAAGAGAAAAAAACAGATAAAAAAAATCAAATTATAAACGCGTATATGATTTTGGGGCAATTAATGGAAGATAGCAGACAATGGAAAAATGCGACAAAATATTATCAAAATGCGCTAAGGCTGCTTGAAGCGCAAAATATCGGCATGTCTGAAAACGAAAAAAATAAAGCAATACAAAAAGCATATTATAAATTGGGATTGCTTTTCGCAAATAAATTCAGAAAAAACCATCTGGCTTATTCATATTTACTAAGATCAATGCAGCTTGGCAAGATAGAGACGCCCAAATTAAAATTTTTACTTAGAAAATTAACTTTAATTAATATAACAAATAAAGAAGGTCTGCCCGATAATGCGGTCGCCGATATAAGGGTCGACGGAGACGACGTATGGGTGGTAACATGGGGAAGGGGATTGGCCCGCTTTTCTCGTTCAAGAGAAATTTTTGACAGAATATCGCTGCCCTCGAGCCAGCTAAGATCAGCTTATGTCGATTTTGATAATCTATATCTGGCTTCATATGACGGAATTTTTGTTTATGACAAGAAAAAAAGCAGGGTGTACTCGTTAAACCAAAAAGAAAAGATGTTCACTTTGGCTCAAAAAGTAATAAAAGACGATAGATATATATACTTTACAACTCTTTCAAACGGAGCGGTAAAATATGATATCTATAAGAAAAGCATTGAAATACTCGACGTTAATTCATTTATTAAAACAAATTATGTTTACTCTATCGTAGCAGATCATCAATATATCGCTTTTGGAACTCTGGAAAACGGCGTCATTATAAAAGATAAAAAAAATAATGAAATTCTATATTTAAATAAAAAAAACGGATTTCTCAAAGAAGATAATATAAAGGCGCTGTTTATTGATGGACGTTATTTGTGGATTGGCGTTCATAAAGCCGGAATATATCGATATGATATGATTCAAAAAAAGATTAAATCTTTTGATTGGGGAATTCCTTTCCCCACCACGATAGCTAAAAAAGATAAAGAAATATGGATTGGAACATCGGGCAACGGCATTCGAATTTTTAATAGAGAAACCGAAAAAATTGAAAAACTAAGAGCAATTGAAGGCCTTAGCTCTAACGAAGTGACAATGATTCGTATAGAAGATGATTTTGTGTGGATTGGTTATCTAGATTCAGGAATTGATATACTATATCGGCCAGAGAACGAATATAACTGATTTTAAGATATTAAAGAAAAATATATATAAAATTTAATAGTTTTTATTGATGAAAACTAAAATAATGACTATATTGCATATTTAAATAAAAAATATTAACATTTATGGTTAATAGATAATAGTATCAAGTATAAAATAAACAATGAAAAGAAGGCGGATATGGCAAAAATTGAAAATTGTCCGGTATGTAAAAATAATCAAAAATTAAAAATTATTGAAAAAGACGGTAAAAAAATTATAGCATGCCAAAAATGTGAAGGAATGTACCTTCATAAAGGCGAATTAAATCAGATGATTCCTCACTATGAGGGATTTTTTCCTACAGAAGATATCGAATTTTCGTCGATTGATCATGACCCGCATAAAGATAATCATGATTATATTCCATGCGGTTATTGCGAAAATACACATATGATAAAAGTAAATTTTTTGAGCATGTCGAATATAATTTTAGATTATTGCGAAAAATGCGGTTCAATATGGGTAGACGGCGACGAAATGGATAAAATAAAGAAATACTGGAATAAAATAGAAAACGGTTCAATCGAGTCTCATGATCCTATCAATATACAGATAATAAATTTCTTACGTTCGGTTTCTTTGAATTTTTTTAAATGGATAGTAGCGTTTAGCTTATTTTTCAATGCGGCTGACATAAGTTCTTCGGTTGGCATTGAAGAAATAAAAGACAAAGCAAAGGGTATTTTTTCAAGCTTTATGGCCGATGTCGAATATCGTAGTTCGTCAGGCATTAATAAAAAAGGTAAAATTTCTTATGAATATCCCGACAAACTTCACATCATACTTGCCGATAATAGTATTATAGCAACGAACGGTAAGTTCTTGTGGATATATAATCCCGAGACTGAAATCTGCGCCAAACAAGAGGTGGCGGAAAATTCAGGGGGAATATTTGAGTTTTTGAAATATTATAAGGGAAGTTATGTCGAAGAAAATAGTCAATATGTGTATAAGAATGACAAAAGGGATATTTCTGAAATAATAATTTCAGTAGATAATGAGATGCTAAAAGAAATTAATTTTAAATCAGAAGAAATAACTCATACGTTCAAGTTTAATGAGATTAAAATTGGAACCGGCATAAAAAAAAGTTTATTTAATTATAAACCGCCTCCAAATGCTCAATTAGTCGAAAATCCGTTGAATATGTATCCGGAACTTCCGATAGAATATACTAAAAAAGAATTAAAAAAAGAGAATATTAAATAAACTACTAAGGAGAATACTATGGTAACAATGGAACAATTAGAACTACTAGAAGGAAGAATAGCCAAGGCTCTTGAACTTATATCTGACCTAAGAGTTGAAAATAATCATCTTGAAAAAGAAGTTGATACGCTCAAATCAAGCAATGATCAACTGAAACTTTCGGCCGAAGAAAAGGAAATTGAATCAAAAAAACTTCAGGAACAATTAGCCGAGGCTACATCTGAGCTAAGTAAACTTAAATCAAAAGAAAAAGATCTGGAAACAAAAATAGTACAAATCATTGGAAAATTAGACTCCCTTAAAGGCGGTCAAACTGACGCGGTCTCTTCCGGGGCTGTTGGCGCCGCTGCACCGACTGCTGCGGCCGCAGTGTCGTCTGATAAAGCCCCAGAGGTTGAAACGGTTAAAGAAGAGTCTGAAGGCGAAGATATTTTAACAGAAGAAGAAACTCAAGTTGAAATAGACATTGAAGATGAAGTAGGCGAAGAAAGCGAGTCGATGAGTTTAATTGAAGGCGACCCTAATGACGCTGAAATATCTTCGCAGCCTGAACCCGAACCCGAACCGCAGGCAGAGAATGAATCTGAGCCGCAATCAGAACCGGAATTAGAATCAGAACCGGAATTAGAATCAGAACCAGAGCCGGTTTCGGTTAATGACGCGCCAGAAATAGCCGAAGACTCTTTTGAAGGCGGCGAAGAAGATGACGATTCCGATGATATTGTTTTACTGGAAGACGACGACGAAGAAATTGTCATCACAGATGACGAACCCATTGATAATCTTGAATTAGAAGACGAGAAAAATACTGATGAGCAGGGCGATTCAGAGCCTTCAGAAGAGACTCCGGCTGCAGATGGAGAAATCGTAGTTGAAGACGACGACGATGTTCTGGGAATTTTTGACGAAGACGATGACGAAGACTTTCTGATCGTAGAAGAAAACGAAAAAGAGTAATAAAATGAGTTCAGAACTTTCAGAAAACAATAATTATATTGAAAGAACGAAAGTTCAAATATCGGGCAAACCATATACTTTAATAGGCGATATTGACCCCGCTTATATGAGAAATGTAGCCGGTTATGTTAATGAAAAGATAATTGAATTAAAAAAAAAGATAAACGAAAAAGACGAAAGCAAGTTAATACTTTTAGCGGCCCTCAATATTACCGATGAGTTGCTGCAGTTGAAAAAGCAAATTGACGATTTGAGTTCGGGAGAAGATAATCCCACATTTAGAGAATTAAAAGATAAAACAGATAATTTAATTTCTTTATTAG
Source organism: Spirochaetia bacterium (assembly GCA_029880265.1). Taxonomy (GTDB): domain Bacteria; phylum Spirochaetota; class Leptospiria; order Turneriellales; family JAOUOS01; genus JAOUOT01. The sequence goes on along the minus strand of JAOUOT010000002.1, from coordinate 125,047 downwards.
AAGAAGGGATTGTAGGCGAAAATTTTGTCTCGTGAGAATATAAAATTTTTGCAAAAATGATTAATTTAAAATAATATTTTAATGCCAATATCAAATAAAATCGTTTTCTTTTTTTCGATGACTGTTCCCTGAATTTGCTTGATAATATTATATTTATATTCAAAACTTATCTTTCCGCTGACATTTGCGTGTAAATTTGCCGATAAAGACTGCTTAACAGAATAGGCATTGGTTAAATCGCCGATTTTTTTTTCGGGTAAATTGTAATTTGCTTTATTTAAGTCAATGAGAAAGTCTAAAGTATAAGCGGGATGATATTTAATATTGAGGCTGGTAATATCGTTAAAATATTTTTTTAGACTGGGAAGTTCTGTCTTATATGTAATTTTAAAATCATAGCCGGTGTCTTTTTCTTTAATGCCGAGTTCCGGCAGAGAGGGTATTTGCAGATATATAACGGCGTCGTCTTCGTTTTCGTCAGAGATGTATTCTTTATGATTAAATATTCTTAAATTCAAACCGAAAGTAACCGAAATAGAAGTAGAAGCGTTATCTTTATTGAACCATGAAAATAAAATAGAAGTTTCGGGCGTATATTTATCTTCTTTTTGATTTAATGTAATATACATATTCCTTTCATATTTGAAATTAAATTCAAAGTTTGATTGCCGTTTCTTTTTTTGCGACCAGAACCAGAAGTTAAAAATTTTCATGAAATCGTATTTTTGCTCTATAAAAAATCCCCATGTCGCTTTTTGCGTAGGCAGAGCGTCAACAGTCGGTCTGTTAATTTCCTGCGAAAGATTGATATCTGTTCTTAATGTTAAGGGTTTCCAGATGTCCCACGTTATCAGGCCCGATATTTTTTCTTTAAGCGAAAGAGAATTATTATAAATTAAAAGGGAGTCTGAATATTCAGGCGGTATATCGGGAATATATTGAGTTTTATAAACATAATCTCTTCCGTTTGAATAATTGTTATTTTTTCTTGTTGAATCTGAATAAAAAAATCTCCAAAAAGGATATTCGTAAAGATTAAAGGTATTGTTCATCAAAGGAGGCAAAGTTCTATTAAAGCCAAATTCGTCTTTGTAAAGATCTGTCATATTAGTAAACGGCATATTCTTTTCTACTAGATTAATTTCGCGGTAAAAAGCGGGCTTTATTTTTTTAAAAATATTTAATAAAAACCAATTATTTTTCATTTCAACAGGAATGCTCATTTCTAAAGAGGTTAAAGTGCTGGGTTGTTTTAATCTTTGAAACTTATCTCGATCAAAAGTAGATAAATTATCGGTAAAAGAAGATTCTTTGTAATTAATTGCAGTCTTTATTTTTGGAGAAAATATCCATAGCTTTTTGTACTCGGTTTTTAATTCATATTTAGTCATTCTTTCTCTGAATCTAAAATCTTTCGGTGATTCAATTATGGGTATGTAAAACGAGCCGTTTATCATATTTATATTGCTGTCATCGGTATAATTTTTTTCTAAAAGACGCACTCTTTTGTGAGAATATACGGGTTCTATTAAAAATTCGCCGATTTTTATCTTAAGGTTATTTTTAGTTTCTTCGGTTAATTCTTTTTGACGATTATCTTTATTGGGAGATAGGAGGTTTTCTTCTTTCAGGGAACCGGTTTCTATTTCTGAGAGAAGGTTAAATTTATTTTCTAAGTCATATTCAATTTGAGTAGAAAGGAATTTTGGAATTTTATGTTTTATAGAAAAAGTCGGCGCGTTATTCTTTTTTATCTTATTGGTTAACTGCCGTATATTGAGAAAAGAGTTTCCAAAGGTTTCTTCAAGATCATTTTCAACACGGCTGAATAAAAAGCCTGTGTTAATAACAGGATACCATGCCGGCTTAAATTTTATTGTATGCGTTGTGTTATGAGTAATTGTTTTTGTAAATCCGTCAAAACTCATCTCTTCCTGAAAATCTTCGGGCAAAGCGTTTGTTTTATTGTTTTCATATAAGTAGTTTGCCTTCCAGAAAGGCAGAAGATTGCTTTCAATATTCCATGATTTATCGTCTGTTTCGATATCTTTAAATTTTTCAGATATGCCTATAGAGTTGAAATAACGGTCTTTATGAATTTTCTTAAAAGTAGCCTTAAAATCAGATATTATCTCTACGCCAGATTCGGTTTTGTATATCGGTTTAGTAATTTTTATTGTACTTTCATATTTGTAAGCGTTTGCATCTTCAGAAATAGGATCAGAAGTAAAAATATCGTTTACCCATATAGTTCCTTCTAATAATTGTAAAGATGAATCAGGTTTTTTAACGCCTACGGCCATTATATTGGTCTTTAACATATTGAAGTTACCATATTCTCTTTCAGGGTTTTTCAGATCAAAGCTTAATTTTTGCCAACCTGACGAGTTTATAGGAAATTCATATTCATAATAATCGTTTTCGCTGGAGCCCACCCGAAATAGAAAAGAATGCCCTGTAATTTCAGGCGTTCTAAAGTTAACCCATAAATTAATTGTTTTATAATGCTGAAGTTCCATTGCCTTAATAAATATTCTTTCGGCATAAGCTTTTTCATTGGTAGAATTCAAATTGTATGTCAGCTTCAAGGCTCCTTCGCGAATATAAGCGTGTTCGGTATTGGTTTTTTTGCCGTGTAAAAGTTCCCACTCATCACGCTCTTCTTTAAGAAATGAGTTTGGCTCATATTCTATTTTTGAGGTAAAATTGTTTATAGAGGCCGAGCGAAATACTGTTGTATCATAATTAGAATTTCTTGTCGAAGATCCGAAGTCTTCAGTATATGTTTTTCTCCATTTCGTGCCGGCAAATTTTATCGAATCAATTAATATTTTGCCGCTGGCGTTAGTCGAATCAGAATGGGGAACAATATACAATCGTATGCTTTTTACTTCGCGCAACGCAAGCTTTTGTTTATCTGACATCTCGGCCTGGTTTAGATAAACGCGAAAAAGCTGCCAGTTGTTTGTTGATAATATATTTTTATAAGTTTGTTCAAAATAAAGATAGGGTACGCTTCCCTCTGAATCAATGGGAACCGAATTTTCAATAAGGCTGAATTTACCGTCTTTATCAAAATCTTCCTGATTTAGTATTCCGTTTCCCTTTGTAAGCGGATCAGAGCTTATATTGGGGCCGGCCCCCACAATGGTATTGGCCGAAGGGCATCCGGGAGGGTTAAAAGAGTAACCGATATCTTCGTTTAAACCTATGCTTTGATCTTGGCTCAATTTCAGGTCTCTTTCTGTTGTATCCCATGTTTCTCCGGGATCCTTTATGTTATTTCCGTTTGTATCTCCGTTTATAAGATCGAGCCCTATATCTTCAGTGTCAAAAAATCCGTCAGAATCTGTGTCTTCGTTTAACGTACCTAGATCAAAAGCGATTCTTATGCCTGAATTTACATTTACGGCGTCTTTTAATTTTGCGTAAAATTCTAAATATGTAACATTTGAAAAATCTTCTCCGACTGTAGAAAATTCGCGAGTATTAATTGAGGCGAATTTTTGATTTGACGTAGTCGTTTTAGAAAAGTCAAAATCTAATACTAAAGAAACCTGCTTTTCTGCCTGAGAGGAATTTAGCTGTGAAGAATCTAAGTGACCGTCAGAGACGTTATAAGGTCCAGATAAGCTTGAATATGCCGGCGAAGCCGTAGGACCTGTCGCAAAATCTAACAAACCTTTACTGTAATCTTCAGGGTCCCTATAAAAATGATAATATAGAGGAGATCTATCGCATTCTAAGGCTCCGGTTAAAGACGGAGGTATGGCAGATAATACCCAGTCTTTTTCTGATATTGGAACCTCATTTGATTCTTCGCTTGATTCCATGTCGTCAATTAAAGCATAACCAAATGTATTAGGGTTGTAAATACTCTTGGCATATTCTGCGTATCCTTCAATTTGAATGGGAAGCAAATCTAAATCTATGCCCGGTATGGTATTTATGAGTCTCGTTACCTTTTCTTCGTCTATCTTTACGTCTATATCGCCTTCAAAAACGAGTTTGCTTGCGGGGGCCTCTCCAATTTGCGGAGCTTCGGCGTTTTCAAATTCTCCGTTATACAAAATTGTTCCGCCGATATTAACGTATTTCGTCGCTTTATAATCGGTTCTTAGGCCCAAAATATAGCCGTTTGAAGAAGAACCAAAGGGCAGGTATTCATAACTTATTTCAATGGTATCTTGACTTCCAATCTGCGGGTTATGAGGATCTAAAAATTGAAAAAAACCGCTTTTATAATCGATATAATAAAGCTTTGACGCAATTACCTGAGCGTTTACTTTTACCTTTTCAGAGTTTTTTATAAGATTTGAATGCGTAAGTTGATAGCTGTGAATTATGCTTGAAAACTCTGTTCTAAAGCTTAATATTGAATAATCGGCAATATAATCAAAGGTTGATTCGTTATAAATAACTCCCGCGTTTTCATCGGATAATAGAAATTCCCCTGAAGAATTTATCGCATTCTTAAACGGCTCTCTTAAATTAAAAGATATTATGCCTGTTTCATAATTTATATCTTTTCGACCAAGATCGTTTAGTTCATTTTCAGGGTTTAAATCTTTTTTTACGAGGGTCATAGTAAAGCTAGATTCTAAGATTTCAGAAGCCCCTAGATTATAAACGCCTCTTACTTCGTAAATGTCTAAATTGAGTTTGCCGTCGTCTATGCTCTCTTCGCCTGCGTCAAGAATACCGTTGCGATTTAAATCTTCATGCAGGGTTTTACCGAACTTAATGAATGTTTCTATTTTTCCGTTATCAATTCTTGCCGAGGGATCTGTACTTGTCAAGCTGCCGTTATGATGAGTATACCGAACAAATATTTTATAATTTTCATTTATATTTTTTAGAAATGTAATTCTGCCCGTATTAAATTCGCATATATAATCGATTCCCTGCTTGAGAAGATGAAAATTACCAAGGTCTGTTCCCGTTCCTGTTGAAATTATTTTCTGCTGCGCGCCTTCAAATTGATCGTTTGCCGAATCTCTGTCGTCTAAATAAATTTCTATCGAGAGCGGATCAATATTTATATCATAATTGGGCATATAAGTGTCGGGGTTCGCGGTAAAAGAGGTTAGCGTTATTAAAGAGGCACCTGATGCTCTGTCATAACTTGCAGCCGTAATAATAGGCGCAGACGTTAAGCGATCATAGTATGTAAATGGCTCTAGCTGATAGTATTTTCTTCTTATAAACTTATGATCATTGATTAATTTTCCTGTTTTCTTTGTGTTTCCTATAAACGTTTGAGTATAAGATTCGCCCTGGGTTAATGTGGCAATTGTATGAAAATTTAATTTCCCGCGCGTCATTTTCGATTCTAAACCCATCGTTTTCTTGCCTGATTGCTCAAAAACGACAAACTCTCTCTTGGGAAAGAGAAGATCGATGTTGCCTATGGTTATTTCTTGAAGAAAATCGCTTGTTTTCGGCGTTTTGTATTGTATCCAAAAATGATTTTCAGATTTGTTTTCATCTTTATTATAGTCTATATTAACGTTAATTTTTTTTCCTAATTTACCTTTAACGCTTACCTGCATACTTGTAGGCTTCATATGTGGAACGACCTTATCATTCTTTGCAAGGTCAAAGTCAAACGTGGCGGTGCTTCTTTGATCGCAGGGGTCGCAGTAATTATATTTAAATCCCGTGCTCATATCCATGTTTCCAAAAATATATAATTTTACGTCTTTATTTTTGTATTCCAGCGGGTGAAAGATATCAAGATAAGATTTACCCAAATTCAAATCTTTATCTTTAGAATAAAGTTGTTTATTTTTGTATTTGAAAAAATCTTCGTTAGAAAGCTCGATTTCTTGAGAATTATTGTCGCTTTCTTCATAGGGGTTTATTTTTTGTTCAGTGGGCGGTTTTGGATCGGTTTTTTTCCCTTTTTGGACTGCGACAGTATTTTTATCGGATATATTCGCATAAAATAATGAAAATGATCCTATAATCGAAGTAATAGAGATTAATAATATATGTATCTGTGACTTATTCGGCATTTTAGGAAAAAATTAAAATTTGTTTTAAATAAGGCATGCTTTAGCCGAGATTTACCTGATAATCCCGAAGAACATGTAAAATTTAAAGATTTTCAACGGTCAAGAAAATTTTGATAAAAAATCATCTTCAGAAAGAACATTAAAGTATCCTGTTAGTCCGGCTATTTTAAAGACTTTCTGAATAATCGGTTTAATGCCTGTCAGATATAAAATACCATTTGCCTCTTTCACCTGATTTGCTAACTTTATTAAAGCCCCAATTCCGCTGGAATCCATATATGAAAGATTTGACAGTTCAAGTACAAGAGGCGCGTCTTTTGCGATATTTATTTTATCAAAATGCGATTTTAAATCTACGGCGGTATAAATATCCAGGTTTCCGAATATCTGTATTATAATATATTTTTCTTTATTTTGTATCTTAATTTCCATTTTATTTTCCTGTTTTTATGCTTGCCTGTTTATGGCAAATATTTTCGATAGTCTTAAACACAATGCAAGCTTATTTTATGTAAAACATATAGGAGATAACAGATTATGACGAAAAAAATATCTTATTCAAAACGAATAAACAAATATTTCAAATTATACCTATTGCCTGTTTGTTCTCTCTTTATAGGACTTTATTCTAACGGCGATGTTGAGGCGCAACAAAAAAATAAAAATGAACCGTTGGTTTCAGAAATCTTAGAAGAAGAAGTAAACGCTATTCAAAAAGAATTAGGCGAAGCGATAGAACAATATCAAGGCCTAAAAAATCAAAAAAATAAACAATCAAAAAATAACGACGACCTAATAATTGAAATGGATGCAGGCGAAAAAATAATGATGAGAGAAATAGTTATTTTTCATGAACAGGCAATAATAAAATCTTCAGGGTCGAATATTAAAAGTATAAAATTTCAATATACTCAATCTGCCGTATTATCTGAAAATACCGAAACAAGAGTTATTGAAAATGAATCGGCGGGTAAAAATTATGCCGATTTAAACATGACATACGAAACAACAACCGGAAAGTTAATAAGCGCCAGATTAAAAGATATGAAAACCTATGTTCAAAGAAACAAATTCTTAAGAAAATATTTGAATCAATTAAAAAAACTTATTAGAATTGTACAATTTCATACCGACAAAGAATTTCGCTTAGACGATGTTGAGCATGAGAAGATTTTAACGCTTGAGCAGCAGTAAAATAACTTATTTGAATAAAAATAAAAAAAAAGATTATTTATATATATTAGACATTGACGGAACGCTTATAGATTCGGGAGGCGCCGGCAGAAAGTCGATGGAAAAAGCCTGTGAAAGTCTTTTTGGGCAAACTATAAAATTAAACGCGAAAGACGTAGCAGGCAGAACAGATTCATATATCTTTAAGCATATTCTAAAAAAAATTTATCCTAAAAACAGATTTTCTGTCGATCTAACAGAATTTAAAACCGTTTATATAAGAAATTTGCTTGAAGAGCTTAGAGATAAGCCTACCAATTATTTGAAAGGCGCAAGAGAGTTTACCGATTTTTTAGAAAAATCGTCAGGTTATACTCCGGCGTTATTAACCGGAAACTTTAAAAAAGCGGCCAAAATAAAGCTTAAAGAGATTGCCGATAAATTTGAATTTGGGGCGTATGGAGATATAAAAACAAACCGCAATGATTTATTTTTTGACGCTCTTGGTCTATATCAAAAAAAATATAATAAAAATCCCGATAAAACAGTTGTTATCGGCGATACGCCTTTTGATATTGAATGCGCAATAAAAGGAAACGCAATATCTGTCGCCGTGTCTACAGGGCCCTATTCAAAAGAAGATTTAAAAGCCGCTGATTTTGTCTTGGAAGATCTTTCACAGTGGCCGTCTTTATTAGAAAGTATTTAAACCAAATTTTATTTTGTCAAATCAATAATCATTTCTTTTTCTAATAGCTTTTCATGAAGGTTTTTTGGAGATTTGATGGGAATGCATTCAAAGTGAGGAATTGAATTCACTTTTTCTCTGTGAAATTTTTCAAGATTCTGATAGTTCCAGCTGTTATTTTCATTTAAAAACTCGCTTGATATAAAATGAGATCCGTCAATAAAAAGTCCTGTTTGCGGTTCGCATAATCTTATTTCTGTGTTTTTCCCTAATATATATTCGTATACATCTATTTTGGTGCAGTTCTGTAAAAAAAATAAAGATAAAAAGATAAGCAGTTTTTTTAGAAAACTAAATCTTATAATAACACCGTCGCCGCGTTTTATAAAAATATTATTCGCTCTCATATTGTTAATATACATTAAATTAAATAAAATATAAAATAAAACCAGATATTTGTACTAATGACACTGTAACTATATATCGGAAAAACAGGCTCCTAAAATTGAATTTACACCCTAATTAAGAAATAAAAGTTAAATTCTAAATATGTTTGAAGAGATAGAAAATTAAAGCCATATGAAGTTTTTAATAAATAAAATATTCAATATACATAATCTTGAAAAAGTTATCTTAACAATATTATTTACATCGGCTTTAATTGGCGGAATCTTTTTGGGATTTGTTGTCAGCGATGTTGAATACGGAAAGCTTTCATTTGTATTCTCATCGCTAGAAAAAGAAGGCGAAAAAGGCGAGAAAAGAAAGAGTACCGATATACAAAGACTGGAAAGTTTTAAACCGGCCATACCGACGAGAATATACGATATTAATCAGGAATTAATCGCAGAGCTTTTTCAACATAAAAGAGAATTAGTAAAGCTCGAAGAAATTCCCAGAAGCGTTATTGCGGCATTTTTAGCCGTTGAAGATCATGATTTTTATTCGCATTTTGGAATAGATTTTACTTCAATCACAAGAGCCATGGTAAAAAATATAATGGCCGGCCGAATCGTTCAGGGAGGGTCCACATTAACTCAGCAATTAGTTAAAGGTTTATATACCACCGGAGAAAAAACAGTTTTTCGAAAATTATATGAAGCGGTGCTTGCTCTTCAGGTTGAAAAGGTTTTTTCTAAAGATGAAATACTCGAAATGTACTTAAATCAAATTTATCTGGGGCATGGAGTAAAAGGAATCGCTACAGCGTCAAAATTTTACTTTGATAAGCCGGTACAACAATTATCTATTATAGAAGGCGCCATACTGGCGGGACTTCCTAAGGCGCCTCATTCGTATTCGCCTTTTAGAAGCCCCCATGAAAGCAGAAAAAAGAATAAAGATATTATAAAAAAATTAACAAATTTAGGATATATTAATGAAGATATGGCTGATGAATTATATGATACTTTTTGGCGTTCATATTGGGATAAAATTATTATAACTCCGTCGTCAAAAACCGCTTTTGGCGCAAGAGAAGATAAGGCTCCCTATTTTACCGAATATGTAAGGCAAGAATTGATTGAAAACTTTGGTGAAGAAAAAGTTTATTCAAAAGGCCTGAAAGTGTACACAGCCTTAGATTTAAGGCAGCAAAAAGTCGCCGAAGAGCTTTTAACCGAAGCCCTCGAAAAGCAAGATACTGTGGCCCAGGCTTCAAATGAGGCGTATCGTGAAGATATAGACCATGAACTATTTTTGGTTTATGACGCCTTAAAAAATGTGCTGCCTTTGCCCGAGTTTCAGCAGAATTATTCTATTAGAAATGACTTTAGAAAAATATTTAAAGAAACAAGAGCCGATAGTTTTGAACTGTTAAGTCTGATTCTGCCTGTTGATAATATTAATAAGATCTCTAAAAATTTTACGGCGGCAACAAGAGAAATAAAAAGAGATATTCAGGTACAGGGAGCATTCCTGGCGTTAGAGCATAAAACCGGAAGAATTACAGCCATGATAGGCGGCAGAGAATTTAAGCCTTCTGATCAGTATAATCGCGCTTTATTTGCCAGAAGACAACCCGGAAGCGCATTTAAGCCATTTGTTTACGGCGCCGCGTTTGAAGACAGACTTGTTCATTATGCAATGGGGTTTACAGATTCTCCCATACTAAATGTTCAGCCTGACGGATCTATATGGGCTCCGAGTAATTATGAAGGCGGATATCGCGGATATGTTCATTTAAATAAGGCTTTGGCTTACAGTAAAAATCTTGTATCGATACAGGTATATGATCTGGTTGGTCCCGATAAAATTGTCGACTTTGCCGGAAAGCTGATGAAAATAGATAAAAAAAGGTTCCAAAAAAATCCTTCTTTGGCTTTAGGAGCTTCAGAGGTTACGCCTTTTGAATTATTATCGGGGTTTTCGGTTGTCGCTAATAACGGTCAGGATATCATACCTCATTCTGTAATTTATGTGACAGACCGAGACGGAAAAGTATATAATACAGAAGAAAAAATAATTAAAAAACTAAATCAAAGAGAAAAAGATCAGACATTGCAGATTATTGAACCGGGAATTGCCTGGATATTAAAAAAATTGATGAAAGAAGTTGTCTCATACGGTACAGCTTCGGCAAGCATTAGAGAAACTGCTGAATTTAAATTTGACGCCGCCGGAAAAACCGGCACCACTTCTTCATGGAATGACGCCTGGTTTGCCGGTTTTACAGACGATATAAGCGCCGTTGTCTGGGTAGGTATGGATAAGGGCAGTATGACCCTGGGAAAACATCAAAGCGGCGGTAAATTATGCGCTCCCGTATGGGGCAAGTTTATGAAAAAAGTATATGAAATAAAAAATAAAGAACCTGAAAAATTTGATATGACGATTCCTGAAGATATTATAACAAAAAGAGCCTGTAAATTTACGGGAAAATGGCCCAATGAAGAATGCGATAAAGAAGAAGACTTAGAAGTTACATATATTCTTGCAAAAAAAGAAGACAACGAAGAAGAAAAAAAAGAATCTGATAATTTAGAATCAAAAGAAGAAAATACTGAGAAAAGAGAACTTGAAGACGATATATGCGACTGCGAACATACCGAAACAAAAAATTTTCTTGAACTCTTGCAAGAACAGTCAGAGGTTACCGACGAAGAACTGGGAAAAACAAAGAATTTTTTTGGCCGGTACGGCCGAGATTAATTTACAATGCTTGCGAGATTTTATAAGATATTAAAGCCCATTTTATTTTTATTCAATCCTGAATTGGCGCATGCCATAGCTTTAATGATCTTTAAGGTAAAACAGAAATTATTTTTTCGTTATAAAATCTCTGAAAAATATAATATTCTACAACAAAAAATCTGGAATACAGTCATAAAAAATCCGTTTTTAATGGCAGCGGGATTTGATAAAACCGCCGAAATGTTTTTAGAGTTAAATAGATTCGGATTTTCTGTCGTAGAACTTGGAACTGTTACGCCAAAAGCGCAAAAAGGGAACGATAAGCCAAGAGTATGGCGCTTTATTAAAGAAAAAAGCATTGTAAATAGAATGGGCTTTAATAATCCCGGCATTGAAAAATGCCTCGAAAATATTTTTAATCTTTTAAGAAAAAACGATAAAGCCAGATTTGCAATAAGTATCGGTAAGCAAAAAGAAACCGAACCTCAAGAGGCGTATAAAGACTATGAGATTCAGATAAAGCAGATTGAGAAACATAAAGATATAAGAAAACAATGCGTTTATATCGCGTTAAATATATCTTCGCCAAACACGCCAGGCTTGAGGCATTTACAGCAAAAAAAGTATATTGTAAAAATTATAAAAAAATGCAAAGAAAATACTTCAATACCTATATTGGTAAAGTTTGCTCCAGATTTTGAAAATATAAAAGATTTTAAAAAGTCGGTAAATTATGCGGTAAAGGCGGGATGCGACGGAATTATCGTTACAAACACTACTTCAAACTTATCTAAATATTCTTTTATACCGCAAAAAATAATAATAAAAGGCGGAGGTCTTTCGGGAGAGCCAATGAAAGAGTTGTCTGAAAAATATTTAACCGCCGCAAGAGAAGCGGCCGGAGAAAAAATTACGATAATTTCAAGCGGAGGCGTAATGAGCCCCCTGGATATATGGAAAAGGCTTTTACTGGGAGCCTCTTTGGTTCAAATTTACACAGGGTTTATATACGAGGGTCCTCAATTATTGAAAAATGCCAATGCGCTTTTACAACAAAAGCTTAAAGAATATAATATTAAAAGTTTGGTTGAATTAAAAAAATACAGAGAAAAAATATTTTTAAGCGAAAAAAAACAGGGAGTTTTTAAGTAAAAAAGGCCGATTTTTATTTAATGGGTAGCATCACATCAAAAAAGATTTTAAGAAAGAAATGAATCTATCAATGAACTTAAAAATCATAAATAAAACAAAAATAATCTTTATAATTATATTGGTATTTTTTTTTAGCAGAGGTTTGATACCGAAAGAAAAAGCGGGCAAAGCGGGCGATTTTCCTCCCCTTGAAGAAGTAAATCCATTGCCTGAACACATTTTATGCTTCCCATGGTTTAGCGTTGATTATAAAAGAAAAATAAAAACAAACAATAAAAAATACGAAATTCATGACGAAAAAAAAATTGTTTCATGGGCAAAGGCGCAGGGTTTTGAGATCACGCGAGATAGCGGAGCCGGCGAATTAAAACACAAAAGAGGCGTTATATTTTTTCCGCCTAAGCTTGAATATGAACTATATATTCCCAAGAATGATTTTGACGAACTTGAATACTTTGGCTGGAGCCTTATTTTAGATATGGGATTTTTAAAATCTGATAACATGCCGCCATATCTAAGTACTGATTATGTATATTCTGAAAATATGCAAAGATATGAGATTTATATTGACGGTATATTATATAAAGAAATTGAATTGGGTTTTGGGAAAACCCATAATTCACCCGTTGAAATATACATTCCTTTTGTAAGAGATAAAGAAGGTAAAATTACCGTTGAAATAAAAATTCCCCATTCTGCGAATAGTTTCGGTATTCTATATGACGCTTTTTTGGTAAAGAAATAATTTACTGTTTTGATTCTTCAGCTTTTTCTTTTACTTTTTTTACTTTAGGTATAATAACTTGTTTTCCCTTGTAATATCCGCATCCGGAACAGACTCTATGCGAAACCCCGTATTCGCCGCAATTTGGGCAAGGCCGCAAATTTGGTTTTCCGATTGCATGGTGCGCTCTTCGATTGCCCCTTCTATGAGATGAAACTTTTCTTTTAGGTACTGCCATATTCAGTCAAATGTGAAAAGAAAAACATGGCGTCAATTAAAATATGATGAAAATAAATTCAAATAATAATTGTCGTTTTGTCTATTCTTTTAGATTATATTGTATATGAAACATAAAAGATTAGTTTATTCTACAGCGGCGGTATTTTCGTTTGTTATATGCTATTTCGTATTTTTTTATAACAAAAATCCGCGTAATGATTTGAAATTAGAAACCTTTTCTATCTTAAAAAAAATCAGAAAAGAAAAAAAAGAAGAGATAAATCGGTATTTTAATGAAATAAAAAAATCTGCTATCAATATAAAAGACGACGAAAAAATAAAAGAATATTTTTTAAAGCTTAAAGAAATGAAAGAAGATCTACAGTATGCTCTTGAAATAGAAATAGACAATCATTATGTAAAAAGATACGGCAATTTTTATGATATTTTATTCATATCGCCCGATGGGTTTGTTTTTCATTCCATAAAAAAAGAATCAGATTATAAAAAAAATGTTTTTGAGATAAAAGATTCGAAATTACGGCAAATAATAAATAATAAAGAGAAAGAAATTTTTATAGACTATGAATATTACGGGCCTTCTGACGAACCGGCGGCATTTTATTCGGTTCCTGTAACAAAAAATTCTGAGTTTGCAGGATGGTTTGTTTTGCAAAGCGCCGTAAATACGGTCAGTACGATGCTGAGCAAAAGCGAGAATTTAGGTCAAACCGGCGAAGTATATTTGGTAAATCAGGATAAATTAATGCTTTCAGAATCTCGGTTTTTATCAGATAGTACCATTTTAAAGCTTAAGGTAGACACTGAGGCCGTTAAAGAGGCCCTGAAAAACGGAAGCGGCGAAAAAATAATTAAAGACTATAGAGGCGTTAATGTTTTTAGCTCATTTGAAAAATTTAGCCAATTTAATACCAATTGGATAATTCTCGTCGAAATTGATGAAGATGAAATAATCACAAGATATTACAAAGAATATAAGCCATATCTTAAAGATAAGATTATTGAAAACCTTAAAGAAAAAAGAAATTTTGTTCAAGAAATTAATATCAGCAATATCGATAAAAAAAGAGTCGATATTAATGAATTCATTAAGGCTAACAAGAAATCATTATTATATACACAAGGCGTTTCAACATGCACTTCTTTATCGATTTCATATCCCGACAATTTCGGATATTTGGCTCATATTACGCCTCTAGACGAGATTTACTATTCAAATAAAGCGGTAAAATATTTATTGGCAGAAAGAAGTACTGATTTTATCGGCCAGTTACTGAGAACCGTAAAATATTATGATATTTATGCTTCACAGTTGAATAAATTAAAATTTGTCATTACGGCGACCCATGCCGAATCTTTTGAAAAAGCGATAGATAAGATATTAGATAATCAAGTCTTTTTAAGTCAAATTAAATTTGCTTTTAATTCAAACGCCGATAGGGTGAACATTTATTTTCTACCATTAGACAATAAAACAATCGCGCAATGGCAGGTTAGAGAAAATCTCTTTTTTGAAGATTTGTCAAGTCTTAATAATTTATCTGAAATAGTAAAAAAAATTATTCAATATGATAAGATGCCCGCAAATCGTGTTTAAATGAATTTTTTAGACGATTATCTGCATTACTAACTTGACGCAGAATCAAAAATAGAAACGCTGGCAATGTGAAGAAAACCAGATACATATTTGTGACCGGCGGCGTTGCAAGTTCATTAGGCAAAGGAGTATCAATCGCCTCAATAGGAGCGCTTTTAGAGGCGAGAGGCTTTAAGGTAACTATTCAAAAGTTAGATCCTTATATTAATGTAGACCCGGGAACAATGAGCCCTTTTCAACACGGTGAAGTTTATGTTACCGAAGACGGGGCCGAAACGGATTTAGATTTAGGGTATTATGAGCGTTATACTGGGGCCCAACTCAGCCGCGCGAATTCTGTGACAACGGGACAAATCTATTTTTCGGTAATAGAAAGAGAAAGACGCGGCGATTATTTGGGCCGAACGGTTCAGGTGATACCTCATATTACCAATGAAATAAAAAATAGAATATTATTACTGACCAAAAATAAAAATAATATTGATTTTGTGTTGGTTGAAATAGGCGGCACCGTGGGAGATATCGAATCGGTTCCTTTTTTAGAGGCCATTAGGCAATTTCGACTTGACTGCGGCGTTGAAAATACATTATTTATTCATTTAACGCTTGTACCTACTATAACAGTCGCGGGCGAAGTTAAAACAAAGCCTACCCAGCATTCGGTAAAAGAACTGCTCAAACAGGGTATTCAGCCCGATATTCTCGTGTGCCGGGCCTCAAAAAAACTTGATGAAGATTTAAAGAAAAAAATATCTTTATTCTGCAACATACCTTCGCATCGCGTCATATCGGCTCCTGATATTGAAGATACGATATATGAAATCCCGCTTATTTATCATGAAGAAAGTTTAGATAATGAAATAATAAAATATTTTAATATGCAAGAAATTTCTCCGGTTTTTGAAAATATGAAAAATCCGTTGCTTGAAAAATGGGAGCGCATTGTAGATGTTTTTAAAAAACCTGAAAAATCTGTAAAGATAGCCGTTGTGGGAAAATACATGAGTTTAAACGACGCTTATAGAAGTTTATTTGAAGCGTTAAGTCACGGAGGTTTTCCTTCTAAGATAAAAGTTGAATTGGTTAAAGTAAATTCAGAAGAGCTTAACGCGCAAAATATTAAAGAAATATTTAAAGAGATAGACGGCGTTTTAATTCCCGGAGGTTTTGGCGAACGCGGAATTGAAGGTAAATTAGAGGCCGTAAAATATGCCAGAGAAAATAAATTGCCCTTTTTTGGTATTTGCCTGGGGCTTCATTGCGCCGTTATAGAGTTTGCGCGGAACGTATTGAATTATAAAGACGCGAATACCACAGAAATTGACCCCGATACCAAATATCCTGTAATATCTTTAATGGAAGAACAGTCAGATATAACAGATAAAGGCGGAACCATGCGCTTAGGAGCGTTCCCGTGCCAATTTAAGAAGGGTTCTTTATTAGAACAAATCTACGGAAAAAGCTCTGTAAATGAAAGACACAGGCATAGGTATGAATTTACAAATAAATTTAGAAATGATTTTATTAAACATGGACTCGTCTTGAGCGGACTTTCTCCTGACGGAAATCTGGTCGAAACTATTGAGCTTGATAAAAAGCTGCATCCTTTTTTTGTGGCCGTTCAATATCATCCCGAATTTAAATCAAAACCGTTAGATCCTCACCCTATGTTTATAGAATTTATTGAAAAATCTCTTATTAAATAATGGATGCTTTTCAAGAAGGGCTATATGCCAGAATTCATGAACCGTTATGGTCAAAAATGCGGCCCAAAAAATGGGAAGACTTTTCAGATTATAGTCAATTTTCTGAAATTAGAAACAGGTTTCTAAATAAGCCTTACTCGTTTATTTTATATGGGCCTCCCGGAAGCGGAAAAACAACCTTTATTGAAATACTTTTACGCGAATCAAGAATAAATCATGTAGAATTGCCGGCGCCTTCTATTTCGATAGAAGACTTAAAAAATGCCGCTAAAAAAGCTCCCATTATAATTTTTATGGATGAATTTCACCGATTTTCAAAATCAAGACAGGATTATTTACTAAAACCTATAGAAGAGGGTAAAATAATTCTGGTTGGGGCCATGACCGAATCGCCATGGGTTTATTTAACCCGCCCCCTTTTGTCAAGACTCTACATAAAAGAAATACATCCGCCCGAGAAAAAGAAATTTTCTGATATTATTAGAAATAACTGGAAAAAAGCGGGTTATCTAGATATTTACGATGAATTATATGAAAAAATTGAAGATTATACGTGGCCCGATTTTAGAAAGGCTTATCAAAGTTTAGAATTTATATATCAAAAATCAGTTTCTAGCGATTTAAAGCAAGAAGATCTCGATAAAATATTGAGCGAATTTTTAATTGAAAATAAACGCTTAAATTCAAATATGTCAGAAGATATATATGAGCTGTTAAGCGCTATGATAAAATCAATTAGAGCCTCTGATATCGACGCGGCTTTATTATATATGATGGCGATGATAAAATCAGACATCGATCCCGCTTTAATAGCCAGACGACTGGTAATTTTGGCGTCTGAAGATATTGGTTTGGCAAATTCTCAGGCTTTAGTATTGGCGTCAGAGGCTCTCTATTCTATTGAAAAGATAGGTATGCCCGAGGCGAAAATAATTCTGTCGCATGTCATGATATATTTATGCATGATGCCGAAATCAAACAGCGCTTACATGGCCATGAAGAAAGCCGAGGTTTATCTCTTAAATAAAACGATAAAGCCGCCGGGATACATATTAAACGCGGGAAAACAGGCAAAAAATTATAAATATCCGCATGAAAAGGGCGGTTTAACCGATCAAGATTACTGGCCCAAAGATTTTCAAAGAGAGAAATTTTACGAACCTTACAAGGGGATATTTGAAAACTCGCTTGAAAACAAATTATACGACAACCTAAGTCATTCAATAAAAAAGAAGAATTGAGATTATTTTTGACAATATTTTATAAATATTGTAATATTAAAATCTATATAACGGTAAAATGGATATTCTGAGGTTTGTTGATTTTTAAAAAAAATAAATAGGGCATAATGAAATTCAACTCGTGATTATTAAGTATTAAATTACAGATTATCAAATTTTAAGGGCATGAAAATAAAATAGAATGCCGATAATATATATATAATTATTTTTTCAATTACCGCAAAATAGGGATAGTTTCTAAAAAAAAATGATATTATTATTTTATTGGGTTTTTTTGATCGGTTTTGGAGCCGTAACATCGTATTTTTTTGTAAATCAATACGGTTTAAGTCAGGCGTCTTATATAATCGCCGCCGCCGTATTAACTCAAATTATTTTTCCAATATTGTATTTGTTAAAATCTCGGCGAAAAATGAAAGATAAAAATCTGTTTACAGAAAAGCTAAAGCAAGAGATTGAAAAATATTCCCAAGAAGCCGCTATGAAAGAAAAAGACGGTTTAAGGGGTCAGTATCAAGGCACAATGGAACAACTACTCGAAAAAGTTCTGCCGATATGGGCAAATCATATTGAAAATTCTCAAAGCCAGACAGAAAACGCGATTACGGCGCTTACTATGAGATTTAAGAAAATGGTTGGTATTTTAGATAAGGCGATTGGCGCCTCTGAATCTGCCGTTTCATTAGTATCGGGTAAAGATGAAAAAACACTGCAAGACGTGTATGAAAAAAGTAAAGAATCATTTAAAAAAGAAATGAGACAGCTTAAGAAAGAGCAATTGGTTATAAAAAAAATGATTTCACGATTTAGCGAATTAGGCAATATTGTAGAAGAACTGAGAATGATGGCTGAAGATATAGAAAAAGTAGCCGAGAAAACAAGACTATTGGCCCTGAACGCTTCAATAGAGGCCGCCAGATCAGGCGAGGCGGGAAGAGGTTTTGCGGTAGTAGCCGAAGGCGTAACGAATCTATCTGAGCTTTCTGCGCATACAAGCAAAAATATGACCGAAAAGATAACCACAATCAGCGAAACAATGGGCGAAGCGTTAAGCGCCGCTAAAGAAGCCGCTGATCAAAATATGGCGTCAGGCAAAAGTTCTAAACTTACGCTAAGAGAAACGTTAATAAGATTAAGGCAAGTGATGGATACGTTGATTGAGCTTGAATCTATATTAAATGACGAAAGCAAGCAGGTTAAAAATGAAATCAATGAAGTTATGGTTTTTTTCCAATTTTCTGATAGGGTTAGCCAGATATTACATCATGTTCATGATAACATGAGAGAATTTTATTATCATTTAATGAGAATTGAAGAAAATGAAACCAAAGAAGAAGTGCTTGACTTTCAGAAATGGTTAGATAATATGCTTCAAAGTTATACGACAGAAGAACAAAAAATGGCTCATTTTGGTCAAAAAATTGAAGAAAAAAGAACATCAGAAGTAACTTTTTTTGATTAAATACAAAGGATAATATATATTATGAAAGAAAAAATATTAATAGTAGACGACGATTCGACTATTCGTTCGCTTATAAAAATAACATTAACCGGGGCCGGATATGATGTTTATGAAGCTGAAGACGGGTTAGAAGCGTTGTCAAATTTAAGAAAAAATAAATTTGATTTAATTATGTTAGACGTGAATATGCCCAACTTAGATGGTATTAGCTGCGCGGCGAAAGTTCAATCAGAAGCCGATTATAGTATAAACCAGAAAACTCCTATTGTGATGTTAACTGTAGAGAGCGACGATGAAATGAAGCAACGGGGTAAAAGAGCTGGAGTACGAGCGTGGATAACCAAACCCTTTTTGCCCGATATATTAATAAACGTAGTGCAAAAATTTTTATAAAAAACAGGAGAAAGCATGTCAAAAAAAATTATGATAATAGACGATTCTGCATCTATAAGGCAGGTTGTAAGCTTAACATTGAAAGAAGCGGGATATGAAGTAGTTGACGCAATAGACGGTCAAGACGCATTAAATAAACTTGTAGGAGATAAGTTTAATCTTATAATCTGTGACGTAAATATGCCGAATCTTGACGGAATAGAGTTTGTAAAAGCGGTAAAAAATAATCCGGAATACGCGAATTATAAATTTACGCCTATCATCATGCTCACGACCGAATCTGAAGAAGAAAAGAAAATGCAGGGTCAGGCGGCAGGCGCAAAAGCATGGATAGTAAAGCCCTTTTTGCCTGAAAAGTTACTTGTAGCCGTAGAAAAGCTATCCACTTAAACGAAAATGTCAGTTCAGATTAATATAGCGCAAGATAAAGGTTATTTGCTGATAAAAATAGCCGGCGATATGACAATATATCATTCTATAGAATTAAAAGAAAAAATATTTGAAAATATTAAAAATAATAATAATATAGTAATCGATCTTTCGGGCGTTTTAGATATGGATACAGCCGGATTTCAACTATTAGTTTTAGCAAGAAAAGAAGCTGAAAGAGAAGATAAAAAGTTAAAAATTATCGGTCATAGTTCAGCGGCGCTAAAATTGTTTGATTTATATGGAGCGGTCGGGTTTTTCGGCGATAAAATAAAAATTCCTCAAGAAGAAAGAGAAAATTATTCTTTTGCCTATGGAATAAAAAAACAAAAAGTACCAGTATGAATTTAAAAAGGCTATATAATTAAAAAAATATATATTATAAAAAAAAAGAGACAAATATGGATTTAACAGCGGCAAAAGAAACATTCATTATTGAAAGCAGAGAATTATTAGAAGAGATGGAGCACTCGCTTCTCGAATTAGAAAAAACCTCCGATAGTAAAGACGCTGTAAATGCGGTTTTTAGAGCCGTTCATACAATCAAAGGGTCGTCAGGTATGTTCGGTTTTAAGGGTATAGTAGATTTTACCCATGTCGCCGAAAATTTTCTTGAAAAAGTTCGAAAGGGAGAGGTTCCAATTAATCCTGAACTTATAGCCGATCTGTTAGAATGTCATGACCATATACAGGAACTCGTAAATATTTACGCCGAAGGTAGCGGCAGCGTACCGGCATCTATGGTATCAACCGGAAATGAAATACTAAGAAAACTTGAAGGGCATTTGTCGGGAGAAAAACTTCCTGAGATGCATTCTGAAAAAAAAGAACCTGTAGAAAAAAAAGAAACCGGTTTATCGGGGCCAGAATCCAGCGAAACGGTGCAAAATGAAAATTGGCACATCTCATTGCGTTTTAATGAAGAGGTCTTAAAAAACGGATTAGATCCCGCGTCATTTATCGCTTATCTTAAAAAGATTGGTACAATAATAAATCTAACAACAATAACTGACAATGTTCCCCCTGTTGCAGAGATGGATCCTGAAAATTGTTATCTGGGATTTGAGATTGATTTTGAGACAGATAAAACAAAAGAAGATATTGAACAGGTATTTGAATTTGTTGAAAATGACGCGAAAATAGTCATAATACCGCCAAATAGTTCAATTTCTCACTATAAAGAAATGATTGAAAATATGCCCGAAGAATCGATGCGATTAGGCGAAATACTAACGTCAACAGGCTCATTAACAGAACATGAACTTGAAAAAGCCATGAAATTGCAGATTGAAAAAGGGGATATTGAAAAACCAAAACCTTTAGGCGAAATACTTGTTGAAGAAAAAATGGTGCCGAATGATGTTGTTGACGCGGCCTTAGAAAAGCAGAAAAAAACGGCCGTAGATGTTAAAAAATCAATTCGCATAGAAGCCGAAAAACTAGACAGTTTAATTAATCAAGTGGGAGAACTTGTTATTACCGTAGCGAATGTCAATCAGCTAGCCGATAAAAACGGCGATAAGGAACTTCTTGAAGCGTCGTCAGTTATGTCGCGTCTTGTCGAAGAAATTCGAGACAGCGCCATGAACGTAAGAATGGTTCAAATCGGAGAAACGTTTAGAAAATTTGAAAGAGTGGTTAGAGACTTAAGCAAAAACCTGGGCAAAAAGATAAGGCTTGAAATATCGGGTGGAGATACTGAACTTGATAAAACAGTTGTAGAGAAGATATCAGATCCTTTAATGCATATTGTTCGAAATGCCGTAGATCACGGTATAGCGACGCCTGAGGTAAGAAGAAACGCCGGTAAGCCTGAAGAAGGAATAATTTCATTAAACGCATTTCATGATATGGGTATGATTATAATCGAAATTTCAGATACCGGTGAAGGATTAAAAAAAGAAAAATTATTAAACAAAGCAATTGAAAAAGGAATCGTTCAATCGGGTCAAGAATTGACAGATAAAGAAATCTATAACCTGATTTTTGAAGCGGGCTTTTCAACCGCCGAAAAGGTTACCGATGTTTCAGGAAGAGGCGTTGGCATGGACGTTGTCAGGAAAAACATAGAGTCTTTAAGGGGGTCGGTTGAGCTTGACAGTGTTGAGGGGGAGGGTACGACCCTTAGAATACAACTTCCTTTAACTCTGGCGATTATAGACGGATTTAGAGTCGGTATTGGCGACGCATCATATATTATACCGCTTGATATGGTATTAGAGTGCATTGAAATTACTGAAAAAGATATACTTACCAAGCGTGGTGGCAATTTTGTAAATCTGCGCGGCGAAGTTCTGCCGTTTTTAAGATTGAGAGAATTTTTTGACGAAGAAGGCGAAAAAGGAAGTCACGAAAATGTTATCGTTGTTCGGTATGGTCAAATGAAAGCGGGTTTAGTCGCCGATAGGCTGCTCGGAGAATTTCAAACGGTAATAAAACCTTTAGGAAAATTGTTTGAAAATGTTCAGGGAATTAGCGGCGCCACTATACTTGGTTCAGGCGAGGTGGCTCTAATAGTAGACGTACCAAGGCTGGTTACGGCGGCAAGAAAGATAGAAGAAGAAGAAACTAAAAGAACAGAAGAAGCTTTTGTATAAAGAATAATAAAAAAGAATAAAATAAAAAAGGGGTTATTAATAACCCCTTTTTTAATGTCAAAATATTCTTCCTTTCTTAAAAAACCAGTTCTACTCTAAGAGCGGTAGCTAAAGTGTTTTTTAATTGGGGGTCGGCAGATGGATTTATCACATACTGCAAATCGGGTTGTATGGCCACCCATGGAGTGGCTTGTATTTTATAAGTAAATTCAAGTGCAGTTTCATGACTGTCGACATTGGTTGAAGCAGCGTTCATTTCATTTTTATACTCTTTCGATGTAATTATGGTCGATGCGCCAATGCCAAATGAATCGTCGGATCTTCCCCAGAGGTTTCCTGAAAATACTATACCTGGCATAATGTTATACGAAAATTGAAATGCTTTTGCGTTTGCCATACCAGCGCGAAAAAATAACGATATATCGCCAAAAGATTTATCGCTTAATAAATAAAATCCATAACCTGATTCTTTAACGGGATCGCCGGTAATAGAGTCTTCTTTAAAACTTTCGACTTTATCGGTATATGTCCAAAAACCAAGAGCAAGCTTATAATTTTCTTCGCTGTATAAACCCGTTTCTGCAATGACCAAGGCCCCATTTTTGAATTTGAAATCGGCATAAGTTTTTATGGTATCGGGGTCATTAGGGTCAGAAGTAGTTGCGTTATATGCGGCAGCCGAGAAATAAAACGTTTCGGTCGGCTTAATAAGCAAACGTAAAGCGGGAGAAGCCATAGGAAATATAGAAGGCCCCGCCTGTGCAAATTCTGTTCCTATGCCCATTGAACTGTTTAAGAAAAGACCGGCAGGATCATTGGCATAGAACTCAGAATTTAAGTCATGCAAACCCGCCAATATGGCCAATTTATCTTCTAAAAAAGAATATTGAAACCATGCTTCATAGAGCTTGAAATAATCCTGGCCCGTTTCTATATTGCTGGTGGCCTGAGCGTCTCCAACAAAATCGGTAGGCGCCATGCCGTGACCTCCGAGTCCGTAAAGAAAAATCTGAAGGCCAGAGACCCCCGCTAATTTATCAAAATCAAGATCAAGCGTTACATCAAGATTTCCCAAAGATGCGTAGCCTTTTGATATTCCGCCGCCTAAGTTATAGACGGTTTCGCTTATATAGGCCATTTCAAAAGTCACGCCTTTATCAACCATGCTTTGTCGAATGCCGCCCCAGTCTCCGGTAAAGTAAGAATCCGCGATTTTTTCTTTTGTTTCTGTCGTACTTTGAACCTCTGCAGGTTCAGTGGGTTTCTCGTTTTCCTGTGAAAATATAAAATATGGCTGTAATATTAAAAAAACAGCCAGAATATTAATTATCCTTTTTTTCATAAAAAGCTCCTTAAGGTGTTTTATAAATAAAAAGAATAAGCAATAAAAACGAAATTTTATACCCATATAAACAATTAAAAAATTTCGTATGAAAAGGTTTGAATTTTGATTTTCATATTTTTTGCGATTATTCTTTTTATTTATTAATCTTTTAAATTATAAAAGAAATTCAATTTTGTCAATATATTTTCATAATATTATTATTTTTCAGAGTCAGTCATTATAAATTCATTGACTTTGCAGAGTTTTCCAAAAGTATGTAATTAGATAAATTAATATAAATAATCAAAGATAATGCGAAAAACTCATAGAATAAGATTAAATAAATATATTTCTTGTATATTTTTAATGAATAGTTTTCTAATAATAAATTGTTCTAAAAATCTACAAGAAATAGAGCCTCAAAATAATAAAAGAGAAATGGCGCAAGAGCTGAAGTCGGGTATCATTGTAAATGGCGCATTATACTCAGAACAGGGAAAAGATATAGATTATTATTTCGCGCGAACTGATAACGATAAAATGCTGAAAGCAAAATTAAGCCAAATGAAAGGTATTGATTCGAGAATTCTATTGTTTCGAAAAGGAGAAAGAAATCCGTATAAAATAATAAACGATAACGCCAGCTCAATTGGCGAAGAATTTGCGCCCCTTCTCATCGAGCCTCCGGGAATCGTTATTGCGATAGAGCCAATTGAGAGGGTAAACGATATAGAACAAAAAAAAATAGGCTATGAATTTTCGATTAATCTTCTAGACGCTCATTATCCCTTTGAAAAAGAAGATAACGATAGTTTTGAAACCGCTCAGGAAATCACAGAAGAAATTATTACCGGTTATTATAACAATAAAAAAATAAACGATAAAAATATTGAAAAAGATTATTACTATTTTAATGTATCAGAAGAAGAAATCGTATTATGCAATATTTCCGTAACTGCCGTTAAAAAAATTGATCCGGTATTAAGAATTTATGATGAAAATAAAAATTTACTTCATTATTCGCAGGAAAAAGGAGAAGAACAAACCGAAGATATAAATTCTCTGGGGCTTCAAGGGCCAGGAAGGTATTTTATATCATTAAATGATAATAACGGCAATATTAATACCGATGAATACTACGAGCTTAAAGTAGAACTTAAAAAAAATAAAAAAGACACCGAATTTGAGCCAAACGATATTTTTGAAAAAGCTACGATTATCTCTGAAGAAAAAACTACCGGCCAAATCGCAGATTCGCATGATATTGATATTTATTTGCTCGAAAACAAAAATGAATGGCCGGTTGAGTACTCGATAACGGTAACTCCTGCGGAAAATATGGATATTAAAGCAGAAATTTATAAAAATGAAAATTCAGAGTCTTTAATTTTCAATGACGACCAACTAGAAAAAAAAGAGGGAATTTCAAACCTAAGATTACTTGAAAAAGAGAGAATATTCATGAAAATTACGGCCGTAAAATTAGCAAAAGAAACCGGCGCCCAGTACTATATTCAAGTTGAAGAAAGAAATTTAACGGACAATATAGAAATCGAACCCAATAATACAAAAGAAACGGCGCAAATTATTTTGCCGGGTTCAGAGATACTGGCATATATCAATCCGAATAACGATATTGATTATTATAAAATAAAAAATGAAAATGACGGCAAATATAAAATCATGGTAGACGGTATTACGGGATGTTTTGAAAATTTATTTATTGCCGATAGAAAAGGCTATAAAACAGACGAATATAAATCGGCCAAAGAAGGCGACGGAATTTCTATCTCGACAAATCTAGAATCGGGCGGTTTTATAGGTATATTTTGCGAGAAACATACTAAAAATTTATTTAATGAACCGTATAAAATATTAATTCAAACGATAGATTAATAAATTTAAGGCGTAATCTTTTTATTATCGGGCCATAAAATTCGATACTCGCGTTCTTTCTTCTCTTTAAGGTATTTCTCTAATCTTCGGTTTAATATATTTGAAATTTGATGCCGAATCTTCATCAAATCATTTCTGGTTAATTTTCTTTTAAAATTATTTATGATTTTAGAGATATTTTGATGAGTTTCATGATTTAAAAAAATTTCATGCGCTGCGATATTTGAAGGTATTTTCTTCCATAACTTAATCGCCGCTTCAGAGGCTTCTTGATTACCTGTATAAATGCCTTTATCCCAAAGAATGCGGGCTTTTTCAAAGATAGCGTCATATCTTCGATATCCACGAGGAGTCGTATTTAATATATAATCCATTATTTGCAGCCTTTTATTTGAGTAAGACATAACGACGTCGCGATAATTGTATATTTTCTTTTTGTTAAGTTGCGGTTTATAACGCTCTATAATTCTTCTTAAAGTCTCGTTTCTAAGTCTTTTTTTTTGCTCAGTCGATTTTTTTTGATAATCTCTTTC
Organism: Spirochaetia bacterium; assembly: GCA_029880265.1. Lineage (GTDB taxonomy): Bacteria > Spirochaetota > Leptospiria > Turneriellales > JAOUOS01 > JAOUOT01. The sequence continues at coordinate 98,743 of JAOUOT010000002.1, read as the reverse complement.
AAATCGAAAGTAAAAACTAAACGCTCGCATTTGCACTTCATATATACTGTCGATTGTAAACAATGTTTCAATTGCGGTTTTTGTTCCGGCTAATTTTGAGGCTACATCCAGAGCGTTTTTTAAGTAGTCTTCTTTATTTAAATTCTCTTCAAAATAATCTAGAATAAAGTAAGAATTGTCGTTGCTGAAAGGGTTAACCAGTCTTAAAAGATTTTTATAATATAAATCTCTTAACACCTCGGGAAGATCGCCTTTATTAGGGTCATGCGGCAGGTATCGTCTGCGAAAGAAATCAAATTGCTCTTCTTTAGGAAGGGGCAATGTTTTGTCGAAATATTCATCTCTCTCATTTTCGGGAAACTGAAGGGGAGGATATCCTTCTTGATTTTCTTGATCAATTTGAATTTTTATTTGAGCGGTGTTTAATTCTCCTTTTGTCCATTTTCTGAAGTCGTCTATAATCTTGTTTCTTTCGCGATAATCTTTAAGTTTTTCAGGTGACTTCTTTAGGGTATCTGTAAAGGGCTTTTCAATATCGTCAAGAGTAGGAAAAACGTCTTTAACGACCAAATCGTCATGATGTCTTTTTCTATAGATATAAGACTCGGGGGCGTCAGATTTATCGTTTAGCTCTTCAAATACCTGCTCAAATTCAGATTCTAAATTTAATGATTTCTTTAATCTTTCTTTAAGATCTCCCCATTTTTCTTTGTCAAAATCGTAAGATTCAAAAAATGATTCGGGATTTTCAAGTCGTTTTGCAAGTTCTTCTTCCTGAGATAACGCTTTTGATTCATTATTTTCTTCGCTCTGGTTTTCTTCTTTGATTTCGATTATAACAGGTATTTCAACGCTTTTTTTATGCATTTGAAGTATAATTTTTTCGTGCAGCAAAGCGATTTGGCCATGAAAATATAGTTCATAAAAAATTGCGGCATGAATAAATATGGCAAGATGAAACATAAACATCCACAGCAATTGGTTTTTTTTTGATTTCTGGGCCGTTATCAATTTCATGTAAATAACAAAAATTTTATATGCTTCTCATTGTAAAATGCAAAAATTGTTTTATTAACTTAGATAAAATAATAATTTTGGTTTTATAAAAGCAAGTAAACAAAACGTCTATAACCTTCAAAAGGTTATAAATAAACAGAGAAAAATTCAGGTTTTATTGAAACTTTCGGATTAGAGCCAGATTCAAGTTCGCCGTCAATATTCATGACAATGGGTTTATCGGTTTTAAGCGAAAAAAATTTTAGAAATCCTGAAGATATGTTGGGGTTTTTAATGTGATCCCCTTTAAAAATAGTGGGAAAGAGTTTCAATAATTTAATTGAAGATATAACCTTCGAAATGACATAGTGAAGCCTACCGTCGTCAACTTTTACATTAGGGGCCATTAACATGGAACCGCCGGTGAAACGAGAATTTGATATTGAAATAAAATCACAACTTATTATTTCTGTTTTATTATCAATTGAAGTTTCAAATGTATATGGCTTGTGAAATAATAACTCTATCAATGTTCCCATTGTATAGTTAAAAGATCCAAGAAACCTCATTTTTATGGCGCGTTCGGTAATTTTAGAAATAATTCCCATTCCCCACACGTTGAAAAATATTCTTTTTTTGTTTTTATTATCAAATGTGTAATCTATTAACCCCATATCGATTTTTTTAGCTTTGTTTTTACTTACTGCGTCAATAAGGCGGTCTCTGCCTTGTTCATAATTTAAAATATCAAAGTCTCGCAAAAAACTGTTGCCTGTACCGCCGGGCAGCATACCGACTGGGGTTTTTATTCCTTGAAACTTATAATATTCAGACAGGCCCTGAAGACACTCCGAAAATGTCCCGTCGCCACCCATAAAAACGGGAATGCTATTGCTTTTAGCCGCCTCAACAGCGGCAACTCTAATATCTTCATGAGATTTTGTTTTTCTAAGAGTTACTTTTGTTTTGAATTTATTTTCCCAGATTAACGCAAAATCTTCGGCGTTTTTTTGATTTTTAGCCGTTTTAGGATTGTATATTAAAAATGCAAATTTTTGCTCGGATTTCATCTTATTTGAAACAGCCTTTCAGATAAAAGGTTTCCTTCTTTGGTTAGAATTTTAAGCTTATATCTTCCCGCGTTTTCAAACACTTCTTTTTGAAAGTGTGTTTCAAAATGACCCCATCCCGGTTTTACCGATATTTCATAGTTTCCCGCGAGCTGCTCTTTCATAATGCCTTCAGGAGTTTCGTAAAGTTCAAGAACGGTTACGATTAACTTATCTGTGCCTAAGCGTTTGCCGGTTGTAAAATAAAAATACAAGGGTTTACCTTTAGAGAAGACCTCTTCTGTATCGGTTGAGATTGAACTTAAACGACTGCCGTCTATTTGGTTTGACGCTAAATAAATAACCGGCGAAGAGACGCCTTGCGAAAAGAAATAGTAGCCTAAATAGCCAAGACCAGATAAAATTAGAATTATTAGAATAAAGGCAATTATTCTTTTTTTATTCTCGTCTTTAATTTCAGATAATCTTAAAGAGTTTGATTCTCTTTGCTCAATTTCATTGTCTTCCATATTTTTATTTTCTGTATCTACTTTATTCTCTTTTATACTTTTTCTCTTAAATCTATGGACAAATTTATTTCTTTTCTTTACTTCGTCAATAAAATCTCCAAGAGAATTTGATTGATTTAATTCTTCTTCTACGGCGTTTGAAAGAAAATCTTTTTTAGATTTCTTTTTTTTAGATTCTTTTTCGCTAGAATCCGACGGCACTTGAGACCTCCTCGCAAAAATCTTCATAAGCTTTGGTAACCTTATGATTTGCCGCGTAATCAAATAAATCTTTTTTTAACAAATGCGCCTCTTCTACAATGACCGATTTAGGAATGCTTACGTTAAAAAGAGGCAACAATTTCTTTATTTGCGGCGTCATTGCCTGCGATATTGACGTTCGTTCGTCAAACATTGTTAAAAGACCGCCCATGATTTTCAAATTGGCGTTATATCGTTTCTGTACAGTTTGAACAGAGTCTACGATGCTTTGAATTCCGTCTAAAGAAAATTTAGATATTTGAAGAGGTATAATTAAAAAATCAGAAGCCACCATGGCATTAATGGTCACAACAGAAAGACTAGGGGGGCAATCAATGATAATGCATGCAAATTCTTTTTCTATCGCCTTTAGAGCTTCGCTAAGTCTGAAAAATCCGTCTAAGGAGCTTGATAATAAACTTTCAATCTCGACAAGTTCTATACATGCCGCCGTCATAAATAAGTTGTTTAAATATGTCGCTTTTATATGTCTGCTGTCAGGTTTTTTACCTTGAAAAAAAGAAAAAACGGTTTCGTCTTTATCGGGTTTAATATTATGCAATACGACGCCGGTGGCGTTTTTTTGAGCGTCTAAATCGATTAGCAATATTTTTTTTTCGGGGTATTTTCGGGCTATTCCGGCCGACAATTCTATGGCGGTCGTGGTTTTGGCGACGCCTCCCTTCTGGTTTATTATAGAAATAATTTTTCCCATTATTCCCACTGAAATTTCTTAGCGTCGGCTAAAAACTTTTCAAGCCCAATATCGGTTAACGGATGCTTAACTAGCTGGTTAAAAACCGAAAAAGGTATCGTGGCGACATCGGCTCCCATTAGAGCGGCTTCTTTTAAATGAAGAGGATGTCTTATGCTGGCCACTATAATTTTTGCGTTATATTCATAATTTGTGTAGATATCCATAATTTCTTGAATAAGATTCATTCCTTCATGCGAGATATCGTCTAGCCTTCCTACAAAGGGCGACACATATGTGGCGCCGGCTTTTGCGGCCAATAACGCCTGAGAGGCCGAAAAACATAGAGTAACATTTGTTTTTATGTTTTCTTCAGACAGAACTTTGACGGCTTTTAAACCTTCAGATATTAATGGCACTTTTATAACAATATTTTCGGCAATTTTTGAAAGCTCTCTGCCCTCTTTTATGATGCTGTCTTTTTCAACGGCAATCACTTCAGCCGATACCGGTCCTTTTACAATTTCGCAAATCTCTGTAATTATTTGCTTAAAAGGCCTGCCTGTTTTTGCAATCAAAGAGGGATTTGTGGTTACCCCGTCTAAGATACCCAGTTCATTAGCGGCTTTTATCTCTTCAATATCCGCCGTATCTATAAAAAATTCCATAGGGACTCATTATAATATCACATCTGCCCGTAAATAATTGTTTTGGACGCGTTGGCCGCAAAAAGAATACTTAACGCATTCTTTTTATAATTACCTGACAAATTTATAATTATTTTCATTGCAAATTTTATTTTATTAAGTACACTTATAGAAAATTAAATAAATAATCGATAAATTGTTAATTTAATAATTTATTAGTGAAATAGGAGAGTAATATGTTTTTTGATCCATTATATTTTTTAATCATTGCCCCCGGTTTTTTATTATCGATGTGGGCGTCTTTTAAAGTAAAAAGTAGCTTTAAGAAGTATTCAAAGGTGCGAAACGAAACCGGAATGACCGGCGCCGAAGCCGCAGAAGCTGTTTTAAGATACGGCGGAGTGACCGATGTACGAATAGAGCGCGCCAGCGGTTTTTTATCAGATCATTATGACCCTTCAAAAAAAGTATTAAGGTTATCTTCTGAAGTATACGATAACATCTCGGTATCTGCTGTAGGGGTAGGGGCTCACGAAGCGGGGCACGCGATTCAAGATAAAGTCAGATATCCAATGCTTACCCTAAGAACAATGCTTGTTCCCACTGCTTCAGTAGGCAGCAATTTCAGCTGGATAATATTAATGGCCGGATTTTTCATGGGAATGACGCAGCTCATTTGGGCGGGAATTATTTTATTTTCCGCGGTTGTAGTATTTCAGCTTGTTACGCTTCCTGTAGAGTTTAACGCATCGTCTAGAGCAAAACAGGCGCTTTGGGAAAGCGGGGTAGTTGCGACTGCTTCAGAAAGAAAAGGCGTATCGGCTGTATTAGACGCGGCAGCGATGACATATGTCGCGGCCGCAGTAAGCTCTATTTTGACGCTTATATATTTTTTGATTCGTTCGGGATTTTTAGGCGGGCGCGACGATTAAACCTGATTTCTGCCATTAAATTAAAGCTTTATTGATATTTTTCTTCTATTTTCTTGCCTTTATGAGATGACCGAAAAATATGAACTAAATTCTTTTCAGGCGGATGTCAGTCATCTGGAATAAACCGATTGACAATTCGACTTAATGATTAAGTTTTATTCTTAATGAAACTTAATCGGGTAATTAATAGTATTTTATTATTTTATTTTATAACGCCTGTAAATGGGCAGAATCTAAATACGCTTGAAAGTCTGGGCGAAAATATAAACTCAGAATATGACGAGATAGCTCCTATATATTCATCTGACGGAAGTACCCTGTATTTTTGCCGGGGAGGACACCCTCAAAATACGGGTTATTTTCAAATGAAAGACGACCAAGATATATGGATGAGCAGAAAAACAAAGTTTGGAACATGGTCAACAGCCGTTCAAATAAATGCGCCTTTTAATACGATTCATTATGATTTTCCTATCGGTACGTCAGCAGACGGAAATACGCTTTATCTGGGAAATGTTTACGAAAAAGACGGAATTGTCGTAAAGGGGGTTTCAAAAAGCCGTTTTATAAACGGCAAATGGACATTTCCCGTGCCGTTAGAAATTAGAAATTTTTATACAGAGGGTCCATTAGTAAATTATCATATGGGTTCAGACGAAAAAACGCTCATATTAAATCTTAAAAGAAACGATTCAATGGGCGGAATGGATTTATACGTAAGTACGCTTCAAAGCGACGGTACCTGGAGCGCGCCACAAAATATGGGACCTTCAATAAATACCTCATATAACGAAATAACTCCGCATCTGGCGTCTGATATGCAAACTTTATATTTTGCAAGCGACAAATACGACGGATACGGCGGATTTGATATGTATTATAGCCGAAAACTTGACGGTACCTGGGTAAACTGGAGCGCTCCCGAAAATTTAGGGCCGTTAATAAATACTGAAAAAAATGACATACATTATATTATATCTCCCGATAGAAAATATGCTATTTTTTCTAAAGACACTGAAAATAACCGAAAAGATTTATTTTTAACAAATCTGCCAGATAGGTTAAAGCCGGGTAGAATTGAACTTATTGAAGGCGTCGTAAAAACATCGGAAGAATTTCCGATTGAGGCGGTAATTTATTATGAAAACTTGAAAACCGGAAAGATATTAGGCAGAACAACCAGCGATGAAAAAGGAAAATTTAAAATCGCGCTGCCTGTGGGGAAAAAATATCTTTTAAGGGCAGAAAAAAGAAATTTCTTTTCTGTCAGCGAATCTGTCGATCTGATAAATTCTCCTAAAAAACAAAAATTAAATCTAATTTTAAAAACAATGAAAGCGGGCATGAATATAGCTTTAAGAAATATATTCTTTGACTACAATTCTTCGGTAGTAAAATCTGAGTCGTTTTCTGAATTAAATCGATTATATGAAATGTTAATAGAAAATCAGTCTATTAAGATTGAAATAGGTGGGCATACCGACAATAGCGGATCTGCCGAATATAATTTGAAATTATCAGAAATGAGGGCAAAAGCGGTTTATGATTTTTTGATATCAAAGGGAATCTCTGAAGATAGAATTACTTATATAGGTTACGGTTCTAGACAACCCGCCGCTTCTAACGCTACCGAAGCCGGAAAATTCAAAAACAGAAGAGTTGAATTTAAAATCGTAGAATTAGAATAACATCAGTTTTTTAAATGAATATTATTCATTTTTTCATTTCTCTGTTTTAAAAATGAAAAAATCTCGCGGGGAGTTACGGCCTTAATATTTTCAATATTTTTATTTGTATTGAGTTTATGCGGCAATATAGGCATTAAAAGACCCATTTTAAAAATCTCAACCAGACGGTTTTTAGGCGAGGCTGCCAAAGATAAAGAGCGATAAAAACCTTTTTTAGCTTCTCTCATTAAGACTATCCATTTTTCAATTTCGCTAGACCTGCCGCCAAAGGCGTTTTGCAGATAGCTCCATAAAAAGACCGGTTTCTCGGGTAAAATACCTTCTTCGCTTAACGAGTTGTTTTTTGATTTTGTATTTTCTCTTAAAAAAGAAAACGGGCTGTTTATAATTCTTCCCTTTTCAATAAATTCAAAAGATAGGTTCTTTCTATGAATAAATTGTCTGGCAAACCAAATATATAGTACAAGAGCCATATCTAATTGATTTTTTTCAAAAGATAGATTCGCCTGGGTCTCATAAGAATTGCCCAGAAAAGACGCGAAATCTTTTTGTTCTTTAAGCGTAAGTTTTTTCAAAAGAGAAAAAAAATAATTATGCTTAAAATACTCTTCGTCTTGCATTAAGGTTTTTATCAGTTCAAGAGGAATGAATATACCGCCATGCGGATATTTAAATATCCATGGTATTTTATTTTCTATAGCTTCATGAACGGCGCCGCATTCTGAATTAGGAATATATCCAAAGTTATTTAAAAGCTCTTCAAAAGCGTATCTTTCATTGAAATTTAATATTTTTTTAATACTTTTTTCATGATATAGCTTCAGCAAATGAACCCAAAGCCATTGAATTTTTTCGGGCTTTTTGCCCGATATTAAAAAACCGGTTTTTTTAGAAATATATTGCAAATATGAAGCATTTGAAGACGTTAATATTTCAGAAAGAGGATACATTCTTTATTATTATCAGAATTAGGCGCTTCCTATATCGTTTCTATAAAAAAAATCGCTTAACTCGCTTGTCTTTTTAAGGCTTTCAATGAACTTGTAAACTAGATTTTTTGATTCTTCTAAATTTTTTGCATATCCGACAATATTTAAAACTCGCCCCCCATTTGATACAATTTTATTGCTTATTTTTTCGGTTCCGGCGTGAATAATATGAATGTTTTCAGGCAGAGTATCTGGTAAATTTAGAGCAATACCTTTATCATAATCAGATGGATATCCGTTAGACGCGATGACAACATTTAAGGCGCAGCCTGTTTTTTGAGGAATTTTATAAAATCCGTCGTCTTTTATTTTAGGAATCAATGCATCGTTATTTCCGCAACTCCATAACAAATAAGGAACGATATCACCTTCAATCATGGGCAAAATAGATTGGGTTTCAGGGTCTCCGAAACGACAGTTAAACTCTAAGACTTTAGAAGCTTCAGGGTTTTCTCTATCTACCATCAGACCTATGTATAAAATACCGGTATATTGAAACTTATCAAGTACGGGTTTAATTATATTTTCGCACGCAAATTGAATATGAGAAGACGATAGGGCCTCCCCTGGCGAGAAAGAGCCCATGCCGCCCGTATTGGGGCCCTGGTTATTTTCATATGCGGCTTTATAATCTCTTGCGGTAGGCAAAATAAGCGCTTCTTTGCCGTTTAACAAAGCGAATAAAGAAGATTCTTCGCCTTCTAAAAATTCTTGAATTAACACGCTTTTACCGGCTTCGCCGAATATATTATCTTTAAAAATATCTTCTAATTTAGTTATGGCGCTTTTTTTATCATGATGAATGCTTACGCCCTTGCCGGCGGCCAATCCGTCGGCTTTTATAACGATAGGCAGGGGGCCGTCTTCAATAATAGAAATTGCCCGATCAAGATTATTGGCAGAGCTTGCCATCGGCGCAGGAATGCCCGCTTCTTTCATGAATTGATCAGAAAATACCTTTGACCCTTCGAGCATCGCGCTTTTTTTATCGGGCCCGAAGACAAAAAGGTGCGGCATTGCATTTTTAAAGTAATCTTTAATTCCCAATACCAAAGGAACTTCGGGACCGACAACTATAAGAGAGATGTCATATTCTTTAACGATTTGAGAGACGCGGTCAAAATCTTCGATATTTATGTTTATACGGCATTCGTCATTAATGCCCGCGTTACCGGGAGAGATATAAACATTTTTAGCCAATGAACTATTTTTAATCTTTAAATACATAGCGTGCTCTCTGCCGCCGCCGCCCAAGATTAAAATATTCATAAGACAGACTTTCTAAAATAGTTTCTGCGTAAATAAAAAACCGAAATGGAAAGCTATTTTCTTCTCCTTCTATGCGCTTGTTTTAGTTTGTGAATAAACGCCGGTCCGAAAAAAATAAAATAATTAGAAAAAACTATTAAAATATAGATTTTATACAGCATATCGCTTTGAAGAAACGTAAAAAGAAAAGAGGCCACTACAAATATCGCGAGCCATTTGAGTTTTACGGGAAAAATGAATAATAAAATCTCAACATCGGGAAAAGTAGTCGCCGCGGCCAGAAAAAGAGTCATTTCAATGGGTGTAAAATCGTTTATTGTTCTGTTGAATATAAAAGAAAAAGCGATGGTCAGCAAAACAGTTATCAAAAGATAAAAGGTAACGGGAAACTCTCCCCATTCTCTTTCGAGAGTTGTCACCACAAAATAAAGAAAAAATAATACTAAAATAATCCAAAACCCAGTAGACAAAGGAACCGCCATAAAGGTAAATAGGCGCCAGATTTCGCCTTCAAGAACTTTTTGGGGAATTAAATACAGCGTATGTACAGCATGACCCTTGAAATGATAAATGAGAAATCCGAAAATTTGAAGAACAATAAGATAAAGAGCCAAATTTGGCAAGGCAATAAAGCCTAATTTCTTTTCAAGTTTTTTTAACCATTCAGGTATATCGCCGTATCGCATGATAATTATTTATTTTTTTAAAAGACGTTTATACATTGATTTATTCTCTTTTTCAAAGGTATCAAAGAAAAGCTGCACAGAATATCCCCGTTTTAAAGCTATTTGAGCCAAAAGTTCGGCGTTAGAAGGTACCTCGCTTTGATAGAGATTATATTGAATTCTGACAATGGTAAATTCTTCTAAAACAGAGTCGAGAGAATTTAAGGTTATTGTTTTATTATAGCCGGGGGGCATGCATGCCGTTAAAAAAAGAAACGCTGCAAAGAAATATATACATAATTTTATCTTTATCATATTGAGTCAAAAAAGACCGTCATAACAGAGCTTCAAGCTTTTTTATGCGTTTATCAGATAGTAATAGTTGACGGCGTCTTAATAAATTGGGTTATAGCTACGAAATGAATTCAAATGACGAAAAATTATGTTATATTAACGGAAAATTTTTATCGTTAAAAGACGCAAATATTAATATTCAGACGCATGCATTGCAGTATGGAACGGCATGTTTTGGCGGCATTCGCGCATATTGGAACGAAGATAAGAAAAATCTTTTTATTTTTCGACTAAAAGATCATTATCAAAGACTGCAAAACTCGGCAAAAATTCTTCAAATGAAAATGCCGTGCAGTTATGAAGAGTTTGCAGAAATAACGATTAAAATATTAAAAGAAGGAAACTGGAAGCAAAACACATATATAAGGCCGTTTTTATATAAATCTGATTTAGAACTGTCGCCCAGATTGCATAATGTGAACGATTCCTTGGCGGTATACGCCATCCCGTTAAACGATTATTTAGACACCCAGAAAGGCTTAAATACATGCATTTCGTCATGGATTCGCATAAGCGATAACCAGATACCAACGAGGGCAAAAGCAACTGGCGGATACATAAACTCGGCTTTGGCAAAATCTGAGGCGCTGCAAAATAATTATGACGAGGCCATCTTTTTAGATAATCAGGGCTTTATATCAGAAGGCTCTGCGTCAAATATATTTATCGTAAAAGACGAATGTTTAATTACGCCTGATTTAGCAAGCTCTATTCTAGTCGGCATTACAAGACGAACCGTTCTTCGGTTAGCCGAAGAAATGGATATTAAAGTAATTGAAAGAAGAGTGGGAAGAACCGAACTTTATACGGCAGATGAATCATTTTTTGCGGGCACCGGCGTTCAAATCGCATGGATACGAAGCGTTGATAATAGAGTTATCGGCTCTGGCTCTATAGGCGCGATTACAAAAACACTTCAGGAAAAATACTTTGAAATCGTTAAGGGTAACAATAATAAATACGATAGTTGGCTTACAAAAGTATACTGATTAAAGTATTTTATGTCTGAAAATTCGACAGAAATCAGTAGTTTAACCAAAGAGATTGTAAGGCATTACTCTGAAAACGGATGGCCAGCGGCGACTCTTTTTACGGGAGAGCAGACGTATTCTAAGAAATCGTTTATTATAAACATTGTAGCCGATGAATTATATCGCCAAAGACTCGACGAATCGTTAGATTTAAATAAAATCTCGCAAATGATGAAAGAAAATCTTCATCCTGATTTTTATTATTTTTCTTCGCGACAGATAAAAATAGGCGACAGCAAAAAACCCGAATACGGAACGGTGAGACATTTATTAAATCATTTTCTTTCTTATGGCTCAAATAAATCAAAAAAGAAAATAGTTTATTTTGAAGACGCTTCTTATATCTTAAATGAAGCCGAATCTGCTCTTTTAAAATCGCTTGAAGAACCGCCTGAAAATACCGTATTTTTCTTGTCTACATCTGACTCTGGTTTTTTAAAAGAAACCATTGTTTCAAGAACCGTTATGCTGCCGGTAGAAACCATTATGAATTCAGACAAAATTCCGGTAGATGAATGGCTGCGATTCTGGTTTTTAAGCGGCGCAAATTCCGCATTTTTAGAAAAACTCAATGAATACGGATGGATTGAAGCAATGAAAGAAAAGTACGATAAGTTAAGTTTTTCGCCTGAAGATTTTTTAATTTTTGAAGATTTGGGTCACATAGAGTTTCGAAAAATATTTAAGAATGAAAACATTGAAAATCAAATAGAATACTTAAAACTTACTTTTCTGCCGGTTTTATACGCGGTAAGAGATAATTTAACGGAAGGTTCAGTGCCTTCAATCGCGCCCTTTCGGGCGCCTTTTCGCTCGAGAAAAAAGAATTTAGCTTTGGCAAAAGTTATCGAAAAATTCTTTCAAAGACTTTCAATTCGATATTTTGGAACGCGTCCTCCCAACATTAATTCTCTGTTTTTCTTTTTCCTGGCGAATTTTATGGATATCTGGAACCTGAAAGATTCTTCTTAACGATAGACAAATAATGGATATTTAGAGAATTTGATAGTCAATTCTTCTCCGAAGGTAAACGGGAAGAATCGGTGAGATCCGTCTAAAAAGATAAAACCCGTGGCCATACCTGAAATTATTTTAAAATGGTCTTTTTCGTTAACCAGAGCTCCGGTCATAGAGTCTTTTGTTTTTTTATAAAGCTCGCGAACCTGAAAACCGTACTGTTTTTGTTTCGTTTTACTCTTTTCTGTAAAAACTTTCCCGCCGGCAGATTGAAAAGCCGCCGATGACCCCGTGGCCGTGGCTATCCAGATACCTGAAGATTTTTGAGAATATGATTTATCGTTAAATTCAAGCATATAACGAGTTGTCGTGCAAGGACTTTTTTCGCTGACCAATACGTCGTTTAATACGGGAATTCCGCAAAATTGATTATTAATAAAAAAATCGAGACGTTCAATTGTTTTGGGTTTTTCGGCGCCAGATAAAATATTTTCGAGAAGTTTTAATAATTTTTCTTTATCGTTTGGGTAAATAGGGTGGCAATAATGCCCAATGCTGCTTAAAGGAGCCGAATTTAATCCTAATACTTTTGTGTTTTTACAATGATGAGAAGAAAAAATAAAGGTACCGTCGCCGCCTAATGAAACCAAAAGATCGTCTTCTTTTAAAATGGGCATTCTTCCGCTGCCTCGTTGATAAATTAGCGTGGGGATATTAATTTTATTTAGAGTTTTTTTAACGATTTCAATAGATTTTTCATGATTGACATGAGCCTCTTTAATTTGTTTTAAAAGAGGATATTTGGGCTTATTGAGTATATTATCATATTCTTTCTCTTTGAAAATATCTAAGAGGGTTTTTTTATAAATAAGTACGATTCTACTAAACATGAATTTTTCAGCTTAAAATAATATTTAACATTCTTTCGGTAGCGTTAACGGCGGCGAGTACTTGATCAGAATCGATGCCGATTGTCGTTATTGTATGTTCATTTTTTTTAATATCTGGTTGCCAACTGATTTTACATTCAACTAGAGCCGAAGTTTTTCCTCCGGGGGGGATACGAACCTCGTAATCAATAAGTTTCGGCATTATAATTTTTTGCTTTTCGGCCCAGCCTGAAATAGCGTTCATAAAAGCGTCGTAACCCCCGTCGCCGTTGCCGGTTATATTGTATTCTTCGTTTTTATATTTTAATTTTAATGAACAAACGGCGTACATACCTTTGCCTGAAGTTATAACGGCTTTTTCAATATGTAATTTAATATGCCGGGGAATTTTCAAAACATCGGCCACAATAAAGGGCAAATCTTCTGCCGTAACAGTTTTTTTCTGATCGCCTAATTCTACAATTTTTTCTAAAACTCTTTTTTTATTTTCTTCGCTAAGATCGATTCCCATATTTTTTAAATTATGTTCGATAGACGCTTTGCCGGCGAGCTTTCCTAATGCGTATGACCTTTTTCTGCCAAAACGCTGCGGTATTAACGGATTTTCATATAATCCGCCCTTTTTATCGCCGTCTGCATGTATACCGGCCGTTTGAGTAAAAACATCTTCGCCGATAACGGGCGCATTAGGCGATACTCTTTTTCCTGATAAAGTTTCAACAACGCCTGAAATCAAAGTTAAAGATTTTTCATGGATTCTTGTTTTTAACTTTAAGTTGTCATGAATATTGGCGGTTACTTCGGCAAGAGAAGCGTTGCCGGCTCTTTCGCCAAGACAGTTGACGGTAACATGAACGCCTTTTGCCCCGGCTTTAATAGACTCAAGAACATTTACCGTTCCTAAACCGTAATCATTGTGGGGATGAAAATCAAAATGGATATTTTTAAATCGGTTTGAAATGTCATAAATTGAATCATAAACGGTTTTAGGGTACATGATGCCAAGCGTATCGGGCAGCATAATTCTTTTTACCGGTAAGTTAGATAAGAAAGATATTATATCGTAAACATAATTTACGGAACTTAAATAGCCGTTTGAAAAATCTTCAAGATAAATATTAACCGATATTTTATTTTTATGGGCGTAAAGAATTGTTTTTTCGATATCGCGAAAATGTTCTTCGGGAGTTTTTCGAAGCTGTCCCTTTAGATGCTTTAACGACCCTTTGGTTAATAGATTTAATATTTTGGCGCCAGTTTTCTTTATCCAATCGACAGAATGTGTGCCGTCTACAAATCCTAAAATTTCAATGCGTTCAAGATAATCTTTATTGGTTTTTTTCGCCCATGAAATAATATTTTTTACAGATTCTTCTTCGCCTTTTGATACGCGAGCCGATGCGATTTCTATTCTATCGACATGAACTCTCTCTAAAAGAATACGGGCGATATGCAGCTTTTCGGCGTTTGTGAAAGAAACATTGTGCGTCTGTTCGCCGTCTCTTAATGTGGTATCTAATATTTCGATATCAAAGGGTTTCATCTTAATTAATAGTATCGTATTTTATGAAAAATAATCGCTTTTTTTATATCTAAGATGCTAAATTTTTCATTGGTTTCAGCATGTAAAGCTGTTAAGAAGAAAGATTAATCATAAAAGAATTAATTATTAAAAAATTGATTTTCAACATGTAAGTATAAAAATATTATAGATATTAAATGGAAATTATAATCATTATTATAACCGCCATTATTACGGGTATTGTAATTTCTTTGCCTGTTGGCCCGATCAATCTCACAATTTTAACCACATCGGCAAAACATGGGGCAAGGTTCGGGTTTTCTATCGGCTTAGGGGCCGCCGTAATGGATATTATTTATATGCTGATGGCGCTTTTGGGTTTGTCTCTTATTCAATTTAGCGAAGAAGTTTTATTTTATATTGAAATAGCGGGAATTTTATTTATTGCAGCGCTTGGTATAATCGAAATACTGTATAGCGAGAAAAAAATCAAAAAAACAAGGGAAAATCTAAAAAAAACCATAAAAAAACGAAAATATTTTTTAATGGGCCTTTTCTTTTATATTTCTAACCCTGCTATCATAGCGGCTTTTGCGGGCATAGGCGGATGGATTAAAAGCGTAAATCTTTACGCAGACAAAGCGTTTAATAACGTTATATTCTCAATATTCGTGGGAATCGGTTCGGCGTTATGGTTTGGGATCTTCGCGAACTTGGTTAGAAAATTTAGAAAAAAAATGAGCGAGAAGATACTCATAAATATAAGTCATGGCAGCGGTTATATACTTATAGGTTTAAGTTTTTATTTAGCTTTAATTTTTTATAAATCTCATTATGGCTAATTTTCATAAAAATTTTCTTATTTCAAAAAAAAATAGAAGCTATGAGTTTGAATATATATTATCAATATATTGAAAAAATAGTATCATATTCTTGGCGCGAACTAGAGAAAAATATTATTATATTTAAATTTTTAATAACAGGAGTATAAAATGGATAATCATGGTAAAATATTATTGGTAGAAGACGACGAGCTGCAGTCAAAAATTATAGGCCGCATTATAAAAAATATGGGCTTTGACGTTAAAACTGCCGAAACTGCCGAAACTGCCGAAAGCATTATCATTGAATGGGAACCCAATCTGGTTCTTCTTGATATTTATCTTCCCGATAAAAACGGAATAACTTTTCTTTCAGAAATACTTGAAAAGAAACCTGAATTAAAAATAGTGTTAATTTCGGCAGATTCGTCAGAAGAAGTTATTCGAAGAGGAATCTACGCCGGGGCCCTCGATGTATTAAAAAAACCAATACAAGTAAAAGATTTAATGTATAAATTTGGTTTATGGTTAAACGATGAGCACAGCGATTATGAGATAACAAAAATTATTGAAGAAACCGAGGCCAATGAAAATATTATAACCGACGAATATTCAAAAACCATTTCGCAATATATACTCTCCTATAAAACATCTATTGAATTAACAGAAAAAAGCGTTTTTGGTTCAGTTCTCTACTTTAGACTGAAAAATTTTGAAAATGAATTTAAAAACGCGAAACTAAAAGAAATAACGGCCTTTTTAAGCAGATTGTATCTCGATATTACGAGTTTAATCTATAATACTCGAGGCTCTGTAAATACTGTATCAGGCAATACAATAATCGGCACATTTGGTCTGCCTGTAGTTTATGATAACGATACGTTAAACGCCGTCAGATGCGCCGACCAAATTCGAAATTTGATTAGAAACTATAAAAGACTTCCTGATTTTATTAAAGACAGGTTAAAGCCCGCTATAGGAATCGGCACGGGAACGATTTACGGCGGCAAGGTTCTGTCTATTCAAAGAATTGACTATTCTATTTTTGGAGACGCCTGTGAAAGAGCCAGAAGTTTGGCCTATCTCGCGGGAGAAGAAGGCGAAGAAATTCTGACGGATGAAAATACGGTTATTACTTTAGGAAACGACTTGAAAGCAAGGCAGGTTGAAAAAGATAAAAAAATATGCGATAATATAGAAAAAGTATTTACAATAGATCACGTAAAACAGGAACTCTCAACTCAGGAAATTCGTCAATTAGATTCAATCGGAGAAAAAGAACTTCAAGAATCTGACGAATATGAACTATTATAAGGCAAGCTAATGCAAAAAAATACCGTAAAAACGGTAAGTGACATAAGAAAATCGTTTATAGAATATTTTCAAACCAAGAACCATCTTATAGAATCGAGTTCTGCTTTATTGCCGGCGTCAGATAATACTTTGCTGTTTACTACGGCGGGTATGGTTCCGTTTAAAGATTACTTTTCAGGTCTCAGAAAACCCCCGCATACAAGAATTGCTTCTGTTCAAAAATGTATGAGAACAACCGATTTAGAAGAAGTGGGAAAAACAAGGCGTCATTTATCGTTTTTTGAAATGCTGGGGAATTTCAGTTTTGGAGATTATTTCAAAAAAGAGGCCATCGAGTTCGCATGGGAGTACTCCACAGAATTTCTGCCTTTTAAGAAAGAAGATATATGGATATCAATTTATAAAGACGACGACGAGGCCTTTAAAATATGGAACGAAAATATCGGTGTTGATTCAAAAAAAATTGTTCGATTAGGCGAAAAAGATAATTTTTGGGGACCCGCAGGCGAAACAGGGGCATGCGGGCCGTGCTCTGAGCTTTATATTGATCGCGGCAAAGAATATGGATGCGAAAGCGAAAACTGCGCTCCTGGATGCGACTGCGACAGATTTATAGAATTCTGGAACCTGGTTTTCAATCAATATTTTAAAAACGCAAAAAAAGAATTTGAGCCCTTGCCCAAAACTGGCATTGATACGGGGGCCGGTCTTGAAAGAATGGCTGCTTTAATACAAAATGTTGATTCGGTTTATGAAACTGACGAAATAAGCCGCATTATTGATAAGGTTTCTGAAATTTATGATAAACCTTATACGGGCGAAAATATTATTCCTTTTCGAATTATTGCCGATCACTTAAGAGCCCTGGTCTTTGCCGTAAGCGACGGAATATATCCTTCAAATGAATCAAGGGGTTATGTTTTAAGAAGAGTTATAAGAAGAGCGCTTCTTCATGCGGCAAATATCGGGCAAAAAACGCCGACAATGCATCGTCTTGTCGATACCATTGTCGAAATTTACTCTGAATTTTATCCAAACCTTTTAGAAGCGTCGCCGTTGGCTAGAAAATATATTCAATCTGAAGAAGAAAGGTTCTTGAAAACTCTTGACGAGGGCGTCAATCGCTTAAGAGAAATTATGAATATATCGCAAAACACGATTAAAGGCAAAGACGCGTTCTTATTATATGATACATATGGTTTCCCTTTAGAAATGACGGCTGAAATTGCCGAAAAGAAGGGGTTTACTGTCGATTATCAGGCTTTTGAGAATGAAATGGAAAAGCAAAGAGAAAAAGGCCGCAGCGCATGGAAAGGCGGCGCATTGAACATAAACATTTCTGAATTAGAAGAAACGAAATTTACCGGTTATAAAAAAAATGAAGACGAATCTAAAATTATTTCGCTTTTTTTAGATAATGACAGAGCGCAGAAAATTGAAGAAAATAAAATAAAAGAAAATCAGCTTATATCATTTGTGGTGCAAAATACTCCTTTTTATGCCGAAAGCGGAGGACAAACAGGAGACACCGGTTATGCCGAAACCGAATCTGCAAAATTAAAAATTATCGACGCGCAAAAAGCGGGAAATTATTTTATTCATGTCGCTTCAAATCTTGAAGGCGAGATTAAAGAAGGCGATAAGATAAAGCTGGTTATCGACGAAGTATCGCGAAACGAAATAAAGAAAAATCACAGCGCGACTCACTTATTAAACGCAGCTCTAAGAAGTAAACTTGGAGCGCATATAAAACAAAGCGGCTCATTTGTTCATAAAGACTATTTGCGATTTGACTTTAATCATCCTGAGGCGTTAAGTGAAAATGAAGTAACCGATATTGAAATATCTGTA
Organism: Spirochaetia bacterium; assembly: GCA_029880265.1. GTDB lineage: Bacteria > Spirochaetota > Leptospiria > Turneriellales > JAOUOS01 > JAOUOT01. The sequence goes on along the minus strand of JAOUOT010000002.1, from coordinate 80,304 downwards.
AACCGTGAAATCGACAAGAATCTTAAGATTATAACAGAAGAGCTCCCCATTGATGAGGCTCAAAAGAAAGGCGCCATCATGACTTTTGGCGAAAAATACGGTTCTGTTGTAAGAGTTGTAGAGATGGGAGACTTTTCAAAAGAATTTTGCGGAGGAACGCACGTAAAAAATACTTCTGAAATAATGTTATTTTTAATTACAAAAGAATCTAGCCCCGGAGCGGGAAATCGCCGTATAGAAGCTTTAACGGGAAATAAAGCCTTTGATTTTATAAGCAAAGAAGAAAAAAAAATCAATATTCAGTTGAAAGAACTTTTATCTCTAGAAAAAATAAACGGTTTTTTAAACATAAGAAAAGAAGCGGAATTAATAGAAAATGAATTAAAATCATTAAACGAAAAAGAGAAAAACGCGGTAGAATTTATCGCCAGATGGCAAATCGTAAAGAAAAACTCAAAAAAAATCTCTGAATTAACGTCAGAATTAAAGAAAATTCAAAAAAAAGAAAAAAACAAAACGTCTCTTGAAGTCGACAATGGGGCCGTTCTTGACCTTTTATCAAAGAAAGAATCAAAAGAAAATATCTTTATCTTAAAAACCGTACTATCTGATTATGGAATTCCGCACCTGCAAAAAATTTGCGATTTAATTAGAGAAAGAGAAAATAAATTGTTGATAATTTTGGCTTCAGTGAAAAATAACCATTGGAGCATCGTATGCGCCGCTACAAAAGAGTACGCCAAAGAATTGTCCATACATTTAGGAGATAAATTAAAAAAAGCCTTAGCTTCTGTCGACGAGTTAACAGGAGGAGGCGGAGGCAAAAACGAATTGGCTCAAGGTTCGGGAACATTTAACGGCGAAAATAAAGAAGATTCGATTAACATATTAATGCAACAAATCGAAAATAGTATTTTAGAAGAGATAAAAAAATAACCCGTCATTCGACTTAAGCGATGAGAAAAATGATGACAGGCGAAGAGTTCATGTTTTTTTGGTAATTAGGTTTAATATACATTATATTTAGATATAAAAAGACGCAAAAGGTAATATGCTTGAAGTAGAAATTGTAGAAGTATCGGTTACGCAAATGGGATTTGCGATAATGTTGAAAACGCCCAATAAAAGCGGCGTAGTGCCGATATTTATAGGCCCATTAGAAACATATTCGATATCTGCGGCGTTAGAAGGTCAGAAAACAGAAAGACCATTAACGCATGATTTAATAAAAAATCTTCTCGAAGTCTTACGAGTAAAAATTGATAAAATTGTGATTAATGACTTTAAAGGCGGTACTTTTTATGCCAGACTGCATTTGTTTATTCAAAAAGAAGGCGGTCAATCAGAAGTCATTGACATTGATACAAGACCGTCTGACGGCATAGCGATTGCCCTTCGATTTAAGGCGCCAATATTTATGGAAGAATATGTATATGAACAGACTTCAGTCGATATTTCTCTTATCAAAGATAAAAAAATAACAAAAGAAGACGATATGATAACGGTCGGCGACGAACAACTTGAAGAATCAGCCGACGCTCAGGCTGACGAACTCATTGAATCAATGCTTGAAACCCTGAAAGAAAAAGAAACGCTTTTTAAAACAGAAGGAAAGGCCGACGATATATTCAAATCTAAAAAAGAAGTCTTAGAACAAATGTTAAAAGTCGCTATCTCGAAAGAACGATATGAAGAGGCGGCTAATATTCGAGACGAAATTAAAAACTTAAGAAAATCAGAGAAATCTGAAAATGAATCAAATTTACGGGGCCAAGATAAAAAATCAAAAGGATCGTCTAAAAACTGAAACTATTCTATTAGATTTTTTTTCACAATCTGACTGGCTGTTTGGCCGTCAAAAAGCCCCGCATAATTATTTTTAAGCTCAGACATAACCTGTCCCATCATTTTTGGCGATTTTTCGGATAATTTAGAAATAATCTCTTGAATAATACTTTCAAGCTCAGATTCAGATAATTGCTTTGGCAGATAAGATGTTAAAATCTTTTCTTCTTCAATTTCTTTTGAATCATCTCGGCCTGATTTTTGAAGCGCCGCCGTCGCCTCTTTATTTGATTTTATGAATTTTTTAATGACGGCCGTTATTTCTTCTTCGGTAGGCTCTCTATTGCCGTCGTTTTTGCCAATCATCACGGCTTCAGAAATTAACGTGGTAAGAAGATTTGATTTTATTGTATTTTTCTCTTTTCTGGCGTTTAGACTGTCTTTTTTTAATTGTTCCAATAACATAACTTTTAATATTTATTTATCAGATATATTGTCAATTTTTATTCAAGATTATTTAATATATTCGCGGCTTTTTCTATTTCATAATCGTCATTATAAAAATGTGGCGCGACCCTTAAATATCCGCCCCTGCCGCTTAAAAAAAGTTTTTCAGAAAGAGCCGCTTTTACTATATTTTCAGGATTTTTAACAATAAAAGAAAGTATGCCCGAACGATGTTCTTTATCAAAAATCAGATGTTTATACTTATCGTCATCAATATTTTTTAAGAAAATATCCTGAAGCCTGAATATCTCATTTTTAATATTTTCAGAGCCATACCGGTTAAATAAATCAAGAAAACATTGATTTAATGAAATCGCGTTAGCTGCTTCAATTGTACTGTATTCAAATTTTCTTCCGTCGGCATGTGGCTGCCATGAGTGATTTAAATAGTCTTCGCCCTGTTTTACGATATCGGCCCCGGCCATTGTGATTTCTATTTTATTTCTAAAATTTTCAGAGGTATATAAGATACCGCTTCCTAAAGGGCCCAAGAGCCACTTCCATCCCGATGCCGCAAAGGCCGATATATGATGTTTTTCTGGAAAAATTGGAAGGCAGCCTAAGCTTTGAGCGGTATCAAGAATAAGGTCTATGTTATTTTCATGACAAAAATTGCCAAGTTGACTTAAATCGGCCGCGAAACCGCTTGTAAATTGAACATGACTTAAGGCAATGATACGCGTTTTATCTGTAACCATTTTTTTAAGGGTTTCAAAAGAAAACCCTAGGGGCCTATTCTCTTTTGATTCATTGCCGGTATAATCATTGGGCAAAAGCTTTAATTTAACGCCGCGGTTTTCCTGAAGCCGCCATGGGTAATGGTTTGAAGGATATTCGTGAATATATGATATAATTTCATCGCCTTTTTCAAAAGGATATCCGTTTGCAAGAAGCGACATTCCTTCGGCGGTATTTTTTACAAACGAAATATTTTCTCGGGCAGTATCGACAAAAGAGGCGATATTTTCATGCAGTTCTGTAAGCATGCCGCCGTATTCAGAGAAAACAGCCGCGCCTTTATGGGACCTTTTTTCTTGAAAATAAGAGGCTGCGCGCCAGGCCCCTGAATAAATCGGAGAAACGCCGCAATTGTTCAGATAAATATATTCTTCTTTAACGGGAAAAATAAACTTACTTTTATCAAACATAATTCAGGCAATATTTAATGATAAAATCTGCTATCAACAACAAAACTAAAATTCGTTAATAAATATAAATTTTATTATTATAAAAAAGGACTATGTAAATAAAAATGCCAAAAGAGATATCGCATATTTTTAACGCTTTAGAGGTACTTGCAGCCTTACAAAAGAAAAGAAGCATTGATATTGAAAATGCTGAATTAATAAAAAAGAATCTTAAAAGTTTTGCCTTTGGCTCTATTGCACCGGATATATTATATTACGACGTATTTGGCGTTTTCAAAAAAAAATTATTCGGATTACCCTGGGCAAAAGCCATACATGGGGTAAATGAAGAAGATACAATGGCGCATTTGATAGCGATGGCGCGTATAATAAAAAATCATAAAGATTATAAAAACGCCTTTTATCCCATGAGAATAGATAAAGAAATTCTTGATTTATGGATAGCCTTCGCCATGGGTTATCTTACGCATGCCGCGGTTGATATAATTGTGCATCCTGTAATATATTACCATAGCGGCGATTTTGAATCAAGAGATAAGAAAATCTATAAAAGAGCCATCACCATCCACAGAGTAATAGAAACCGTTCTTGATTTATTCGTTCTTGAAAAAAAAGGCTTAAACTTAAATACTTTTAATGTAATTAAAAAAATAAGCCTCAATAAAAAAGAAAAAATATACCTGTTCGGCTTTTTCGCCTTATCTTTGCGTATGGCTTACGGGTTAGGTACATACCCTTTTGAAATAAAAAGCTCTCTGATAAAATATGAGAAAAATATTTTTCAAGACGCAATTTATAAAACATTGCTACGCTCATATAAGAAACAAATGGGTAGCTTGAGATTTATGAGAAACAGATTTTTTTCTAAATTCGCTATTTTTATAAACGGTAAAAGCGATAGATTCTCCCATTTTAGTTCATTATTTTATCCTGCGGCGTCATATAATCAATATACAAAAAAGAAAAATTCGCTGAAGATTGAAGATTTTCGCGACTATAGAGACGCTTTTACCGGCGCAAAAAAAAACGGGAGCTTTGAATATTTATTAAAAAAATCAATAGCTTATTCGACGCGGTTATGCCGGGCTTTCGGGCTTGCGGTAAACGGCAAAAAATCCTTATCTGAGCTTAAAAAAATATTAAAAGGAGACTCTCTGGCTACCGGCAGAAAAGATTTTCATAAACAAGTTAAAATGGGACACGAAAAACCTTTGAATATTAACGGATGTTTTAAATTAAACGATTAACGCCGCGATTTTACCGGAGAGGTTTCAAAAAAAGGCTTGCAAAAGCATAAATATAAAATAAACTAATCTTTCTATGAATATACTATTGGGCGTTAGCGCTTCAATCGCTATCTATAAATCATGCGACTTAACGCGTCTATTGACAAAAAAAAAGCATGCTGTTCAGGTCGTGATGACAAAGAATGCAGCCTCATGGATATCCCCCGTTTTATTTTCGGCTTTATCGGGCAAGAAAGCTTATTGCGCCAATGAAGAGAACGATTTTTCTATGGCCCATATTGATATTCGAAATAATATTGATTTATTCTTAATTGCTCCGGCTACGGCCGATGTCATTGCCAGAGCGGCCGCGGGAAGGGCAGACGAACTGTTAACCGCTTTATTGTTGTCTTATTCGGGAAAAAAGGCGATTGCCCCGGCAATGAATCCGAATATGTATAAAAGCCCGCCCGTACAAAAAAATTTAAAAACCTTAAAAGAGTTCGGATATTCTATTTTAGAGCCTTCAAAAGGCGAATCGGTATGCGGCGAATCGGGCGAAGGCAAAATGATGCCTATTGAAGAAATTGTAAGCGCCATTGAGAAACTATAATTGAGAAATCATAAAAAGCCGTTAAAATAAATTTTTGTCAAATTGGATTATTTAATTTAATATTATAGTGATGGGGCGCGGTTAAGAAATGATTAACGCACTCATTAAAAAGGGGGAGAATATGAAAGATACAGCGGTTTTAAATTTTGTAAAAGACCAATTAATTAACGCCGATGAAAATATAAAAATAGAATCGCCGGGGCCGGTGATTACAATTTCAAGAGAATATGGCTGCGGAGCGTGGGACTTTGCCGAAAATCTTCAAAAAACATTAAACAATCTGCCAGGTATGCCTGAACTTAAAAAACCGACTTGGCGCATCATAGGAAAAGAAATCATTAGTCAAGCGGCAAAAGAATTAGATATTGAGTATGATTTAGCCGAGAAGTTATTTAAAGAACCGCCTCCCGGTTTGTTAGAAGAGATGTTTCATAATTTATCTGAATATTACAGACCCTCAGATATGAAAGTAAAAAAGACGGTAGCCGGCATAATCAAAACAATTATCAACAAAGGGCATATCATACTTATAGGAAGGGGAGGAGTCATTTTAGCCAAAGATATTCAAAAATCTTTTCATATAAGACTTCAGGCCGACAAACTTTGGAGAATAAAACAAGCTCAGGCAATAAATAAAATCAGCGAAAGAGAAGCCGAGAAATTGGTTGAGAGAATCGATAGAGAAAGAAAATATTTGAAAAGTTACTTAGCAGGCGAAGAAGTAAAAAATGACTCTTTTGATATTATTTTTAACAGCCAAACGCTTTCGGTAGAGAATATGTGCGATTCTTTGCTGCCGCATTTAAAAAACCGCGGAATTATTTCTTAATTTAGCAGATTAACTGGTTGTAAGATAAAAAACCTTTACATCATGTATCTAACCGTGTTTTTGACCGATAAGTGTAATTTTAATAAGGAAAAATTTTTATGCCTTGCGGTAAGAAAAGAAAACGCTGGAAAATCAATAACCATAAACGAAAAAAGAAAAGACGCGCCAATCGCCATAAGAAGAAAAAATAACTTTCTGTAAATGATGAAAAAAGCTCTCACAGCGCGAGAGCAGGTAAATGAAATTGCCGCTTTCAGAGAAAAAACAGTAAAAGCAGCCGAAAACTATCTGATAGGCTTTGAGTCTATAATTGACGAGATATTAACGGCTTTTTTAGCGGGCGGCCATGTCTTATTGATAGGTGTGCCCGGGCTGGGAAAAACTCTTCTTGTAAAAACCCTTAGTCATCTTTGGGGTTTGAGCTTTTCAAGAATACAATTTACGCCCGATCTATTGCCGTCTGATATCACGGGCACCGAAATTCTGCAAGAAAATATCGATAAAAATAAAAGATTAATACGGGAGTTTGAATTTCAAAAAGGTCCCGTATTTGCCAATCTGGTGTTAGCCGACGAAATAAACAGAACTCCGCCAAAAACCCAAAGCGCGCTTCTTCAGGCTATGGAAGAAAAAGAAGTGACCGTAGGGCGAAGAACCTTAAAAATAGAAGAGCCTTTCATGGTAATGGCGACCCAAAACCCTATTGAAATGGAAGGCACGTATCCTCTGCCTGAGGCTCAGCTTGATCGTTTTTTTATCTCTCTAAATTTACAATATCCGGAACATGAAAAAGAAAAAGAAATTGCTCTTATAAGTTATAACAACCAGAAAACGTTAGATAAGTTAAAAACTGTTGATAACGCGAAGAAGATACTTAAATACCGCGAATTAATCGACAGCGTAATGATACCCGATTCTGTTCTCGAAAAAATGATAACTTCTGTGAGAAACACAAGACCCTCGTCGGGGCATCCGTATGCCGCACGTTTCGGAGAATACGGCGCGGGGCCGAGAGCCGCTCAGTATCTGGTTCGGGCAGCCAGGGCCAGAGCTCTTATTTTAGGAGAAACTCTGGTTACAGAAGAAATTTTTGAAATGGTATACTATAACGTGCTTCGTCATCGAATTATACTCAATTATGCGGCGTTATCTGAAAAAATATCTGTAGACGAATATCTTGCCGATTGCTTGATAAGCTGAACGGTTTTTTTATTTTAACCGCGTGAACATAGTTTCTTTTTTAACCATCATTCCTTTTCTAAAATCAAGAACCGAAATTATGCAATATAAATCGGCCTCGGCTTCTCACGGCTCTCACTTCGGTTACAGGCGCGGTTTTGAAGACGATTTAACTGAATATCGAAACTATGTCAAAGGCGACGACTTGCGCTATCTAGACTGGAACTTGTACGCAAGAACAGAAAAATATTACGTCAAAGAAGGATACCAGAGATCGCGTCAATCGGTCTTTTTATGGCTTGATAATTCGCTTTCGGTTAAATTCAGCGTGAAAAAATATAATCTGGCGTGGCTGTTGAGCCTTTCTTTGGGTTATTTATTTAGACAGCAGAAAGACAAAGTATATTTATACGCCGAAGAATTAAAATTTAATTCTACGCAAAGCGTTTTACAGCTTGAAAATCCGGCTAGTTTCATAGGCGCCGATGAAACTTTTATAAAAGAAACATCGGCAAAAATAAAAAAACAAAAAGAAAGGCGCAGTATCTTATATGCCGTTAAAGAAGCCGAAAAACATTTAAAAAAAAGCAATAAAATAATCTGGATAACCGACTTATATGTTCCTTTAGACGAGTTTAAAAAAGTATTGGATATTTGTCAGGAAAAAAAATGGAAGCTTTCGGTTTTACATATAACCGAAGAATCAGAATTTAACAGCGCGGGTTTAAAAAGAGGTTACTTAAAAAAACTCATCGACGCCGAAACGGGGCAGTGGATTTCTTCGGCAAAAATAAAAGAATACGGCCAAATATGGGAAGAGGCGGTTAATAAAAGAGCTCGCATGCTTAGCGCGAGAAATTTTTCATATATTCGCGGCAGAACAGAAGACGGCCCTATTCATATTTTAGGGCAGATAAAGACGATATGAAGTTTCAGGCCGAAAATCTTCTATACCTTGCCTTATTTGCCCTTATACCCTGGATTGTTTATTTGTTTCAGATCTTCTCGGGTTCAAAAAAAAAACTGCCGTCTTTGATTTTTATTCAAGAGGCCTCTAAAACAAAAATTTCGGCAAAAAGAAGGTTTCTAATTTATTTTCTGCAGAGCCTTTCTTTATTATTTGCCGCATTTGCCGCTTCTTCGCCTTATTTGCCTGAATCAAAAGATAAATATTTTTGCGTAGTAGACGATTTAATAAGAACCCAATGGAACGAAAACAAATGGGAAATGGTTGAAAATAAATTAAAAGATTTTTGTTCCGATAAATTTTACTCGTTAACGTCGCTTTCGCAAAATCGTCTTGAATTCATAACAAAGAATATGATGCAGAGAAATGAAATTATTTACATTAAAAAAACCCTAAATTACTGGCTAGATTCAATTGAAACCAAAAAGATACTGCTTATTTTTCCCGAAGATAATTATATCGAGGGTCTTGAAAATATGGAACAAAAAACCGTTGAGGTTTATCCTGTAGCCATTAAAGATAAGAAAAATAAATATTTTGAAAAAGTCACCGTGAGCCTGCATCCTTTAGATTATCGAAAAAGAGAATTATACATTCGCGCCAATATGCCTTTTGGCAGAGAATCTCAGGTAGTAATAGAAAGAGAAGGCGAAAAAACCTCGGTTTCTTTAGATGAAAACGCCGAGTTGCGCACGCTTTTAGACGTGAATTTCTCAAAAGAAAAAGAAAAACTAAGAATTTATCTTCAGGGAGACGCTTTTTATGAAGATAATGAGGCTTTTGAAATCATTATCAGAGAAGGTCCTTATGATTTTGAATACGCTTCGGCGGGGGCGCCTGATACGATAAAATCTATCATTGAACTTGATAAAAAGAAATTTCCTTTTCAGTGGTTTCAAAAAAGAGAAAATTACAAGAAAATTAAAATCGGTTTTTCCCGCGATTATAAGTTCCAAAAAGACTCTGTTTTATTTATTACAGGCGCCCTAAGAAAAGGGCATAGATACTTAGAAACCCCCGTCGATTCAAATTCTTTGGCATGGCAGAAAATGTTTATTAAAGAAACATTCGACATAATTCAAACATCCGCCGCTTCAAGCGTCATGGAGCGCTTCAGCGACGGAAGCGCCGCCGTATTGAAGGCCTTAGACGAATCGGGAGGGCTTTTTTTGTATAATCCAGATTCTGCCGAAGAAGAGTTGAAAACGTCGATTGCTTATCCCATACGACTTTTAACTGTCATAATAAATTTAATTTCTAAAGAGCCGATAATTGCCGCGCATACAGAATCTGAGAGAAATATATTATTTCATGATACGCAAAATACGGCGTTTGTTCCGCAGGTTTTAGAAAAAAAAGAAAACGATTCTAAAACCGTCAATGTCATACTAAAACGCCACCCTGCCGCATCTTTTCTCAGCGGTAAAAAATATCCCGAATCAATCTTGTTTAAGCAAAAAGAAACTTCAAGTAAAAACGATTTAAGAACATTGTTTCTATCGTTATTTTTAATTTTCATAACGGCGGTCTTTTGGTTAGACAGGCGTTATGTCGAGAGGTAGATAAGACCCACCGCCGCCCAGCCGTAGAAGAATGGGACGCAGATAACGCAGATTGAAATCAAATAAGAAATAAACTGTAAAATTATTTATAATCGCTTATCTCTATTCTGACGCCTCTTGTCTTCCTGATCTCCTTATCATTTTTCAATGTATATTTTATTAGATATAAAATAAACGTTAGAATTTTATAAAGAAGCTAGAAAGAATTTTTTCAGCGTTTATCTGTCTAATCAGAGTACTATTTTCTTCTCTGCGAACTCTACAACTTTACGGTGACATTTATACCGTTTGCAAGCGAGATCCGGGATGAATTCTTCTCGCCTATTTAAAAAGAAAGGTATATATTTGAGATTACCTGATTCAAATGTCGATTATAGAGTAAAATGTTTATTGAGCTTATCAAAGAAGAATTTAAAAACGCGCCAGCAGAGCTTGATTTCTATCGAATACAAAATCTGTTCTTCTTGATAAAGGGCAAAAATCAAAATATTCAAATTATTTATTCTGATTTAATATATCAGGGTAAAGTTACAAAAATAGAGCCAGAATATATTAAAATTTACGCTCCCGGTTTTAAATTGGGCATCGAAAGAAAGGCGATTTTAAGCGTAGAGGTTATGAATAGATACTATTCTCTCGAAGTCTTTATCGACGAGGTTGACGAGTATGATATTTTTGTAAATTTTCCTTCTGAGATGAAATATCTTGAAAGAAGGCTTTATAAAAGAACAAGCTTTGACGATTTATTCGCGCGGTTTATTACTTTATATTCTCCTTTTATGCAAACGGCCCATGAAGAAAAAATACTTGAGACCAGATACAGGCATTTTTTACAGGAAATAACAAGCGATAACCCCAACTTAAATGTATTATTCCAGCTTTTAATTTCGCAAATTCATGAAATAACCTCCGAGTTTTCAATTAATTTGTTTTACGAAAAGGATAAAGATAATTTGTCAATTCAGGAAAAAAAGCTTATTGAAACGGGCCAAAGTTTTTTTATATCAAACACAGCGAAAATAGAAAGTTATGTAGAAGCAGAAACCTCGGCGCCAGATATAAATTTTTCTGAAGAGTTTGAAAAAATGAAAAAAGAAAAGAGCAAAAAAGAGGCTCTTGAATATTTTGAAGAGATTAAAAAGAAAGACCTTGAAAATTTTCTGGTTTCATACGCGATGGTTCCGTTTACTCTTTTAAATAAAATTATTGGCTATATACGAATTGAAACAAATCAATTTGAAAAACATATGATTACCAGTTTACAGCTATCGTCAATAAAGACCGTTGCGGATATATTTTCATACGCTATCACAAAGTTGAGAATCTCAAAATCTCATTTTAATGCCGACGCCATAAAAACACAGGTTGTGAACATATCAATGAACGGACTTTTAATGGAGATTGACGATCAGGTTCTGTATGAATATTTAAAAACTCATAAGAGAATTAAAATAATGCTGCCCATATTAGGCGAAGAGCTCGAGCTTTACGGAGAAATTGTAAGATATTTTCCTCGCGATGGAGCCTATTTTTTAGGCGTTTTAATATTTAAAAGCCGTCCGGGCGATTTGCAAAAACTTGAAAACTTTTTATTTGAGAATGTACACTTTCAGTTTTTTTAATACGCATATTAAACCGGTAAATTGTACCTCGCTGAAAATTACGCTCTTATTCGGGCCGAACTGGTATTGTCGCTTTTGACTATAATTTCCAGAACCGATTTTATTCTTTCTTTTAATTCGGGCACATGAGAGATAATTCCCACCAGGCGTCCTTCTTTTTTAAGTTCAATCAATGCGTTTATGGCCTCTTCAAGAGCCTGCGAATCGAGAGCCCCGAAACCCTCGTCAATGAATATCGTATCCATTTGAATACCGCCTTCATATGATTCGACCACGTCGGCGAGACCCAAGGCTAAAGAGAGCGAGGCCAAAAAGCTTTCACCGCCTGAAAGCGTCTCAACGCGCCTTGAATCTCCCGTATGTTCGTCAAATACCTCTAATTCTAAAGCTCCTTTTTCGGTATTTTTTCTTCTTCTTTGAAGTTCATAGCGCAAAAGGCTCATTTTCTTAAGGCGCAGCGATGCCGCCGCCAGAATTTCGTCAAGAAGAGCCGATAAGGCAAATTTCTGAAGAGTTAATTTATCGCTTCGGGTTCCGTTTATGGTATCAGATATCTCTTTGATAAGCGAATATTCGGCGGTAAGTTTTTTTTCTTTTTTTAAATAATCTTGCAGGGTATCATATTCTTTTTTGATATTTTTAATATTTGCATTCATTTGGCTTAACCGCGAGGCGCATTGCTCAATTTCATTTTCAACGAGATTAAGCTTCTTTTTTACGGGCTCAAGTCTGGGTTTCTTTTGATTTTTGATTTTTTCTTTAACGTAATTAATTTGTTTATCTAAAGCGGCGGCTTCTTTTTCAAATTCGGCGACTTCTTCGTTTAGTTTTTTTATTTTGTCTTCTTTAAGAAAGGCTTTTTGAAAATGATTAATGTCGATAAAATTCAAATCTTTCATTCTTTTTAGAAATTCTGCTTCTTTGGTATGATATTGTTTTTTCTTATTTTCTATATTTTTTGCGACGGCGTTTGATTTTTCATTCAATAAAATGCTTTGTTTTTCAGATTTTTCTTTTTTTATCTTTATTTCTTCTATTTTTGTTTTTAAGCTTTCTGTTTCTTCTCTTATCGTTATGGTATTTGTTTTCAGGAAATCAGGCTCTCTTTCTTGCGAAGAAAGTTCTTTTTCAAGTTTTTTTATGAGAGCCTGCTGTTCTTTTATCAGGCCGTTTTTCTCGTTTACCGAGCCGCGCAATTCTTCAATTTCTTTTTTTATGATTTCAATTTCGCGTTTAATTTCTTTTTCTTCGTTTTGAAGATTTATGATTTGCTCTATTTTACCGAGGGATTCTTTCAGTTTTTTTTCTTTTTCATGAATTACAGACAAGATAGCGTTTTTTTCTAAACGATCAATGTTTTCGCGAGTCTCTAGTATTTCTTTTTTGGCCTGCTTTATCGATTCAAGAGAATTTTTTTTCGATTCAATATTTTCTTTCGCTTCGGCGCAAATTATTTCAAATTCTTCTTTTTCTTTTCTTGCTTTTTCTAATTCAATAAAATCAGGCGGTATCTTGTCTGCTTTTGCGGGCGCAGGGTGAGCTTTAGAGCCGCAGACGGGGCATGGCTCGTTTTTTTTCAGAGAAGAAGATAAAATGAAAACCTGACCTTCGCGCCATTGACGTTCTTTTAAGCTTAACTTATCTTTTATTTTTTTAAGCTTATTTTTTAATTCGTTAAATTCTTTTTCAGCGTCTTTAATTTCAGCAATAAGTTTATTTTCCCGTAAGTTTAAATCTGATATTTTGTTGAGATTAAAAAGAATAGACTTTTCTGTTTCAATTTCAGATTGAATAGAAGGTATAGAAGCCTCTATGATTTTCGCTTTGTTTAATTTTTCGCTTATTTCGTTTTTGTTTTTTTCAATAGAAATAAAGAGTTTTTCTTTATCTAACAACTTTGACCGTTCTTTTTTTAGAGAAACCTCTTGGTTTTTATGATTATCTGAGAGCTTGAAATATTCTTCGGCAGAGCTAATCTTTTTTGATAACAGACCTTCGGTGACGATTAAGTTTTCGAGTTTGATTTGGTAATCAGGCAGTTTTTTTATATCAACATGTAGCGATTTTATTATTGTCTGATTTTTTTTAATTTCTAGCGAAATGCTTTCTTTATCGAGAGTTAAATTCTCTATCTCATTTTGAATTTCACGATAATTTTCATAGGCGTCTTTTATAAGAAGAGCCTTTTGAGCCGATTCTTTTAGACTTTTTTTATTATCAATATCTTTTTGCTCAGATTTGATTTTTATAAATTTTAAGTTAAGAGCCTCTAGTTCTTCAAAATAAGAGTGCAGTTTTTCGTCTTTTGAAAGGGCTTCTCGAATTATTTTTTCTTCTTCTTTTAATTTGTTTTTCTTTTCTTCAAGAGATTTTGCAAGGTTTGTAAGTTTGTCGCATTTATCAGAGAGTTCTTTTTCTGAAGAAATCGCCGTTCTTATGAATAATTCTTTTTTAAATTCATTTATATTATCAAGCGATAATTTCGTTTCTTTTTCTTTTTCTTTGAACTTTTCCTGTACTTTTAAATAAACTAAGGTGCCGAATAAATCTTGAAGAATCTTTTCTCTGTCGTTTGAGGGAGCAATTAAAGCGTCTCTGAATCTTCCCTGCGGTATGATTACTGTTTGCAGAAACTGGGGGGCAGAAAAGCCTAAAATCGATTCAATTTTTTCTGTAGCGATTTTGGCCCCCGACGCTAAAAGAATTTCTTCTTTATCGCTCATGATTTCAAACAGAGCCGCTTTGGCCTGTACTTCTACGGGGCCTTCTTTTCTGGAAGATTTTTTTTTCTGCGAAGGGCGCCTTTCTATGCGATAAGTCTTATTTTTCAATTGAAACTGAAACGATACAAACGTTTCGGTTTCAATGTCTGAAAACTGGCTTACCATTTCTTCAGAGGTTCTTTCGGCTCCGGTTGTTTGAGAAAACAAAGCGTATGAAATGGCGTCTAAAATGGAAGATTTTCCCGAACCGGTGGGGCCGTGAATTAAAAAAATGCCGTTGTTTATAAATTTTGAAAAATCAATCTCTTCTTTTCGGGCGAAGGGGCCAAAGGCCTGCAAGGTAAGAAAAACAGGTTTCATATTTTGAAGTTAAATTGTTAACCTTACTTCGTTTAATATTTTTTGAAAATATTCCAGTTCTTTTTTATTTGGAGATTTTCCGTCGTTTTTATGTTTTTTTAGAGCCGTATAAATTTCTAATTCGGTTGATTTTCTAAAATCGGGAAGGTTTGTTTCTGTTCGGTTAATGGTCTGGTTCGGTCTTTGAACCGCTATAGCGTTAATAAATTTCTCTCTCAATCTTTTCATGGGTTCGTATAAAATGCCTTCGTCTAAAAGTTCAAAAACAAGATAATCGCTGCTTTTATCGGTTTTCTTTAAAATATCTTCGAGTTTGCCTCTTACAATTCTAAGATCTTTTTGAGGTTTTAGTTTCTCTTCTTTGATTATGGCGGAACCGTCTTTTTTTAATTCAATCAAATTTACTGATTTTATATGTTCGGCCTCTGAAATAGAATATTTCATCAGGGAACCGCTGTATCTCGCAAAAGAAAATCCGGCTTTTTGGTTTCTATGAAGATGCCCTAACGCGGTATAATTAAAATTCTTAAATAAAGACGAAGGAACCATTTCGCTGCCCCCTAAAAAGAGAGGTCTTTCAGATTCGCATTGTTGAGATCCGTTTACAAAGGCATGGGCCAATAGCACGCTTCTTTTTGAAGGCGGATGTTTTTTTTCTATGATTTGAACTTGTTTTTTTATAACGTCTTCGTGATTTTTAATTTTTGCGTCGTTATATAAAAATTTACAAGCTTCAATATCGAGATAGGGCAGAGCGTAAAAACATACATCACCGTCTTTATCGGGTAAAACAACGGGCGAGATTTCTTTTTCGCCTTTGCCCTTGATAAATAAAGATGATTTTTGAAGAATTTTAGAGCCGAAAGAAAGCCTTTCAGGGCTGTCATGATTTCCCGCTATTATTATATAAGGTTTTTTATAATCTGTGATTATTCGGGAACAATGCTCGTCAAGAAGATCAACCGCTTCTTTAGGCGGCATGGCTCTGTCAAAGATATCTCCGCAGTTTAAGATTACGTCAGGGTTAAAGTCTTTTATAATGCCTTCAATTTGTTCAAGAAGGCAGGCCTGATCGTCGGTTAGATGGTGACCGTGAAAAATTCTGCCAAGGTGCCAATCAGATGTATGAAGAATGCGCATAAAGCTTAAGAGCAGTATTTCATGCACTCTTGATAAAGCGCTTCGTTAAGTTCGTCGTTCATGCTGAAGCGATCAGACGTCGGGGTTAAATATTCAAAATATTTCCCCGTCGCTTCGTTTACATAAGAATCAGTCGCGAGCCAAACAGGGGTTTCGGCGCCTTTTTCGGGAGATTCGTAACCGCCAAAACCGAGATCATTGCTCAGGTTTGAATTGACCTCGCCGGGGTGGCACGAGTTTACCGTAATGCCGTTTTTTTTGTATTCTTCAGAATAGCAATAAGATAAAATACGGTTGGCCGCTTTTGACTGTCGGTAGGCGGTATTATTATTATATTCACGCTCTAAAAACTGTAGATCATATACGTCAAGATCTCCGGCGTAGTAACTGGCAACGTTTACAATTCTAGATCTGGGGGCGTTTTTAAGGTTTTGATACAATTCAATTGTCATCCATACATAGCTCATGATATTTACCGCAAACTGCATTTCCAGACCTTCACTGGTTTCTTCTCTTTGAACGGGAGCTATGGCCGCGTTATTGATTAAAACGTCTACAGGAGAGTCTATTCTTGTTGAAAGCCCCTTAATGGCAGATTCGCTTTCAAGATCAATCACTTCATAGCGAACCTTCGCAGAGCCAGATTTTTTCAAGATTTCATCGGCCAGATTTTTAACTTTATGCTCGTTTCGAGCGATTAAAATCAGATCATAGTTTTTTTTTGCCATTTCTTTTGCGATAGCCGCCCCAATTTTACCTGTGGCGCCTGTGATAACGGCTTTTTTATTTTTTTCCATTTGCGTATCCTGAATTTTTAGTAAACATTGAATGTCTAATGCGACATATTATAAAAAAACATGATAATCTTGTACAGCCTGTCAATTATTTTATCTCTAAAATATAAAGATTCACATGCCCGTATCTCGACTCATGAATTCTACATATATTGCCACAGGTGGTGAATTGTATTGTGTTTTTACACTGCTAACAATGATTAACAAGTCATAATCTTATTCATTTAACTTTCGAATTTTCATTGACCGCATAAAATCTATTGCGCTTTTTGTCGTATGGATGAAAAGCAAAAAGAGGCCGTGATAAAAGCCGTATCGGCGGTTGCCTGGGCCGACGAAGATTTATCTGACGAAGAGACGCAAAAGCTGTCTCATGTTTGTCAAAGTATAGGCCTTGACGAATCAAAAATACAGGATATCATAAAAAATAATCGGCAAATTGAGCCTGTCTTAGGCGAACTCGAAAATTTTTCGCGGGAGGTTATAGGCGGCGTCTTGCAATTTTGTTTTAGAATGGCGGTAACCGATAATAAAATTCATCAGAGCGAACTTGAAGTTATTCGAAAAATCATTAAAAAATTCTGGCAAGATGAAGACGTCGAAATTGTGGTCAGGTGGCTTAAAAAAACGTATGACGCCGAACAGCTTTATCTTGAGTTATTTCTTTTGCCCGAAGTCAGAGATCAGAAAAATTAATTTAAAATGAGTCTATTAGACGGTCTTGTTGTAGCCGCATATTTTATTTTGATTCTTTTTCTGGGGTTTTATTACCAGAAAAAATCTAAAAAAAATATCGAAGAATATTTTTTATCGGGCAGACAAATGCCGTGGTGGCTGGCCGGCGTTTCTATGGCCGCCACCACATTTGCCGCCGATACTCCTCTTGCGGTTACCGGAATTGTCGCCAAAGACGGCGTTGCCGGCAACTGGCTTTGGTGGAACTTTGCCTTTTCTGGCATTATGACCGTTTTTTTCTTTGCCGCTTACTGGCGAAATTCTGGCGTTATGACAGACGCAGAAATTGCCGAGCTTCGCTACGGGGGGCGGGCCGCGAAATTCTTAAGGGGTTTTCGCGCGGTTTATCTGGCCGTGCCCATTAATCTGGTTATCATGGGTTGGGTTACAGTGGGTATGTCTAAGGTTATTGAAGCGGCTTTCGGCTGGCCCAAATGGGAAGTTATCATTATACTTTATTTAATAACCGGTCTGTATATTATATTTTCAGGGCTATGGGGAGTGGTGATGGCCGACTTCTTTCAGTTTATTGTCGCTATGACGGGTTCTGTAATATTGATGATTTACGGTTTAGATTATGTAGACGGCATAGACGGTTTAAAGCTAAAACTCATTGAAAAGTTCGGGGTTGATCACGAACTTTTATCTATTTCTCCGTTTGCTTCGGGCAAAATCGTTTTATCTACCGTTTTAACATGGATCTGCCTGCAATGGTGGGCGTCATGGTATCCGGGGGCAGAACCGGGAGGGGGAGGGTATGTCGCCCAGAGAATGTTTTCTACCAAAAGCGGCAAAGACGCTGTTTATTCTACCCTGTTTTTTAACCTTGCGCATTACGGCATCAGACCATGGCCATGGATTATCGTAGGTTTGATATCGATGGTCGTTTTTACCGATATCGGCGACCCTGAAATGGGATATCCTCTGGCCATGAAAAAGTTTTTACCGTCGGGTTTTTTAGGGCTTTTATCGGTTGCCTTTTTTTCTGCCTTTATGTCTACCATATCGACCCATTTAAACTGGGGAGCTTCTTATCTTGTAAACGACGTGTACAAAAGATTTATGAAACCAGATAAATCAGATAAGCATTATGTATGGATTTCGCGCGGCGCCGTTTTTTTTCTGATGGCATCGGCCATGACTTTAAGTTATTTTTTCGACAGCGTAAAAGGAGCATGGGAGCTTTTATTATCGCTTGGGGCGGGCACGGGTCTTGTTTATCTTTTGCGGTGGTACTGGCACAGAATAAACGCCTACAGCGAAATTTCGGCCATGATTGCCGCTTTTATAGGCAGTATCGTTTTTAATCTCGCGGGCGATTTTAGTTTCGCAGATAAAATGATTTATACAACAATTTTTACGTCGGCCGTCTGGTTAAGCGTTACTTTTTTAACAAAACCCGAAAGTACCGAGATATTAAAAAAGTTTGCCCATAAAGTAAATGTTCACGGCCCGGGCTGGAAGCATTACGTAGAAGACGAAAAAACATCAATAAAATATATAACCGATAAGCTTTCTTTGTGGATTTTAGGCGTTGTTCTGGTTTACTCGTTTTTATTCGGGGTAGGCAAATTTATATTCAAAGACTATGTCGAGGCCCTAATATTTCTTTTTCTTTTTCTTGTAAGCGCGATTTTATTAAATAAGAAAATGAAAAACATTTCTTACTTTTGATTTTATGCCCGTTTTTCATGTAACCGACTATCTTCCGTCTTTGTTATTTAAAAACCGTCATTTTAACACTATATACCAAACCGCCTTTCGCAAAGTAAATCATATACCCTATGAAAGAAAAAGAATCAAAACGCCCGATAAAGATTTTCTTGATATTGATTTATTAAAAACAGGATCAAAATCTGTAGCTATATTGTGCCATGGCCTTGAAGGCAGTTCAAAAGCAAAATATATATTAGCGACGGCCGCTATTTTAAGAGAAAATAAAATCGACGTTGTCGCAATGAATTACAGAGGCTGCAGCGGCGAACCAAATAAAAAAGTATTTTTTTATCACAGCGGTAAAACTGACGATCTTGATTTAATCATAAAAAACGTTCAAAAAGATTATAAAGAAATATTTCTGATAGGCTTTAGTCTCGGCGGCAATTTAATATTAAAATACCTTGGCGATAATTCAATAAAAAAATCTTCAAAAATCAAAAAAGCCTGCGCGGTATCGGTACCCTGCGACTTATCTTCGGCCTCTGATAACTTATCAAAACTTTCAAATTATATTTACAAAAAAAGATTTTTTCGAAGATTTCAAGAGAAGATAATAAAAAAAATGAAAATCATGCCGAAAAAAATCAGCGTTGAACCTTTTAAACAAGTAAAAAGCATGAGAGATTATGATGACGCCTATGTCGCTCCCTTTTTCGGTTACAAAGACGCCGAAGATTACTACCAGAAAGAAAGCTGTAAAAAGTTTATACCGCGTATAAAAAATTCAACCCTGATTGTAAACGCCCTCGATGATCCTATTTTAACCGAAAAGTGTCACCCCATTGAAGAAGCTGAGAATTCAAAATATGTACGTCTTGAACTTTCTAAATATGGGGGTCATGTTGGGTTTTGTAATTTTGGTAAAGAACCTTACTGGGTAGAAAAGAGGGTTATTGGGTTTATAAAATACTAAAAAAAAAGAAAAATTTGTATACAAATTGTTTAATCTATTCAATAAAGTATTCAAAATTTAGTAAAAAATATTAGTTTTACTAAATTAATTTTAAAGGAAAATGATATGAAAAAAGTATTAATAATCAGCCTAAGTATTCTATTCTCATTATCAATGGGATGCGCATCATGGTTCTATGATTGCCAAACCGCTTCTGAAAACATGGTTGAGGTATGCGAGCAGGAACTCATGGCCGATGGTATGACCAGCGCAGATAAACCTGTATTCATTAGCACTTTAGAAAGCATGTGCGAAAATGGCGGTTTTGGAACAGACCCATGGACAGACGAAGAAATTGAATGTTTTTCTACAGCAGAGACATGCGATGCTACAAATTTATGCAATCAATAAAAAATATCGGCGGAATAAAAATTAAAATAGCAAAGATTAAGCGAAAGTTATTTAACTTATTAGAGTTGATTAACGATCAATGTAAATTATAGATTTTGCATTAATCGACAAAAGGCTTATTTAATAAAATAACCGGTTATAAAGCCGGTTTATTTATTAAATAAGCCTAATCTCTTGAAATGTTTTTAATTCTTTTATTGAATTTTTATATTATCAACCCAGACCTTGTCAGATACGCTATTCGCCAACTCTAGTTATAAAAGCTCTTGACGATCCTATTTTAACCGAAAAGTGCCATCCGGTTGAACAAGCTGAAAAATCAAAATATGTACGTCTTGAACTTTCTAAATATGGGGGTCATGTTGGGTTTTGTGCCTTTAGTCAAAAACGATATTGGATTGAAAAGAAGATTATTTATTTTTTGTTAAAAGATTGAGATAGTTTTTTTATTGTGAAACCTGAGAAAACTTTGATAAAAAATGGGACAGTAAATATTAAAGAAAAATATTCTTGACGAAATGTGTTTAAATAGTATCTAAATTCATCAAAAACAAATTTAGAGGTAAATTATGAAAATAACCAAAATAACCGTTTTATTATTAATAACAGTTTTTGCGCTTAGTATGACGCCCGCTGAAGCGCGAAAAAAAAGAAAATCAAAGGCGACTCAAGAAAATACAAGTTCATCTTTGTTTCATAAATCAGATTTTATAGTCGGTATTTCAGGCGCTTTAGCTTCATATGGCGAGACGGGGTATTCCGCTAGAATAAACGCCGAGTATGGCCTGACTAACAATATTGGGCTTGGCGGTTATTTGGGTTATGGAACTTATAGTGAAGAGATGACTTATTTGGCATTAGCTGCGGATGTTAACTATCAAATTTATACTCTTGGCGCAACTTTTAATTATCATTTGAATTTTATTAAAATTTCAAAACTTGATCTTTTTGCCGGCGCCGATTTAGGATACAATATTGTATCATTTACAGCGACAGATACTCAAACGCAGCCTGGCTTGTCTCTTGCTAACGCTTTAGAGATTGACGGTAATGGCTTAGAATTCGGAATATACGGCGGTATGCATTATTTTCTAAGTAACAATTTGGCCCTTCGCGCGAAGATTGGTTTCGGGGTAAGCATTCTGGAATTGGGCGTTGATTATATATTGTAGTGAATAGTTAAATTATGATTGTGTATATATAAAATAACCGGCATTTGTGCCCGTTATTTTATATATTAATGAAACTCAAATGTCGCCGAATGTTAATCATGTATTTTTCTGGGTTAGGCAATCGAATACTTATCCATGTTCCATAAGTAATGTTCTTTCTTTAGTACCATTAGTACCATTATTACCATTGCTTTTTCCATGATTTCAGATATATTTAATGTTTATGGCGTCGTATAAACTACAGTGCCATTCCAAACACGCGGCTTATAAGAAAGTGTTGAATTAAAGGGATAATATATCCCAATGCCTTCCTTTATTTCGATATTAGCGTCTGCAGAATATATTGCTCCCTCTGCTGTGCCCCATAGACTGCGTAAAGTGCCGGTGCCTGACGCAATAGTCACATAAAAACCATAAGTCTCGCCTGCCGGTATGGTGAGATTAAGGTCTATAGGAATAATTATCGGTTGACTAACTTGCGGATTATTTATACTGACTTCTGCAGAGCCGGCATAAAGCCAGGCAGAACCATTAGCTATTTTACCCGTATAGCCTCCCGGAATATAATAAATTTCAACAGTATGCGTTCCGGTAGAATTGAAACTTTGTTTAAAGTTTTTTATATTAACAGTATTGTTGGCTTTAACATCAAACATGTTTCCCTGATAATTGTATATTGGAGTCAGAAGGTAAGCCGTATCTAATGATATAGGTTCAAGTTGACATGTATTGTCGCACCCGTCGCCGTTTACGAGATTATTGTCGTCGCATTCTTCAACAGCATCTTCGATTGTTCCATTGCCGCAGCTATTATTTGCCAGACAAGTTCCTGTACAACCGTTTAAGTCATCCACTATATTGCCGTCATCACAGGCTTCGCCTGCATCAACCCAGCCGTCGCCGCAAGTTACTTCGCTGAAATAGATCTCATAAATTCCTACATTACCCGCGTTTAAAGGAGTTACAGTTACATCTATATAGCCTGTATTTGTAGCTGTAAATACTTGCGGGTGTCTGTAACCCTGATTTATATCGGTGAAAAAATCAGTAGATGAAGTAAGATCTGTAGCCGTTACCTTAATATCTAATGTTTGGGTACCGTCTCCGTCTATCACATCGTTCCACCAGACTCTATACTGATTGCCTTCGGTCACAGAGATTCTATATATATCAGCCGGTACAGTATTTAATATCGTATCGCCATAAAGGACGTTTAATGAGGCTAGAATGGGTTCAAACTGGCAAGTATCACTGCAACCATCTCCGCTTGTTGCATTAAGATCGTCGCATTCTTCACCCAGATCTGGATCTATGTAAATATCTCCGCAAATAGCCTTTTCTGCTTTAATTTGAAAAGTGCCGTAATAACCCCAGTAATTAGAAACTTTCAGCGAAATTGAGCCGTTATTTACTGTATTGATTATTTTTGGGGCATCCCACCCATTACTTAAATTAGTAAAAAAATTAGTTCCCGCGAAGTCGTCTGTGGCGGTAACATCCGCATCATATAAGGTTTGTGTTCCGTCTCCTTTATAATCGTCGTTCCACCATATTCGGTATTTCTCGCCTGCTAAAGCGCCATAGATCCTATAAAGTCTAGTAGGTATGCTGTATGTGAGCTCTCCATTCATCCATACTCCGTCAATAATTGATTCGGGCTCTACTTCGCATATGTTACTGCATCCGTCGCCGTTTATTAAATTACCGTCATCGCATTGTTCATTTGTTGAGGTGTCAAAAAAACCGTCGCCGCATTCCGCTTTTTCGACTAAGATTTGAAAGTTACCAATTTTTGTAACATAGTATGGGTTTACAATAACTGTAACCGGTCCGTCGTTTGTTATAGCAATTTCTTGTGCAGAAGTATAGCCGCTGTTAATATCAGTAAAAAGCGGAGTTAAAAGGCTATCTTTAGCTGAAACTTTTATGTCCAAATTTTGGCTGCCGTCTCCTGAATATGAATCGTTCCACCAAATACGATAACCGTCTCCGGCTAAAGCGCCGTCTATAGAGTATCCTTTTTGAGAGTTGAGGCTCGTGATCGCGCCGTCTGTCCAAGCGCCTAAAATTATTGATTCGCTTTCTATTTGGCATACATCATCACAACCATCGCCGGGTATGGTATTGGCATCGTCACATGTTTCATCAATATCAAGATAGTTATCGCCGCAAATGGGTTTTTTGGCGATTATTTGAAAACTTCCTAAATCATTTGATGATGTTGAATACGGTTCAACCAATATTTCTATATCTTCGTTTATCACAGCGTTAATTATTTGAACGCTTGCTGGTTGCCAGCCGTGGTTTATGGTGGTAAAGAAGGTCATGCCGCTAGTTAAACCCGTAGCGGTTACTTTAATGTCGCCAGACTGAGAATTATCGCCAGAGCTGTCGTCATTCCATCGAATATGATAGCTTTCGGCGGCTATTGAAGCAAATGTATAAGTTACGCTATCGGTTGAATTTAGAATTCTTCCGTTTTGCCATTGCCCCAGTGTCAAAGAAGCGGGCGTAATAGCTTCAAATAGGCACAAAGATGAACAACCGTCGCTATCAAATAAATTACCATCATCACAGTTTTCGGTTGTGTCTACCGTACCGTCGCCGCATTGATGATGTTTTACGCTTATTTCAAAGGTTCCCTTGTTGCTATTGTAATAACTTCTAGCTGTAACTTTTAAAGTGACAGTGCCCGTGAAATCAGGGTGTATTTCATAAGGATTCGTATAGGCATGATCTTCATTTTGCAATTGATTTGTTCCCGTCGAGTCATACATGAAATAACCTATAGAATCATTATAAACAGAAACTTGTATATCGGCTGTTTGTGTCACGTCGCCGTTGGCGCTGTCGTTCCACCAGATAGTATAGTATTCATTAGCAACGACATCAAAAGTGTATTCTCTTAAATCATATCCTGTGTCAATTACTCCTGAAACGATACTATTATCGGTTAGTATTGTGGCTGAAATAGTTTCTTCTGTAAGGCATTCAGAGCTGCATCCGTCATTATTCATTGTGTTATCATCGTCGCATTGTTCGCCAATATGGCTTTGAACAACGTTATTGCCGCATATTTCAATTTGACAGTTTGCGTCACAGCCATCGCCGTTAACGGTACCCCCGTCATCGCATGGTTCGCCCGTTTCAACTATATTGTTGGCGCATACCGGATCGCTTACCTCTATTACATATGAGCCTATGTCTACTGTTCTGACCCGAATAATTATCGTTTCGTTTATAGCAGGCATAATTGTTTCCGGATAATTGTATCCGTCTAGAACCCATGAAAAATATTGAGTTCCGCTGGTTTGCCCTATGGCTGAAACCTGTATTTGCCCAGATTGAGTGCCGTCGCCATACCATGAACCATTCCACCAGATTACATAATTTTGACCGGCTGTTGCGGAAAATGTATAATCTTTTATGTTAGCATAATTTACAATTGAATCAACGACAGGCGTATCTATTGTAATTGGCGTTGTCGATATTATTTCGCTTATACAGTTCCAGCTGCAACCGTCATTACTGGATGTGTTACCGTCATCACATTCTTCTACGCCTTCTAAAATGCTATTTCCGCAGACAGGCGGGTTTGTGATATTCAGCGTGTACGTGATATCGGCGCCGGTATCGCTGTCTGTTTTTATATAAATAATACCCGAAGCCGGCGCTGTGAAAGTACACTGCTTATCAATAATAATATTGTCAAAATGTGAACATAGCTGTACTAAGTAACTTGAGTCAGAGTATACATATATATCTGTATCGCCATTAGTATTTGTTAGATTTGCGCTATAAGTTTGACCAGGAGTAAGACCGGTAATACTGTAGTAGCTTGCGCTATCAACTTTACCCGCCCTCGGTAAGTCGGCATAAGAGTAGTTCACTGGAGAGGCGATACTGCCTTCTGATTGGCAGTCTGTTGGGCAAGTTACAGATGTTTCAGCGCCGTTGCAAACCGTATCGCCGCAAGAGGAACCGCAATCTTGCCAGCAGCTAGCCGTGGTTTCAGTTCCGTTACAAGTCAGATCGCCACAAGTGGGCGTAAAAGGGCAATCACTCGCGCAGCTTGTAGTGGTTTCTGTTCCATTGCATACAGTATCTCCGCAAGAGCTGCCGCAGTCTTGCCAGCAAGTAGTCGTTGCCTCGGTTGTCTCGCATACTCCATTGCCGCAATTAGCGGTTATGCCGGTACCCGTATTTGTTCCAAGTTTCGATGAATCAATCTCTATCTCATATTCGGCGCATGATAAAGAAAAGATAGTGAATAATATAGCTGCGTTAAAGATATTTTTTATAAATAGATTTTTCATGACTCGGTCTCCTCTGTAACAAAGGTTATTCATAATTAACTACAAATAACTTTTATTTTGATACTTGTTTTTTATCCAAAACGTGTACATTTAAAGTTGTCATTTCACTTTGTCAATAAAAATTTGTATTTTTAAAAGACAATGCATAGTAAAAAGCCATAAGGCGTACAAAAAATCACAGAAATATTTTTCTATTTAATTATAAATTTGAAAGACTAAGGCGTCTTGATCTCTATTGACTTGACGCGCTGAAAAAATAATAATTTCAGGTTAATGAGGGTAATATATGAAAGAAATAAAAAGAGCTATAATATCGGTTTCAGACAAAACGAATCTTTTAGAATTTGCAAGAGAGTTAAAAAACAAAGGCGTTGAGATTTATTCAACCGGCGGAACGCTTCGAGCTTTAAAAGAAGCCGACATTGAAGCGATATCTATCGGCAGCTATACGGGCTTTCCCGAAATTTTAGACGGCAGGGTCAAAACATTGCATCCTAAGGTGCACGGAGGCATTTTGGCCAAGAGAGATAACGAATCGCATGTAGAGAGTTTAACCGAGCATGCTATTTTAACGTTTGATCTTGTATGCATTAATCTTTACCCTTTTGAAGAAGTCATTCGAAAAGAAGATTTCTCTTTTGAAGAAGCCATTGAAAATATCGATATCGGCGGGCCCTCT
This sequence comes from Spirochaetia bacterium, assembly GCA_029880265.1. Classification (GTDB taxonomy): domain Bacteria; phylum Spirochaetota; class Leptospiria; order Turneriellales; family JAOUOS01; genus JAOUOT01. Next base: position 53,925 of record JAOUOT010000002.1, on the reverse strand, counting down.
ATGATAAGAGCGGCCGCTAAAAACTACAAAGACGTTGCCGTTGTGGTAGATTCGTCTCAATATGACGAGATTATAAAACGATTAAACGAAAATTCTGGGGCCCTGGCCGAAGAATATCGTTTTCAGCTTTCTGTCGAAGCTTTTGCGCGCACATCGGCATATGATTCCGTTATTTCTCAGTATTTATACGGCCTTCAGGGCGATAAGTTTCCCGATAAATTTTCTTTGGCCATGAAAAAGCACCAGCCATTGCGTTACGGCGAAAATCCGCATCAGGGGGGCGCTTTTTTTGTGCCGGTCATGACCAACAAAATGCCATGGATGCAGCTTCACGGCAAAGAGTTATCTTATAATAATTTTCTCGATTTAGATTCTGCCATTGCCGTGGCAAAAGACTTTACCGGGCCCGTATGCGCCATTTTCAAGCATACAAACCCGTGCGGAATTTCATTCGGCAAGAGCCAGCTTGAAAATTTAAAAAGAGCGATTCAAACCGATCCCGTAAGCTTTTTTGGGGGGATTGTTTCTTTTAACGATAAGGTTACCCTTGATACGGCAGAGCTTTTAAATCAGCATTTTTTTGAAATCATCGTGGCCCCCGATTATGACGACGACGCGCTTGATGTGTTAAAAAAGAAAAAGAATTTAAGGCTTATCAGAATACCAAATTTAAAAGAAATCAATCTGCCCAATATTGAAATAAAAAACTCGTGTTTCGGATTTCTATTGCAGGAAAGCGATCAAAAGGTCGTTAACGAAGAAGAAATTAAAATTGTAACGCAAAAAAAACCTGATAAAGAACAGCTTGAAGAGTTACTGTTCGCTTTTCAAACAGTTAAGTATATCAAGTCAAACGCCGTTGTATTTTCAAAAGACAAACATACGCTCGCCATTGGGGCGGGCCAGATGAGCCGTCTTGACTCTATTAATATTGCGGTAAAAAAAGCAAAAGACGCGGGGTTATCTCTTGAAGGCAGCTGTCTGGCGTCAGAAGCGTTTTTCCCTTTTAGAGACGCGGTTGACATGGCCATAGAAGCGGGAGCAAACGCAGTCATTCAGCCCGGCGGATCTATAAACGACGAAGAAAGCATTAAAGCGGCCGACGAAGCGGGCATCATTATGGCCTTTACCGGAATTCGGCATTTTAGACACGGTTGATTCAAAAAACAATCGCCGATGCAAACCAGAAAATTACGCCGCGGCGAAATTTATAAGGTCAAATGCTCTGAATTTGTCTCTGACGGATACGGCCTTTCTCACATAGAAACAGAAAATCTTCTGCATCAGGTAAAGCCTTTAACCGGTTTTATTCTCGGAATGCTGCCCGGCGAAAACGGGTTTGTAAAAGTTATTCGCGTTAAATCGGGGCATTTCTTTGGCGTTTTATTGACTATAAACGAATTAAAAGAGTCTAAAGAAAATATAAAATATGAAAATCAATCCGCCGCGTTAGAAGAAACCTTTGTTCATAAAAAATGGGCCCTTATGAGCGTTTCTTCTGATAGAGTCGAAGAGCCGTGCGAGAAATTTGTTTTTTGCGGTGGATGTAAACTTCTTCATCTTTCTTACGAAAAAACTTTAGAATATAAAAACAAATGGCTTTTGTCGCAGTTTCAAAGAGAAAAAGTTATAAGCCCCGAAGCTGAAATCATTTATTCGCCGCAAAAATTTCATTATCGAAATCATGTACAGGTTCATATCAATAAATACAAAGAAAGGGGGTTCTACGCTCCCGCAAGCTATCGCACAACGCCTTTTCCCGAAGAAGGGTGTCTTATCTTTGAGCAGAAATTTTTTGACAAAGATTTTCCCGAAGAGCTTGAACTTGAAAGATGCGTAAGATACCGCTTTGACTATGTAACCGAAAAAACCGGAATCTGGTCGTTAAATTCGCCAGAAGATAAAAAAGCTGAATTTACCTATACCATTGAATATCCTGAAAATTCGATAACTTCGGTTAAAATTCCTAACGCGGCCTTTTTTCAGATTAACAGCCGGTTTGTTTCTGTCTGGCTCTCTAAAATCGAAGATTTTATTAATGAGACTTTTTCGACGAATGAAGAAAAAATAAAAATATTAGAAATTTTTTCAGGATTTAAGTTTATAACAGAAATGATAAGCTTTAATAGACCGGTTTCTTCTTTGGGCATTGATATCTTAAAAGAAGAAGAACTAAAAAAAACGACAATATCAAACAATAAGTTCAAATCTCAAAAAATAATTTCAGGCGAAGAATATATTCAGTGCGACTTAACCCGTCTTGATAAACTGGCCGAAGAAAAAAAAGAAATTATTAAAAACTATGATTTTGATCTTATGCTGATAAATCCGCCCCGCGCCGGATTTATGCCTTCTGAAATGCAGATTTTCTTTGACGAAATTATAAGGCCCGTTAAAAAACCTGTTATTTATTCTTCATGCAACGCGGCCACTTTTGCCAGAGACGCAGCAAAGCTTTCTGAATTCGGTTATAAAATTAAAAAACTTATGCTTCTTGATTTTTTCCCATGGACGCCGCATTATGAGCTTTTGGCTTTATTAGAATGTTAAAATAAACTTGACAATGAATTTAGAGAAAAAAGATGAAAAGATTAAATACAATTACGTTCTCTAAATATAACATTATTATAATTTATAAATCAAAGTAATTTTTATGAGTTTATACCTATCTGCGATAAAAAGAAATTCTTTTGTGTTTAGCGCTTTAATTTGCGTATTTTTTCTCGCGCTTTTTAAGATACACACCCTTGATCTATGGTTTCATCTTCGCGCCGCAGAATGGATACTGAAAAACGGAAGCGTGCCAAAATTAGATCCGTTTACCTTGCTTTCTGAGGGCAGAAAATGGATTTACCATGAGTGGCTCGCGGGAATCTTCTTTTATACTGTTTGGAAAATAGGCGGCGCGTCTTTACTGGTAATTATCAAATCAATCTGGATAGCAATATTTCATTTTATCGCATATCTAACGGCAAAAGCGAGACGGTCATTGCCCGAAATTACGGTATTCTTTATAGTATTAGGGTGCGTTGGCGCGCGGTTTCGGCTAAGCGAGGCTCCTCATATAATGTTTTTTATGGCCATAATGGCTTTTCTATATTTTTTAGACAGGGCAAGACGAGAAGATAAAAAATATTTATATTGGCTCATACCTGTTCAGCTTTTCTGGGCAAACAGTCACGACAGTTTTATATTGGGCCCTCTGCTTATGGCTATCGCGTTTGGCGGGGCGATTATAGAAAAAACATTTCTTAAAAAAATAGGCTGGCAAAAAACCGAAGAAATTGTATTTCCCGATTTAAAAACATGGGGAAGCGTATTTTTACTGGTTTGCCTGAGCACGCTGGTAAATCCGCATACATATGATTTATGGCTTTTTTTGTTTCATGTTAAAGGTTTAGAATCAGCAAGAGTTTTCATAGGCGAGTGGCAGAGCTCGAAATCAGGCGACCTTTTAAGCGTTCCCGCTTTTTATTTTATATTATTTATTCTTATGGTATGGCGGTTTATTCGGCAAAAAACTCTGCCAATATACGATATCGCTATTTTATTGATATTTATAATTCTATCTTTTCAGGCAATACGTTTTCATGCCGTATATTCGCTGGTCGCTTCTATAGTCTTGGCTTCATGGATTTCTGCCGCCGCTGTTGAATTGTCATTCTATACAAAATATAGAAAGTATATAAAAATTGCGGCATTATTGTTTGTCTTTATAATAACGCCAGTTGTAATATTAAAAAACGGGAACTTAAAATTCGGCTTGGGCGTCGATAAAAGATTGTATCCTTCGGGGGCCGTAAATTTTATTCAATCGCTGAATTCAAAAGGCAATGTGGCCGCCCTTTACAATTGGGGCTCTTATTTTATCGGCAAACTGCCTGAAAATAGAAAAGTTCTCGTAGACGGCAGAATTGACATCTATGATCAACAAAAGGTTTATAATCTGCTCGCCAATAAATGGACAATAAAAGAATGGAAAAACTATATTGATAAAAATGATATCAATATAGCCGCCTTTTATCGAAGAGATATTGAACTTACGCATATTGATTCTATCTTAAGAGCCGATAAGTGGGAGCTTGTATTCTGGGACGACATGAGCGAGGTTTATATGCGTTCAATCGACGAAACCGCTAATGAGAGAGAAAAATATCGTTTTCAACACTTAGGGCCGCCAATATGGCTAAAAAAGAATTTGCCCGGCAATATCGAATCGTGCATTGAGTTAAAAAGGGTAGCTGCCTCTTCAGATATGAACTTTAACGCGTTAAAACTAACCGCAAGATGTCTTGCGACGCAGGGAGCAAAGCATATTTTAGAAGCAGAAAAGTATGCCCGATTGGCATATATCAAAGCGCCTAAAAGCGCGGGCTCTGCCAATGATTTGGCGATAATCTTAGAGAAACAGTCAAAATTTGACGAAGCCGAAAAGTTTTACAAAGAGGCTATTGAACATGATGAATCTTATGCTGAAGCTCCCTATAACCTTGCAAATCTTTTATGGGATAAAAAGAATAAAGAAGAAGCTGGAAAGTATTATATAATGTTCATAAAATATGCGCGTCCCCAATGGAAGGCGCAAATTGACTTGGCGAGAAAACGCGCTTTAAAAAGATAGCGTTTGCGGCAAAACTTTTATCTTGACACGTAATTCATTTTTTATTATTATAACAATGAAGAAGAACGCAAAATAAAATTTTATATATTAGCGGATTTATAATGATCAAATTCTACTCATTACAGCCGCAAACACTGATCGCGAAAAAGCGTTTCAAAATAAATACAAACGGAGAATAAGTTATGACAGAAAAAATATATTATCCTGAAAAGATCAATTCAGAATTTGCCAAAAAAGCCAATATCAATTCAATGCAGGAATATAATAAGCTTTATTCAGAAAGCGTAAAAGACCCAGAAGGGTTTTGGGCCAAAATAGCCGAAGAACAGCTTAGCTGGTATTCTAAATGGAGCAAAGCAGCAGACCACGATTTTGCAAACGCTAAAATAAACTGGTTTATAGACGGCAAATTGAATTTATGTTATAACGCTATAGACAGGCACTTAGAGGGCCCAAGAAAAAATAAAACCGCCATTATATGGGAAGCCGATAATCCCGATGAAAATAAAAGTTATACTTATGAAGAGCTTTACAAAGAAGTCTGTCGATTTGCCAATGTTTTAAAAAAGAATGAAGTTAAAAAAGGCGATCGCGTCACCATTTATCTGCCTATGATACCAGAGCTTGCCTTCGCCGTTTTGGCCTGCGCAAGAATAGGGGCCGTACACTCGGTTATTTTTGGCGGATTTAGCCCCGAGTCAATAAAAGACAGGGTACTTGACGCAAAATCAGATTTTATTATTACTTCAGATATGGCTTATCGCGGCGGCAAAAATATTGCCATGAAAATAAATGTCGATAAGGCTATTGAGGCGGGCTGCAACGTTAGAAAGGTATTAATTGTCAAAAGAACGGGCGATCCCGTTGAGAACTGGCGCGAGGGCAGAGATATATGGTATGATGAAGAAATAAAAACTGTAGACGATAATTGCGATTATGAAGTTATGGATTCTGAAGATCCTCTCTTTATTTTATACACTTCGGGCTCTACCGGCAAACCAAAAGGCGTACTTCATACTACCGCAGGATATGGAGTTTATGCATCGGTTACTCACAAATATATATTTGATATTAAAGAAGACGATATCTACTGGTGCACTGCCGATATCGGATGGATAACCGGCCATAGCTATATTGTTTACGGGCCCCTTATAAACGGAGCAACCAGCGTCATGTTTGAGGGAATTCCGACTTATCCTTCGGCCGAAAGATTCTGGCAGATTGTAGATAAATATAAGGTAAGTATTTTTTATACGGCGCCAACGGCAATCAGGGCGCTGATGAGACTGGGCGACGATCCTGTGAATAAATGTTCCCTTGAAAGTCTAAGGCTTCTCGGTACCGTAGGAGAGCCAATTAATCCCGAAGCATGGGAATGGTATTTTAAGGTTGTCGGCAAAGAAAGATGCCCCGTGGTTGATACATGGTGGCAGACTGAAACAGGGGGCATACTAATATCGCCGCTACCGGGCATTACGCCTTTAAAACCGGGTTCTGCTACTCTGCCTTTTTTCGGGGTTCAGCCTCTTCTGGTCGACGATAAGGGGCAAGAGCTTGACGGCGAAGCCGAGGGCAATTTATGCATTAGATATCCCTGGCCGGCAATCATGCGGGGGGTTTACGGAGATTCTCAGAGATTTTTTAATACTTATTTTTCTCAATTCAACGGTTATTATTTTACCGGCGACGGATGCAGGCGCGATAAAGACGGATTTTACTGGATAACAGGCAGAGTAGACGACGTAATAAACGTATCGGGTCACAGGCTTGGCACTGCAGAAATTGAATCAGCTTTAGTTTTGCATCCGAAAACGGCTGAGGCCGCCGTTGTGGGATATCCGCATGAAATTAAAGGGCAGGGCATTTACGCCTATGTTACGTTAAAATTAGGCGAAGAACCGAGCGAAGAACTGAAAAAAGAATTAATCGCTTTTGTGGGAAAAGAAATTTCGCCTATCGCGAAACCAGACGCGATTCATTTTACGCCTACTTTACCAAAGACAAGAAGCGGCAAAATCATGCGCCGCATCTTAAGAAAAATCGCCGCCGGCGAAGTTGAAGACTTAGGAGACACTACGACCTTGGCCGAACCAGGCGTTGTACAGTCTCTTGTTGAGGGTAGACAAAAATAAAAATATTTGGAGATATGGCGCTGATGTGTATATATTATAATTATAGAAAGATATGACCTTTAAGTTAAAAATATTTTCTGTTTTAATTAGTTTTACAATGATTCAGAGTATATTTTATTCATGTTCCAATGAAGATTCAGAAAATGATATTGATAATTCAGTAGTTTATCAATGCCAGGCGATGCCGGTTGTTCAAAGCGCTGCTCCTTTAGCTTCTTATGGTTACAGTTTGAATTATTCTGCCGCTTCAAATTTAAAAGTATATAACAGAAACCTGTATTTAGGGGCCGATGTTCAGAATTTATTAATGGCAAGCGATTTAACTCAGATTATAACATTGGTAGATTCTTTGTATACTGATATAATAAACAATGAATTTGTGACAAGAGCGGCCGGTATCGCTAGAGAAATAAGCGAACTTCAGCCTGATGTAATTGTTTTACAAGAGGCCGAATTGATCAGAACAGAACAGCCTTCAGATTTTTTAACGAATTATTCATCAGACGCTACTTGCGAAGAAATTGATTTTATAACGACTTTAACAGACGCGCTTTCTGCGCATTCGTTAACTTATCATATTGCCGTTAAAAAAGAAAATGCCGATATCGAAATTACAGATATGGGAAAAGATATTCGAATAACTGATTATGACGTAATTTTGGTTAAAGACGGGTTTAATTATTATGGTGAAATTTCAAGCGATTTTACAGATCAGTTCAGCGTTGATTTTGGAGCCTTATATACAGGATTTCCCGTTGTGAACGTTACAAGAAGTTATTCAAGTATTATGGTAGAAAAACCTGGCGTTTTAGACGTTCCGGTTAGAATTGTAAATACTCATTTAGAAATGGCAGATTCTGTTATCAGACAAAATCAGGCGGCTGAATTGGCGGGGTTTATTAACAGCCGAAACGAAAATATTATTCTGGCGGCAGATTTAAACTCTGATCCTTTGATCACAATTCCGCCGTATCCGTATGATATTTCATTTGCATATCAAACACTGGCAGTCGATTCTTCTTTGTTTGACGCGTTTACGGTAAGTTCAAATGAACAAAATACATGTTGTCTTGATATACTAACAGACGCCGCTGAAATTCCGGAAGTCAGAATTGATCATATTCTCTATAAAACAAACGGCTCAAATACAATTTCAGTAGAGGGAACAATGGTAACCGGCATAGATCCGCTAGAAATGATTTCCAGTTCTGATAATTCTTATCTGCTATGGCCCTCAGATCATGCCGGTCTGGCGGCGGGATTCATAATTCAATAAGATTTTTATAATTTATAGCCAAAGAGATATTTATATAAACGGAGATTAAGTATTTTTACTTTAAATGAAGAAAAGAAAAAAGGTTTAAATCTTACCATCGCGGTTATATTTTTAGTTTTTCTTTCTTTTCTATTTCTATCTTTAATTTATAAAGTTCGACAGGCTCCTGAAATATTGGGGGTTTATACTATCGTCTTAGGCTTATTGTATTTAATCTACAGCTCAAAAAGAATTGATACGGCGGGTTATTATCTGGTTTTCTTTACGGGAACCGTCTTTCCTTCTTTGCCGATACTATTTGGCAGAGAAAGCGGTACCCAGTTTTTTTTATTCGCGATGATTATATTTCCTTTTTTTTATTTTTCCAGAGATGAAAAAAAATCCGTTATATTTGCGACTGTGCCGGTTATTTTGTTTGTTTTTTTTCTTGAAATCTGGTTTGTTAGCGTTAGCCCCGTTATTAATGTTCCCCAAAATATTTTAAGAATATTTTATTATATTTCTCTGGCTTCGACCTGCTTTTTGCTGTTGATTTTATCGTATTTTTCTTTTTCGGCTTCGATTAAAATAAAAAATAAGATTCAATCTTTGGTTAGAGAAAAACTCTCTTTCGAGGCAAAAAAAAGCGATAAAAGAAAAAATGGAAAGGCAAAATATAGTTTTTCTGATTCGATTGTGATGATGGTTGTTTCGTTAAAAATATCTGAACACGAGATATCTTTAAAAACAAAAAAAACAATAGAGGCTAACCTTGAAAAATGTTCGGGTTTCTTTGAAAAGCTAACCGAAAAATATAATCTTCAAAAAATTAACTCTGCCGGAGAAAGATATGTTTTTTTATCAGATATGGAAGAAAACACCATAAAAAAGCAAATAATAAAAATTGTTTTAGCGGCGTTAGAAATACAATACTTTATTGAAACCATGAAAAACTCAAAATCAGAAGAGCTTTTTTTCGATTTTTGTATAGGCATAGATAAGACCGAAGGGTTTGTCGCTTATAACAAAGAAGCCAAAAGAGTTGAAAACATATACGGCCCGGTATTGCAGATAGCCGAATTAGCCGAAAAAAAAGGCGAGATGAACAAGATAAACGTAACCGGCAAAATAGAAGCCTTAATTAGCAATTTATTTCAAATGGGAAAACGAAAAAAACTAGAGTCTAAAGATAAAAAAAAGCAATATGAATTGACGGTTCTTGAATCTATAAGATCTGAATTAACCGAAAATAATGAAGGCATTGTACCAAATGAAGAGTTTTATAAAATCTATCAAGGTTGATATACAACCGAAAAACACGCTAAAGGCGTAATCTTACAATCAATTTAATATTTACCAGTTTTTATGAACCAAACGCTCATTGCTTTTGTGGTTTGAAATAAAATTAAAACCAAAGGCTCCCATACAGGCTAAAAATCCGCCTATTAAAAAAGTATGCGGAACGCCAATGTTTTCGGCCATAATTCCCGAAATGAGGCTTCCTAATGGGGCCATTCCCATAAAAGCCATAGAATAAAAACTCATTACCCTGCCTCTATGATTGTCGTCTACAGCAAATTGAAGCATTGTATTGCTTGCGGCCAGTTGAAATATAAGAGCGCCGCCGGCAATCGGCATTACCGCAAGAGCCATAAGAAATGTATCTGTGAATGATAAAACGCTTAAGACAATTCCAAAAATTAAAGCCGAGATAAATACCGATTTATTCATCTTGTCTGAATGCTCTTTTCTTGATGCCAAAAGCAAAGAGGCGGCGACGGATCCTAATCCGCTCGCTCCCATTAAAAAACCCAGAGAATCGGCCTGAAGTTTTAAGATGTCTTTGACAAAGACCGGCATTAAAACGGCGTAAGGTATGCCAACCAGACTTGTTAAAGCCAATAGAGATAATATGTTTCGGATGATTTTATTATTTAACGCATATTTAAAACCGTTAAAAATATCTTTGCTTATTTTTTCTTTTTTTCTGGATTGTTTTTTGGAAAGAACCTTTATTTTATAAAGCGAAACTAAAACCGCAAAATAAGATAATCCGTCGATTAAAAAGCAGACGCCTTCGCCAAAAAAGCCGATGATTATTCCCGCTATTGAGGGCCCAATGAAACGGGCGGCGTTAAAAACCGAAGAATTTAAAGCGATGGCGTTGCCTAAATCTTTTTTATCGGGAATTATTTCAAATAAAAAAGACTGTCTAGCCGGAATATCAAACGCGTTGACGATTCCCTGAAAAACGGCAAGAACAAATAACTGCCATATTGTGATATAACCGCTTAGCGTGAGAGCGGCTAAAAGAAGAGCGTGCAGCATTGAAAATATTTGCGTTATTAATAAGATTTTTTTACGCGACATTCTGTCGACCATAACACCCGCAAGAGGGTTAAATAAAAAAGTGGGAATTTGTCCGGCAAACATTATTGCCCCTAGCAAAACGGCCGAACCAGTAAGCCGGTAAACAAGCCAGCTTATGGCAATGCGGGTCATCCATGTGCCAATTAATGATATTCCGTTGCCTATAAAAAAAAGTTTATAATTTTTATGTTTAAGGGCCCTTACCGTATTTGTAAAAAATAATTTATAAGACATTGTATATTTAAATTGTCAAAAGTTAATAAATAAGTTGACCGCGGTTTTATTTAAGTTAATAACTTGAAACCGAATTAATAACGCCGACTGAGGCAAATGTTTTTTGATTAAAACCGGCGGCAACAAATATATTTTCTGATAAGATATAATCGTTTGTAAGCCAGTTTGACATGTTATTGCCCGCCAAGTACGGATTCATTCTTTCAAGGCTTCGTCTTACCGAGCCGTTTTCGCCAAGGCCCATGCTTAAAAATGACGCCGAGGCGTCGCCCGCAGTATCTATTATATGCCCCCTGAAAAAAGGCTTTATAGAATAAGGCGTTGCGCTTGACGAACCGCCCTGGCCGTCGGTTAAAATACAGTGAGTGAAAGTATTGGTAATGGCAACCGATTCAAGCAAATTTAAATTAACTATGGCAGAATCGTCATATTTTGAAATAACAAAATAATCATATGGTTCAATATAAGACCCCCATGGCAGGGCAAAAAAAGAATTAATATTAGAGCTTCCTGGGGTTATAGCGTCGCTGCTGCAGGCAAACATCCATCCGCTTAGATTGATTGTCTCTGGCGTTGTATTGAACAATTCAATAAACTCGTCAGAAGAAACGTTGGTTCCATCGTTATTATAACTGCCCATATATAATAATTCATTGATAACTACGCTGCCTGCAGGCGTTAAACTCGATTGGCTGTTAGCTGTTTTAGGGCTGGCAAAGGTCTGCCCGCTAAAAGAATTAGAAACCAAATTATTTTCTAAAACCGAATATGAATTTGTTTTCCAGTTTAATAAATTAAAACCGTCGTCATTAGGCGAGATTCTTTCCATAGAGCGTCTGGTTTTAATCGCGCTATTATTTAAAAAGTCGTTAAACCCCAAGGGCGAATAAATTTTATTAGAAACAGAATTAAAGCTGTTGATGCCGTCGCCCGCTTTATCTATAATTGAGCCTTTAATGCCATTTATGTCATAGGCCGAAATGCCCGTTGTTTGCGCCGTGTTGCCGTCGGTTAATACGCATTCAATGGCGTCTCCTGATATGCCGTAAGGGCCCATATTCGCCCTATAATCAGGGTATTCGATAAGCAAACCGCTTCGTTTTGAAACAAGAAAAAAATCATTCGGGTTTAACTGGGCCCCTGAGGGAAAAACCAAAGGACCGCCGGTTAAATTTCCGTCGTTTTTTCTGCAGGCAAACATCCATCGGCTTATATTTATGGTTTGACCGCTGTTATTATAGATTTCTATAAATTCATCGTTGTCATATAAGTCTCCGTTATTATTCACGCTGCCCATCCATAAAATTTCATTAATTACAATTTCTCTGTTCAGGGGCAATGGCGCATGATATGCGTTTAACTGCAGGGGCCGGCTTTGAGATTCGGCATGGGTTATAAATTCTGATAATTTTTCGCTTATGAAATTATCGTGAAAAATCATAATTAAATTATCGTCGTCTGTATCTGTTTTGCTTCTTAATGCTCCCGAGAAAAGTATCGTTACGGGGTTAATGCCGTCTTTATCTATTATTATGAGTTGAGCGCCGGGAACAGACTGAGTCGATTGAAAATGATTTTTAATGATATCTGAATTTAATTCTGTAATCTTATTTAAAGGATCGTAAACTGCCGTATGGTCAAAATAAATATTTATGGCAATTTGATTAGAAAGAGTATTTAAGATATCGGGGATGTTTAAAATATTTTGAGAAGAAGTATCTTCAAGGTTTGTTGTATAAATATCGATAGATTCAGACGCGCCGACAAGATATTCGGTTATTTTTTGCGCCGGTTTTTCTTGCGGAGCTTTGTATATCTCAAAATTCATATCTGAAATAGAAAATGAGTTTAACAAAGAAATCAGGCCTTTTTGATATCCGAAAAGACCTTCTTCAAAAAAAAAGAATTCATTTTTTAACTTATCGATAAGATTGGTATCGCGCGAATAGATTTTTAAGGCATATTCAGGTTTTAATTCATGCCTTGTCAAAAGAGCGGGGGCGCTTAAGTAAAAAATATATTCGTTATCTGATATGCACCAGTTGTAATAAAGGGTACCCTCTCCTGAATTGCCGTAATATATAGAAATATTATTTTTACCGGTTATATAATTTGAAACAGGCTCTTCGTTGTTTATATCGACAAAGTCAGAGTCAAAAGCCAGTTTTACAGAAACGCCTTTATCAATTAAAGATAAAATTTCGTTTCTTATATTTGCGTCGGGCTGTTCTGAAAAGGCGCAGATTAAAGAATCTTCTGTATTAATAAGAAATTGCTTTAATTCATAAAATGATTCGGGTTCGTTATTAGTTTCATTAAACGAAAAATAAATATCTATTTTTTCTCCGTTTTGTAATACTTCTCCAAAAGGAGATTTTGAACAAGAAATAAAAAGATAAATTACAAAGTAAAACGTTATTATATTTAGTAATTTCATATATAAAGTTTTCAGATAATAACAAATCAGTTATTTTCTGAAAATAGTAAAAAGATACTGTAATAGAATATTATTAAAATTAAACGGGTATATTGTCAAGAATAAAGGTTATCTTAAAATATATTTTCGAGAACTTTAATATAATAAGAACCCGCTTTTGCTTCTTTTGTTTCAACTCTGATATAATAATCGCCCGCAACTGGGGGAGTCATTTGAAAGTAATCTTCAGTAGTAGGGTATCTGTTATCATACATTTTTAATAAAGCATTTCCTGTTGCGTCGTAAACGCTGAATATAACGTCGGCGTATTTACTCCCGTCGGGGTCTCCTGTAGGAATGCCGACAGTTACGTTATCTTTAGTCATTACTTTAAACAGGCTTCCGTTTGAAGAATTAAACTTTAACCAGTGAACAACATTTTCAATACCATCAAATTGTACAAAAGTTTTTTTATAATATGGAGTCCCATCGGGATCAAAAATAATACCAGGCATTGGCGGCGTAAGCGAACCCAAATCAGTAAAAAAAGTTACCCCATCAGGCGGCCATTTAAGGGCCATAAGCTGATAGGTTCCCAAATAGGCCCTGACAACAGACGCCATTGAATCTAAATGGTAAGAATTAACACGCGCATATATTACGGTATCGGTTGGCGATGTCGTAAAAATTCTGCCTTCAATAAAGCCGTGATCCTGAAAAAATACAGGATTGCCGTTTTTATCGTTAATGATATTCATATTCGCGTCATATAATGTTACTTCGAGGTCGGCTTCCTGAGTGTTATCGCTGTTATATTTGTCGTTCCATGAAAAGTAATATGTCATACCAGGATCTACGGTTATCTTAAACCAACCAATTTGATCCATATCGACAAGTTCATGATCATAATAATTTGGCACAACATTTAGATTTGACGCCAATGAAGGCACATCTGCCCAGGCAATTCCCGGTTCTATTTTTAGGTAATAATTTCCGGTATTTGTAGGCATAAATTCATGAACTCTGACATAAATTTTTTCTGTGTTTAGAGCCAGAAATTTCTGGCTTTTAATATAGCCAAAGTCTACCGTATCTGCATAGAGATATTGAAATGTTGAATCGTAAACAGAAACCACGATATCAGCCGTAGGCGCGGTAAGGTCAATATCTCTATTTGAGTTATATTCATACTTGTCTTCCCATGATATGATATATTCTTGCCCGGTCGTGGCGTCAAAAGAGTACCATATAATATCTCCCTGATTCGCAATAGAATCTTGACTAAATGCAGCTCCTGTCGTAAAATTTTCAGGCGCGGGATTTAAAAGCTTAATATAATAATCAGAAAAATTGTAAACCGTATCGCCTGAAACTTTTAAATAATAAAGCCCGGGTTGCGTAATTTGATAAATTTGAATGACTTTCTTGCCCGATTTATCGGGGGCCGGATTATCTCCCGGGAGTTCGCCAGTTAAGAATGAGACAATGCCGCCTGCGCCGTCGTCTTTGTATAAAATCATATTAAAGTTTTCAAAGGTCTCTGCGCCAAACCCGTTATCAATTTGAATTTCATACATGCCGGCCTGCGTAATGTTGATTTCAAACCAGTCGATATTATTGCCGTCGGCAGGGTCTGCCGCCCCTCTGTATCCTAGGCCCAGGGAATTTCTTTGAGATAACCCCCCTATTGTCAGTTGATTTGCAGTATCCCATGTATTATTGGGCTCATTCTCGTCTCCCCATAAACATGAAGTAGAGCAACCGTCATTGGGTTGTTTAACGCATGTTCCGGCGCCGCAATCGGCGTCTTTGGTACAATATAAGAAGATATTATTATCGCATTTGCCGCCGTCGTCGCATTCTTCGCCTCTATCAGGTTGTTCTACGCCGTTGCCGCATATCTCGGTATAGCAATTTGCGTCGCAGCCGTCATCGGGCGTGGTGTTCCCGTCGTCGCAGGTTTCTCCTGAAGCGGCGTTCATCTTGCTGTCTCCGCATATGGTAAAAGTGCAGTCGGCATTGCATGTTAGCGTATCTATGCCGCCTGTATCGCAGTCTTCGGTGTTTGTATTTGTATAACCGTCGCCGCAGCTTGACAATGTGCAGTTGGCGTTGCAGTCAGCGGCATTATTAGGATACGCTCCGTTAACCGAAGGGTCACATTCTTCGCCGGCATCTTTTGCGCCATTTGAGCAAGTTGCTAAGGGTACAATTTGGCATGAGTTATTGCAAGAGTCGGTATCAATAGTATTGCCGTCGTCACATTGCTCTGCGTTACTGGTTTGAAGTATACCGTTGCCGCATATAATTGTTTGGCATGTTGCGCTGCATCCGTCGCCCTCTACTAGTCTAAAAGTGCAGAATCCGTCGCCGTTGCCGAAACAGTCAACGTTAGAAACGCATGAATTGCCGTTAGAACAATGTTTGCTGTATTCGCATTCTTCTCCGGCGGCGTTATTAATATGTCCGTCGCCGCATATTACCTCTGTACAGTCTTTATCGCAAAAGTCGGTATCTTGCGTAACTTGCCCCGTATATCCGGGATAATAGTCTAAATTACCGGGATCGCATTCTTCATAATTTGAATTCTTAAGTACATATGTATTCGCCTTATTTATTGCATTATAATTAACATAACCGTCGCCGCATGTAGCATAAGTGCAGTCAAAATCGCAGCTGACCGTATCGACGCCTCCCTCGTCGCAAACCTCTCCTAGATCATAGTCGACCACATAATCACCGCAGGAATTTGTTGGCTCAGGAGTAGTTTCTTCGCCTGTAACCTCATTATTTGTCGAAATAAGGTCAAAAGTATTGTTTGAACAGGTTATAAAAAATGATGAAAATATTATTTTGATAATTATAAGATAATTCTTCATATCAGCTAATTTTGAATTCAAGGTTTTCTAATATTTATACGATTTATATTTATTAATGCGGTCAACACACCATGATTTGTGACAGGTTGTAAATACATTTTTGGCGCAACTAAATTATTTGAGTTTACCTAGAATTCTGTTAATATACGATTCTGATATTTTATGTTCCTTCAACGTTTCTGGATACAAGAGAAGTTTTTCATATTCTAAGAAAGCTTTATCATTTAAATTTAACCTAAGGCAAGTTTCTGCCTTGTAGTAATGAAAAATTTTATCGTAATCTTTTTTTATTTGAACAGCGTCAAAAAATAATAAGGCGTCATAATATTTTTTTTGCTTAAAGTATAAAAATCCGGCCGCCGTTAAAAGATGGTTATGACTTCCGTTTATATTTTGCGCATATCTGAAAATGTCTCGCGCTTCTGAAAACCTTTGCCGATTAGCGAACATTTTTATTAAATAAGATAAAGGCTGAACATTTGCCCGATTATATTTAAAAGCGGCTCGATAATGCTTTTCTGCCAGATTAAAGTTGTTTAGTTTTTCATATACTTTGGCAATAGCTTCATGTACCTTATAATGCTTTGAATAAAACCTTAGCGCTTGCTTATAATGATATAACGATTTTTCGTATTTATCATTAAGAAAATAAAGCCTTCCTGAATTTAAACGGGCCGGTAAAAACATGGGGAACTTGTTTAATACTTTTTCAAAAGCTTCAATAGCCATTTTGACATTTTTCTCTTTAATAAAAAAATTTAACGCTTCGTTGTTTTTAATCTCTGCTTCTGATTGACCGCTTGCGTAATACCAGCCGTCTTTTTCAGATATTTTGTATTTTGATTTAGATATTTTTAACTCAGAGTCGATATTGCTTTGTTTAAAAATACTTAAAAATTCGTCGGTTTCAATCAAGGTTCCCGGTTTTTCTTGAGGGTGTAACGGAATAGAAAAAAATAATAAACAAAAAATTACGAGATTTTCAGATATTATAAAGAATGTTTTCATTGAATTTAATTTATAATACCAACAATAGCAACCGCGCTCTCTCTATATATAAATCGGCGTTTTATAAATCATTTACGCGATATAATCTAAAAGAAATTTGACTAAAATAATATTTCAATCAAATTAATCAATCAAAAATCATGAATTTACAATTGTTTGCAAGAATACTGGTATATATATCTGTTGTTATTGTATTTATTTCGGCTATTATCGCTCTGGTATACGATAAGAAGTACATAAAAAAACCAATTATCATCGTGGTTGTTTTTACCGGCTTATTTTTTCTTATAAGAGCCTATTTGAAAGAATTTTTTCCTTTTACCGATAAATTAGAATCTTTTATAACGCTATTTTGGCTTATCTGTATATCAGCCGTATATTACATAAATAAATTTTCAAACAAAGAGTTTTCGGTATTACTTTTCTTAGCGTTTCTTGCGGGTTTGGGCGTTTTTATTTTCAAAGACATAATAAAATATCCGCCGCCTTATTTAAGAACAATATGGTATCCTCTGCATGTTCCGGCATCGTTTTTAGCCTATACATTCTGGTTTATGGCCGCAATTAAATCGATGTTTAAGTCTTCGACGCATCATTCTAATTCGGCTTTTATATCGAACTTAAATAGAAACGCTTATATGCTTTTTACTTTCGGCATGATATCGGGCGGTATTTGGGGTTATTTAGCATGGGGAGCGTATTTTTTATGGGATCCTAAGCTGGTGTGGTCGTTGATATTGTGGTTTTATTACGGGAACTTGCTTCATATAGACTATATTCCTTCGTTAAAAAAATATAAGAGAAATTTTTATATAGCAGGCATTTTTCTTATTTTAATCACTTTTATAGGAACGGGGTTTTTTTCAAGGTCAATACATCGATTTTAAGATAAAGTATTTATGAACATTCGAAAAATTATAGAAATATTGGGCAATAAAAAAGCCGGGTTTCTTCTTACTATGGTAATGGTTTTATCGTTAATTTCGGGAAGCCTGGTCATGAATATGAATGTAGATATATATCCTCCATTTTTTGAATTTGATTTTAAATACTTTTTTTATCCCGTTCAACCGGTTCATATGTGGTTTTATTTTTTATTAATTGTTTCATTGGCTTATTCGATAAATTTAGTTTTTTGCGTTATTGAACAATTCTTATTGGTTAAAAAAATAAAAAACATTGAAGCAAAAAGATGGGCCTCTATTTTGGCTCATATTGCGGTTATTTTTGCGTTGATTGCGCATCTTATTGAAGGTTCAACCGTTAAGTCAAATTATGTTGAAATTTCTAAAAAACCCGTAAGCATAAACGGTTTTGGATCATTTTACGCAGAATCTATACAGGAAAAATTTTATCCCGACGGAAAATTAAAAGACGTGATTGTAAATCTCAAAGGCCAAAAAGCCGACGGAACAGAATTTGATAAAATTATGTCATATAATAATCCCGTAACATTTACCGCCGGAATTCGAACAATATTAATTCAGCAGATAACAAGCGCAGGATCTTCTATCGTCTTAAAACGCAATTCTGACGGCAAAACTTTGCCTTTAGATTATCAGGGCCAAATTAAAACGCCTGAAGGCCTATTAAGGCTTGCTGGAATAGAAAAAACAAAAAGCGGGTTTTGGCTCGTATATCTAAAGCATATATTAAAAAATTCTGAAGAAAAATCGATATATCTAACGGGAAGCGAAGACATAAAAGACGCTTGTTCGCTGACTCAAAACAAAGATTACTTTTTATGCCGGCACATGAACATTGTTATAAAAAATGAAACATATAGTTTTTTTAAAGTAATAGAAACGCCCGTTATTTATGCCCTGGTAAAATATAATCCGGGGGTGCATTTTATATTGCCGGCGGCTTTGCTTATGTGCGTCTCTCTTATTCTGCAAATGCTATCAACGCAGAAAAAAAAACCAGTTCTTTAATGCGCCATATGAAATTTTATTTTTTGGCGATATTTATAAATTAATTTGAATTTAAATCAATTTTTCTAACATAATACTTTCCGTCAAAATCTTTATAGATAAAAGCCTTTAATAATTTTTGAGAAGAGTTCTTTTCATAATAAGCGCATTTAATTGAATAATTATAACCTCCTACATGCTGCTTTTTGGCAGAAATGGTTTCAGAGAGAATAATATTGGGATATTTTTTATTCAGGTATTCTTTTATAACTTTAATGGAATCATGGATTTCATTTGAATGAATATCGCTTTTGCGCCATCCTCTGTTCTCAAAGTTAATATTTTTTAATAAAGAGCATGAGGGCATAAAAGAAAGTAATAAAATGGCGATTAGAATATTTAGAGACTTCGTTTGCATAACATGTATTTTCATTTTTTATTATTTAAGAATAGCGTGACACTTTAAAGATATGTTCAAAAAGACAACTATTTTTTTGCTTTTAGAGCGCAAAATAAGGTTTGATTGTAATTTAGCATAAATCGCAACGACGCCGATAAATGAATAAGATATTTTCAAATGACGCTATGTCCATTTTGTAAAATATGGACTTTCTATTCAGAAATTTGTTGAGACAATTATGAAGAAAAGAGCCGCTATTTTAACATCAGGAGGGGACGCTCCTGGCATGAACGCCGCTATTCGCGCATTTATGCGCGAAGGTATATCTTGCGGGTATGAAATATTTTCAGTTGAACTCGGATATGAAGGCCTTGTTTCGGGTAAGATCAAACTTTTAAGTTCGCGAGATGTGGGGTTAATCATCAATCAAGGGGGTACTTTCATAAAAACCGCAAGATCTAAACGATTTATGACAGAAAAAGGTATTTTAAGAGCCGCTGAAAATCTAAAAAAAAGAGATATTGGGGCATTGTGCGTTATCGGGGGCGAAGGTTCGTTTAAGGGCATGCTTGAACTTTCAAAATATTATAATGGTCAATTGGTGGGAATACCCGGTACAATTGATAATGATATAGAGGGAACGGATTATTCTATCGGTTTTAATACGGCAGTTGAGACAGCGGTTAATGCTGTCGATAAAATAAGAGATACGGCCATGTCTCATGGTAGAATTTTTTTTATTGAAGTTATGGGCAGAAAATCGGGAAATTTAGCTAAAGCCGTCGCAATCGCATGCGGGGCCGAAGACGCATTAATTCCCGAAGTAAAAACAAATGTTGACGAGTTGTGTTCAAGAATTATCAATAATCATAAAAAAGGAAAACGATTTTCAATAATTGTGGTGGCAGAAGGCGACGATGCCGGCGGAGCTTTTAAGCTTGCCGAGACAGTACGCGAAAAAACAGGTTTGCCTCATCGAGTTACGATACTCGGACATATTCAAAGAGGCGGGGCGCCGAGCGCTTATGATAGAATTATGGCGACTAAAATGGGCGTAAAAGCTTTTGAATTTATAAAAAACGGTATGAATCTGGTATTTACCGCCAGTCAAAAGGGCGAGTTATTACCCGAACATTTAAATAACGTCCATAAATCAGAAATCAGCGATATAAAAAAAGAAATTGAACAGATTAGAATCTTAGCGGGCTAAAGAATGAAGAAAAATTATAAAGTGAAGGCTTATTACTGTGTTTTTATTGTTTTATTGAATTTATCATATTCAAATCATTTATATGCGCAGGAAAATTTAAAAATTCAAGAGAATAAAAGTTCCATTGAAATTATTTTACAAGACGCATGTAAAGAAGAAGAATCGGGCGTCTTTGAGCGAAAACTTAGAAAAACAATCTTAAAATTAGATAAAAAATATGACTGGGAAACATCTTTAAAAGCCATTGCTTATGAAGCCTGTTATTTAGAGATAAAGCCGTGGCTTATAAAAACTGCGTTTAATCTTGGTCATTATGGGGTATTAAACGGATTAAAGCCTTCAACGGTCGAATATCTTACGGGTACTTTAACAATTCAAACTTATGGTAAAGTCGCTTACCTTAAAGTCGGAAAATTATTTGAAAAGATGGAAAGGGCAGGCGTAAACCCGGGCAATGTTTATAGTTTTATATCTACCGCTATATATGAACATTATAGCGAAGAGGCAATGGAGTCTCTGGCTATGATATATTTGAAAAATTATAAAGAAAATTATGATCATCATACATCATTAGAAAACGCTTTAACTGCCTCTGAAAACATAAGAAAAATTAGGTATGAAAGAGAATTGCATAAAAAAACTTTTGAAATTCTGGGTTTGCCGGGCGAATATAAAGATAATAAAGATTTCTTTGAAAATCATTGGAGCGTTTTGAACATTTATAAGAAAAAATCGAAAGAGTTCAATTTGCCTGATAACGAAATTGATATACCGAAACTAAATACTTTTGCCAATAAATGGAAAAATACCTCGTTTAGGCCAGCCGGATTGTCAAGAAAGGGAATAGACGATGCCGGGTTAATATATTTTCATTTTCAGGATCAATATGGCGATATGAAATTTCCATATTCATTAGACGAACTAATTGAATTTGGCGAACAGATAGAAATCGAGAAAATTAAACCGGGAGACATCATTTTTTTAAGGTTATCAGATAAAAAAAACTCTATGCTGCATGCCGGAATTTATCTAGATGACGGCGATTTTCTTCACGCGAACGCAAAAAATGGGGTTTTGGTTTCCAGTATTAATGATGCGTTTTACGCGAAAAAAATAATAAAAATTATACGTTATCTTGATTGAAGCATGTTTATTGAACTGCCCCGAAATTTTCAATTCATAAACAGGTTATCGGGGAATTTTGTCATAGAAATTATTAACCTTCAAAATCAAACTGCCAAGGGGATTTGGTATCTTGCTAAAATAAACGATCAGAGGCTCAATATACTGAGCCGTGTAAATTTAAATGTCGGCAAAAAATATCTGGTAACGAAAAACGGTAAAATAAATATAAAGATAATTAAAGAATTATCTCTAGATTCAAAAGGCGAAGACGGAAAACTTATAACGATTGAAGAAAAAAATCCAAAAAGCGGTTTTAAAGAGAAGCTTATAAATTTGTTTGAACGTAACGATAACAACATTCAAGAAAATCGAACCCAAACGTTTTCAAATGATATATTTTATTTTATGCAGGCGCTTTCATTAAATCAAATACTGAATCAAAAAAAATCTATAGAATATAATAAACAAAAAAAACAAGTTTCTTTTTCGTTTGTGCATCCGGCGGCGGGAAAAATTACCGGTTTATTTATTCAAAATAAAGATTTATGGGATTTATTAATAAATATTTCAGACGATGAAAACAATGCAAATCTCATTAATTTCTTTAGAAATAATTTAAAAGATATTTTAAGCGATTTGTTCGTTAGAAATATTAATTACACAGATGAAAATCAAATAGCCTATATTAAAAAAGGAATTGATATAAATTTATGAACATTTATATTTTCTCCATATAATGTCAGTTACGGCCCGCCAATTATAAACCCGCCTTTTTGATTTTCTTAATAAAAGAAACTTTACAGTTTACCGCTTTTATTGTTTTTTGTGATTATGCCTATGGCTGCCGGATTTTCTGTGCTGTATGTGATAAATTATTATATGAATCAATGTACCGCAGAGGGATCTAAATATTTTACGCAGGCAAAAGTACGGGTACACCCGGAAGAGTAGTCTGCGTAGTGATGGAACCCACCTTAACTGAGGTTCATGCATTTACACGACAGCATGGATGCCGGCTTTTATTCAAAGTCTTCTAAAATAATGATTTTATGAAGCTGCTTAGAAATCATATCAAGTAATCTCGATATGTCTAGAAATAAAACCAATGAGAGCATGTCTAATTGCTTAATATCTGTTTTTTTCTTGCTATAAACTTTTTTGTCATATTGAGTAAATAAAAAATGACACTTATCGTATAATTCGCGACTTGATTTTTTTATGACAGGATCGGTTAAGTTTGTAATATTTCTCTTTAAAAGTTTTTTCTGCTGCTTAATATACTTTAATTGCTTTAATAGATTTTCGCGGTGCTTTTCTGTGAGGCTTATTTTTACCTTATTAGCGTTTCGAATTTTCTTGCCGACACGGGCCATATTATCGCTTATCTCTTCGATAGTTTTGGTTCTCTCCATTATTTCAAGAATTTTTAGACCGACATGGCCAGATACGCCTCTTTCTTGAACATGAGATAAGTAGTGGGCGGTTTGGGAACGCGAAATATCTAAATCTTCTTCTTCTTCAAGAAGGGCCTCAATGTTTTTAATGTCATATTTTTCAGAAATTAAATACTCCATCTTCTTTAACCCCTTCAGGGCTCTTTTAATAACCTTGGCGTTTTGTTGTTCCAGCGCTAATATAGAAGCCTCAGGAGTTCTGACAGGTCCGGCGGTCAGAAAATCGCTTATATTGGGCATCTTTTTTTCATTTATAATCTGCTTGCCTCCGGGGATTATATGTTGTGCCAGAAAATTTACAATTTTCTCAAAGTAAGAAGTAAACCAGATTAATATGCCGGTATTGATAATATTAAAAGCGGTATGAAATGCAGAAATATGAAATCTGGTAGATTCTTTATCAGACAGCATATCTCCTGGAACAATAAAATCAATAAATTCAATAAAGGGATAAAATAATGCCACGGCCCAGACGACGCCAAAAACATTAAAAAGGGTATGAGCCAAAGCGGCTTTTTTTGATTCTGCATTGCCGGCAAATGACGCGATAAAGGCCGTTATTGTTGTACCAATATTTTCGCCTAAAATCATAGCAAGAGCGCCGTGAATGGGAATGTTTCCCGTAAACGCAAGGGTTAGCGTTAATGTTGTCGTAGCCGATGAAGATTGAATAATGATGGTCAATATGGTACCGATACCGATAAAAATAATCACGCTTAAGATTCCAAAATCGGCCCATCCGCTTAAAAATGCAAAAGCTTCAGGGTTTTTTGCCGCGTCGGGAATGGCACTTTTCATGAAACTTAAGCCTAAAAATAACAGGCCAAAGCCTATTAAAGTATTGCCCCAGCCAACCGAACCGTCTTTTTTCCGAAAGGTGAATAAAAGACCGATAACAATTGCGGGAAGCGCAAAAGAACTGATTTTAAATTTGAAACCCAGTATCGCGACAATCCAGGCCGTTACTGTAGTGCCGATATTGGCGCCCATTATCATCCCTATAGACTGTTTTAAGCTTAATAGCCCCGCGTTAACAAAACTTACCACCATTACAGTCGTAGCAGAAGAAGACTGAATGAATGTTGTTATCCATAAACCGCTTAAAACCCCGGCAAATCGATTAGTTGTTATTTTGCCCAATATTGACTTGAGAGAATCTCCCGCTACTGACTGTAGCGATTCGCTCATTAGTTTCATTCCGTATAAGAAAACTGCAAGCCCGCCGAGAAGCGTTATAATTGACGGTATATCCATTTCGATTTATAGTTTATGTTAACTTTGTATAGGACATAATTGAATCATAATTTATTATGTAAAGGATATACTAGAAAAGAATATTTAGGCGGCTATAAAAATCTAAACGAAGTGTAAGGATTGTCATTCTCGGTTTCATTTTCGTTGTAGCCTACTTGAATTCTTCTTGAAACAAGATTCCCGATTTCAAAGGCAAGCGACATCCCGCGTCCTCCCCAACCGACTGCGTAAAAAAAATTTTTAATATGCGCATCAAAGCCTACAACCGGCCTGTTGTCTTTGCTGAAAGTACGAAGACATGCCCAATAGTTTTTAATTTGACAGTTTTTTAAAAACGGATAAACATTGATTATACTTGATTGAAATTTTTCTACTTCGCGTTCTTCTAAATTGTAATCGTCAGGGTTCGTTTCGTTTTCATCGCAGTGAGTCGCTAAAAGAGTCTTGCCCTCGGGACGTAAATAAGTGTCTGATTGTTCATCCCATAAAACGGGCATATTAAGATTCAGGTTTTCTTTAAAGCTAAGCTGAAATAAGTGGCGTTTATATGGCAAAACAGGCAAGGGATCATAATTAAGATTAAACAAAGAATCGGCAGCCCATGAGCCGGTTGCGTTGACTATTATATCATTTTCTAAAATCTCAATCTTTTTTTCTGCATTTGGGGTAACAAAAACAAGATTCGTTATTAAATTATTTTTTCTCGCTATTTCAATCAGTTTATGTTCATATGAGATCAAAATATTCTTTTTAATCATATTTTGAAGAAGATATTGCTGTATATTATGAATGTCCAAGGTTCCATTTGCTGGAATATACAATCCGTCAAAAGAATATTCCTGATTATATTGAAAATTTTTTGATGAACTTTTCAGTATTTCAGCTTCAGGAAAACGTGAAATAAAATCGTCTTCATAATAATCTACTTCAAGAGGTTTGAATAAAAGACCAATTTTCTTAATAAACTCATCTGTATACTTTTCAGCTTTTATCATTTGCAGTAAACCTTTTTTAACAGCAAAAGACAAAACTGGGTCAGACTCATAACTTCTGGCGATGGCGGCGTTTCTTGAAGAGGCATACATGCAGGGTAATTTTTCTTTTTCCCATAAACAGACTTTATAATTGTGATTTGTTAAAGTATATGCGGATGAAATTCCGGCTATTCCGCCTCCTATGATATGAATAGTTCCCGTTTTTGAATGCGTCATTCTATAGTTCTATCTATTATTTTTTCATGCGAGAATATCGGATATTTTTCTAAATGAAACGGTATATTAAAATTATTTGACAGATTGTAAATAAAATGAAAGATTTTGATTAAATTTAGCGAAATAAATCGTATTAATATATATGCAGAATGATAATAAAAAATATCTCAAAAACCTTACGGATTATAAAAAAAAGGTTTTGCTTATGCCTGTAACATTGATTATGGATATTATTATGGTCAAAATTATGTTTGATGATATATTTTATATTAAGAAGGTTACCGATAATTAAAACAAGGTAGAAAATATGTTTGATTTTACTAACAGAGTTAAAAAGATAATTAACGAATACGCTCCCAGAGAAGCTAAAAGACTTGGTCATGAATATTTAGGACCTGAACATATATTATTGGGTATAATAAGAGCGTCAGATTCAATTGCAATAAAAATATTACAAAACCTGAATGTAGAAACCAATGAATTGAGAAAAGAAATTGAAAAAAGATGCGAACAAGACGCCAGTACCCTCTTGGTAGAACCGGGAGCAAAAGATAGAATTCAGCGAATATTAGAATATTCAAGAGACGAAGCCAGAAAGATGCGTCATAGCTATGTGGGCTCGGAACATATTTTAATGGCTATTCTTAGAGATTCTACGTCGATTGCGGCCGCTTCGCTTGCGTCTTTTTCGGTAACCTATCAGGTTATTCGCAATGAGTTAAATCAAACATTGGGGCTTCCCCAGACGGGTCCGGGAAATTTCAGAACCCAGCCCTCGTCTAAAAAAGAAAATTTAAAGACTCCCATGCTTGAAGAATATGCCAGAAACTTAAGCAGAATGGCGATTGATAAAGTTATAGACCCCATTATTGGTCGAGATAAAGAAATAGAGCGAGTTATACAGGTATTATCCAGAAAAACAAAAAATAATCCCATTTTAATCGGCGAAGCGGGCGTTGGTAAAACAGCGATTGTTGAGGGTCTAGCGCAAAGAATAATAGAAAAGAAAACTCCCGAGATATTATATGACAGAATCGTTTACGCTTTAGACGTTGCGGCCCTGATAGCCGGTACCAAATACAGGGGAGAATTTGAAGATCGTATAAAAAAAATAATGAAAGAGGTTAAAACAAATAAAAATGTTATTTTATTTATAGACGAGGTTCATACCATTATTGGCGCAGGCGCCGCAGAAGGCGCCGTTGACGCGGCCAATATTTTAAAACCGGCTTTGGCAAGAGGCGAAGTTCAATGCATTGGGGCGACAACCTTAAAAGAATATAAGAAATATATTGAAAGAGATTCTGCTTTAGAAAGAAGATTTCAAAATGTAATGGTTGAAGAGCCTTCAGTTGACGATACGATAAGAATATTATCAGGCTTAAGAAAGTCATATGAAAAACACCATTCGGTTGTCTATTCAAAAGAAGCGATTAAGGCGTCGGTAAGAATGTCTAATCGATTTGTTACCGACCGGTATCTTCCTGATAAGGCGATAGATTTAATTGACGAATCGGGAGCTAGAGCCAGACTTTTAAGTTCTGTAATTCCCGAAGATATTAAACAAAAAGAACAAGAATTAATAAAACTAAATCGAAAGAAAAACGAAATGGTAAGAGTTCAAGAATATGAAAAAGCGGCCAGATTAAGGGATAGTATTGAAAAATTGAAAGAAAAAATCAGAGAAAGTACCGAAAACTGGAGAGTAAAACAGAAAGAAAAAACAATCGTTATTTCAGAAGAAGATATATCGGCGATAATCTCCGATTGGACAGGAATTCCGCTAAAACAACTTCAGGCGACCGAAAGCGAAAAATTACTTAAAATGGAAGAAGAGTTATCGTATCAGGTAGTAGGGCAAAACGAAGCCATTGATATAATATCAAAAGCCGTAAGGCGCTCTAGAACAGGCTTTAAGGTACAAAAACGTCCTATTGGCTCGTTTATATTCTTGGGCCCGTCGGGAGTTGGTAAAACACAGTTAGCCAAAGCTTTAGCCGAATTCATGTTTGGCGATGAAAGTCTCTTGGTGCGTTTTGATATGAGCGAATATATGGAAATGCACTCAGTATCAAAGTTTATAGGATCGCCTCCCGGTTATGTCGGTTACGAAGAAGGAGGGCTTCTTACCGAGTCGGTAAAAAGAAAACCTTATTCAATTTTGCTGTTTGACGAAATAGAAAAAGCGCATCCTGAAATTCAAAATATACTTCTTCAGATTTTAGACGAGGGCGAGCTGACCGATAACATGGGTAATCATGTTGATTTTAAAGAAACAATAATCATTATGACTTCGAATTTAGGCGCAAGAAGACTGCAAAAAGGCGGGCGTTTAGGTTTTGACGAAGGCGACGATAAAGAAAAATCAAAAAAAGATCAGGTTATTGAAGATCTTAAAAAGCATTTTAATCCCGAGTTTATTAATAGAATTGACGAGATTATTATTTTTAATTCATTGAAAAGCGAAGATATTTTAGAAATCATCGAAATCATAGCAGACGAAATTAACGAACAGATATTACAAAAAGATTTATATATTAATTTTAAAAAAGCCGCAAAACAATATTTGATTGATAAAGGATACGATGAAAAAACTGGAGTCAGGCCGCTAAGAAGAGTGATACAAAAAGAAATTGAAGACGAATTGGCCAATATGGTTCTTGAAGGAAGGCTAAAGGCTCCCGCAGAAATTACTATCGATATGAACGCTGAAAATAAACTTGAATTCAAGAAAAGAAAAATTACAAAAGAAAAACTTGAAAAATATAAAAAAGAATATCTGGTAGAAGACAAATCAATTGAAGATTACTGGGATAATGAAGAGTCTGAAGAAAACCTGCCGCAAAATGAAGATCAATTAAGCGATAATTGGCATGAAATGGCCTCAACCTGATGCACGGGCATAAACCGGTCTTATTAGACGAATTTTTAAAATACGCATCGTACTACGATAAAAAAAAAAGCGTTAAATTGTGGGATGGTACGTTAGGGGCCGCGGGACATTTAATTTCATATTTAAAGCGCAATAAAAATGTGAAAGCATACGCTTCTGACTGCGATCATGAATCAATTAAAAAAGCCGAAGAAAATTTGAAGAAAAATAATCTTCAAGATAGAGTTTTAATAAAAAAAGCTAATTTTATAGAAAATCCATTTGAAAACGAAGCTCCATTTGATATCATATTGTTAGATTTGGGTATTTCTTCTATGCATTTAGACGAAATAGATAGAGGAATAACATTTCGTCAAAATCAACTACTCGATATGAGACTTGATACAGAAATAGGCGTACCCGTTTATAAGTGGTTAAGTCACGTAAGTTTTAAGGAATTGCGCGATATTATTTATAGATATGGCGAAGAACGTCTGGCCGCAAAGATTGCGAAAAAAATTATAGAAAGGCGTGAAATATCGCCGGTAGAAACCACGAAAGATTTAAAATCTATTTGCGAAGAAGCTTATCAAAATATAAGATCGAAATCTCATTCAACAAGAAATCCGGCGGTAAAAACATTTCAGGCTTTTAGAATATTTATTAATCAAGAAATAGAAAATTTAAAAAAGGCGATGAAAATATTACCGGAATTATTAAACATAGAAGGAAGGCTTTTTATTATAAGTTTTCACTCTTTAGAAGATAGAATTGTAAAACATGAATACTTATCGAGAGAAAGAATTTTTACGGATGATCCGCTTGCCAAAAGCGTATTTATTGAGGGAAATTATAAAATAATAACAAAAAAACCTATTACGGCCAAATCTGAAGAAGTTGAAATCAACTCCCGGTCAAGATCGGCAAAAATGAGAATATTAGAAAGGATTCGTTAAAATTTTACTTTTTCTTAAAATAATATTTTATTCAAACTTATTTTTAGGCTTTTTGGCATTAGGTTATTCTTATTTAACCGGTTTATATTATGGGTTAAATAATTCTCAGCATTTATTTATTTTGATATTTTTCTCGACTACTGCGGCTTATAACGCCGATAGACTTCCGTATTTTATACAAAAAGACATACAAAACGCGCGATATAGAGTAAAATTTCATCTAACTCATCATTGGCTGGCCCCCTTAATGGTATCGATGAGTTTAATTGTGAATTTATATATTCTGGGTAATGTTTCTATAAAAATAAAAATATTTTATATAATTACAATATTTTTTACGGCTCTATATTTTTATGGCGTCAATATGAATCTATCCACTTTTAAGTATAGATTAGCCGCAATTCTAAAACCCGTAATTGTTTCTATTGTCTGGAGTTTGGTTACTGTTATTTATCCTTTTTTAGAGGAACCGGTTGATTTTAATAAAGATAATATAATGTTTTTTATCCATAGGTTTTTATTGTTCTTCAGTAATTGTTTATGGTTTGATTACCGAGACAAAGAGGGAGATTTAATATCAAAAAAACCGAATATACATCAATATATTAATATAAAATCATTTTCATTATTGCTTTTAGCCATATGTTTCATTGATTTGTTTATAATTAATTCATTATATCATAAACATTTTAATAAGATGATAACTCATGAATTTATACCCGTATTTATATATGCAGGCATTATAATACCCTTTTTAAAACATAAAATCACTTTAAAAAAAGAAAAAAATCTTTCAGAAATGTTTTACCCCATGATTATTGATGGTGTTTTGGCTTTGCCTTTATTTATTATTTGGCTGATAATTATTAATCATTAAAAATGATTGAGAATTATAAATTATAGCGATAAAAAAACAAATATTGCAATGAATATATTAGAACTGTTAAACATATACGCCATTACAAATTTAACGGTGACGCAAGAAAAATTCTGGCATGAATTGGCTAAATATAGACAAAGGCTTTATTATTTAGCGTGCGGAATCTTAAGAGACGCTGATGATGCCGAAGATGTGGTACATGAAACATTGATAAAAGCGGCAAAAAATTTTGAAACCTTCAAAAAAAAATCGGGAATATATACATGGCTTGTGAGAATATTAATTAATAACTGTAAAGACGCGAAGAGAAGAAAAAATAAAACAGATAATTTTTCAAAAAAATATAAAAATAAAGAAGAAAACTTTAATTTACAAGATTTAAGAGAAAATATAAGCGAAAAAATCGAACTTTCTGACGAATCAAATCGTCTAATGAATATAATAACGAAGATGGGAGCTAAATACAGAAATATTATTTTACTTAGATATTATGACTCTATGAGCTATTCTGATATAGCCGACTCTTTAGATATATCTGTAGGTACGGTAAAGTCGAGATTGCACGAAGGGCGAAAAATTCTGAAAAAAAACATACAAGAACTTCAGCGAAAAGGAGAAAACTTTGGCCTGTAAAGAATATCAAGAACTTGTTGAACCTATAATTCTTAATCCTGAAAGCGAAATTCCGCAGGGTTGGGAAGCGCATACGAAAAATTGCGTTGAGTGTACCAAAGTAATTAATTTGATATCAGAAGAAAGACTATTTAACGATTTGTTAAAAAAAACATTTATAAATATTCAAAAAGAAATTCAAAGCAAAAAAATATTGCCAGATTCTCTTGCAGATATTGAATTTCTTAAAGAAAAAATTAAGCTGCCCACGAAACAAATAACCGCTCAAAAAAGACGCATGCGAATTGAATTCGATTTTCAAAGATATAAATATATCTTATCTACGGCCGCTGTTTTGATATTTGCAATCATATTTTTCAATAGCAATAATGATGAAGTAAAGTCTGTCAATACAAAGGGAAGCGAAAAACTAAAAACATCAAATGTGCAGATCAAAAAAAATCAAAATATTAGAAGGCCTGTTGTAAACCAACAAAAAATCGATGCCCCAAAAGAAGAATCAAGCCAAATAACCAAGATTCAAGCTGAAGAGAGCCCAGGCGTACAAGTACAAAGCGATGAGACCAATATAGATGGTTCCAAGGCGCAGGAATTAGATAATCAAAGAAGAGAAAGAGAAGCTGCTGTTAGAGAAGCCCAAAAGGCAGGCAGAGAGGCCCGAAGGCGGGATCCCACAAATTCTTTCCTTAAACCCATAGAAGAAAAAGAAGTTTATGATTCAAAAGAAGAAGAATTAACGGTAAACTCAAGAAAATTATGGCGCGAAGTATTTAGAAATCCCCAAGATGAAGAAAAAAAGCAAGAATTAAGAAAAATCTTAGAAGAATTAGGCGATGAAAGAATGCTTGAACGATTAAACGAGATGGACGGCCATAGAAATAGAATAAATCAAAGAGATCAAGAAAGAGAGCAAGAAGCAAATCAAAACTAAACTTATAAAGTTACCGTTGTTCTTGACCGAATTGAGTGTGAAATCGTCTGCAAATCGGCATATTCCAAAAGGGTTCCCGCGGCAAGACCGCTTGCTATTCTCGTTACATTTATATCTTTATATGGCGATAAAATTTGAGCGATATAATGCGCCGTAGCGTTGCCTTCGATGCTGGGATTCGTAGCTATTATAACTTCTGTAATTTCAGATTGTTTAGAAATTCTATTATTTAAATCGGCAATTCTTAAATCTTCGGGGCCGATTCCGTCAAGAGGCGATAAAACTCCGTTTAATACATGATAGAAACCGTTATATTCACCCGTATTTTCGATTATATAAATATCTGATGGTTGTTCGACAACGCATATACTATGAATATCTCGATTTTGATTATTACAAATTGAGCATGTTGAATTTATGCTTTTAATACCGCCGCAAATATCGCAAAACTCTAAATTATTTTTTAGTTTTAAGATACTTTCGGCAAAATAAGAGGTTTTCTCGTCAGTCTGGCGCAGAAGATGAAAAGCGATTCTTGAAGCAGATTTTCTTCCAATTCCAGGAAGATTTGCAATTTGATCGATTATAGCGGCAAGTTCATCAGGGATGATCATAGTCCAAGGCCGGGGATATCGATGCCGCCTGTCAGCGACTTTGCTTTTTCAGCAGCCTCTTCTTTTGCTTTTTTTTGGGCCTCAATCACCGCCTTTTTAATTAAACCGGGCAAAATCTTAATCTCATCGGCATCTAAAACGCTCTCGTCAATTTCAATATCTACCAGCATCGCTTCGCCGTCGACAACGGCCTTAACAGTGCCTCCGCCTGTCTCTGCAGCTATTCTCATGCTTGATAATTCTTTTTGAAAGCTTTTAATATGCTTTTGAGCCTCTCTTACTTTGCTGAACATTTCTTTCATATCGCCAAATCCCATTTGTGAACTCCCTTAATTTATATGCATTTTGAAATTTAGAAATTAATCAATTCTTATTCATCAATAAGAATTGATAAGATTATTTACTTTTGTTTTAAGATTACGCCTTCAAATAAATAGTTATATCGTCAACTTTATTTAAATTAAAAAATTCTTGCCGCAACAACTGGAAAAAAATCAAAGATATTTATATGAAAGATAAGAACGACAGATATTCGGTTATAAAAGGCAATATAACCGAAAATCGAATAGAATTGTTTGTAGAGCTTATAAAACAAGCTTCAACAAATTTACCGGCAGACGTAGTTTTGGCTCTTGAAAAGCAAAGAGCGTCTGAAGATGAAAAATCTCAGGCACGAAGAGCGCTAGACGTAATCATGAAAAATATCGATATCGCTTATGAAAAAGAGGCGCCAATTTGTCAAGATACGGGTACGGTAATATTTCATATACATTATCCTGAAAAAGAGAGTTTGGGGCTGCTAAAAAAAGAATTGCGCGATGCCGTAAAGCTTGCAACGAAAAAAGGATATTTAAGACCAAACGCGGTAGATTCAATTACGGGTAAAAACTCGGGAGATAACACAGGATTTGGGTCGCCCGCATTTTACAGCGATGTATGGGAAAAAGACTCTCTTGAGATAAAAATTATGCTTAAAGGCGGGGGATGCGAAAACGTTGGCGCGCAATATCCGCTGCCTGATACAAGGCTTGACGCGGGTCGAGATATAAACGGAGTAAAAAAAGTTATCTTAGACGCGGTTGTCAGGGCGCAAGGCAAAGGTTGCGCTCCGGGAATTATAGGAGTCGGCATAGGAGGCGATAGAGTAAGCGGGGCTATGGCGGCAAAAGAACAGATTTTTAGAAAATTGGACGATCTTAATGAAGACGAAAAACTGGCTGAAGTAGAAGCAGAAATGGAAAAAAAATGCAACGAATTAGGAATAGGACCAATGGGTTTCGGGGGAAAAACGACCGTCTTAGGTGTTAAAACCGCAAAACTGCATAGGGTGCCCGCAAGTTTTTTTGTAAGCGTTTCTTATATGTGCTGGGCCGCTAGAAGAAAAAAACTTGAAATTACGGGAAATCAATATACCATTGAATAGGAGGCAAAAATGTCAAATAATATAATACAGTTAAAATCGCCCCAAATTAAAGAAGAAGACATAAGAAAACTAAAGAAAGGCGACATCGTTTCTATTTCTGGCGTTATGGTTACTGGCAGAGACGTGGCCCATAAGTATCTTAAAGATGTATTCATAAAGAATGAGAATATACCAGACGAAGAAAAACCTATACTGGATGAATTAAAAAAACACTTAGACGGGGGAATTCTATATCACTGCGGACCTGTCGTAAACAAAGACGAAAACGGCAATTATCGTTTTAGCGCGGCAGGGCCGACCACATCTATTAGAGAAGAACCATATGAATATGACGTTATTAAATTGTTAAATTTAAGAGGCGTTATCGGCAAAGGGGGCATGGGCGACAAAACTCTGTCCGCATGCCAAAAGTTTGGCGCCGTATATCTGCACGCCATAGGCGGCGCGGCAGTATACACGGCTGAACGGGTTAAAAAAGTTATTGGCGTATTGAAGCTTGAAGAATTTGGAAGTCCCGAAGCCTTTTGGATTATTAAAGTAGAAAATTTTGAATGTATCGTTACCATGGATTCTCATGGAGAAAGTTTGCATAAGAGTTTGCTTGAGCAAAGCGAGAAGAAACAAAAAGAAATAATGACTACCTTTTGAAAGATGAAGGTAAAAAGCGCTAAACTATGCGTAATAGGGTCTGAGGTATTAAACGGATTTATTATTGATACAAATACGCATTTTTTTTCAGAAGAACTTTTTAAGCTTGGCATTGAAGTAAGCGAAAGCAGAATTATTAGAGACAACCTTGATCAGATTATACTTTGCTTAAAAGAATTTCAAAATTCTAAAGAATTAATTATTACTTGCGGCGGATTAGGCCCCACAAACGACGATTTAACCGTAGATGCGTTATCGCTTTTATTGACGAGAAAATCGGTAATTGACGAATATTGCGAAAGAAAAATAAAAGCCGTATTTAAGAAAAGATATTCAAAAAGCGAGTATGAAAACATCATTGAAAAAGCCTTAAAGCAAGGAAGGGTCATAGAGGGTTCTATGGCGCTTAAAAATAAAGTGGGTCTCGCTGCGGGGTTTTTTATAAAAGAAATTCCTTTATTTTCATTTCCGGGATTTCCTGACGAAATTAAAAGTATATGGCCGCAGGCGGTAAAAATTATAAAAAATATCTCTGAGACTCGCCATGCAGTTGAAACAATACCATTATGGAACGTGGGAGAAAGCAGACTTTTTTCAGAAATCAAAATTCCACAACAATTAGAAGTAGGGGTTCATGCTCTGCCTTTGGGGTCGAGGCTTTTTATAAAAGCGAAAAATGAAGAAGGTTTTATGGTATTACAAAAATTTAAGAAAAATATGTCTGAAAAATACGACGGTTTAACCGAAGAAGATCCGTTAAAAATATTTATTGAACATTGTAAAAAAGAAAATAAAACATTCTCATTTGTTGAAAGCTGCAGCGGGGGATATCTCGCCTCTATTGTAACCTCTTATTCCGGCGTTTCGCCGGTTTTTAAAGGAGCCATGATAACGTATGACAACGCGGTAAAAGTAGATGCCGCTGGCGTAAGCGAAGAAACGCTTAAAAAATATGGCGCGGTAAGTTTACAGACTGCGTTAGAAATGGCAGAAGGGGGGCTTCAAAAAATGAATACCGATATATGCCTTTCAATAACGGGAATCGCAGGCCCCTCAGGCGGAAGCAAAGAAAAGCCAGTTGGCTTATTTTTTATGGCGATTGCAAAAAAAAACAACCCTTCATATGTTGCAAAATTCCATTATCCCTTTGGCAGAAAAAAGTTTATTGAAGCCGCGGCTTATACGGCATTTTTATCGCTTTATCAAAAAGAAGTTTATTATAAAAACGATGAAATTTGGCTTAAGAAATCTTTTGCAGAGTTTACTAAAGGCTGAAAGTGCTTGTAAAGGCGTCTTTTAATTTAAAATTGTCTTATGAGTAATGTAAATTTTATGCTTCCTGATGTCGAAGTAAACCAATATCGAAAAGCCGAACCTTTAAAAGCAGTTCTAGTAGAAAAGAAAATTATTGTAGAAGGCGAAACGGGCAGCGACGTTTGCCACCTTGTTTTTGATACAAAAGATTATAAATATAGAGAAGGGCAAAGCGCGGCGATTATACCTCCAGGCGAAACTGAAAACGGAAAACCGCATAATCCAAGATTATATTCAATAGCTTCCATAGGAAATGATATAGAAAACGCTGAAAAAATGACTCTCTGCGTTAGAAGATTAATTTACACAGACGAAGCGGGTAACGAGAAAAAGGGCGTTTGTTCTAATTATGTCTGCGATCTGAAAGCAGGCGATGAAGTATTAATGACGGGACCGTCAGGCCGAAAATATCTGCTTCCCGATGAAAAAGAAATAAACAGACCCTATGTTTTTATCGCGACAGGAACGGGAATTGCGCCTTTTCGCGGTATGGTTCAACGACTTTTTAAACATACCGAGAGCTTCAGCGGAAAAGTCTATTTATTTTTTGGCGCAAGATATAAAAGCGAAATGATGTATGAAGACGAGTTTGAATCGTTGAAAAACGATAATT
Source organism: Spirochaetia bacterium (assembly GCA_029880265.1). Taxonomy (GTDB): domain Bacteria; phylum Spirochaetota; class Leptospiria; order Turneriellales; family JAOUOS01; genus JAOUOT01. Next base: position 17,559 of record JAOUOT010000002.1, on the reverse strand, counting down.
TCTATTATGTTCAGGCTATAAGCCGCGAACAGAAAAATTCCCAAGGCGGTAGAATGTATGTTCACCATCGTATGATTGAAATGAAAAAAGAGCTTAGCGAAGTTTTTAAAAATGACAAGACCCTTGTTTATGTCTGCGGATTAAAAGGCATGGAAGACGGCCTTGAAGAAGCGTTTAGGGCCATTTCAACTGAAATGGGAGAATCTGAAAATTATTTAAGCGATAACATGGAAGGCAGAATCTTAAAAGAAGTTTATTAATTATTCGGGAATTTTTAAATTAACTCTTAGAAGTTCGCTGCATTTTTCGTATAATAAAGAAGCATAATCTTTAACGCCTCGTTCAATGAGCCTGCTTACCGTGTCTTGAAGACTTACCGTTTCGTCAGACGATAATTGGGTGCTAAAACAAACATTAATTAGAAGCATTCTTCTTCTGTCATAACTATTTAGAAGCCCTTTAATCTGTTGAAACTGATTAAACACGGGAAGAAGATAATCGGTATCGTATATATCCATATAATGTCCCTCAAGATTAAAGCCTTGATGTTCAAGAGGAAAAAGAATCGCCCATGCTGCGTATCCATTATGTTTTTCTAACGCTAAATATTTCAGATGGTCAAGACCGTCTCTTTCAAGATTGATTGAACAAACGTTCTCTTCAATGATAAATCTTAAATTGATTAGTTTTATAATTATATAAATTTCTTTTTTTTTGTTCCCGAAGTTTTTTGGGAAGGTAATTTTACATTTATTAGAGAATAAACCTTCATATGAAAGAGTTAACCCGTACCATCCTCTAAGATCGCTTACTTTTTCGGGTATTTTCACCTCTAACATCAGTTTTTCAAGTTCGTCGCCAAAGATTGGACAAGACATAATTAGGATAATGAATAAAATTTTTTTCACTAGAGGACTTTTATTAAAATACAAACTGGCTGAAAATTATTTTTAGAATATAATATCAGATTCTATAATGAAGCAATTAAAATATAAAATATTCCTGAAAAATGATTAAATAATACGGCATAACTGAAATGTTTGCCAGAGCGCCCTAAATATAAAAGAAATATAAAATATCTTTACATCTAAATTAAATATTTTATATTATCAATATTATGCAAAATGAAAGCAAAAGGCCATGGGGGTTTTATGAAAACCTTTGTGAATCTGACGACCATAAAGTAAAACGTATTACTGTATATGTAAATAAAAGATTGAGTTACCAGAGGCACTTTCGCCGCTCTGAACATTGGTATATCATCAAGGGAAGCGCGTTGGTAACAAAAGACGAAAAAGAAATAAGTATCAACACAGGGCAAGCTGTAGATTTACCGGTTAATTCATGGCATCGTATAGAAAATACGGGTCAAGAGAATCTAGTGTTTATTGAGGTACAAACAGGCGATTATTTTGGAGAAGACGATATAGAGCGCTCAGAAGACGATTATGGGAGAGCCTAACTTTGAAATTAATAAAAAAAAACTTGACAGATACTTTATTTTAATTATGACTGATACAAATTGGTTCATTGAAAATGAAATATACATGAACAGATTTATTTTTATATGGAAAAAAACAAAAAAAATTGGGAAAAAATATTTAATAAATTAAAAGAATTTGTTGATAAAAAGGGAAATTTCCCCGAAAAAAGAGAATCGCTGCAGTTATATACCTGGTGCGCCGTTCAGAGACTAAAACATAAGAAAAATAAAATTTCTCGGGAGAAAATAGAAAAACTGGATAAAATCGGTTTTATTTGGAACATGCAGGATCATGTATGGAAACTCAACATTGAAATTTTGAAACAATACAGGAAAGATTTCCCCGACAGATGGCCCAGTCAAAGAAGCAAAGAACCCGTTGAGCATAAGCTTGCCGTATGGTTTTTAGGAATTCGAAAAGACTATAAAATGGGGAGACTTACCGAAGAAAGAATCAGCGATTTAAAATCAATTGGTTTTCCTTTTTATCCGAGAGAGTACCGATGGAACATAAACTATGAAAAACTTAACAGATATATTATAGAAAAGAAAAGTTTTCCGCAAAGAGGCAGTAAAGATAAAAATGAAGAAAAACTTTTCAACTGGTGCAGATATCAGGCTATAAAAATGCAAATAAATGTACTTGAAGAATACCAGGTTAAGAAATTAAAAAGTATAAAAATAGAAGAATTTATTAACCAGTTGAAAGATTTTGAGATATTTGAATAGCATTTAAGCGTCGTTTAATATTTTGATTTGACGCAAAAAAAAGTAATTTCTGAAAAGAATAACCGAGAATAAAACCGCCAATCCATCCGGCTAGAACGTCAAAAGGAAAGTGATAATTTGCCAGAACTCTCGATATTCCTATTATAAAACTCAAACCGATAAATATATTTTTCTTGCTTTGAAACCAAAACGATAAAAACCAGGCAATGGCCATAGAATTAAACGCGTGCGCCGAAGGAAAAGAATAATTTGCAGACGCGAAGAGAATTCCGGTTTGCGCCGAGGGACGTTCGCGCATAAAATAGCTTTTAAGAGACGATGAAATAATCTCTGAGACGCCTAAGAGAATTAAAAAAGCGGCAAGGAATAAAAGAGCTCTTTTATAATTGATAAATAAAAAAATTAAATATAAAGAAATTAAATAAGGAATAAACTTTTTCTCATGCACAATAAATGACGCTGTATTTACAATGAAGTCATAATTCAGAAAAACAATGATAAATTCAAATGTTTTCTTATCTAAAATATTTATGTATTGAATGATTTGATCAAACATCTTGGGCAAATAAAATATTTATTATTATAAAATATCTAACGGTTCAACATCAACATGTAATTTTAAATCATGCTGTATATTTGTTTTTTTTTGAAAAGAAATCTTAAACCGCATAGCAAAGTCTTTAAGCAGATCATAAGATGAGTCGAGCAATATCATATGAACGCGATATTTTGAGTTTATCTTAAAAATAGGGGCTTCAACCGGGCCTAAAATTTGCTTTGGTTTATCATTCTTATTTCGGTCGTTAAATAAATCGTTGGTGTCCGTCAAATCGTTTATACATGATTGAATTTCTGAAATTAATTTATCAATTCCTTTTTCGTTTTCTGTAACAAAAAGAATTCTAAGCATTTTCATAAAAGGGGGAAATGAAAGCTCTTTTCTAAAAAGAATATCATTTTCAAAAAATGAAATATAATCATGATTAACCGCCGATGAAACCGCGTAATGGTCTTTATTTGAAACCTGTATAACAACTTCGCCTTTTTGGTGACGACCCGATCTACCCGAAGCCTGGGTTATATATTGAAATATTCTTTCGGGAGCACGAAAATCGGGCAGGTTTAAACTGTGATCGGCGCTGATGATTCCTACTAAAGTGATGCCTTTAATATCAAAGCCCTTTGAAATCATTTGAGTTCCTATAAGTATTTGAATTTCTTTCTTGCCCATCGCTTGTAGAATATCTGCTGAATAATCTTTTTCTGAAGCGGTATCAGAATCGAGTCTTGCGTAAACAGCGTTAGGAAAATGCTTATCAAGAAAATCTTCAATTTTTTGCGTTCCTTCTCCGATTAGTTTAAGTTCATAGTCGCATTGGGCGCATCTGTGTTTATAATGTTCATTATATCCGCATAAATGACATTTTAAGATAGAAGAGTCGCTCTCGTATGATTTCTTATGATATGATAAAGAAAAACTGCAATGGGGGCATTTAACAGAATCATCGCATTTTTTACAGTAAGCTAAGCTGCTGTATCCGCGTTTGTTTAATAAAAGCATAATTTGGTTATTTTCTTTTAAGTGAGATTGTATTTTTTCTTTCAAAAAAACTGATATGAGCATAGAAGAGCTGTCATGTTGAATTATATGCGTTTTAGGCATCGCTGTTCCTGTCGCTCTCGTTTTTAATCGATGCAAATGTATGAGATTTTCTTTGGCCGAATAAAAGGTCTCAACAGAAGGGGTGGCCGATCCTAAAAGAAGAACAGGCGGAAGCGAAGATTTTATATTCCGGGCCGAAAATAAAAGCCGCATATGGGCAATTTGACGCGAATGGTATTTCGCCGCTTTATTATTTTCTTTATAAGACGAATCATGTTCCTCGTCAAGCACAGCAAAGCGAAGGTTATTAACGGGCGCAAATACGGCAGAGCGGGTGCCTAGAGCGATTTTCGCTTGGCCCGATAAAAGACGTTTATACTCATTAAAGCGCTCAGAAATCGATAAACCTGAATGCAATATCGAGACCTGCTCCTTAAAAATTGATTTTAATTTATGATAAAACTGCGAGGTTAAAGCAATTTCAGGAAGCAAAAAAAGAGCTCCCATGCCGCCTTGAATATATTGTTTTATAAGTTCAATATAAACCTTAGTCTTGCCTGAGCCTGTTACCCCATATAATAAATGGACATTTGGGTCATTGTCATTATTTTTAATGTTGAGGATATCATGAAGACTGATTTTTTGAGCGTCTGTCATTTCAAAAAAATCTTCTGTTGACTCATCAAAGGTATCAAAAGATTTTTGAGTTTCTCTTCTGCCTGCGGGAAGCATGCAAAAAATCGCCTCTCCTGTTGAGCAAAGATAAAAATCAGCCATTTTTTGGGCTAATTCTAATTGTTCATGATTTAAGACAGGTTCTTTGTCAATCAGTCTGTTAAATTCTTTAAATTCGGTGTTTTCAGACGCGGTTATATCCGCTTTTTCAGAAATTTTTGAAATAAAACCGACTTCTTTTCTTGAATTAAAAGTTACTTCGACCCTTTGAAATTCTTTTACTTTTTGTAGATATCTCTCGGGAACTAGGTAAGTAAAATGTTTATCAATCGGTAAATTTAAATAAATTTTCGCATAAGCCTTCAAATTAAGTCGCTTAATACATTCATATTATTTAAAAGTCGCCGATTCTTTTATAATATGGGCCCCTATTTCATTCAGCTGAATTTGACTGGTGCCTTCATATATTTGCAATATTTTCGCGTCTCGAAACATCTTTTCAACGGGATAGTCTTTTGTATACCCGTATCCGCCTAAAATTTGAATAGCATCGGTTGTTACCTGCATGGCAATTTCTGAAGAGTAATATTTGGCAATAGCAGAGAATTTTGCTGTCCCGGGATGACTTCCGTCTGAATAAACGGCCGCGCGGTAAGTTAAAAGTCTTGCGCCTTCAATTTTTACAATCATATTGGCCAGCATATGCTGTATTGCCTGAAAGTTAATGATATTTTTACCGAATTGTACGCGTTCGCGCGCATATTTAGCGGCTTCTTGATAAGCGCCCTGCGCCACGCCCACGCCCATAGCCGCAATGAACGGTCTTGAGGCGTTAAGGGTTTTTAAACCGTGAATAAACCCCTTATTGGGCTTTAAACCTACCAGATTTTCTTCGGGAACCTCTACGTCTTCTAGAATTACCTGTCTTGTGTGCGAACAGCGTATTCCCAGTTTATTTTCAAGCTTGCCAAATGAAAGTCCTGGGGTGTCTTTTTCGACTACAAAAACAGACATGCCTCTGGCGCCTTTGCTTTTATCTGTAAGCGCAAAAACGGTATAGATATCGGCCGCGCCGCCGTTAGATATCCATTGTTTTGTGCCATTTAAAACATATTTGTCGCCTTTTTTAACGGCTGTGGTAGATAAATTGGGAACATCCGATCCTGCTTCAGGTTCAGTAAGGGCAAAAGCGGCCAATTTCTCGCCGGTAGACAAGGGTAGTATATATTTCTGTTTTTGTTCTTCGGTTCCGCCGAATAAAATGGGCAAAGCTCCTAATTTAACCGCGCCGAAAGATGTCGCCACGCCTAAGCAATACTGAGAGATGGCTTCCATAACAAGGCAAGACATAAAAGGCCCCATGCCTAATCCGCCATATGCTTCGTCAAATAAAGTTCCAAAAAGACCCGCTTCGCGAAATTTATCGAATATTTTATGCGGAAATTCTTCTTTTTCGTCAAGTTCCATTCTTTGGGGTATGATTTCATTTCTTCCGATTTCATGAACAAGATCAAGCACCTGTTGCTCGTCTTCGTTTATCGAAAATTCTAATTTCTTATCGCTCATTTTTATCTCCTGTTTATTTCTATATATTTTCAAGTTTCATTTGTATAAATACATGGTCAATAATTTAATATCATTTTTTTAATAAATATGCATTTTATAATTTTTCTCGTAAAATCGCAATTTTCTTATTATGCATCACTTAATGCAAATCTAAAAATGTAATTATAATTTATAAACCAATCGAGGCTTTTAACTTGTAATATTTTTAATTATTGTTAATAGTATAATAATTTATTTATAAATCTTCAAAAATAAATAAATATTCAATATCATTCTATGAGCATTAAAACAAGACAAAAATATGCGATATCTGCAAATAAAATTGTCATGATTTTTTATTGTATGTAATATGGGAACATAAAACCAAACAGGAAAAAAAATTGAATGAAAACCGAACAAATACTGATTGTAGAAGACGAGGGATTAATCGCAAAAGAAATTGAAGCAAGGTTAAAAACGCTTGGCTACCAAATTACGGGTATAATGCAAAACGGAGAAGATGTTTTGGAGCATATTCCTAAATATAAGCCTGACCTTATTTTAATGGATATTCAAATCAAAGGAAATATGGACGGAATTGAAATAGCGCAAAAAATCAAAAAATTATATCAAATTCCCGTAATTTACTTAACCGCTTTTGCCGATGAAAAAACGCTGGAAAGAGCGAAAAAAACGAATCCTTATGGATATATAGTAAAACCATTCGATGAAACAGATTTAAAAATAAGAATTGATATGGCTCTTTATAAGCATAGTATTGAAAAACAAAATAAAGAGTTAATGAATGAAGCTAATTCTGTTTTGATAAAAAACTTACAAACCGATTCTCTTACGGGAATCGCAAACAGAAGAAAATTTGATTTGAGAATAAAAACAGAATGGGAAAACAGTATTTTAACAAAAAGTTATATATCTATTTTTTTGATTGACGTCGATTATTTTAAAAGATATAACGATACCTATGGTCATATTTCAGGAGACGACTGCCTGGTTTTAATTGCAAAAACAATAGAATCCTGCGTTTCAAGAAAAAGAGATCTCGCCGCGCGCTATGGAGGAGAAGAATTTTCCGTAATTTTACCCGAGACAGATAATAAAAGAGCGATAATTTTAGCCGAAAGAATTAGAAAAGAAGTCGAAAATCTAAGAATTAATCATCGAAAGTCAGACGCGTCAATTTATGTGACTATAAGTATCGGCATTTGCAGCATAAGGCCTACGAGCAGTTCAAAATACAAAAATTTCTTTAAAAAAGCAGACGAGGCTCTTTATTTAGCCAAAAAAGACGGAAGAAACAGGGTCGTTTCTTTAATCTATGAAAAAAATAATGATAAAAAATCAAAGTCATTGGTTAGTAAAAACTAATAAAAAATACGGATGATATATGCAGTTAGTAATAAATAAAAAAGAGAAAAGAATATCTGACATAATTCAATTTTTATCAGAAATTGAAAAAGAAGAAATGCCCGAAAAAATAAAAGTTTCTGAGCATCGAGACGAGATTGACGAGATTGCCGAAAAATTGAATAATATTGTTTTTAAGCATAAGAATATAAAATGGGGAAATCCCTATGTAGAAAAAAGATTAACAGAAATAGTCGAAGTCATTATGGGAATATCTTCGCTTGATTTCAGCAAGAAGGCGCATGTTTCGTCTGACTTTAATACTTTTGACGCCATATCTGAAGGGCTAAATATATTGGGCGAAGAACTTTTAGCCTCAACCGTTTCGAGAAATTATTTAAATAATATACTTCAGTCAATGAGCGATATGCTTTTTGTGCTCGATAAAAACGGAGAAATTCAAACCGTCAACGACGCTACGGTTGAAATTCTAGGCTATGACGATTATGAAATATTGGGAAAGAATATAAATAATATATTAGAAAAAAATAATAAGAAACTTAAAGATTTCTTTGAAAATATTGATTTATCATTAACAAAGAAGATTGAAACAAACCTAATCGGCAAAAACGGCGATAAACATTCGGTTATTTTCTCTTATTCCTTAATGATTGAAAAAGATAATTCATTCAAGGGTATTGTATGTATAGCGAGCGATATTACAGAAAGAAAAAAAATAGAAAAGGAATTAAGAAATAGAGAGCAAAAAATCAGAAAATCTCTTGAAGAAAAAAACGTTTTACTTAAAGAAATTAATCATCGCGTAAAAAATAATCTTCAGGTGGTAATGAGTCTTCTATATTTACAAGGCCAAAAAATTGACGATGCTAATATAAAACAGACCTTAAAAGAAAGTCAGGAACGAATAAAATCAATGGCCCTTGTACATGAACAATTGTATAAAAGTAAAGACTTATCAAAAATTAGCATGAAAACTTATTTTGATAAGCTTGTTCAACAATTATATCAGTCATATGGTTTTTCAAAAAACGAGTTAAATATTATTCTTAAAATAAAAAATATATTTCTGGGAATAACTATGGCGGTTCCATGCGGATTAATTGTAAACGAGCTTATTTCAAATTCATTAAAACATGCCTTTGAACCTATGGCGGGCAATGAAGGCGGAGCAAAAAAAGAAATATTCATATCGTTTGCCAAAAAAAACGAAAAATATGAATTAATTATCAGAGATAACGGAAAGGGATTTCCCGAAAATTATAAAATCGGAAAAACCGATAGTCTGGGGATGGTGCTTGTTGAAACGCTTACAAGGCAATTAGAGGGAGAATTATCTTTGGAAAATAGAAATGGAGCATATTCTCGAATTACCTTTTGAAAATATATATTATCTAAATCCCCTGTCTAAACAGAAGCCGCGTTAAAATACGACTTGAAACAGTGTTTCATTTAAAAATAATGATTTTTCTAAATGAGCGCTCAAAATTTTTCTAAAGTCAATATAAAGTACTATTCTTTTTCTGATAAAAAGATACCTGTTCATATTATAGGCGCGGGGGGGGTTGGCATGAGCGGGCTTGCTATTCTTCTTCAAAGAGAAGGTTTTCAAATAACCGCTTCAGATAAGAAAAATTCAACATATCTTGAAAAATTATATAAATCGGGAATTCAAACATGGACAGGTTCATGTCCTGAAAAAATACCTGAAAACGCCGTTGTTTTTTACAGTACCGCGATTTCAGGCAATGATTTAGAAAGAAAATTTGCAGAATCTTCTAAAATGCCCATATACAATAGAAATTCGATATTAAAATATATCACAGAAAAATATTTTACCATCGCTGTTGCCGGTTCACACGGTAAAACAACAACATCGGGCTGGATAGCCTGCATGCTTGAAAACTCTGGCCTTGACCCGACAGCGCTAATCGGGGGCACAGTTAAAAGGTGGAACGCAAACATACGGCTAGGAGAAGGAAAATTCAACAATAAAAGAATTCTTGTGATTGAAGCTGACGAATCTGACCAAAGTTTTTTATCTATAAGACCCGATATATCGGCGATTACAAATATCGATATGGACCATAACGATTTTTATAAAGACATAAGCGAACTTTATGCCAGTTTTCGAAACTTTGTTGAAAATTCATTTGCATCAGGAGGAACCTGTTATTTATCATACCAGATTGATTCGTCGTTAAAACATGAGATGTATAAAAATGTGAAAACCGGGCATTTCGAAGAAACGTTTCAAAATATAAAAATTGAAAATAAGAAACTGCTGTATGAAAATAATATTTTTGAAATCGGGTTATCGGGCGAGCATAATCTTTATAACGCCTCTTGCGTTTTGGCTGTCGCTAAACTGATGAATATTGATATAGAGCCGTTGAGAAAATCGCTTGTTCAATATGAAGGCATATCAAGGCGTATGGATGTACTGTTTCAAAATACGTTCTCAAATAATCATGAATTGAAAATCATAGACGATTATGCCCACCATCCGCGCGAAGTAAGGGCCGTGCTTAAAACATTAACTGAAAAAGAACCCAATAAAGAAATCATCGCCGTATGGGAGCCCCATCGAATTTCAAGGTTTGTCTATTTTTATGATGAATTTATAAAGTCTTTTGAAGAGTATCTGCCTTTAAAAAAGGTTTTTTTACTGCCCATCTTTGCCGCTTCAGATAATATAAAAGATTATCCACAATTTCAAAACCAGCTTGAAGAGCTAAAGAAAAAAACCGCTGGTTACATATCAGGCAAAGACGAATTGAAAATTATTAAAAATACCCTTGAAAAAAATCAAAAAGATACGGTAGTTGTTTTTATGGGCGCCGCCGAAAGCAGCGAATATGCAAAAGAGCTGGTAAAAATAATATGATGCCTGAAATTGAAAAACTCAAAAATATACTTTTAGTCGGGGCAGGGGGCAATACCGGTAAATGGTATTTGAATTTAATGATCTCTAAGGGCCATTATGTTTTCGCTTACGATTCAAACCCCCGATATCAGGTTTCATCTTCGTTAAAAGGCAAAGGAGAGATTGTTTCTCAAAGCGATTTTGAATCGGCTGAAATCTTAAACAAAACAGACGGCATCACATTATCGCCGGGAGTTCCCTTGAAACAAAGCATATTTGCAGAAGCAGCAAAAAAAAATATTCCGGTATTCAGCGAAGCCGAATACTGCATGCCTTATCTTGAAAACAAGAAAATGATATGCGTTACGGGAACCGACGGTAAATCAACCGTTACGGCGCTTGTCACTCATCTTCTTTCAGAGAAAGAATCAGTCTCATGCGGCAATTTCGGAGTTCCCTTTTCTGAAGTTGTATTAGAAGAAGAAAAATACGCGAATATAAAAACATTAACGGCCGAACTCAGCAGTTACCAGCTTGAACTGTTCAGAAACATTCGCTGCGACTGCGCTATATTCTTAAATATTGCCGACGACCATCTGAACCGCTATAAAAACAAAGAAGAATATGAACAGGCAAAGTGGAACATCATACGAAACGCTTCAGAAAATGATTTGCTGATTGTAAATAAAAATCTGCTTGAAAATAAAGAAAAAAAAATTATGGCCGATATAATCGCCGTAGACTGCGAAAATATAAAATCAAAAAACTTTTATTGGAAAGATGAATATCTGTTAAATTCAAATAATCAAAAGTTACTTCAAAAAAACGACCTTCATATTCAAGGCAGACATAATCTTTCAAATATACTTTTTTCTCTTGAAGCGGTAAAAAAAATCAATACCGGTCTTAAATTAGAAACAATTGTTTCGCGTTTGAAAAACTTTCAGGGATTAAAACATCGGTTTGAAATTATTAAAAGTAACGACGAAAATATCTATATCAACGATTCAAAAGCTACAACAGGGCAGGCCGTTATGAAAGCTCTTGAAAACGTAAGCAGTCATATTTTTCTTTTTATGGGAGGGCAAAGCAAACATGAAAACTATGAGAATCTTGGCCAGAAAATAAAAGAAAAAAACGCCGCTGTTTTCTTATTCGGTAAAGATAAAAACGAATTAAAAGAAAGCTTTCAAAAAAAAGATATTTTTATTGCCGGAAGTTTTGAAAGTCTTGATGACGCATTTTATGCGGCAAAAAAATATCAAAAAAAAGAAAATATCAAAAGCGCCGTATATCTGCTTTCTCCGGCGATGACTTCGTGGGATTCATACAAAAACTTTGAAGAAAGGGGAGAGCATTTTAGAAGGCTGGTTCTTTCGTCATCTCATATATAATAATCGCCGCCGCATTTGAAAGATTTAAACTTTCGACGTCTTTTTGAATAGGAATTGAAAGCATGATGTCGCATAGTTCTTCAACATTTTTTGAAATTCCTTTTGATTCTGAACCCATTACTAAAATCACCGGCATGTTTTTTTGACGGATGCTTTTTATGGTTTCAGAATTTAAGGTCTCGCCCGCGCTTGCGGTACCCAGAATAAAAACGAGGTTTTGACGCGCTTCTTTAATAAATGTTGATAATGATTTTACCCTTAAAACCGGCATTTTTGCGAGGTAGCCCGCCGAGCTTTTATAAACAGACGCCCCCAGAGGAGCCGTGTTTTTTTCTGGCAGTATGAGCCCATCGGCGCCGAAAGCGGCCATGGTTCTTATAACGGCCCCAAGATTATGAGCGTCTTCGACGCCGTCAAAGGTAACATATAAAGAAAATTTATTTTGGTTAAAAATATCGTCTTTTGAAAGCGCGGGATGTTCAAATTTTTCTTCGCGTATTAAAAGAATACCCTGGTGCTTTTCGGTATCAATTTGTTTTGTGATGGCGTTGAAGCCCGTTTTTATGATATTTGATTTCGCTCTTTTGGCGCGGCTTATGATATTTCGAACCCGCGCGTCTTTGTCTGATCTGGCGATAAACAGTTTATCTTTGGGATAAAATCCGGTTTCGCGCGTGATTTTTTCTACGGCATGAAGTCCGTAAAAGTATTCAGGGTTTGAAGACATATTGTCATGGCTCATGTTTAATTCATTTTCTGCAGTTTTGAGCCTTCGGGAGAATCTAAAATTTTATAGCCTTTTTCGCAAATCAGATCCCTGAGTCTGTCGGCTTCGGCAAAATTCTTGTTTTTTCTCGCCTCGTTTCGCTTATCAAGAAGATCGTTCATTTCTGCGGATGTATCGCCGGCTGTAATTTTTCGGCTGTTTTTTAATATATTTAAGAGCTTATCAAAATAATCGAATAAGTCTAAGAGAGTCTCTTTTTCATTAGAAGATAAGGCGTCGTTTTTTTCGTCAAGAATCTGGTTTGCCGCGCGCATCGCGTCGTGAAAAACAGCGAGAGCTTTTGATACATTTAAATCGTCTTTTAGCGCGTCTAAGAAATCATTTTTATATTTTTCGTATTCGATGGCGGATGGTTTTATGGTTTCGTTTTTGCTTTTCTCATCATTAGAAGTTTTAACATCGGTTAAACGGTTATAAAAATTATAAATCTTATGCACGGTCTGCGTTGCCTGTTTTAAAGCGTCTAAGGTAAAGTTAAATTTCTGTCGGTAATGAACAGATAAAAGAAGGTAACGAATAGCGTCGGCGTTGTATCCTTTTTCAAGAAGATCTCTTAACGTGTAAAAATTTCCCGCCGACTTGGCCATTTTCTTTCCGTCAACCAGAAGATGTTCGCAGTGTATCCAGTAGTTTACAAACTTTTCGCCGTATGCCGCTTCGCTCTGGGCAATTTCATTTTCATGATGCGGAAATATCAAGTCAACCCCGCCGGTATGAATATCGATTGTTTTGCCGAAAATATTTCGTATCATGGCCGAGCATTCAAGGTGCCACCCCGGACGCCCCTTGCAAAGGGGAGTCTCCCATGAAATTTTTTCGGTTTTCTCTTCGCCTTTCCATATGACAAAATCTCGTATGTCGTCTTTGTCATATTCGTCGGTATCGTATCGAAGACCAGTTTTTACGGAATTTAAATCAATACCTGATAGTCTGCCGTAATTTTTGAATTTTTCGATTGAAAAATAAATAGAGCCTTCTTTTTTATATGCGAATCCTTTTTCGCTTAAGAGGTTCATTAAATTGACCATTGGCTCAATGGTTTCTGTCGCCCTTGGATAATGCTCTACCAGGTCGATACCCAAAATTTTATTATCTTCAAAAAAAGCATCAATAAACGGTTTTGTATAGCTTCTTAGATCTTCAATACATGGATTTTCGCTTTTTTCGCACGCCCCTTTTATGGTTTTATCGTCAATGTCGGTTAAGTTCATCACATGTTCGACCTGATAATCGGCAAGCAGAAGAGAGCGGCGCAGTACGTCTGAAAAAATATAAGATCGAAAATTGCCGATATGCGCAACATTGTAAACGGTTGGTCCGCAGGAATATATGGTTACTTTATTTTCTTCGAGAGACTTAAATTCTTCGAGTTTTTTATTAAATGTGTTATAAAAATAAAATGGCATGTGTTTTTTCTAAGATTAAAAAAATTCGGGCCGACTGGATTTGAACCAGCGACCACACGCCCCCCAGACGTGTGCGCTACCCCTGCGCCACGGCCCGATTTTTTTGAAGAAACCAGAAGCTTAAATTTTAACAAAGCGTCAAGCATTTGTGTGTTTAAATCTTGACAATTTGCCTTTAATTTTTTGAATATACCAAATGTTAACAGCCGAAAAAAAACAAGTCGTAGATTTATATAACGACGGATTATCTCTGTACAAAGAAAGAAAATGGCCCGAGGCTATTCAAAAATTTGAGCAAGCGTTGCAGATTATTCCCGACGACGGACCTTCAAAATTATACCTTGAAAGATGCCAGCATTTTCAAGAAAATCCTCCGGCCGACGATTGGGACGGCGTATATACGATGACCACGAAGTAACAATGGTAAATCGAGATAAAAAACGAAAATTAGATTTTACTGTCTTTCAAAAAAATACGAATTTTAGAGGCAGTTTAAGCTTTAAGAAACCTTTAAGAATACTTGGCAAATTTGAGGGCGACATAACGGGAGAAGAAACTCTTGAAATAGGTCATGGCGCGCATGTCGAGGCCCATATTGAAACCACGCATCTTATAGTTTACGGCAGCCTTATTGGCAACGTCAGCGCCATTGAAAGAGTAGAACTAAAAAAGGGAGCCAAGCTAATCGGCAATATTCGAACCCCTAACCTTGAAGTCGACGACGGCGTGATTTTTGAGGGCCAATGCGAAATGGAGCAAAAAAAACTAGAAGTTCCCGAACCCGCTGAGAAAGCTTCTTAAATAAAGTCTATTAAAGTTCTTTTATTATTGATTGAGTCATCTCTTCGGTAGAAATTGCTTTAACATTTTCGTCATAGCGCGCCAGATCAGAAGTACGAGATCCTTTTTGAATGGCCGTTTGAACTGCATTTTCTATTCTTTTGGCCTCGTCTTCAAGTTTTAAAGAATATCTAAGCATTAAAGCCGCAGATAAAATTTGGGCTATCGGGTTACATATTCCCTGACCTGCTATATCAGGCGCAGAGCCTCCGGCGGGTTCGTAAAGACCGAATGTAAAACCTTGTTTTCCCCATTTGTTGTCTGGTTCGCCAAGCGAAGCCGAGGCAAGCATGCCTATAGAACCCGTTATTTGACTGGCTTCGTCTGAAAGTATATCTCCGAACATGTTGGGGCAAAGTACCACGTCAAATTGCGATGGATTGCTTACAAGCTGCATAGAAGCGTTATCAACATATAAATGATAAAGATCTACATCTTGATATTCTTTATGAATTTCTGTTACGACTTCTCTCCATAAAACCATGGTTGTTAAAACATTGGCTTTATCAATACTATGAACCTTATTGTTTCGCAATCTTGCGGTTTCAAAGGCCAATCTTGCGATGCGTTCAATTTCATAGCGCGAGTAGGTCATGGTGTCAAATGCGGTTTCATCTGCCCCTTCGCCTTTTCTGCCTTTGGGTTGACCAAAGTAAACATCGCCCGTTAGTTCTCTTAAAATAAGTATATCAAGACCGTTTTTTACGATATCAGCCTTTAAGGGAGAGGCTTCTTTTAATTCTGGATATATAATAGCCGGTCTTAAATTCGCAAAAAGTTCAAAATGTTTTCGAAGAGGCAATAAAGAAGCTCTTTCGGGTTGTTCGGCCGGCGGCATGTTTTCCCATTTAGGGCCGCCCACAGAACCAAATAAAACCGCGTCGCTTTGTTCGCATAATTTGAGTGTATCTTCGGGAAGGGCCTTCCCCACGGCGTCAATTGCCGCTCCGCCTACTAAGCCTTCTTTATAATTTAGAGTATGTTCAGAACCTTTCATGACATTATTTAAAACGTCAATGGCGCTTTTCATTATTTCGGGACCAATTCCGTCGCCGCTTAAGACAGCTATATTAAATTCCATATGACATTTTTAAATTTAGGCATATCGTGAAAATTGTTTTTATACTTTTTACAAACCTTTACCATGACGCGGCTTCGATTTGCGGGCGGTTGGAATTGCGTAAAAAGATGGATTTTACCAGCTTGATCTTAGATGAATTCCGGTTTCGGTTGTAAATCCGACTGTTTTTGATTTGATTTTGCCTTCTTTGTCGATAAAATAAAAAGTGGGAAAGCCGGGTATTTTATAATCTTGACCCGTTTGTTCGAACCCCGCTAGAACGGGAACCGATAACTCATGTTCTTTTTTAAATTCTTTCAGTTCGGTGATGTTGTTATAAGATAAACCTATGGCTAATACAATTATTTCTTTATTATCTATAGAATTTACGTATTCGTTAAGCCTTCCTGAGCTGATTTTGCACACGGTACACCACGGCGCGAAAAAATAAAGCAACACGGGCTTTCCTAAATAATTTTTTAATTTATATTGATTATTATTTAAATCAAGCAATTCAAAATCTGGAGCCTTCTTACCGTTATCAATCAGGTTTCGCGTCTGGTAAAATTGTATTATAATTATGATTAATAAAAAAATAAAGATATCAAATAAAATTCTTTTTTTGTTTTTCTTTAAATTATTAAAATAAGAGACTACTTTTGTTTTTATTTTTTCTGGCGTATTCATGGTTTTTCCTGTTTCATAACGTTAATTGCAATATTTTTATTAATTCATAATTTCAGAGATTTTAGATAAAATTATCTTTACATTAAGCGTCAAATCATTTTCAACATTTAAGTTAACAGATAAATTTTCTTCTTCTTTTGAGAGATCCTCAAAATTTTCTTTTTGCTTCAGATAAATTTCCCAGGTAGCGTCAGAGATGTCTTTATTTTCTAATTCACGCTTTATGAGCCTTTCTTTTATCAGGTTTTCAGGCAAGCGGCAATTTATAATAAACAAAGGAAGATTAAACGATTTCGCCTTTTGAATGGCGCTGTCTCTATATTTTTTTCTGCCGAAAGTAGCGTCTAGTATCACTGTTTGATTTTTTTTTAGTTTCGCTGAAGCATATTCTAACATTGTTTCATAAGTTTTATCTGAAAAATCTTTTGTATAAATTCCTCTGTCATAAGCCGTGTAATCTCTGTTTACTTTATATAAGCCGGCGATTTCTTTTCTTATAACATCAGACTGAAATAAAGTAAAATGGGTAGTTTCAGAGAGTTTTTTTGCGATGACGCTCTTTCCCGTTCCTGAAAAGCCGTGCATTATAATGAGCATTGGTTTCATCTTTTTTTAATATTTTCAGCGGGTATAGCTTAACGCTAAATTAAAATATTTTTGCGCCCTGTTTTGAGCTTCTTCCCGCTCTGTCTTATTTAACTGGCTATCGTCTAATTCAAGACTGTTTACCTTGCCCCTGACGCATGCGCGATAGCATTTATAAAAATTTAAGATGTCTTGTATTTCATTGTCTTTGGTAATTTCAATATATTTTTCAATGAAAAAATTTGACAAGTCGCTTCTGTTGTGAAAATCCAGATCCATGGCCAAAAAGGCGATTTCTGAGGCGACGTCGCAATATCTAAATCTATCGTTAAATTCTATACAGTCATAAATATAAGTCTTATCGCTTAAGCAGATATGCTCCATATGAATGTCGCCGTGGCAATCTTTAATTTTGCCTGTTTTCATTCTTTTTTCAAATAATGATTTATTTTTTATAAAGAAATTATCGGTAAAATCTTTTATGGCTCTATATGTTTCGGCAGAAAGAGTTTGATT
>JAOUOT010000049.1 GCA_029880265.1 Spirochaetia bacterium | reverse complement strand
TATGCCAAGTTCTAATGCTTTGTTTTCAATAATAGAGAATTTTTCATCTGGTATTTCTAACGTTAATTTCATTAATAACAAAATAATTTTAAAAATATACTTTGGCAACTCTTTTTTGGCCGTAATTACTTATTCTGTTAGAGGCGGGTTTCACCGGCTTCGCCGGCACGAGCAAGCCAATCCGAACAGAATAGAAAAAATCTCGAATCGAATGGTCGCCGAGTTCCCCGAAGGGGGTGTATCGAGGCGACAAAATAAATATCACTGTATTTACTTGACTCTGTATTGTATATTTAATATTATAATATACACAGGTATAATAATGGATAAAGATTTAATTACAACAGATAAAGACATTCTTGGGGGTACTCCTGTTTTTAAAGGCGCCAGAGTTCCTGTTCAAGCTTTATTTGATTATTTAGAGGCTGGCGATTCTATAAATACTTTTCTGGCAGATTTTCCGACAGTTAGCAAAGAGCAGGCTTTAAATCTTTTAAAATCAGCCGAAAAATCTTTATTATCAGTGGGTTAAACTTGAAAATTCTTTTAGATGAATATATACCTAAAAGACTACCTTCCGAAATCTCCCGCGCGTACTCGTCGACTTCTTGACATCCTTGTCGAAGTCGACATACAGAACAGCCTGTTCTTACGAAGGCCTGCCAATTGAGCGACTCCGCACATGAGGTGCGGCCGGAGCGGGTTTTCACTGGCTTCGCCAGCACGAGTCTTTCTTTGTTACTTTTTTCTTTTTACACCGCGTACCCGTGAGGGTGAAAAAGAAAGAAAGTGGAATTCAGCAAACTTTGTTTCAATTTACGGTTTATTGCGCTTTTACTTTGGTACCCTGTAAAGTGTCATGAATCTGTTTTCTATATCAGAGGCTTCAAAAGAAATAGGCGATAAAATACTGTATCAAGATATATCTTTCGGTTTTGATGAAACCGAAAAAGCCGCCATCATCGGCATAAACGGATGCGGTAAGTCTACCTTACTTAAAATTATAGCCGGTCTTAATACTTTTGACAAAGGGAAATTCGCGAAAAACAATAAACTAATTTGCGGATATCTTGATCAGAATATAGACTTTGACGAAAATCAAACTATTTATGATTTTATCTTTTCATCTGATAATCGCCGAATTAAAATATTGAAAGATTATTTGTCTCTGCAAATAAAAATAAGCGACCCGGCTAATGAAACGATACATTCAGATTTAAAAAAGATAGAAGCGCTCGAAGAGAAAATGGAAACGCTCGATGTTTGGCGCCTAGAAAGCGAAGCTCGTGAAATATTATATCATTTGAATATTTATGACATGAAAATAAAAATGAGCGAACTTTCGGGGGGGATGGTTAAAAAAACGGCCCTTGCCCGTCTCTTGATTGAAGATAATAATTTATTATTGTTAGATGAGCCTACAAATCATTTAGATATTGCCAGTATCGCGTGGCTTGAAGAATATTTATGTAAAACAAAAAAAGCCCTTCTTATCATTACGCATGATCGCTATTTTCTGGATAATGTCGTTAACTATATAATTGAAATAGATAATTGTTCTATAACCAAATATAAAGGGAACTATTCATCGTTTCTTGAAAAAAAAGAAGAAATCGCCGCCATTGAACAAAGAACCATAGCAAAGCGCCAGAATATTCTGTTAAAAGAACTCGAATGGCTCAGAAGAATGCCCAAGGCGCGAGGTACAAAGCAAAAAGCGCGAATTCAGCAAATAGACAAAAGCCAAATTCAAACACAAAGCTTAACAGAAAACGCCAAAAGAAAAAACAAAATAAGCGCGCTTTACTCTAGAGAAGAAAGATTAGGCAAGAAGATTTTAGAAATCATCAATATATCGAAAACATTTGGCGATGATTTAATCTTTTCATCATTTAGTTATGAATTTAAAAAGAAAGAGAGAATTGGCATTATAGGCGACAACGGAGCGGGAAAAACCACCTTCCTGAAGATTCTTATGCAGGTTCTAAAATCTGACACGGGAAAAATAAATTACGGTATTAACACAAAGATAGGATACCTTTCTCAAACCAGCGAAAAGGTTGATGAAAATCTTTCTTTAATTCAGGCGGTTAAAGAAATCGCAAATTTTATTGAATATGAAAACGGAAAGAAAATAACGGCCGGCCAATTGTTAGAGAGGTTCTTGTTTGAAAGCGGTCGGCAGGGTCAAAAAGTAGGCAAACTTTCGGGGGGCGAAAGAAGACGCCTTGATATAATGAGAATATTGATGCAGAATCCGAATTTTTTAATTTTAGACGAGCCCACCAATGATCTTGATTTGCAGACAATGACCATATTAGAGAATTTTTTGCTTGATTTTCCGGGATGTCTGATTGTCGTATCTCATGATCGATATTTTTTAGATAAACTGACCGATATGCTTTTCATCTTCGAAAAAGGTAAAAACATCAGGGTTATACCGGGGTTATGCAGCGACTATATATTTACAGAAAAAAAATCCGCCCCCCAAAAGACCAAAGAGATTAAACCTGAAAAAATAAAAAAGAAAACCAAATTGTCATATCATGATCAGAAAAGAAAAGATCTTATCGAAAAAGAAATTCCTGATTTAGAAAAAGAGATAGAATTGCTGCGCGAGAAACTC